>CAZSSM010000027.1:0-77252 GCA_964609385.1 uncultured Planctomycetia bacterium
TCGGCAGCGACCCGTCATCGACGAGTAAAAACGGCCGGAAACTCGTGGCCGGAAAGCCGAAGGGGTGCCGGGTAGTACCGGTTGAGAGATCGGCCTGACCGTTCGCGGAATCTTCTTCCCAGGTCTTGAAGGTGACCTCAACGTCTTGTATCTGGCAATACAAAAGGTGAAGGTGCGATCGTAGTGGCTGAGCAGTCTGATTGGTGGTCGTGTTCTCGCTCTCGCAGAGATGTCTTCGGGGCTGCTCGCTGCGGCCACAATCGATATTTGTTATGGTGTATCTACATGATTCGTGTCGGCGTGTATTTTTCTGTGTCTGTGTATTAAGCATGAGGTCAACTGCCTCCAATGGGCAGCCGACCTTAGTGCTTGATGATCAATTCTTAATATCCGATCGATCGAAGGGGGAGTTGTTCTCAAGAGGGGAGGCACCATCTGGATCGAGGCGATGTCGAGGCTCGATGGCTCCCACAACGATCAGTTGAGGATCTCGAAGCCGGGGACCTTCTGGGTCTTGATGTTCTGGATGCTGACCTGGGCGGCCAATTGCTTGACCACGTTCAGCAGGTACGGGCTCATCGGCGAGGATTCCTCGATCGCGCGACCGATCTGCCCGAGATCGCCCCACTCGCGGAACTGGCCGACCAGCGGGATCTCGCCCAGGTAGGGGATGCCCAGTTCTTCGGCCTTGGTCCGGGCGCCGCCCTTGCCGAACATCCGGACAACGGTCCCGTCGGGGCCTTCGTAGTCGCTCATGTTTTCAACCATGCCGAGCAGCGGGACCTTGAGCTGACGGAACATGGTGGTGGCGCGGACCGCGTCGAGCAGGGCGACCTGTTGCGGTGTGCAAACGATGACCGCGCCGGTCAAGGGCAGGGCTTGGCCCAGGCTCAGTGGGACGTCGCCGGTGCCCGGCGGCAGGTCGATAATCAGGTAGTCCAATTCGCCCCAGTCAACCTTGTGGAGGAACTGAAGGACGATCCCGTGCAGGCGCGGACCACGCATCACCATGGCCTGCTCGGGCTCCATGAGGAAGGCCGTTGAGATCAGCTTGAGGCCGTCCTGAACGACCGGCTGGATCCGGTCCTCGGCCAAGGTCGGGCGGTCCGATGCGCCGACCAGGTGAGGAATTGAAGGACCGTAGACATCGGCATCCATCAGGCCGACGGACGTGCCGAAGCTCTGGAGTCCGTAGGCGATCGAGGCGGCCACCGAGGATTTGCCGACTCCACCTTTGCCCGACCCGACGGCGATCACGTTCTTGACCCCGGGCAGGTCGTTCCGCTCGGCGACCGGCGCGCGGCCTCGGACCTCGGCCCCCATCGTGATCTGGTAGGACCGCTCCTGCCCCAGGCGTTGCTCCAAGGCGGTCCGGACGTTCTGCTCGATCTCGGCCTTGCGCGGACAGGCCGGCGTGGTCAGATTGACCGTCAGGGCGATCGAGTCGTCCGCGACCCGGATGTCCTTGATCATGCCCAACTCGACCAG
Organism: uncultured Planctomycetia bacterium; assembly: GCA_964609385.1. Classification (GTDB taxonomy): domain Bacteria; phylum Planctomycetota; class Planctomycetia; order Isosphaerales; family Isosphaeraceae; genus CAZSSM01. The sequence continues at coordinate 1,489 of CAZSSM010000027.1, forward strand.
ATCGCGTTGGATATCTGGGTCCTTGACGCCCTGCAGCGCGTCCAGGACGTCCTGTTCGGTCGGTGCCGGGGCCGATGCCATGTGGGGACTCCTTCTGAAAAGGACTTCGGGAGGTTGGACCGTGGCCTTGTTGTAGGCGTCCCGGTCTCGAATCGTTGATGGGGCGCTGCCGGTCCATTCAAAGGCCATCGACGACGCGGTCGGCGGTCCGATCGGGCCGATCTCCCAGTTCGTCGGCGATGCATCGGATCAGGGCGGTGGTCTCGATCGCGTTGAGGTCACGCCACCAAGGGCGCTGGATCGGAGTGATCGGTCGATGCCAGCCCCGTTGATCGCGCAGCGTGCCGGCCTGCTTGGCCCATCGAGTCAAGGAATCGGCCAGGCGCGGCGGGGGCGTCGAGATGGGCAGGACCCGCGTCGCACCAACCATCAGGAGTCGAGCCATGTCCTCGGGTTCCTCGGAGGTCAGGGCCAAGATCCAGGTCTCGGGGAATCGTCGAGCGACCTGGGCGATCGTCCGACCGGCCGAGGCCGGATCGGTCCCGGCATCGACGAGCAGCAGCGGGCGTCCGACACCGGGCCATCGGTCCGTGAGATCGGCCTCGGACCGCACCTCGATCAGGACCAGATCCGAAGTCCTCAGCCGTGGTCGGAGTTGCCGAGCGAGCACACCCAGGCGCTCGAGGATCGCCAGGACGGGCCGTGACCGTCTCAGATCGGGGCGATCGGTCATGCGTTGTCGCGGTCCTCGGGCCCTTGCCGTTGTCCGAAGCGTCCTGACGGCCGTGGACCTCCGGGGTCATCACGGCCGAAGCCACGCCTCAACGAGCCAGCGGACTTGAAGCCCGGTGGCCCGGGGCTAGACTGTCAGATGGAGCATTATACGCGGTTTCAGACGAGTCTGGTTGTGGAGGCCACACCAACACATGGCCGATCGCAATTATTACGAGGTGCTGGGAGTCTCCAAGTCCGCCTCAGAGGACGAGATCAAGAAGGCCTATCGCCAACTGGCCCGGCAGTACCATCCCGACCGCAATCCGGACGACCCCCAGTCCGTGCAGCGGTTTCGGGAGGTCCAGGACGCCTACGAGGTCTTGGGCGACTCGGAGAAGCGCTCGGCCTATGACCGGTTCGGCCATGCGGCGTATCGCGCCACCAACGGCGCCTCGTGGAGCGGCGGCTCCCCGTTCGGTCCAGGGGCCGGCCCATCGTTCAGCCAAGCCGATTTCTCACAATTCGTCCACCAGTTCCGACCCGAAGACGGCTCTTCGACCCAATCCAACGTCTTCTCCGGGCTCTTCGATGATCTGCTCGGCCGCAATGCGGGCCGTCGTGGACCCGAGCGGAGCCGGGGGGGCCGCGATCTGGTCAGCGAGCTGACCATCCCGTTCCTGACGGCGGCCCGTGGAGGTACCGCCTCAGTCACCGTGAAGCGGGTCGACGGCAGCCAGAAGACGCTCGACATCACGATCCCGCCCGGAACCGCCTCGGGGCACAAGCTCCGGCTCAAGGGCCAGGGCGAGCCCGGTGTGCGGGGTGGCCCGCCGGGGGCCCTGACGATCCAGGTCCAAGTGGAGCCGCATCCCTTTTTCCGGATGGTCGACCGCAACCTGGAGGTGGACTTGCCGATCACTGTCAGCGAGGCGATTTTGGGGGCGCGGGTCGAGGTCCCCACGATGGATGGGGTCAAGGCGGTGACGATCCCGTCAGGCAGTTCGTCGGGGCGCAAGCTCCGGCTCAAGGGGTTCGGGATCCCGGCCCATGGCGAGCATTCAGTCGGCGACCTGATCGCCGTGCTCCGGATCACCGTGCCCAGCGGGGAACCCGATTCCTGGGTTCGAGACATGATCGAGCGCTATGCGTCGCACACCAAGTTCCAGCCACGTGCGGGCCTCTGGTGAACCCGTCATCGTGTCGAGTGGTCCTCTCGGTGTCGGATCATGGTCGTTGCGTTGATGGGCACCGACCAGGCGGGCATCGGGCCCACGTCCGCATCGACGTCGCGAACCAGGCGAGATCTTGATGAAGCCTCCCGGCGCCCGGTTTCGGCCCCACGAACGCCTCAAGGACGCGCGTCAGTTCCAGCAGGTCTTCCGACGCAAGCGCTCGGCCGGCGATGCTCATCTGGTCGTCTACGGCCTGGAGAACCAACGGGACTACTCGAGGCTGGGCCTCTCGATCTCCAAGCGGAAGGTGGGATCAGCGGTGCGCCGGAATCGGGTCAAGCGGCTCATCCGCGAGGCGTTTCGCCGGAGCAAGATGGATCTACCGCGCGGGCTCGACCTCATCGTCATCGCGCGGGGTCCCGAACTCGGCTACGACCAGGTCCGTGAATCGCTCGTCAAGCTGGCCCGTGCTGTCCAGAGGCGATTGGATCGGGATCGGCAGCGTTCAGCATCGAAGGCGGAACCGACTGCACCGACCAGGCCTGTGGAGGGCTCCACCCCATGTTCTTGACGACGGCTCGACGGCTCCTAGGGTGGCTCGGCCGATGTGCCGAGGCCGGGCTGATCGGCGTGATCCGCCTATATCAGTGGACGCTCAGCCCGCTTCTGGGCAACGTTTGTCGATTCCAGCCCAGTTGCAGCAACTACATGGTCGAGGCCGTCCGCAAATATGGGCTGTTCGTGGGTGTTTACAAGGGGATTGGTCGCGTGTTGCGATGCCATCCCTGGAATCCCGGCGGGTATGATCCCCCGTGATCCCTTTACTCCGGCAATCGCGGAAGGATCTTCGGATTTTCCGCTAGAGGGAGCTATGCCAAACAGGGAGGGCCCGAGACCCTCCCTACCAGGATTTCTTCTGGGATCGTCGCCAGGCATATCCGAGCCGATAGGTCAGTTCGCCCAGTTCCCGGAACGTCTCCTCCAGCCGGTTCTCGGCGCGGGCCGACTCGACCTTGAGGCGCTGTTGGGCGAGTTTGGCCCAGTCCAAGGGCCAGGATTCGCTGACGCCACGTTCCTGAGCCTGTTTGGCCAGGTTGAACAACGGATCGACGATCTCAGGGGTCAGCGTGCAGGTCGCCGATCGATAGAGGTTGGCATCGACCTGTTCCATCCGTGGGCTCTGCAAGCCGATAGCGGTCAGGAAGCGGCCCAGCGGTTTCTTGGTCGACGCGGACTTCGGCTTGCGTCCGTTAGCCCGCCCCCGGGTGCCAGGGCTCCCTTGCCCGGAGGAGCCGAGGTCGACCTCGGACCCATCGCCGATCCGCGCGACGATGACGGTGATGTTGTCGTTACCGCCGCGGAGGTTGGCCAGATGGACCAAGTACCGGGCCGCATCGCGGGGAGCGAAACGGCTGGCAAACAGGCCGATCTCCATGTCTGAGACCGGCCCGGAGAGGCCGTCCGAGCAGATCACGAAGATGTCGTCGTCCTGGACCTCGAAGGGCCCCTCCAGATCGACCTCGACGGTCGGCTCGGGCCCGAGGCTCCGGGTGATGACGTTGTCGGGCACCACGTTCTGGGCCTGCTCGAGCGTCAGATGATTGCGCTGCACCAGCTCCCAGAGCAGGCTGTGATCGTTGGAGACCTGGTCGATCTGGTTGTCGCGGATCCGGTAGACTCGCGAGTCGCCAACATGGGCGATCAGAGCGCCCTCGGGCAGGAGGATCAACGTCGAGCAGGTCGTGCCCATCCCGTGGAAATCGCGGTTGGCCTCAGCCCGCTCGTGAATCTGCTTGTTGACGTTCCGGTAGGCTTGCCGGATCGCCTCGCGCGGATCGGTCTGTTTGGCTTTGATGTAGATATGCGGGATGTTGTCGCAGGCCATCTTGCTGGCCAGCTCGCCGACGGCGTGGGCTCCCATGCCGTCGGCGACCATGAGCAGATGCCCGAAGCGTTCCCACTTCTCTTGAGTCGCGGCGCGAACCACCGCGTAGCTGTCCTGATTGTTGCTGCGGCGGATCCCGGTGTCGGTCTCGGCCGCGTTGTTGAGCCTATCCCAGTTCACGGCCGGACTATGCCTTCGCGTCACGGAAAGGGTTTGCATGAGCATCGTCGCAATCCTGCCTGCTTTAGCCTACACCGGGGCCGCGTCGTTGGAAATGTGAGCTTTGCCATCCGTTGGCGTTGGGTGGGGGTTCGACCTCTCGGAGGACCAACTCGGATCCACGGGGCGGACCGAACCGGCAACATCCCGTCGGGACGTCGAGGCCCATCGGGTCGGCGGGCGACACTGTGAACCTCGGGGTGGGACCGAGTCACAGACATCGATGGTTATAGTACAAAGTCGCCGGAGCGTTCGTGACAGGCTGCGCGACACCCAAACATGGACTGGATGTGGAATGTTGGATTCTGTCCCGTGGCTGGAGCCGCTGGAGCGGTTTCGGCTGGCCAATGGGCTGAGCGTGCTCCTGGGGCCACGACGGCAGGCCGAAACGGCCAGCGTGAGCCTCTGGTATCACGTTGGGTCTCAGCAGGAGCTGGCCGGGCAGCGTGGCTTCGCGCATCTGTTCGAGCACCTGATGTTCGAGGGGTCGCGTCAGTTCCCCGACGGATTTTTCCGGACCCTTCAGCCGTATGGGGCGCGGATCAACGGCTCGACCTCCACGGACCGGACCAATTATGTGGTGGAACTGCCGGCTGAACATCTCCGCCTGGCCTTGAGGATGGAGGCCGATCGGATGGGGTTCTTGATCCCGAACCTCACCGAGGAGGCCTTGAAGATCCAGCAGGACGTCGTCCAGAACGAGTATCGGCAGAACTATGTCGACCGCCCCTATGGTCGGGTCGGGTCGATGCTGGCCGAGGCCCTCTTTCCTCCGGAGCATCCCTACCACTGGCTGCCGATCGGGCGTATGGAGGATGTGGCCTCGGCGTCGCTGGCCCAAGTGGCCGCCTTCCACGAGAAGTACTACGTCCCGGCCAACGCTTGTCTCTGTGTGATGGGTGACATCGAGGTCGATTCGGTTCGATCCTGGATCGAGGAAGCCTTCGGTGCCCTCCGTGGGGGTGGCGCTGCGGTCCGTCGGCGTCCCCGCTGGGATGGCTTGGAGCAGACGCGATCGCTGGAACTCTTCGATCGCGTCGAGCTGGAGCGTTGCTATCTGCTCTGGCCGAGCGTGTCCCGATTCCATTCGGACGAGGCCGCCCTGGATGTCCTGGTCGACCTGCTGGGTCGTGGGCGTGGGAGCCGGCTCTATCGACGCTTGGTCCGTGACGAGGAACTGGCCCTCGACGTGGCCGTCAGTCATCCGGCCCGCGAACTGGCCGGCCACATCGCGATCGCCGTCACCGTCCGACCGGATCGCGACGTCAGGCGGATCGTCGAGATTCTGGAGGACGAGATTCGCGATCTCCAGCATCGAGGACCCAGCGCCGAGGAACTCGAGCGGGTCCGCAACCTCTTCCTGACCGCCGAGCTGTTCGCCTTGGAAGTCCTCGGCGGCTTCGGTGGGCTCGCCGATCGCCTGTGTGGCTACCAGGTGATGCGTGGGGATCCCGGGGCGATCCTCGAAGAGCAGCGGAAGTATTGGTCGGTGACCGCCGAGGAGGTGATGGGGGTTGCCGAGCGCTACCTCGTCGATCGACCGCGATTGGACCTTCGAGTGCGACCTCAACGGCCCGCGACGGCGACCCCGTCGACCCAGGTCGAGCCCACCGCGACTCCGACCGTCCGCCGGTCGACCCGCCGCGACGCGTTGCCGATCCCGCACGAGGTGGTCCTGGACGACGGCTCGACCGTCTGGATTCTTCAAGAGACACAGATGCCGCTCTGTGTCGCGACCTACGTCAGCCGAAACGGCGGACCCGACGATCCGATCGCGATGGCCGGTCGATCGCTGTTGACGGCCGACCTGCTCCGCGAAGGGACGATGCGTCGCTCGGCCGAGCAACTCGCCCTCGATGCTGAAACCTTGGGACTTCGCCTGGCCAGCTCGGCCGACTGGCATGGGCTCTCCGTGGGCATCTCGTGCCTGGACGAGCATCTGGTCGAGGGCTTGGAGATGATCGTGGAGGTCTGGGACCAGCCCGCCTTCGAGGCTTCGGAGTTCGAACGGCTCCGCGACCGCCGACTGACGAGTCTCCAGGCCGAGCGGATCCGCTCGGAGAGCCTCGCCCAGCGAGCGCTTCTGGGTTGCCTCTATGACTCCGCGGATCCTTACAGCATGCCGCTCCGGGGCTCCTCAACGACCCTCCGCGAGCTGACCGGAGACAAGATCCGAGATTTCCATCGGGACCATCGACGAGCCGCCGCGGGCGGTTGGATCCTGGTCGGTCCCAACGAACCCGAGGAGATGCTGGACCGCCTCAGAGCCGTGCTCGATCGCCGCGATGCAAAGGGGGGCATCGGAGCTTCCTCAACGAGCATGACGATCGAAACGCCCATCCGTGATCGTGACGATCAGCCCCGACGGGTGCTCGTGAACCGGCCCGGGGCCGAGCAGGCAGTTGTCTTGATGGGGCATGTCGGCCTGGCCCGGACCGACTCCGACTGGGAGGCGTTGACCTTGGCTAGCCTGATCTTGGGGGGCCAGTTCACCTCGAGGCTCAACCAGAGGGTCCGTGAGGAGTTGGGCCTGACTTACGGGATCGGGTGCTCCCTGGATCCGAGGCGACGCCCCGGCCCGTTCGCTATCTCTGCCTCGCTGGATCCGGATCGCTTGGTCGAGGCACTTCGCGAAATCCAACGGATCGTCGGCGCCCTCGTGACCGACCAACCGCCTACACTGGTCGAACTGGAACGGGCCCGCCAGGCGGTTCTGGAGGCCCAAGTCCGACGCTATGCGACCCGTCGAGGCCAAGCCGACCGGTTCGCGACGCTCTTCTCCCTGGGGCTGGACCGCGAAACCGATCGTCGACAGCGGATCGCCTGGTCGGAGCTGTCCGTCGATCAGGTAGCCTCGACGGCGCGTCGGGTCATTGACCCGGATCGGCTTCACGTCGTCGTGGTCGGGGATCGCGATCGCCTCGACAATCAGTTGAGCGGCCTCGAAGGGGGAACCTGGGACGTCCTGGATCCGGAGAGTTTGGTGGATCGACAACCCCATACTCCCGATTCCAGACCCCCTCAGACTCCCGGAATCGCTTGACTCGAGGCATGGCAATCGAAATCGAGACCAATAGTCCGCCCGCGCCGAACGTCTTTCCCTGAACCAATGGATGATTGGCGAGCGTGGGGACGGCGCCCCGAGGCTGCGATCTACGAGCGAGTCGAGGAGCGAGCACCATGGCACGGCGAACGGGGAGCCGGACGAAACGTTGGATCGTCGCGCAGACGCGTCGTGCCTTGCTGAGGCTCGATCGCGACTTGCCCGACTGGGTCCGACATGTCCCGGTGGCTGTGGCCAGCGCGATGGCACACCTGGTGGTCCTGCTCATCCTGGCGCTTCTGCTGTCAACCCAACCGGGTGGGACACGCGGACCGATTCAAGGGCGGTTCGAGCCCTTGGTCGAGACGGAGGCGATGGATGAGGCGTGGGACACGCTGGACTCGATGCCGACCGAGGTCGAGGCCATCGAGCAGACGCCTACCGAAGAGGTTGCGGTGGTGGAAGTCGAGCCGAGCGTCACGATCGAGCAAGACGTGGCCGAGCCGCCCCCCATGGACTGGGACGCCTTGGGTCCCCAGTTCTCCGATTCGACCAACGGTGTCGAGGTCTCGTCCCCTTCGACGACTTTGCCGTTCGCCTCGCGAGAGGCCGGGGCGCGTCGCGCCTTGACGCTCCGCGAGGGGGGGACTGAGGAATCGGAGGAGGCCGTGGCCGCCGCCCTGGACTGGTTGGCGCGTCACCAAGAGGCCGATGGTCGTTGGCGTTTGTCCTACCAGGACCGCTGTGTGGACCGGTCGTGCTCGGTCAGGCCGAGCCGCCTGGCGAACGACGTGGCGGCGACGGGCTTATCGCTGCTCTGTTTCTTGGGCGCGGGGCACAAGCCGGATCAGCCGGGCCCCTATCAGAAGAGCCTCGAGGCCGGCCTCTCCTGGTTGGTCCGAGTTCAGGGCGAGGATGGACGGTTCCGCTACGCGTCGGGCCGTGGGATGTTCGATAACACGATGATGTATTCGCATGCGATCGGCACCATGGCCATCTGCGAGGCCTCGGGGATGTCCCAGTCAGAGCGTTTTCGGCCGGCCGGCGAACGGGCGATCCGGTTCATCGCGCAGGCCCAGAACACCGACGACGGTGGTTGGCGATACACTCCCGGCTCACCCGGCGACACGTCGGTCTTCGGCTGGCAGATCATGGCCCTCCGCAGCGCGCATTTGGCCGACATCCCCGTCCCCAAGAACGTCCTGCGAGGCTGCACTCATTACCTCGACGAAGCGGCTACCGATCGGTTCAAGATCACCTATGCCTACCTGCCGGGCCGTGAGGCGACTGCCGTCATGACCGCCGAGGCGCTGTTGGCCCGACAACTCCTGGGCTGGCGACGGACCGATCGTCGGTTGAACAAAGGGGTGGGGAGAATCTCCAAGGATTTGCTCAAGACCAACCTGCATGCCGAGAAAGATATTTACTATTGGTACTACGCGACCCAGTTGCTTCACAACATGCGCGACCAACGATGGGACGCGTGGAATCCCAAGATCCGAGATCACTTGGTCAGGACCCAGGAGCAGCAGGGTTGTGCTCGGGGGAGTTGGTCGGTTGCGGACCCTTCCGGAGAGACCGACCGCTGGGGCCGTGTCGCCGGCCGGCTCTATGTCACAACGCTCTCGACGTTGACCCTCGAGGTGTACTACCGCTACCTGCCCATCTATCGGATTCCCGAGGAGACCGAGGAACTCTTCACTGAGGAAGAGTGAACTCAGTCCCTTCGAAGCCGGCGAGTCGAAGGAACGGCCCCGACCAGATCAGCGATCGTTGTTCCGAGGACGCTCCGGTTCGGGGCGATTTTCGACGGGGACCCGATCACCACCACGGAGGGGTCCCGAGGTCCGGTAGACGACTAGTTGTGTGAGCCGGAGCGACTTCGAGTCAGCGTCGGTTGGGATCACGAAGGCCAGGTCACCACGTTGGATTCGTTGGGAACTGCCAGGCTCGATCCGGGTGATTGACTGGACCGTGTCGAAGGGGACGATGATCGCGTTGTTGCCCGGGATCTCGATCCGCATCCCCTGGGGATCGGACGATTGGACCGGGCCGACGAGATAAACCTGGCGCGGGACGCGGAAGGCGCCGGAGTAGACCGCCAGGCTAGGGAAGCTCATGAAATGATAGCCGTTCAAGTTGAACGAATCGACATCCCGGAGATCACCGACGGTCGTTGTGTAGCTGGGTCTGACCAAGCCGCGCATCGACCCTTCGTAGACGTCGATGTGCTGGGTCCTCACGATGCTCGTGCCGACGTCCAGTCCGGCGATCTCGGCCAGGGCCGAGGGGGAGATCTGGTTCGGAGCGATCGGTTGACGGATCACGAACAGTTCGATCCGTGTCGGGTCGATTGGGAACTGCTGCCCCTCGTCGTTCTGGATCACGATCCAATCGGTGGAGGTCGTCAGGACTCGGGCCCAGAACCCCTCGGATGGCAGGGTCAGTCGCGGCGCACCGGAGTTTCGCACGGAGGTCTCATCGATGACCCCGCGATCCAGAGCCCCATCACGTCGTTGTTGCGACCAGGCTTCTTGTGTCATGCCGAGCAAGAACACGGTGAGTCCCGCGAACAACCAAGGGGTGTTGACCGATCGGCTCTTGGACATCAGACGATCCTCTCAGCGAACTCGCTCACGTTGTCACGGGGCTCGGGCGCACCAGTCGACGCTTTGGATTCTACCGCACCAGACCATTGACCTGACGTTGGCGGACAGATTTTCTTCGAGTGGCCGGTCCCTGATTCGCCGGTCACTTCGGGACGTTCCCGCAAGCAAGAACCATCCCATCGATTGTCCAATGACCCTCGGGGTGACACGATGAAACGCGCAGTCTGGCGACGTTCAGCGGAGTCTCCTCGTTCCTCCATGACATCGATGGTGTGGTCGACGAACGACCCGAGGCTCGACCGCGAGGCAGGAGTGTTGTCATGAGTTCGGGGGACGGCGAGCAGACCCAGTCGGATGCGCGACACCCATCGCACGGCGTCGGGGATCGCCCTCAGACGACCGAGGCGACCGCGATGCCCGACCTGTCGGGGACGACTTTGCAGGATTATCGCGTGATCCGTTTGCTCGGTCGTGGCGGGATGGGTGAGGTCTATTTGGCCCAGCAGATCCGGCTGAACCGCTCGGTCGCGCTCAAGGTGATTCACCCGAATCAGGCCTCCAGTCCCGCGGCCTTGCAGCGCCTCAAGACCGAGGCGATGACTGCTGGCCAGTTGAATCACCCCAACATCGTGACCGTTTATGACCTCGTTCAGATCGACGATCTGACCTTCATCGTGATGGAGTATATCGACGGATCGAATCTGGGCGAACTGCTGGAGAAGCGGGGCGCCGTGTCGATCCCCGTGGCGCTGAAGGTCATGATCCAGTCGCTTCAGGCGGTCCACCTCGCCGGACAAAAAGGGATCGTCCACCGGGACATCAAACCGGAAAACCTGTTGCTGACACGTCAGGGACAAGTCAAAGTTGCCGACTTTGGCCTTTGCTTGATCACCGACGTCCCGACCTCACCACGGTTGACCCAAGAGGGGGTCACGCTCGGGACGCCGATGTATATGAGCCCCGAACAGATTAAAGGACGCCCCCTGGATCATCGCAGCGACCTCTATTCCCTGGGAGTGACGTTCTACCACCTGCTCACGGGAAGCCCGCCGTTTCAGGGGGACAAGGCCCTCGCCTTGGCCTTGAAGCATCTGCAGGAACTACCGCAACCGATCCGCGAGCGGCGTCCCGAGGTCCCGGAGGATTTGGCCGCGATCGTCGATCGGCTTATGGCTAAGGTGCCTGAGCAACGCTATGCGACGGCCGGCGATGCGCTGGAGGATGTCGTCCGTGTCCGCCAGCGTCTGCGATCAAGTGAGTCCTCTGCGTCCCCGACGCGTTCCACGGAGGTCGACCAGACGTCGATCACTACCGACGAGCTGGCCGATACCCCAGGCCATTCGTCGTTCCTGTCGATTCCCAAAAGTTTCAGTGATGAGGACGGGGGACTCACCGGACAACGGCTCACCCGGCTTGGGGTGTTGATGGTTTGCTCGGCCTTGGTGATCGGAGCAGGTTGGGGGTGGACCCAGCGCGCCCCCGAGATCACGGGCCGAGGCGCGACGATCGTCTCGGAACCGCCCGGGCTATGGATCGCCTCCTGGGAGGGCGTTCCCAAACAGCCGATCGCTCAGGAGCAATATCGCTTCGCGCAACGGTTACCCGAGACGGTCGACCAGTCGGCGGCTTGGTTGGCTGTGATCGGCCATCATCCCGACCGAGCCCATGGGGTCTGGCACGAGCGTGCCTACGTGCAACTCGTCCGAATCTTGCAACGCCGAGGGGATCGCGAGCGCCTTCGGGCCTTAGCCGATCAGATGGCCGATCAACCCAACTCCACCATGCGGGTCGCCGTGATCCGGGCGGTCGTCCTGGAACTGGACGGAGATCTCTACGATGCCCTCTCGACGCTGCGGACGCAGCAAGTGGCCATCGGTCAAGTCTGGGCCCCCTTGGCCCTGGAGGTGATCGACCGGGTCCGTGGCAAAGCCGATGGGGCGGATCTGCTCGTCGAAGAACTCCGCGATCTGGAAGAGGTGTTGCGCGAGAAGCTGGAGCCGGGTCTACCACGCGGCACACTGTTTGGTTGAGCGTCCCGCAGCCCATGCTCCCGGTGCGGGGGTATGGCGTGTCTGCTAAAGGATTCTCCTACGTGGCTCCCTAACAGGAACCGACATCGAACAGGATCGTGTTCGAGGACCGGAGACATGCTACGATGGTCCAGAATGAGGATCGTGTCCTTTCTGTCGACTTGGGCCCTTGTTGCGGTTTGCAGCAGACCGTAATGACCGCCCGCACGATGCGACGATTCGCCGTCCTCTCCGGCGTCGACTGCGGTCCAGGACGCGGTGCACCGTCGATTCGGCCAGGGAGTTTGCGGTCATGAATCCGTTCTTGCGGCGGGTCGGTGGGCATCTCGGCGAGCAGATGTACGAGTTGGAGAAGGACGAGGTGGTCATCGGCCGCGCCGGCGACTGCGACATCGTGCTCGACCCGCGCGGCGTCAGTCGTCGTCATGCCGTGATCCGACGCGAGGGCCCCGACTGCCTCCTGATCGACCTCGCCTCGCGCAACCGGACCATGCTCAATGAACAGCAGATCGAGGCGGACCGGCCGTACCGTCTCCAGACTCAAGATCGAATCAATATTTGTGATGTCGAATTCGTTTTTTACGCGACAGCCCCGCCCGAGGAGTCGCCCGAGAAGGTGGTCCCCGTCACCGATGATGGTGATGCGACGATCCATGCGATGGAGGACGCCTCGTCGGCTGGCCTCAACGTCCACGCCGCCAGCGTCCAAGACAAGTTCCAGGCGATCATCGAGATTACTCAGAACCTCTGCCACGACCTCGATATCGATACGGTCGGCCCCAAAATTGTTGAAACCCTCTTCAAGCTTTTTGAGCAGTGCGAACGCTGCTTCCTCATCCTGGTCGATCCCAAGTCCGAATCCGGGCAGACCAAGCTCATTCGTAAGGCCTTCAAACACCGGCCGCCACGCTCCCAGCGCGATCAGCCCCCGAACCTGCAGACCAACTATTACGCAGATGAAGCGGTCTTCAGCATCAGCCGGTCGATCGTCGACCATGTCCTGGTCAATAAGAAGGCCGTGCTGAGCAAGAACGCAGCCAACGACCCGATCCTCAAGCCCAGTGAGTCGATCGATCAGTTGCGGATCCGCTCGGTTATGTGTGCCCCGCTGTTGACCCCCGACGGCCGCGCCCTGGGCATCTTGCAGTTGGATACCAGCGAGCGTCGGCAGTTCGATAAGCCGGACCTGGACCTGCTGACGACCGTCGCGGGGCAGGCGGCCATCGCCATCGAGAACACGATGCTCTACCAGCGGGAGCTGACGACTCGGATCCTCAACCGCGACCTCGACCTGGCTCAGCAGGTGCAGCGCCGGTTCCTCCCGGCCCGGCCACCGGAGATTGCTGGCTTCGAGTTCTTCGCCTATTACCACCCGACCTACCAGGTCGGGGGGGACTACTACGATTTCTTCACGCTCAAGGATGGACGCCTAGGGATCGCCCTAGGCGACGTGGCGGGCAAGGGGATCGCTGCGGCCCTCATGATGGCCAAATACTCGGGCGATTCCCGACTCTTCAGCCTGACCGAACCTGGTCCTGCCGCGGCGCTGGCTGAGTTGAATCGGAAGTTCTGCCAGGATGGTCATGAGGATCGGTTCATCACGACCGACCTGATGGTCCTCGATCCGGAACGGCGGATCCTGACCCTGGCCTCGGCCGGTCATCAACCGATCATGATTCGTCGTGCCGATGGGCAGATCGAGGAGATCGGCGATGAGATCAAGGGGTTCCCGCTCGGGGTCATGCCCGAGACCGATTACGACCAGGTCGATATCACGCTGGAGGCTGGCGATGTGGTCGTCGTTTACTCCGATGGGGTTACCGACGCGCGGAACACGCATGAAGAGATCTACGATACGAAGCTCAACCGTCGCCTGCTTCGACGCGTCGCCGACCTCAAAGGACGTCCCCGGGCCGTCGGGCAAGGGATCCTCCAGGACATCCGTGAATTCTCTGATGGGCACGACCAGGCCGACGACATCACACTGGTCTGCTTCGGACCGGTCGCCGAACCGGCAACTGGTTGAGCCCCATCGGTCCGCTCAGGCGGCGGTCATCGAGCGGCGACTGGCGAGCGATTGCAACGCCTGTTCCCGAGGGGCTTGACCTTGTGGGGGCGTCCACGCCGTAACCGGATCTCTGATGGCTTCGGTCAATAGGAACGGCGCCATGCCAGGGTGGACCGTCTGGCTGATCGTCTCGAAGCCGGCATCTCGACAAAGTTGCTCGATCCGACGCGCCGAGGCATGATGGACTCCACCCTCGAGAGTCGTCACACAAACGTCATAGATGAACCAGCCCCAAGGGCGATCGCGATAGCCGTCGATTAGGAGCAGGCGTCCACCCGGCTTGAGCACGCGTTGCATTTCACGGATCGCGCAGGCTTGATTCGGATAGTGATGGAAGCTGTTGGCACAGGCCACTACGTCGAACTGACCGTCGGCCAGGGGCAGCCGCTCACTGTCGGCTTGCATGGTCAGGGCCCGATCGGCGAGGCCTCGCCAACGCGGGGCTCCGGCCCGGATCATGTCGGCGACCAGATCGAGACCCCATAGTTGCGTTTCCGGACGGATGGCTAGGAGACGCTCGGCGAACTGACCGGTCCCGCAGCCGATATCGAGCACTCGAAGCGGATCGTCCCCGTCCCGCTCGATCGCTTCGATCGATCGAAGCATGGCGCGATGCGAAGGGCCGAAGAGCAACCATTGCAACAGGCTCCGATCGTAACTGCGGCTCCAGTTGGCGAACTCGCGGCTGGCCGTCTGTTTCTGGTAGCCCATCGATGGCACATCCTTACGCGGGTGTTGACGTCGACGTCCCGGTCGTGGAGCGATTCCCGGCCGCGCGACCCCTACCGACGCGTGGCCAAGACCCTTCAACTGGTTATCGAGAAACGATCGAAATCGACGTCACTCACAAAGGAAACCGGAATCCATCGATCGATCATCGCAGCCTGGTTTGTCTTGACGTGGGGGCCGCCCTACAATGGAATCCGATTGGTTCCTACCTCCGTGTCCATCCCGTTGGGAGCCCTCCACCATGACTGTAATGCTGACGGAACGTGCCTCTCAGGAAGTCAAGAAGGTCATCGAAGAGCAAGGGATGCCCGAAGGAACGTTCCTCCGGGTCGGTGTCCAAGGCGGCGGTTGCAACGGCTTCGAGTACAGCATGAACTGGGATACCGAGACCTCGAGGCGCGATCACGTCTCGGATTGCCATGGGGTCAAGCTGGCCGTTGACAAGAAGTTCGACCCTTACCTCGAGGGGACGACGATCGATTTCTATGATGGCCTAGAGAAGCGAGGTTTCGTTTTCAACAACCCGAATGTGGTCAAGACCTGTGGCTGTGGGACTTCGTTCCAGGTCTGAGCTTGTCCAACGCGACGCGACTTGGGCGGTATTACGTTCCATGCCGCTCACACTCTCTACGCGTTACGTATATTTGCATGCGCTTAAGTGCTATCGAGGAGCCCAGCTAAACCTGGGCTCCTGGTGGAAGTGTCTGTATCCACGATGGGGATTTGGGAACGTCGAATCCAACGCGATATCCTCGTGGTTTCGGTTTCCATCCGAATCCAACATTTCCGAGCTGATGTCCGGCCGCCATTCCGAGGATCATCCCGAGGTTCATGAAGAGGTAAGCGCTCAGGCCCCGAGCGGCCTGGTTGGCGATTTCGAGTTGCTCAGCGTACATGCCTCCTAAACCCATCCCCAAGACCATCCCGAGATGGGCCAAGAGGAGGGTGGGTACAGAGCATTCGTTTCGGAATGCCTCGGGGCGTCGGCGAAGGCCGTACATGGCAGCCTGGGCGAAGAGCATCATGCCCAGGTACATTCCGGGCTGAAGGACCGATCCGAGTGAAGCGTCTAATTCGGTCGACCCGGCCGTGAGATCGGTGAGGGCTCGGTGCCCGAGGCAAACCCAAGGGCGATCCAGTTCGGCCAGCGATCGGAACCCCAGATCGGCCCACCAGCCGAGGACCATCCCCAACGATCCGAGTGTGGCCATCCCGAAGGCCATATCGAGACCGCTCGGGATCGCGCGCCAGCGTTTCCAGACCAGGCTCATGCCGATGGCCAAGACCGCGAAGGCGGCGACCAGGGCGATCTGAACGGGCCAGGTTAGTCCGAGAAGCTGGCCGAGGATAACTCCTTGGGCGCTGAGGCCGATCGCGTGAGTCGCTGCCAACCAATCACACCGGGATCGCGGGTCCTCGATCGTTTCGGGATCCTCTGACCCGACCCAGCAGTCGCAGGGCTGCGGGTCCGATGCACGACTGGATCGCCAAACGACGAAGAGGCTCGAGCAGACCATCAGGATCGACGCGACGACCGGATGCAGCACACCGAGGCTGGCCATCGTAATGCCGATCAAATTGTAGGTGGCGGCGAAGACGATGTTCTCCCGAACGATCCGTGTCGTCTGTCGACAAATGGCCAAGGTCGCAGGGACGACGCGGAGATCTCCACGGTAAAGGGTTGCATCAGCGGTCGCACAGGTCAAATCAGTTCCGGTCGCCATGGCCATCCCCGCATGCGCCGACGCCATGGCCGGGGCGTCGTTGATCCCGTCACCCACGAAGAGGATTCGAGATGAAGGGCCTTGCCATTTCTCGACGATCGCCGCTTTCTGCTCGGGGGGGCACTCGACGATCACTTCGATAGAAGCCGTTGTCGACGTCGCGATGGACTGTCTGACGCATGTGTCCCCGGTCAGGATCGCCATCGGCATGCCCATTGCTTGACAGGTCTCGAATACGTCACGGGTTGAGTCGCGGACTTTCTCGGTCCAGGTCGCCATCGCCGAGGGGTTGCCGTCTACCTCGATAGCAACGGTTTGCGGAAGGGTCGCGTCCTCCGACTGAAGGCGAGCGACCAGGTCATTCCAGAGCGATCGCTGATTGGGGGCCTCGATCCAATCGCGACGTCCGATTCGGATCGCGTGCTCGCTCCCCGTCTCGTCGAGGAGTTCGGCTTCGACCCCTCGTCCAGGCACTACGCGGAAGGCGGTCAAGGTAACCTGTTCGGCGGATCTCCCCTCGGTAAATCGCAGGAATCCCCGGGCGAATGGATGGTCGCTTCGCTCTTCGATCGCCGCGATCCAACTGATCAGGCGGCTTCGATGGACCACCTCAGGGGATTGTGTGACCAGATCGATCACCTGTGCCTGATCCTCGGTCAGTGTTCCGGTCTTGTCGAAGACGATGCGATTGACCTCAGCCAAGCGTTCGACGCCATCCCCGCCACGGAGGATCACTCCGAGGTCGGCCAATCGCCCGATTGCTGTCCAGACTGCGATCGGAGTGACCAGTCCCAAAGCGCAGGGACAGGCGACCAATAGAACCGAGAGGGCGTTGAAGAGTCCGGTGGACCAGTTATCCAACCATAACCAAGCGAGGAAGGTCGCCAACGCGATGCTCAGAACGATGGGTAGGAAAAGCCGAGCGAGCCGATCGGCCTGGGCTTGGAGCGACGTGCTCGACAGCCGTGCGCGCTCGACCGACTCGATGAGATGATCGATCCGTCGGTGATGTCCCTGCGATCGGGCTTCCAGGAGGAACCGGGCGTCTTCGGCGAGCGTCCCGGCCCAGATCACATCGCCCTCCCGCTTGATGACGGGGAACGCTTCTCCGGTCAGGCTCGATTCTCGGACGAACCCGACGCCCTGCAAGACTACTCCGTCGACGGCGACGAGTTGACCGGGGTGGACCTCGATCCGGTCGCCGAGCTGTACGTCGCGCACATCGATTTCACAGAGAGTGCCATCATCATCGACTCGAATACAGGTTTGGATTTGCTCGGCCCATGCCTGGCTGGCTTCCACTGCGCGGGCGCGATAGTTGGCCGTCACGGCTTTGCCGAAGGTGTAGACCAGCAGGACGATCGAGACGACCTCAAAATAGACTGGACCCTCGCCGCGGATCATCGAGAGGACCGAGGCTCCGAAGGCGCCAAGCAGTCCGGAGAGGAAGAGGGCTTCGACGGTCACCCGACGCTGACAGACTTCGCGAAACAAGGCGCCGACGAGCGGACCGGCCAGGAGGATCAGCGTGATCGAGGTGGTTAGAAGCAACCAGCTCTGGAGCACCAGTTTGACCGGTCCGGTCGGCGGCGTCACATTAATGGCCAATCCCAACGCCATGGTCTGGGCTGTGATTAGGAGGGCGATGGCGAACCGGATCCAGATTGGATCGAGCCGTGATTTGGCTTGATCGTTGGGCCGAGCCGCCTCGGCCTCGCCAAGGCTCAGGCAGCCTGAACAGCAGTAGGATCTCGGAGTCCGACCCGACCAGGAGCGCCCTGTCAGTGCATGATCAGAGAGCAAGGGAGCTCCACAGTGGGCGCATGCGATTAGGGTCGAGGACATGATCCGATTCCCAAGCAATTATGGGCGGCTAACATCTCCGCCGGCGAGAGGGACGGTAGTGTGACGATCCGAACATCGCAAATGGCGAATGGGATATCGATGATAAGTGGTGGGAATTTAATGTCTTAAACTGAGAGGTTTTCCAAATCAGAAAGCCTCTCAGATTAAGACCACGTCTATACATCCAAAATCCAACTGGCCAAAAAAGACTCAGGATAAAGCGGAACGGATGGTCCTTAATGCCGCCGTCCGGCTCATTCGCCAGCATCGTCAGAAAATTCAACCGACTTGTTCAGGGACTTCAGGTAGGCCACCAGTGCCTTGGCATCGGGGCCAGGGACGATCTCGTAGCCTGGCGGCGGGGCGGGCTCGAAGTCCTCGGGCAGTTGCAGGGCGTCCGAGGAGGGTTCGCCGACGACCTCTTGGATCTCATAGAGGAAGCGGAAGGCGGGCATGATCGAGCCCGGCGAGACGCTCCTCGGGTTGTAGAGATGCAGGTGATGCCAGTTGTCATCGGGCTGGCGAACGCCGATGTTGGCCAGGTCGGGGCCGGTCCGCATCGAGCCGAGCAGGTGCGGCTTGTCGTAGAGGTAGTCCTGCGGGACGGTCCGCCGATCGCCCCAACCCCGCTCGATGTCGGCGCCGAAGCCTTGGGGACGCACCTGCTGACTGTGACAATAGATACATCCGTAGGAGATGTAGACTTCGCGGCCCTCGGCGGCCAAGCCCCCGAGGGCGACCGGGTAGGGTTCGCCGTCGACGGTGGAGACCGGCTCGGCTCCCGCGTAGATCAGGTACGGCGCGAGGACCAAGCCGAGCCATGCCGAGAGGAACGTCAGGACGATGCCGAGGAACAGGAGTGGTCCGGAGTTCATCGTGGAGGGCTCCTTAGCTGGTGACCATGGCGGGTGTGGATTCGCGTTCGGCCGGCGCGGAGCCATCTTCGGGGCGGCGCGCCAACAGGGTCGGACCGCTCCGCATCTTGCCAAGTCGGAGCAAGTTCATGACTAACAGGCTCGCGAAGATGAGGTGACCGGCCGTCATCAGCACACCGGCGACGCTCCGAAGCTGGAGAAACCAGAGCGTTGATCCGACGATCTCCAGGAACTCGCGATCGGGATTATTCATCTGCATCCCCTGCCAAACCCCGCCGATAGTCATCGGCAGCCAGTAGAAGCCGATGAAGCCAACGGTGGTCAGCCAGAAGTGAGCTTTGATCGCGGTCGAGGAGGCCCACTCCCAGCCTGTGAGCCGCGGCATGATGTAGTAGACCGCCCCGAACATCGTCATCGAGAAGAACGAGTAGACGCCGAGGTGGGCGTGCGCGATCGTGTAATGAGTGAAGTGGGTGATCTCGTTGAGCGATCGAAGGGATTGCGACGCGCCCTGGAAGCTGACCAGGGTGTAGCTCATCGCGCCGAAGACGATGAACCGGAGCGTCGGGCTGTACTTCAGCGCCGAGAAGTTCCCGACGACCGTCATATGGTGGTTGATCGCGACTGTGATCACTGGAATGAACATCATCACGCTCGCCACAACCGAGACGGTCACCAGCCAGTAGGGGACCGGACCACCGATCAGGTGATGCGCCCCATTCCAGTTGTAGAAGAGGGCCAGCGACCAGAAGCCCAGGATGCTAAGATAATAGCTGTGAATCGGTCGCCCGAGCACCTTGGGCAGCAGGTAGTAAGCCGTCCCCAAACCGATCGGGGTGAGGAACAGGCCGAGCACATTGTGGGCGTACCACCAGTTGACCGATGCATGGACAATGCCGGTGACTGGGCCAGTGAAGTTCATGATGTATGTGGCCGTGTAGAGCCAGGGGAACCAGAAGAGGGCCGCCATGATATACCATTGTGAGACATAGACGTGGGGCTCTCGGCGTTGGACGAAGTTGATCAACGAAACCACAGCCACGATCACAAACGCAACGCCCAGGAACGGAGGTGTGTAGGCGGGCAGTTCGAGCCACTCGATCGATGTGCTGTCGCCGATGAGGATCCCGATCAATCCGATGGCCAACCCGAAGTTATAGATCAGGGCGGCGGCAAACATCAGGAGCGGGAAGCGCATTTCGACCCGGCTCAGGCGGGCCATCAACCAAATGATCACCCCCACGCCGGTCATCGCCGCCCAACCGTAAGCCACCGAGTTCAAATGCACAGGTCGGAGACGACCCAAGGTCAGAAACGGCGACTCGGCGAGGAAATCGGGTGAGTGGTATTTGATCGACAGGACAATGGCGAAAGCCGAGCCGACGAGAAGCCAGAAGACTCCACTGGTTATGAAGGCCAAGACCGGCAATCGGACCGATGCGTCGATCAGCCGGCGCTGCTCGGCGATCTGTAGCCGAAGTCGCTCGGCTGGGTCGCTCGATCCCGACTCCGGTGACACCTGCTGTGCCGTGGAAAGATCACTCATGAAAGCACTTCCTTGAATCGGATTCGAGTGCGTGTGCTTAGTGGAAACAAAAAATGGATTCCTAGGTCGTCGGAGATGATTAGTCTGTGGATCTCGATCTTTTGTCCGATGGATGAGCATCGGGGAACGCGTCGGTCCTCCGACCAATCGGTTCGTCGGGATCAAAGATGGAGGTCGCTCCGCGCTGCATGTTGTCGAACTGGCCGCCGCGGATTGCCCAGACCAGAGCGGCGACAGCCACACCCCCGAAGAGGAATGCGGAGGACAGGACGAGGAGGTAGATCAGATTCATGGGGCGAGGCGGTCCTGCGGCTTATTGGGATCGGACCTGTCGGAAGTCGCATCGTTGAAGGCGTCGGGTCCGTCCGGCATCTCAACCGCGACGTCATTAGGCTCGTCTGGGATCTCGTCGCCGGTCTCCACGTTGTTCGGCTCGTCCGGGACTCCGTTGCCGGTTTCCTCATCGTTCGGGGGAGCGGACACGCGACGTTCCTCAACGATCAGGCGCATCGCCTTGTCGATCGAGAGAGCTTGGAGCCGTCCATCGACACGTTGATCTTGAGCCAAGGATTCTTGAAGCGCCGTGATCTCGGCGATTTTCTGCTGCGCCGTCTGTTCTTCGAGCACCGCAGGATCGTCGTAGTAGGACTGCATGATGATGACGGCCACGGCAAACAAGAGCAGGCCGATGACGATGCAGACCAGGGCGAAGATGGGAAATTCACCGCCGCCCTGATCTAGAGTCGGGTCGACCTCGTTAGGCGGATCGACCGATTGCGTCATTGGACTGGCGGTCTCGAGGGTCGGCTCGGTCATGGTTGGAGGTCTCCTGAGCCCGTTAGCGTTACGAGTTCTGGAAGGCGAGCGACTCGTGGAGCCGGGGGTCGCGCAGAGGGATCAATGGATCGCCCACCATCTTGAAACAGATGACCAGGCCCGAGGCACAGACCAAGGTCAGCAAAGTGGATAGATCCGACAACTGGAACATAAACCCGCGTTCGCCCGCATAAGCAGGGTTGTTGGGCATGATTTCCCAGTACAGGTCGAGGTAGTGGAAAGCTAGGATCCAGACTGCTGCCAGAGAGAGCAGCACAGGAGTCCGCTTGACCTGTCGTCGGAGCAAGAAGAAAAACGGGATCAGGAAGTGGCCGAAGAAGAGTGCCCAACTCAGGTTGTTCCAGCTCAGCGGTAATTCCTCGGCACCGGTCCGCCGATGGATGTACCAGAGGGTCTCCTCGGGGATGTTGGAGTACCAGATCAGGAAGAACTGCGAGAAGGCGATGTAGGTCCAGAACATGGTGAAGCCGAAGAGAAGCTTACCCATGTCGTGGAGGTGTTCGATGGTGACGGTGTTGCGGAGCCATCCGGCGGCGCGGAAGCCGGTGCTCATCAGGATCATCGCGGCCATCGTCGCCCAGATCGACCCCGCCCAATAGTAGACGCCGAAGATGGTTGAGAACCAGTGATAGTCCAGCGACATCATAAAATCGAAGGCGGCGAACGAGCTGGTCAGTGCCAGGGCGATCATGCAGGGGCCGCTCCACTTGCGGACCGTCCGCGAATGTTGCGGGGCGCCGTCAGCGTCCTGACGTCGGGAGTAGCGATTGAGGAAGAAACTGATTCCGGCCCAGACGGCGAAGTAGAAGATCGCCCGAGCGTAGAAGAAACCCTTGGTCAGGTAGGGTAATTTCTTCGCGAGCAGCGGATCGTTCTCAGGGCTCTCGGTCATCCAGGCGTAGGCCTGCGTGTCGAAGAGCAGGAACGGCAGGAAGAAGACCGGCAGCGCGATGAGGATCCAACTGGTGTTCTCGGCGAACCGGCGGATGACGACCGACCACCCCGCGCCAGAGAGATGATGGATCAGGGTCCAGAAGAGGCCGCCGAGGCCCAGGCTTGTCACAAACATGAAGGCGGTGATATAGCTGAAGGCGAACTGCTGTGGATCGCTGAGGTAGCTGTAGATCGACCCGGCCAAGCCGATTACGAGCCCGACGCCCAGGCCGATCTGGAACGTCCGTGCGCTTCCCGAAGGGAGGCGCACGGTGTCCGGAAGCTGGATCTGAATGGGTTGATCGGAGGGGGTGCTCATCGTCGTGCGATCTCCGCGGCTGGGCTCTCGGGGGTGGCCTGATCGTCGCTCGGCTGGGGCGCCTGGCTGCGTTGCAGCGCGCGAACATAGGCGACGATCGCCCAACGGTCTTCGGTCTGGATCTGATGGCCGTAGCCCATCATCATGCCCTTGCCGTAAGAGATCGTGTTGTAGATCTCGCCGTCGGCCATGTTACGGATGCGATCGGTGTGATATCCGGCCACGCCCACCATCCCGTACTTGGTGGTGATCCCGTTGCCGGCCCCAGTGGGGCCGTGGCAGACATTGCAGTGGATCTCGTAGCGTTCTTGACCTCGTTGCATCAGGTCCATGGTCACCTCGATGGGGGCCTGAGCGATCCAGGTTCCATCGGAGTTCTTGCCGTCATAGTAGGCCGCGTCGTTTCGGAGGAACTCGGGGTTGGACCGGCTGGGAAGGTTGTGCTCGGTGGGATCCTCTTCGCCACGCAGATAGCCGGCATCGGCGAAGTATCCGTTGTGGGCGCCTCCGGCATAGGCGACGGTGTGCTCCGGCGGCGTCCGCATCGTGCGGCCGTCGGCGAAGAAAGCGCTCTCCTGTTGGGCGCCGTAGCGGGGCTGGAAGTCCATGTCGGCGATCAGCCAGAGCGGCTCATTGGCGTTGCGCTGGCCTTGGAAACCCAGGATGGCCACGGTGACGACGACCAGGCTTAGCGTGATGACCAGGGGGATGGCAATCCGGTTCATGAGTCTCAGTCCTCCAGCAGGGTGACGTTCTGGCCGCCTAGGTTCCGGAGCAGCTCGGCGCTCTGCTCGCGGTCGAATTCGGGGTCGTCCGCCTGGATCACGATGAAAAAGCCGTCATCGGAAGCGCGCAGGAAGGCTTCGTGTTTGAAGACGGGGTGGAAGAACTTCGGCAACCGGTTCAGGGCGAACATGCCGAAGATCGTCGTGAATGCCGAGAACAGGATCGTTAGCTCGAAGAAGATGGGCACGAAGGCTTCGGTACTGTTGTAGTTCTTGCCACCGACGACCAGCGGATAGCCGGCAAAGTAGCTCGAGAGGTCGCGGAACGGGCCAGCGCTGGTCCACCAGGTCAGCAGGTAGGCGGTGATCGTCCCGGCCAGGCCGCCGATCATGACCAGCCCGGGTAGGTAGGATCGGCTGACCCCCATCGCCTCCTCAATCCCGTGGATGGGATAGGGGGTGAAGGCGTCGAACTTGACCAGCTTGCGGTCGCGGAGGCTCCGACAGGCGGCCAACAGCGCGTCGGGTGACTCGAACGAGGCGATGGCGCCGTGCAGGGTCGGTTGGCCCTCGCGAAACAGGGCGGCGACTTCGGGACTGCTCATGCGTGGGACCCTCCCTCAGCGGTCGATGTCGAGTCGTGATGATCGTGGTTGTGGTCGTGATGCGGATGAGCGTTGGGAAGCACACCCTTGACCTCGGCGATGGCGATGACCGGCACCAAACGGATGAAGATCAAGTAGAGCGTGACGAACAACCCGAAGCTGCCGATCAGTTGGAGGGCGTCCACCCAAGTCGGGGTGAAGTAGCCCCAACTGCTGGGCAGGAAGTCGCGGTGCAGGCTGGTCACGATAATCACGAACCGTTCGAACCACATCCCGATGTTGATGAAGATCGAGATGACCCACATTGCCCAGGGGTTGGTCCGGAAGTATTTGAACCAGAACAACTGGGGGACAAACACGTTACAGGTGACCATTGACCAATAGGCCCACCAGTAGGGTCCGGTCACGCGGTTGAGAAAGGCGAACCGCTCGTAGATATTCCCGCCGTACCAGGCGATGAAGAGTTCCATAGCGTAGGCGTAGCCGACGATCATCCCAGTGGCGAGCATGATTTTGCACATGTTCTCTAAGTGATGAATCGTCACTAGGTCGTGCAGTTTGTAGAGGGCTCGGGTGGGCACCATGAGCGTGACGACCATGGCGAACCCGCCGAAGATGGCGCCGGCGACGAAGTAGGGTGGGAAGATCGTCGTGTGCCAGCCGGGGATGACCGAAGTGGCGAAGTCGAAGCTGACCACCGTGTGGACGCTGAGGACCAGCGGGGTGCTCAGGCATGCCAGCAGGATGTAAGCCCCTTCGTAATGACGCCACTGGCGGGCCGAGTTTCTCCAGCCCATCGCGAAGAAGCCGTAGATCTTGCTGACCAGACCACGCGTCTTGTCTCGCATCGTGGAGAGGTCGGGGATCAGGCCTAGGTACCAGAAGATGATCGAGACCGTCGCGTAGGTCGAGACGGCAAAGACGTCCCAGAGCAGAGGACTCCGGAAGTTGGGCCAGATCGCGTTGGAGTTGGGCAACGGCGCCATGTACCAGACGACCCAGAATCGTCCCACGTGGATGGTGGGGAAGATCCCCGCGCAGGCCACGGCAAAGAGGGTCATCGCTTCGGCGGCTCGGTTGATGCTCGTCCGCCACTTCTGACGGAAAAGGAACAAGATCGCCGAGATCAGGGTCCCGGCGTGGCCGATGCCGATCCAGAAGACGAAGTTGGTGATGTCGAAGGCCCAGCCCACCGGCTGGTTCTCCCCCCAGACGCCGACGCCGGTCGCGATCAGGTAGATCGCCATGGCCACGCCGACGAACAGGACGCCGAAGCTGATCAGGAAGGCCGGCCACCACCAGGTGGGGGTTGGCTCGAGGATCACTCGGGAGACGATCTTGGTAACGTCTTGGAAGCCATGGCCATTCTCGACCAGTTCAGGCCGTGGCAGACCGCCGACGGTCACCGTGTCGCCACGCTGACCAAAGGGCCGACCGTTGGAGGCGTTTCCGTTGGTCGGTCCCGGGGTGTCAGTCCCGTTCCCATTGGTCGGCTGCGGACCCTGCGGATCGGGCGTGGTCGGTTCGTTGGTGCTCATGCCGGGCTCCCCGCCTCGCTGGTCGTGGTCGCTTCGGGACTAAGACGCGTCATCCTGGGGTTGGGATTGCGGAGCCGGGCCAGATAGCTGGTCCTCGGCTTGGCGTTGACCTCGCCCAGCAGGTCGTAGTTGCGGTCCTGGGCCTTGAGTCGGGAGACCCGCGAGTTGGGGTCGGAGACGTCGCCGAAGACGATCGACTCGGCCGGACAGGCCTGGGCGCAGGCAGGGGTGATGACCCCATCGGGCACCTTGTGGCTGGCTTCGGGATCCTGGCCAGCCCGGGTCTTGATCCCGATCTTGGCCTGCTGGATCCGCTGGACGCAGTAGGTGCACTTCTCCATGACGCCGCGGACGCGGACGGTCACGTCGGGGTTCTTTTGCATCTTCAACGGTTCGTCGACGCCCTTCTCGGCCAAGGGGCCGAGCCGGAGCTGATTCAACGGACGTTCGTTGTAGTTGAACCAGTTGAAGCGACGGACCTTATAGGGACAGTTGTTGGCGCAGTAACGGGTGCCGACGCAACGGTTGTAAACTTGAAGGTTCAGTCCTTCCTCGCTGTGAACCGCTGCGTTGACCGGGCAGACCTGTTCGCAGGGCGCGTTCTCGCACTGCTGGCAGGCGACCGGCTGATGGACCATCGAATCGGGGTCGTTGGGGTCCCCGGAGAAGTAGCGGTCGTTGCGGATCCAGTGCATCGACCGACCGCGCTTGATCTCGTCCTTGCCCACGATCGGGATGTTGTTTTCGGACTGGCAAGCCACAACGCAAGCGTTACATCCGATGCAGGTGTTGAGATCGATCGTCAGGCCCCACTGCTGATAGGTGATGTCTTCGCGGAAGGAGTCGCGGTGTTCTTCGGAATCGAGGAACGGTTCGCGGCGATAGATATCGGGCAGCGGCCCGCCGTGGCCCCCATGACCCCCTTCGCCATGGCCATGGGCCCCCTCGGAGCCGTGGTCGTCACCTTCCCCAGCCGAATGAGACTCGGACTCCGATTCGGCGTCGTGGTGGTCGTCCGTAGAGTGGTTCGTGCCGTGACCGTCGGAATGACTGCCGAGGCTGGAGACGTCCTGGATCTGATAGATCTCTTGGAACCGTTCTTCGCCCATGGCTTCGGCGTCGGGGAAGGCGACACCGATCCCCATGTCGTAGTGGTCTTGGGTCAGCGAGAGCGGGTAGGTTGCGCCGGCCAGTCGAGTGACCTCGGCGCCCAGGGCGATCTCGGAAGCGTCGGAGCTTCGGAGCGGATAGACGTCGAAGCCGGTCCCTTCGGCGACCCGTCCCAGATCGCGACGACCGTATCCCAACGGGAGCGAGATCGACCAGTCGGCATGGCCGGGAACGACCAGAGCAACGATCCGGAGGGTCCGACCATCCAGGGTGATCCGGATCATCTCCTCGGATTTGATGCCGAGTTCGTTGGCCGTCCGGGGGCTCACCAGCGCGGCGTTGTCCCAGGTCAGCTTGGTGACCGGATCGGGCGCTTCCTGGAGCCAGCCGTTGTTGGCGAACCGGCCGTCGTGGATCGACTTGTCGGGCAGGAAGACCACCTCGAGGTTGTCTTTGCCGAGTTCGTTGGCCGGACCTTCGTGTTGCTCAACGGCCTGAGCGACAGCATCGCCCTGGAGTTCCGCCGCAACATCGTCGACGAGTTTCACCGTGGAGACGCCGTTATGCAGAAAGGTCCGCCAGGCGGCCTCAAGCTCGGCTCCCTCCAGACCGGCATAGTTCTGGAACGAGCGACGGACGATCTCGTAGCCGGAGGCCAGGTCGTATCCCGAGAGCTGAGCGAGTAGCTCGAGCGCTGAGCGGCCCTCATAGAGCGGATCGATGAGCGGCTGGATGGCCAAGCGGGTGCCGTCGACGGTTTCAGCGTCGGCCCAGGATTCCAGATAATGGGCTGCTGGCAGGTGCCATTCGACCGAGGACTGGTCCTTGCCGAGCCTCGAGGTCTCGTCCACGTGAAGGCCGAGACGGATGACGTGGGAGACGAACCCGCGGCTCAATCGGTCGCCCAACGGCAGGTCGGCCGGCGCATTGAAAACTGGGTTGCCTGCGAGGATCACGAGCGTCTCGACCTGGCCGTTGTCGATGGCCTCGATCAGTTCGGCCAACCCAAGCACTTGGCGATCGACCGTCGGCTTATAGGTCACGGTCGTTCCGACGTTGCCCAGCAGCGTATTCATGGCATGGGCGACGGCGTGGACCAGGGGCGGCTGTTTGCGACCGACGGCCACGAGACATTGCCCCGCGTGGTCGCGGAGGTCGTCGGCGACCGCCTCGAGCCAGTTGGTCTGGAACGCGCCGATGGGTTCACGGGAGGTCAGCGACTCAGCGATCGGCCGGAGCGGCTCAGGGACCTCGTCGCCCATCGCGCCGAAGAGCGTCTTAGCCAAGGCCAAAGTGTACTCGGCGATCCGACTGGCCGGGAGGCGGTACCGGTGGTCGGCCATCCCGCCGGTGAGGCTGTAGTGATGCTCGACGGTGTAGAGTCGGTTCATCTGATCGGCCGGATCGACCTCGGAGTCCGGGTCGACGGTCCGAGCCTTGGAGAATGCTCGGACGTTCCGGCTCAGGTCGTCCTCGGTATCGAGCAGGTCGCAATCGAGGGTGAGGACGATCTTGGCTTCGGAAAGATCGTAGCGAGGGGTCAACGCTTGGCCGTAGGCGAGATCGGTGCCCTGAGCGATCGTCTCGGTGCCGATCGGCTCGTAGACGTGCCATTGCGCCTCGGGCATCGCCTGCCCGATGTGCTCACGAACCAGGTCGATCGCGGGCGAAGCGAGGTCCTCACTAAGGATCCGAAGCCCTTTCCCCTTGGCCTGGCGGATCGCCTCGAAGTGATCGGTGGCGAAAGCGTCGAAGGCAGCCCAACTGGAGACCGTATTGCCCGTGGTCAGAACGTTCCGCGATCGATCCGGGTCGTACAAGTCGAGCACCGAGGCCTGGGCGAAGACATCGGTGCCGCCTTGGGTATCGCGGTGGTTCGGGTTCCCCTCGATCTTAGTGGGACGCCCCTCGTGGCTCTCCACGAGCACAGGGTAGGCTGTCCCGGCACGCGGCATGGCTGTGGCATAGTAGTTGGGCAGGCCCGGGACGACTTCTTCGGGCTTACGTGTGTAGGGCAAGACCTCGATTTCGGGACGACGACAGCCGGTCGTCGCGATTCCGGCCAGGGCCATCGAGGCGCCCATGATCTGGAGGAACCGGCGCCGATCGACCGCCTGCTCGCCCAGTTCAATCAGCTCGCGGGCCAGGGCGGGCAGGTCGCGTAGGACTTGCTGGCGATACTCCGGCGAGTTGGCTAATTGCTCCAGGCTCCGCCAGTAGACGCGGCCGGGCGTGCGGGCCGGAGCGACGGTTCCGGTGCTCGAATCGATCGTCATCGGTGGCAACCTCCGCAGGTCTGGGGGGGATTGATCTTGGCGATCTGGACCAGTTCCTCACCGATCTCCTGCTGGGTCGTGCCCTCTGGCGGGGTCCAGTCGAGATTCACCACCTGCTCGCGGGGACGTACGTAGTCCTCCGGGTTGCGATGGCATTGGAGACACCAACCCATGCTCAAAGGTTGGTCATGCCAAACAACGGTCATTTCGTTGACTTTGCCATGGCAACTTACACAACTGACCCCGCGGTTGATGTGGACAGCATGGTTAAAGTAGGCATATTCAGGGACTTTATGAATTCGGATCCACTCGATGGGATCACCCGACTTCCAGCTCTCCCGCG
This sequence comes from uncultured Planctomycetia bacterium, assembly GCA_964609385.1. GTDB lineage: Bacteria > Planctomycetota > Planctomycetia > Isosphaerales > Isosphaeraceae > CAZSSM01. The sequence continues at coordinate 30,634 of CAZSSM010000027.1, forward strand.
CCTCGGCCAGCAGGGGGCTGTTGATCTTGACGTTCTGCAGGTGACAGTTCATGCACGTCTGCGTCGAGGGCACGTTGGAGTGGGGCGACTGCTCGACGTGCGAGTGGCAGTAAAGGCAAGACATCCCGAGGTTGCCGGCATGAAGTTTGTGTGAAAAGGCGATGGGTTGCTCAGGTTGGTACCCCACACGCGTGTAGGCGGGGACCGCATAGTAGTAAACGCCAGCCACGGTCAGCCCAGCGGCCAGGATCAACCCCACAGCCACCCGGGCGACCCAGACGTCAAAATGATGTGAGAACGTCGGCTGCAAGGATCTCTCCTTCGGTTCTGGTTGCGATGAAGTCGATCAATCGTCGTCGCATCGCATGAGCATGAAGGGCGACGTTTCTATCGGCACGGGCCGACCGGCCTAGACGGCACGGAGGACGGGACCGAGGATCGGAGCGATCGACGGGTGGACGGAGGTAAGCCAATGAAGGTGATGTGATCATCCTGACATTTCGGGCGGATCCGGTGCGACTTTGCTTCCGCAGGCTACGGAGACCGAATGGCTCGGGTCGTCAGCACGAGTGGCTGTCGTCGAGTCTGAGGGAAACCCCTCTGGACCAATCCAATCTCCGACACACTGCGTTGAGCTTGCGCTCCCGGCAGGATGTGGGGTCAGCAGTTTAGCCGACTCAGGGATCGATTCCAAGCAAGGTTTGCGCCATGGCGTGTGTGCCCGGCGGATCTCTCGAGTTTTCGCGCCGTAACCTCTGGAAACACCGTGAGATAGGACTTACCCTGCTGAGGCGGTCGGAAGCTGCTCCGATTACCGAGGCGCGAAACGCGTTCCTGTCTATGGGAAACGCGCGGCGACCGATTGCGCTATTCTAGGGTGACGGTCGTCGAGTCGGAGGCGTCCATCGGAGGGCCCAGGACACAGCGACTACTCCGAAGGAAATTGACACTGCAATCGGCCGGATGGGACATTGGGGACGCATCGGGGCATGTCGCGAGGCGGCCCACCGCAAACTTCGTCAGTCATCGTCATTCTTTGAGGATTCAGGCACTGCCCATGGGCCTACTGAGCTTCCAACTGCCTCGCGTCGAGGATCTGGATCGACCCCTGGGAACGTTGACCGGCTACGTCACGGGCCTGGATCGGACTCCGGTTCGCACTCACATCACCGTCGACGAGGATCGGCTGCGGTGCCATCGCGAGACCCATGAGAGCGGGCGCCTGGTCCTGTCCTGGCCGGTGCCCAATGCCGGCTACCCGATGGTTTCCACGGCGACTTTGGCCGAACGAGGGCAGACCTATCACCTTGCCCTTGAGTTGGCTCGGGGCAAGCTCAACGACGTCCGAAACCAACTGGCCGACTGGGTTCACCTCGGATTGCAAGGAACCGACCCAGTTCGGACCCATCTGGAGACCGCGCGCAAAGCCTTGACCCGATGTGCCTTGAGCAGTCCGGACCCATCGGTCTCCCTGGAACTGGCGCAACGAAGCATGGATGAGTCGTTCCAAGCGGCCGACATCTTGATCGATCTCTATGTCGATCAGGTGTTGTCGCAACGGACCGCCGATCGACCACTCAGCACGCGTCATGGATTCGTTATCGACGAATCATTTGGCGAGGAGCCCTGGGTCGAGCCGCTCTGTCGGACGGCCAACACGGTCCGGCTCTCTTGTCCCTGGAAACAGTTGGCTCCCGATGAGGGACGACTGGATTGGAGCGCTCTCGACGCACAGTTGGACTGGGCTCGTCGACGAGGATTCGAGGTGGCTTGTGGGCCGCTGATCGAGTTCTCACCGAGCGGTTTCCCCGACTGGCTCTGGCTCTGGGAGGGGGATTCCCAAACGATCCAAAGCATGGCCATCGATATGATCCGTCAGGCGGTCACCCGGTACCGGGGCCAGTTCACCAATTGGCATCTCGTGCACCGACCGGCCGTCGACGAGGTGCTCGGCCTCTCGCCGATGGACCAAGTCAGCCTCACGGTACGTGGATTCCAGGTGGCGCGTCAGCACGCCCCGGAGACCCCCCTAATCCTCGACCTGGATCGGCCCTGGGCGGAATGGTTGACCAACAGCGAGTTCCAACTCGGTCCACTCCACTTGGCGCACGACCTGGCCCGCGCCGACCTCGGGCTGGCCGGAATCGGGCTCGAGATCGCGCCGGGATACTCCGCGCCGGGGAGTCATCTGCGGGACCTCTTCGATTACTCAAGACTGCTCGACTTCTATTCGCTCCTAAACCTGCCGCTCCACATCAACTTGGTCCTGCCCTCCGACTCGACGCCCGACAGCAACGCTGATCCCCAGGTCCGCGTGATGAATTATCATTGGCCCGAATCACCGACCTGCGCCCTGCAATCGAAATGGGCGATGCGATGGATCGCCCTGACGGCGGCCAAGCACTTCGTCCGCACGATCTACTGGGCACAGCCCAGCGACACGATCCCGCATCTCTACCCTCATGGAGGCTTGGTCGATCTGGATGGCCAACCCAAGCCCCTCTTGACGGAATTCCAAAAATTCATCCAACGCTATTTCGGCTGAGATTGCCGATGTTCCTGGATTTGAGTACGATTTGGGTTTTCCATTCTAGGACCAGCGCGGACCGTCCGTGATGTTCGATGAGATTCGAAATCGACTTGATTCCGCATTCGGGAAGTTCCGACGTCCCGGCGTACTGACCGAGGCGAATATCAGCGAAGGTCTCCGCGAAATCCGCGCGGCGCTCCTGGAGGCCGATGTCCACTACCAAGTCGTCCAGGAATTCATCGCCAATGTGCGGGAGAAGGCCGTCGGGGCGCAGCTCATCAAGAGCGTTCGACCCGACGACCAGATCGTGAAGATTGTTCATGATGAGCTACTGCAACTGATGGGACCGGTCGATCCGTCGATCCGCTTCGAGAAATCGGGCCCGACCGTCCTGATGCTTTGCGGCCTGCAGGGTTCGGGCAAGACGACCACCTGCGGCAAGCTGGCGAAGTTGCTCGTCGGACAAGGTCGACGCCCATTGATGGTCGCAGCCGATTTACAGCGCCCCGCCGCCATCGAGCAACTTCGGACCCTGGGACGACAATTGGAGATTCCGGTCCACAGTGAGGACGAAACGTCCGACCCGGTTGGCGTCTGCCATCGCGGGCTGATTGAGGCCAATCGTCAGGATCGCGACACCGTCCTACTCGACACCGCCGGGCGACTACATATCGACGATGATCTGATGCGTCAGCTCCAACAGATTGAGAAGAAGGTCCGACCCCACCAAGTCTATTTCGTCTGCGACGCTATGACCGGACAAGACGCGGTGGTCTCGGCCGGTGCCTTCAATGAAGCACTCGAGTTGGACGGGGTGATCCTGACCAAAATCGACGGCGACGCCCGTGGTGGCGCAGCCCTCTCGGTCCGAAAGGTCACTGGGGTCCCGATCAAATTCATGGGAGAGGGCGAGAAGCTCGATAAGCTCTCCGCCTTCGATCCGCGACGGATCGTTGACCAGATGCTCGGTCGCGGCGACATTATCAGCCTTGTCGAGGATGCCAAGCGTGTCTTCGATGAGGAAGAGGCCAAGAAGCAGCAAGAGCGGCTTCAGAAAGGCAAGTTTGACCTCAACGATTTCCGGAAACAATTGATCCAGATGAAGAAGTTGGGCTCGGTTCGCGATATCGCTAACAAAATCCCTGGTATGAGCAAGATGATGCCTGATCTCGATGGCGTCGATGCCGATGGCGAGGTCAAGCGGATCCAGGGTATGATCGACAGCATGACGCCTGAGGAACGGTCCAACCCGAAGGTGATCAACCAAGCGCGTCGACGGCGGGTTGCTGCCGGTTCGGGCGCCGAGCCCGCCGACGTCTCGGGCCTGATCAAGCAGTTCGACGCCATGGCGGGCTTGACCCAACAGATGGCCAATCTAAGCATGATGGATCGGATCAACTCGATTTCCAAGTTGGCCAAATCGGGGGCATTGCAACCCGGCGCTAAGCTCGCCAAACCCAAGCAGTCGTCCGGCAAACGCCTTAGTCCCAAGGAACGCGCTAGGCTCCAGAAGGAACGTGCCAAACAAGAGCGTCGCAAACAGAGGGAAGAACGCGAGAAAAAGCGTCGCGACAAAGAGTGAGCGACTGCTTCATAGGAGATACCCTCGGCTCTCGAATCGAACTCGACTTGACTCGCACGCGAACCGCTTCCCACCTTGGGCACTACCTAGCCCACCGCCAAACACGCCCTCAGCTGCCTTCGAGGGCATGTCGATCGAAGCCATTCCAGTTCACCGCAGTCCACCTGACCGCCGTAAAGCGATCTGTGGGCCTCGATGACAGATCCTCTGATTCTTTCGCGGACCTCCCGCGAATCGCCGCCTTTGGAGACCCCTGACTGTGGTTCGGATTCGCATGAAGTCGATGGGCCGTCGCCACCGCCCGTTCTATCGGATCTGCGCGATGGATGCGCGGGTCCCGCGCGACGGTCGCGCCATCGAAGAACTGGGCTACTATGACCCGATGGTTCGCGATGCCGAAGCGCGGACCGTCATCAACGCTAATCGGACCCGTTACTGGCTCTCCGTCGGTGCCCAGCCAACCGAGAAGGTGCAAGTCCTTCTGAAGCAAAAGGGGATCATCAAGCCCGCGCCTGGTGAGCCTTGGGAGCTTCCTGAACCCGAAGGGCCTGCCAACGATCCGGCCGACACGGCCACGGATGCCCCAACGAATGCGAATGACGCTGCTCCCCCGGCGGCTTCATCAGAGCCCGCTTAAGCACGCTCTTCCGTTCCCCCGAGTCCAGCTTTGATCGAGCGAGGAAAGCGGTCCGGTCATGGCGATGTCCTCCGCACGGCTCCGGATCGATCTGATCAGCCTCTTTCCCAACCTGCTCGAAGGGTTCCTTCAAGAGAGCTTGATCCGACGCGCTCTCGAGATTGGACTGCTCGACATCCGCCGCTGGAATTTGCGAGACTGGAGCGTGGGCAAACATCGTCCCGTCGACGATCGCCCTTACGGCGGTGGGCCGGGAATGGTCCTCATGGCTCCGCCCATCGTTGAGGCCGTCGAGGCGATCCGTCAGACAGCCCCCGAACATCGTGGCCGACTCCTCGCCTTTACCCCGCAAGGCCGTCGGCTCGATCAGGCGTGGGTTCGCGAACTGGCTAATGAACCCCGGCTCATCCTGATCGCTGGCCGTTACGAAGGGTTCGACGAGCGGGTCTTCGAGATCCTCCGGCCCGAGTCCGTTTCGATCGGTGATTACGTGCTTTCGGGAGGTGAGGTTCCTGCGATGGTCCTCATCGAGGCCGTCTCCCGATTCGTGCCCGGCGTCCTGGGAGATCTTGCGAGCGCTCGGGACGACTCATTTGCTGAAGATGGGGTCATCGAGTACCCCCACTACACGCGACCTCGCCAATACCGGGGCCATTCTGTTCCTGACGTCCTACTCAATGGCGATCACCCGGCCATCGCCCGTTGGCGCGAAGATCAGTCGCGACGACGAACCGTTCTCCATCGCGAATCATCTGATCCGAGACGCGACGAATCCTGATTTGGGCACGACTTGCCGACCGTGATCAACGATCCCGCACGACCCAATCTGCCTCCTTGATCGACCACTCAGCATATGAGTCTTCGCTTTCGATAACCACATTTCCCAGGTGATCCTCATGCAGAATGCGTTGATGCAAATCGTCGAAGAGTCGACGATGCTCGAAAAAGTGCCCGAGTTCGAAATCGGCGACACCGTCGATGTGCACGTCCGGATTCTCGAAGGCGAGAAGGAACGAATCCAGATCTTCAACGGGGTCGTGATCGCGCGGTCTGGGGCAAGTGTCCGCGAGACGTTCATCGTTCGGCGGATCGTCCAGGGCGAGGGTGTGGAGCGGATTTTCCCGGTCCACTCGCCGAGGATCGCCAAGGTAGTCGTTAAGCGATCGGGCAAGGTCCGTCGTGCCAAGCTCTACTACCTGCGTGGGTTGACTGGTAAGGCGGTTCGGTTGAAGGAACGCTTCAAGCGCGGCACGGCGACGGCGGCCGAAGCCAAAGCGGCGAAGCAAGAGAAGCGGCGCGTTCGGATCGAGGCCAAGAAGGCTAAGAAGGCTCGCAAGCAACAGCTCAAGGAAGAGCAGGTCGTCAACGACGAAGCCGTTACGCCAACCGATGAGGCGGTTGTCGACGCCAATAGCGTAACGACTGGGTCGACTGACAAGGAAACCCAAGCGGCAGCCATGTCGGAGACAACCCCCGAGACCCCGCCCGTCGAGGATGGGTCGGCCGAGACTCAATCCAACGCTTCGGAGGCGAGCCCGACTCCCAAAACCGATCCAGCCGAGGACTCAGCCTCAGATAAGAAGACAGAGTGATCTTTGTGGAGAGTCGGAGTGGGTTCGTTCGACCTGGAAGCCGACCCACTCTCGCTCGATGATCGTCCCATCACCATGCCGAGGTTCGATGATTTCGACGATCCGATTACCCGAACCGACTCGCCGCACTGGAAAAACCGAACAGCTCCTTGAGATATAACTCGAGGTGTGGTCACGGTCTACGTCGGCTCGTCCCATCAGAAATCGGACGGGTTGTTGCAAGGGATGAAGGGGCGAGTCGCTTCGGGCTGGCCCTCTGATCGCACCGAGGCGCGTTCCATTCTGTCGGGAGGATCCGATCCCATCGCGCCTTCCGGACGGATGAACGTTGAATCAGCTCCAGGTTGATCTGCCGATCCTCCACGCGGCTCAGCGCAGCGTCGTCGAGGAAGCGCGGAGGTTGGGTCGCCGCTTCCACGTCATTTGTTGTGGGCGGCGATTCGGCAAAACGACCTTGGCAATGCGGTTGGTGGCCGAGGCTGCGTTGGCCGGGGAACCGGTCGCCTGGTTCGCCCCCACCTATCGCATGCTCTGCGAAGTCTGGACCGGGCTCAGTCGGCTCCTGCTGCCGCACATCGTGCGAGCGCAGAGCCAGAACCACCGGATCGAATTGGCCTGCGGCGGATTCGTTGACGTGTGGTCGCTCGAGGTCCCCGATCGGATCCGTGGTCGGAAATACCAGTGTGTCGTCATCGATGAGGCGGCGATGGTCCGGGGCTTAGGGGATTGTTGGCAGGCCACGATCCGCCCCACACTCGCCGAATCGCAAGGCACCGCGTGGCTCCTGTCCACGCCTAGGGGCCGCAATTTTTTCTGGAAAGCATTCCAGCTTGGCAGGCGTCCCGGAGCCAATGACTGGGCCAGTTGGCATCGGCCGTCGTCATCGAACCCGCTGGTCAGCCCCGCCGAACTGGATGCGGCGCGTCGCGACCTTCCCGAACGGATCTTCCATCAAGAATACATGGCTGAATTCCTCGACGATGCCGGAGGGGTCTTCCACGGCGTCGAACGGGTCGTTGAGGGGGGACGACGAGTCAACCAGCCCCCGGTTCCTAGTGCGTCCTATACCCTCGGGGTCGATCTTGCTCGGGTTCACGACTTCACCGTTCTTTGCGTTTTGAACAATGCCGGCGAGCAGATTTACTTTGATCGGTTCAATCAGATTAGCTGGGAACGGCAAATCCATGCGATCGTTGAGGTTGCTCGACGATATCAAGCTCAAGTGATCCTCGATTCGACCGGTGTTGGAGATCCCATCTTCGAGCGGCTACGACGGATGGGGATCTCGGTCCACCCGTTCCGATTCACTTCGTCGTCCAAAGAGCGGCTGATCGACAACCTTGCCATCCGATTGGAACAAGGTGGCCTTCGTCTGATGGATCTGGAGGTTCAGACTCAAGAATTGCTCGCCTTTGAATACCAGGAGAGCCACGGTTCGCTCCGACGAATGGGGGCGCCTCCCGGGCTCCACGACGACACCGTGATCGGTCTGGCCTTGGCTTGCTGGGGACTCGATTCCAATCAACGCGTTCGGGTGTACTGATGAAAGCATCTTTGAGTCAACGTGTCCGGCAGGCCTGGGAACTGGTCAGGGGGGGTGCCGAAGCCAAGGCGATGGAGCGGATAGCCTTCGGCAACGAGGGCGACCGGATCTTCCGTGTCCGCATGCCCGGGTCACACTACAACTACAGTGCGGAGGCGGGAACCCTCTGGATGAATTCGGCGGTCGCCATCGGGCTCGGCTGGATCGCCGATAACTTCCCCGTGCCGAAACTCCGCGTTGATGGGGAATCGGACGGGCGTCCTCGAGGACCGATCTCAGGTCATCCCCTGACCCAACTGATTCATCGACCGAACTCCGAGTACGACGCCTTCACGCTCTGGCAGGCGACCGTCCTGAGCTACATCGTCGACGGCAACGCTTATTGGATCAAGGCGCGTGGCCAGAACGGACGGCCTCTGGAACTCTGGTGGCGACCCCATTGGCAAATCGAACCAATCTATCCCGAAGACGGATCTCAATTCATTAGCCATTACGAATACCGAATCAATGGTCGTGCCGTTCAACTCGACCGATCGGACGTGATCCACTTCCGGGATGGCATTGACCCCCATAACGAGCGCAAGGGTTTCTCCCGGATCAAGGCGTTGGTCCGTGAGATTTGCGCGGACAACGAGGCCAACACCTTCACTGTGGGGATCCTCAAAAACATGGGCGTTCCGGGGCTCATGATCTCCCCTCCGGAAGGCGAACGGATCAACGATTACGACGTGCAATCGATCAAAGATCGCTTCCGGGAAGAGTTCAGCGGAGACCATCGGGGAGGCGTTCTGGTCAATCCGACGGGGGCCCGCTTAGAGCGTGTCGGTTTCAGTCCTGAGGACTTGGCCCTCGATCAGATCCGACGGGTCCCGGAAGCTCGGATCTGTGCGGCGCTTCGGCTTCCTCCCCAAGTCCTGGGCTTGACCTCCGGCGAGATCTCCAAGACCTACACCAACTACGCCGAGGCGCGCCGAGCGGCCTATCAAGATTGCCTGATCCCGTTGCAACAGCGGTTCGCAGAAATCCTGAATCAGCAACTCCTTACGGATTTGGGCGACCCCGAGCACGAGCATGTGCATTGGGATTACTCCGGCGTCGATGCCCTCCGCGAGATCCAGGATGCCACGGCCCGCAACGCCGCCTCCCTATTCAAGGATGGGCTCATCAGTCGGGACGAGGCCAGGACCATGATCGGATTGGCGCCGTCCGAAACCCTCTGAGCGTAAGGGCGAGGCGAGATTCGAAGCATGCCACGATCAAGTCGACAGGCAATCCTCGCTCGTCCTTAGGACGGAAGGAAGCGTAAGTACATGGATCTTCAGCGTAAAAGCTTGCCTTTCGAGGCCAAGCAAGCGGACGAGGCCGATACGTTTGAGGGGCTCGCCTCAATCTTCAACAACATCGACGCCGTCGGTGAGATCGTCGCCCGCGGGGCGTTTCTCGAATCGCTCCCAACGTTTCTTGAGAACGGCTTCATTGCCGGCCTGAACCATGACTGGAATCGACCGATTGGGAGGCCGATCGCGGCCGTGGAGCGGTCTGATGGGCTCTACATCAAGGCTCGACTGAGCGATACCGAGCACGGCCGCGAAATCCAGACGCTCCTTCGCGATGGGGTGATCCTCCACCTGTCGATTGGGTTCCGCGTCCTTCAGAGCGAACACCTGCCCGACCTGGGCGCGGTCGAGTCCTACTGGCGACAGCAGGGGTATCGGCCGAGCGTCCTCGATCGGACTCGGGCGGTCCAGGGCGTGAAGCTGTTACGGCGGCTTGAGTTGTTCGAGGTCTCGCCGGTGGCCGTTCCGGCCAATCCGGCGGCCAAGATCACGCGCGTCAAAGCCGGGGCGGGCGAAGGCTCTCAGGCTCTCGGGCCTCGGGAAGATCGCTTCCTCTTCGAACGGTTTCGTCACCTGTCCGAAATGTCACGTTACATAAGGATTCGATAAAGCATGTCCGACCAGCTGAAGCTCAAAGCGGCCGAGATCGAGCAGCGACGCGGTGAACTGGACAAGATGTTCCGCGATCATACCGATGAAAAGGGCGAGTTCGCTCTTGACAATGACCAGGTGGATGAGGTCCGTCGCCGCAACGATGAACTGGCCCAACTCTGTCAAGACTATGAGGCTCTGAAGGAACTCAAGGGGATCGAGCAAGAGAACCGGACTGGACTCCGCCTGGCCTCGCAGCCGAATCGACTCCCATTCCCGTCCCAGCGTGGGGACTTCGACGCGGCCGCTTCGTCATCGCCGCGCCCGTTGAGCGAGGCGTTCTGTGAGAGCCATGCCTACAAGGGGTGGTCTCGTGGTTCTGGCGGTCCCGCGACGCATCTGGCCGAGGTCGACCTGAAGACTCTCATGAGCACCGCCCAAGGGTGGGCGCCGGAGACGTCGCGCTCGGGCATGGTGATCGAGTCGGCACAGCGACCTCTCCGACTCCTCGATGTGGTTCCGACCACTCAGACCCAGCAGTCGTCGGTCGTCTACATGGAGGAGACCACCTTCGATGATGATCTGGTCGACGAAGTGGCGGAGGGGGCCAGCTTCCCTGAGGCCGGCCTAGCTGTCACTGAGCGTACCAGCCAGGTTCGCAAGATCGGCGTTTACCTGCCCGTCACCGATGAGCAACTGGAGGACGAACCGCAAGTTCGCGGCTACATCGACAGCCGGCTCACCTACATGCTCCGCAAGAAGCTGGAGTCGCAGTTGATCGACGGGACCAACGTTTCGGGATCGCTGAAGGGTCTCAAGCAGTACGTCGCCGAGAATAAGGCGATGGTCGTTGAGCGCCGGACCGATCCGGTCCCCGATGCTATTTATCGAGCGATCACCTCGGTCATGACCACTGGCGCCAGCGCCAATGGCCAGAGTCTGTCGTCGTTTGCCGAGCCGAACATGATCCTGCTCAACCCTCGGGATTGGCAGAACGTCCGTCTGCTCCGGACCGCCGACGGGGTCTACATCTGGGGCAATCCGAGTGAAGCGGGGCCCGAACGGCTTTGGGGGCTCCCCGTTGTCCAAAGCACCGTTTTGCCCGAGTCCAAGGCGTTCGTCGTCGACACCCAACAGTTCTGCCTGGTCTATCGACGTGGGATCGACGTCCAAATCTCGAACAGCCATGGCACTTATTTCAGTGAAGGGAAACGTGCAGTCCGAGCCGATTTGCGTGCGGCCTTCATCGTCTACCGACCCTCGGCGATCTGCCAGGTCAACCTGTGATCCTCGAGGAGAATGAGCATGCCAATAATTCCTCACGATCCCCATGGAGCGCCCACCCTTGTCCAAGACGGCGTCGAGATCGGGCAGGATTCGGTTCAAGATCTGACGCTGTCGGGCTCGTCGATCGGTGGGGTGTTCCGCCTGGGACATGACGGCTACTGGACTCGGGAGTTGGACGCGACCAGCCCAAACCTCGATACGGACGTCATCGACGCTTTGCGGGAACTGCCGCATTTGCGGACCTCGGGCATCGAACATCTTGGAGGGACGATCGGTACGGGCTTGAGAGTTCGTTTCTCCACGCACATGGGGCGTCGCCCGGTCGCTTTGATCATGGTCGACATATCGAAGTTGACCGGCCAGGATACAACACTCGATGTTGTTGAAAGTCAACAAGGAGTGTATCCCACCGGGGTCGGTCAGCCGAAGGGATCGATCGCGGTGAGCACCGACGGGTTCCTGTTCATCAATACGGGGACCGGTGAAGCCCCGGTCTGGTCGACGATCTGCACGATCGAAGGCTTTGGGATGTCCAACGGGGCCGACATCGCGTTCCGGACCGGGACGGGGTCGCGGATCGGCCGGGGGCCCGCCGAGAAGTTCGCCTTTTGGGGAGCTACACCGCGGAGCCAACCGCATGCGGTTCCAGTTGTCACGGAGGCCCCGTCGTCGGGACCGGACGAGCAACTCTTGAGAGATCTCAAAACGGCGGTGAACCGAATCATCTCGCGATTGGAGGACGTGGGCTTGGTGGCCTCGAACTGATCATGCCAGATCTGCTCGTCCTCGCCGACGTTGAGGGCGTCGTCGGGCTGCCTTCGGGGCAGTCCGACCGATTGCCCGGGTTAATTACAGCGGCCAGCCGCATCTGCGAGCAGTATGCCGGATGTGTTCTGGCCCAGGAGAGCTTCGTTGAGCGACATCGTCCCGGCGAAACCCGATCGGTTTATCTGAAGAACCGGCCTGTGATCTCGGTCGAGTCGGTCCAACTCGGATCATCGATGACCGTCGTCGCCCCATCCGAGTACGACGTCGACCTCGATCGCGGTGTCATTCTCTTGAGGGTAGCGCTGTCCTTCGTCCGGAGGTATCCGGATCGTCCTTGGGGCGACGACCCGGCGGAGGGGACGGTCCACGTCACCTACACTGCTGGCTACCACGAGGTGCCCGCTGACGTCAAGCATGCCGCGCTGCTGGTCCTCAGGGCGATGGTCGAGTCGGAGACGATCGAGCTGGGACTGCGACGTCGCAAACTCCACGATTCGGAATACGTACGCCAGGCTCCTGGACCGCACGATCAGTTGCCCTCGGCAGCTCGGGCGATCCTGGATCGATATCGTCGCACGCGATTGGCCTGAGGGCACGACGGAGAGACGTTCATGTTGTTCGCTACCGATCTGATCCACCGGATCGATCTCGTGTCCACGACCATCGTTCGGGATGCGCTAGGGGGGATCCGGCGCCTCGACGACCAGGTCAAGGCATCGAACATTGCCTGTCGCGTCGTGCCCTTTTCCATGAGGACCCGAGCGCCCTCGGGTCGGGAACCCGGATCCATCACACGATACGCAGTCTATCTGCCCGGAGAGCCAAGGTCGGAGGACGGCCAGCCCGTTGCCGTCCATTCGACCGATCGGATCCGGTTCCAGGGTCGAGACCTGGAGACGCTCGAGATCCGCAACCCCCACGAATTGGGCGCATTGCTCGTGATCGTTTGTCACGACGTCGGGGCGAGCTGAGAAACCTGATCACTCTCTGAATATGCTGGGTTTTCCCAGTGAACTCCAACCTTGAGGTGTTTGACGTGGCCGCCATTCCCCCGTTCGATAGGCTCGCCAGTTCTAGGCCGAGCGATTTCCTTGACCAGACCGTTAACGTGCTCGACCACGGTGTCGTGGGCGATGGCGTGACCGACGACACCTTGGCCTTCCAAGCGGCCATCGATGCGGCCGGTGATGGGGGAAACGTAGTCGTCCCGCCTGGTCTGACGATCCTGATCACCGACCAAATCGAAATCCCCTACCGTGGGATAAGAGTGACGGGACCTGGATTCGAATATGCAGCTCGAGTCAAGGGGACGGCCAAAGACACGAAGAATATGATCCGTTGTGGGTTTGACGACCCCGACAAGTGGCTCATGCGGATCACTGGTTCTTCCGTACAATTGGTGGGCCTCCATCTCTACATGGGTGGTAATCGAACCGGGGGAATCGGGAAGATCGGTTACATTGACCCCATCGATCCTCTAAAGAACGTGCATCGACCTGGATATATCGCCGAGTGCTTGGTCGAGGAGTGTGGAGGGCACGGGATCTTTCTCGGCGATGATCTGACGTCGACGAAGGACGGCAACAATGTCACCGTGATCCGCGACACCTTCATCGGCGGGCATCGGACCAAGGGAGGCAAAGCATCGACAGGGTTCGCTGTTCCTGATGGATCGATCGGCCTGCATTGTCGCGCCGATGTCTACGCAACCAATGTGGAGGTCAAGTCGGACTTCCACTTCGGGCTCGTGGTAGCCGGTTCGTCTCCGTTTTTCTGCAACTGTCGGTTTGACCTCTGCTATGTCGGGATTAAGGTGACGAAGTCGAAGCAGGTCCGGTTCACGAACGTCACCTCCAGCTACCATCACCTTCACCAGCTTCAGCTCGGTCCTGATCCGGATGACATGCCGTCGCCCGATGCGAGTTCCGCGCTGATCGAGGGACAGATCGTCTCCAGCACGTTCTACAACCCGAACGAGAACCCAAGAACGGTCGCCGGTCTGGAAAGCTCCGCGCTTCGATGCTACGGAAACGATCGCGTCTCGATCAACATGCGGTTCGTCGGCTGCTCGTTCGGTCACCCCAACTCCTTGAAGTATCTGAATCTCGACCCGAACGAGCCGGGATACATGCTTTACAACGCGATTCGGCTCTCCGGCCGGGCGCGTAACCTCGTCTTCAGCGCGTGCAAGATCGGCTTTGTCGATGGACCGCACGTCACCTTCGAAGATTTCGGTGACCAGCCCGCCGAAGGCAAGATCTACTTCGCCGATTCGATGTTCGACTGGGATTTCTACAAGACCCGCGTTTGGAAGGATGGGGCCGAGATCGTCGATCTGGCCGAGATGATCGACGTCTCCGACGCCTGATCAGAAAGGAGGTGGACGATGACGACCCTGGCCCCGCGGACGGTCAATTTCGGACCGTCCTGGTCCGGGCTCGACGGAGTGGGCTATGCCCTCTATCGGCCCGACGGTGCGCTCAAGCAACCTCGGACCGACCACGGTGTCTTCGAGGTCGCGCCGGGGCTGGGCGTCTATGCGGCACACATCGCGTTTGATTGGGACGGCCCGACGGTCATCGTCTGGGATGACGGGCAGTCCTCGCCTACCTACGCGGTTGATACTATTCCGCTCCTCTCTTCGATCGGACCGGTCGCGTTCGGAACGAGTCGAGCCGGATTGTCCACCGTCGGTTACACGATCTACAACCCGGACGGCACAGTCGCCCAGGCCCGATCCACTACCGGTGTTGTCGAGTACGGGGATCGGACCGGCTGCTACGGTGCTTCTCAGACACTCGGGGCCTTCGGCTCCTCCATCGTAGTCTGGGACACCGGACAGGCCGAACCCCGCTTCGTCGCGCGTGAACTGGAAAGTCCGATCAGCTATGCCGGATCGTGGACAACTTTGGCAATCATACACACCGTTCTGAACCAATCGACGGCCGTTCGGATCCTCATCGAAGATCGGCACTACACCAACCAAGCACCTCGGGACGTGGCCTCACCGTTCGTCATCGCCGAACATCGAAGTCGCAAGACGATTCGGTCATCGGGTGATCGACGATTGGAACGCGATCTGATTCGGTTGACTTGCTTTTCGGACAGCGAAGAGGGGGCCGATCAGTTGAGCGCGACGATCGAGGCAGTGCTCCATCAAGAGATGACGTCCTTGCCTGACGGCTCTCCGCTGACGGTCATCTTGGAGGATCGCGGACCGCTCCGTCGCGACGCCGACGCTTCGGATCCGAATGGTTCTCGAGTCGCGTTGGCGACCGACTACGCAATCATCAGCTCCCGAGGTTGATCGGACGCTGTTCTCTGAAACCGGGTTTGTTGAGGGAAATCGATGGCTCTAAAGCACGGCAAGCACGGTCGATTATTGATCACGCCGGAAGGTGGATCCGAGGTCGAGATCGCCGTTACCAACGTCCAGTTGAATGTCCGGAACGAACTGTACGATGCGACGACGAGCAAATCGGGCGGGGTCCGTCGTCGCGATGCCGGGCTCGATGACTCGGAGGGTTCGTTCGAATTGATCTTAGATGACGCGGAATTGCCCGCGTCGGCGGCATTCGGGATCCGAAAAGGGGCCGGAGCGACCCTCAAGCAATTCGTCGACGCGACCCGATTCCAGCAGGTCGACGTTGTGATCGAGAGCGTCGCCACCCCCGTCGATGTCGAACGCGAGATCCGCGTCACCGTCCGGTTCCGAGGCAACGGACCGGTCATCGAGATGACGGCCTAATCCGGGGTGACGTCATGGATCATTGCTACGGTCGAAACACACAACGATGTCTCGAGATCGATGGGGTGTCATACCGAATCAATCGGTTCGGGTTGGCCGATTTGGTCACCCTCCAGCAATGGTTGGATTGGGATCCATCAGAGGGTCGGACGGACGATATCGAGGTCGGTTCCTTGAGTTCGTTTCCAAAAGCGATCCGATCGTTCGACCGAACCGGGATCTTTTCACGGGAAGCATTGCAGCAACTTCTCGAAACACTGGAAGGCCAGCACCTGGTGTTTTGGCTGGCAATCCGTCCGGGATGTCCAGAAATATCCCGACAAGGTGCCTGGTTGCTCCTGGAACGACTGTACGACCAAGGTCCGCGCTTCGGATGCCAGGCGATGGCGTGGGTCGCACGCGTGGCTTTTGACGACGACGATGTCAAGGTCGAGGACGAGCCAGGTCTCAACAGGGATCGGGATCATATGGCGACCGAGTTCGATTCGTTGGCCGAGGCGATCGCCTTCATCCACGGTACAAAGATAAATGAGGAACGGCGGGAGGATGCGATCTCATGAGGCTTTCTTACATCGACGCGTGTGAAGCGACGATCGCCCGGATCGCGGCAGGTCTCCGATTGGACGAGCAGGATGATGAGGAAAACTCGGTCGACTCGACTGAGATGCCCCAGACAGCGAGCGTGACACCAGATTCCTCCGCATACACCGAGATGAGAGTCCGGGATCCCCGTCCAGCGATCGGTTGGATCGATGCTCTACCGCCTCGTAGAACCAGCACGAATGGAACCGAACACCGAGAGGTCGCCCCGACGTCCCATGGTCTGCGTCGTAACCGCACGTTGGTCGATCGACCGTGTCGAGGCGACGGGGTGGGCTGTTCTCTGTCGACGATCGCAATTCGGGAGATGTGTGCCCGCCTTGAGGAGCAGGCGAGCCATTTGCAACAGTTGGAGCGAGAACTCGCCGCGTTGAATCAAGCGATCGCCGAGCGGGACACCGCGTTGGCGGTCATGGGGCCCTGAACGATGCCGATCCGCGATCAGTTCGACGTGATGCACGAGGGGACGAGCGAATCGGGCGATCAAGCTTCGGCCGAGGCCACGCTCCATTACCTCGGCCCATGGCCACTGCGCTGGGAGTTCGTCCGTGAGATGCTCGGCACGACGCAAGACGTCGGGGTTCCTCCCGAGCACGTGATCCAACGAACCGTCCCTCAAGTCTACCCTGACAACCCAAGCTTGTACGCGAGTCATTTCAAGATTTTCCCGAGGGGGCGGTCCTATGAAAGCGGATCGACTATCGCATATGATAAGTGCGTGGTTCAGATCCGATTCACGAATCCCGACTTCGATTACGAGTCACCCGACGGCTCGCTGGACTCGTTGATCTATGCGTCGGAGGACCTCGATTTCGCGGCCGATTTCCAGAACTTACCCGCATCGGCGTTCCGATTTCCCTCCGACAACGCACCGGTCGGCACGTCGCTCGGCCGACTGATCGGGACGACCGAGTACCGGATCGTGCGGCACCAGGTCCCGTATCTTCCGGAGTCGATGATCGAGTCGGCGGTGGGACACGTCAACGAAACGACGTTTCGGGGCCGTCCAGCGGGCACGCTCTTGTTCCTAGGTGCCAAAGCAAGTCGCGAGCTGACCTCCGACGGCGCGAAAAGCTGGAGGATCGACTACCGTTTTGCGAGGCGATCGGTTCCCTGGAACATGGTGATGCGTCCCGATAGCGGAGCCTTCGAGGAGCCCCAGGACACATCGGGAAATCCGGTTTATCCCTCCTTTGAAATGAGTGGACTTCTCTGATGACTCCGCGATTTTCCGCCTCGGTGCCGGGACGCACCATTGTCTCGGCGTCCGATATGAATCGGCGGGACGAGCATTTGCGTCGGCTCAGCCGGTTCCAGGTCACCGCCCCTTTGGCGATGCTGCGGACCAGTTGCGGCGATCGGGTGCGTCTCGCGGAAACGGCCGGGTTCTGGGCACGGATCGTTTCGGGTTCGAATCCGTACGAATGGATCGAGTTGATCCCTGATGCAGCGGGGACATGGCTGGACGGGCCTCGACGAGGAGATCCGTCGGCGGCGCCTGCCTATGAGGTCCACGCTCGATCGGACGTGCCCCCCGAGACGATCGTCTGGATGGAGCCGAGCCGCGATGTGGGGATGGACTATCGATTTCAAGTTGGCGGGTGTTCCTGATGCCAAGGTACGTAGTCGGCCCCCATCGTCCCGAGATCCCGTTCTCATCGCGTGCTCATGCGTTGGAGGCAGATCAGCTCGCGCGGTTGAGTCGGTTCGCGTCGTGCGCCCCATTAACGTGGGCCCAGAGCGCTGCCGTTTGGGGGGTTCGAGAGCCCCAGAGCCCGGCGTTCTGGGCCCGACTGATCGGCGACACGTCACCCTACTCGTGGGTCCAGCAGTGGGTCGAGCCAGGAGGGTTTTGGCGGGATGGGACGCTCTCCGGGACGAACAACGCCTTCGAAGTCAATGGAGTGGTGGGTCTCGACCAGAGACGGGTTTGGCTGAAACCGGGTGGTCCGGCCGATTATCGGTTCCAGTGGATCCACTTGCATTTGGGGGAGGGAGCAGGACGCGAGCCTAGCCACCCATGCGGCGTGCCGAAAACCGATCTGGAACTCCGCCTCGAGTACCGGAACGATGATCAGGTCGTTAGTGAAGTGATGGTCCGTATCCGTTACGCTCCCGATGGGGTCTGGGAGTCCGGCGAGATCGAGATCGGTGATTATCACAATTCTGGAAGCGATTGGCACCGATTCGTGCTGGAAGTGACGCCGAACTGGATGATTCTCCACCACTTCAGAGGACCGTCGCCATCGAGCGAGGACGCTGACTCATTAGCCGAGTATTCGGCGGTTCTCAACCATCAATGCGATCCGTTTCAACTGGAAATCGACACATCCTCAGGATTTGATCAAGACGTGAAGGCGATCATTCGAGTCTGGGGTTGAGCGGATCGTTGACGATCGGTGTCTTCGTTTATCGATCGGTTGATCGCCTCATGTGACGATTGCCCGCGGGCCGTCGAAGTCCTGCCACGCACCGGTCTTTTGGATCTCGACGATCGCGTCGAGGGCCTCGAGAATTTCGCGATCGTGCGTGTAGAAGTGGGGCGACAGGCGGATACCCGCACCGGGCCGATAGTCGCAAAGGATCTCGCGGACCTTGAGACATCGCGAGATCTCATAGCCATGTTCCGGATCGATGGCCACGGTCCCTCCGCGCCGATCGGGGTCGCTCGGCGCCCGGCACGGGAGACCGAGTGAAGCGGCACGCTCGAGGATTATCTGGGTCTGTCTTCGGGATTTCTCACGGATGGAATCAACGCCGACTCGATTGATGATGTCGAGGCCTGGGCGGGCTGCGTAGAGTCCCGAGATGTTTGGCGTCCCATGGAGGAACCGCCAGGCGTCCTCTCGGCGATCGAGTTCCGGAGCGAACTCGAACGGACGGCGATCGGCCATCCAGCCGGTCAGCGTCGGTGTGAGCGTCGTTTGGAGATCAGGGTCGACCCAAAGGAAGGCGTTGCCGGGCCCACCGCAGAGCCACTTGAGGCAGCCGCCGATGTAGATGTCGACGCCCAATGCATCGACATCGACCGGAATCACCCCGACGGACTGATACCCGTCCACAATCGTCAACGCGCCGACACGTCGCGCCTTCTCGGCGATCGCCTCGACCTCATGGATATAAGCGGTTTTGTAAAGAATATGTGAGATGTTGACGGCCGCTGTATCCTTATCAATCGCATCAATGACACGTTGCGTGTCGATGGTCAGTCCATCGTCGCTGGGGACGATGACCGGTCGTGCTCCACGCTGTTTGAGGCCGTCGATCAGGTAGAGGATCGACGGAAAGTGCATGGCGTCGGTCACGATCTTTGATCGAGACTCGAACGCCAGGGCGCTGAAGATGATCGCATGTGCCAAGGTCACGTTAGGTTGGAAGACGACGTGGTCGGCTTGAGCACCGATGAGCGGGGCGACGCGATCTCCGAGGTCGGCCGTGAGGGTCCACCAGGTCTCTTCCCAGGCCCGGACTCCGCGGCTGGCCCAGGTCTCGGCGTAGGTGTGGAGGGCCTCTTGGGCTTTTAGGGGCATTGCACCCAGCGAGTTGCTGATCAGGTAATTCGTCTGGCTCAAGATCGGGAACTGATCACGCTCGGCGAGCAGCGGGTCGATTGTCCGAGGTTCGACGCGGTCCGAGATGGACATTGGGGTGGGGTCCTTTGGCGATTCAACAGGTCAGCGCGGGGTTCACGCTGGAGTCGCGTTGTTCGGCTTGTTGTTCGGGGCGGGCAACTCCCGGAGCGCAGCGCGGACGGGACTGGCGTGGCAACCGACCAGGGGCAGCGGAAGCGCAATCAATTCGTAGAGGCCGGGGGGGACATGATCCAGACGGAGCCCTTCCAGGACGGCCATCTCATTGTGGAGCAAGGATTGGTGAGCGGGGAGGTCCTGAGAGTCGCACGGATCGACGCTCGGTGTGTCGATCCCAATGAGGCGGACTCCGGATCGGTGCAGGTGGTCGATCAGCGAAGTGTGGCAGGCGGCAAAGTCGCGGGAGAATGTCCGAGGGTCGGGGTAGGTCCCGGTGGCGATCAGGACGCGTTCGGCTTCGACCGGGACGGTCAGGTGATCGCGGGTGACCAGGCCGCCTGGTGGGATATCGATGCGGATGACCTGGCAGGGGCCGAGAAAGTCCTCGAGTCGTCGCCCCTCGATGGCCGGCGCGTGGCGACCGTAGTGGCTGGCCGCGTCGGCATGAGCGCCCAGATGGACGGTGGCCCGAAGCGTCGAAAGCGTGATTGTGTCGCCGCGCTCCATGTCGAGCAGGACTTCGCGAGACGGTGGGGTGTCGCCGGGCCAGACGGCCAGATCCGGCGTGATGGGCGGGCTGATGTCAAGGATCATCGAGTCGCCTCATGCTGGGGGGGCGGGACGAAGATTTTGGGAGCTGTGCCGATCGGGGTCGAAACGAGCGGCTCGGTGCTCAGAGTCAGCGCCCGAACCGGAGCAATGAACGGCAGTTGCGGCACGGTGAGCGATCCGGGTAGTCTTTATGATGGTCTGCTTGATACCCTGCCGCAATCCGCCCGTCCCGACTCAGCCGGTCTTCCAGTACGGATGAGAATTGGTATGACAATGCGCCGATCGTACCGTCATAGCCTCGTGTGGTTATTCGGGTTTGTCGCCACGCTACTCTGTCAAGCCGTCGCTCAGGGTGGGGACAATCCGCCGCCCCGACCGTATCAGCCCCAGGTTCAGCCGGCCTCAGAGGAGGGGGCCCAGGCCATTGGGGCGTTCCAGGTTCCTGACGGGTGGTCGGTCAATCTGGTCGCCGCTGAGCCGATGCTGGCCAACCCGGTCGCTCTCTGCATTGATGAGCAGGGGCGCTTTTATGTCGTCGAGACGTTCCGGCACTACGCGGGCGTTACCGACATCCGACGTCACATGGATTGGCTAGACGACGACCTCTCCAGTCGGACGGTTGACGACCGCCGCGCGATGCTCCGGGCTAAACTCGGTCCCGACGTGATGAGCTACGCCGTCGAGCACGACCGGATCCGGCTGATCGAGGACACCGACGGCGACCGCATCGCCGACCGCGCGACGGTCTTCTCCGACGGCTACGATGAGCTAGCCGCCGGCTTGGGTGCGGGCGTTTTGGCTCGTCGAGGCGACGTCTACTACACCTGCATCCCCGCCCTCTGGAAACTACGCGACGAGGACGGCGATGGGTTTGCTGAGTCGCGTCAGATCCTCAGCGAGGGCTACGGTGTACATATCGCATTTCTGGGCCACGACCTCCACGGGCTCCGCTTCGGACCCGATGGAAAGCTCTACTTCAGCATCGGCGACCGTGGCTTCCATGTCGATTCGGGCGAAGCGATCTTGGCTTATCCCGATACCGGCGCAGTCCTCCGTTGCGATCCGGATGGTTCCAACCTCGAGGTCTTCGCCTACGGATTCCGGAATCCGCAGGAGCTGGTTTTCGACCAGTACGGCAACTTGTTCTCAGGCGACAACAACTCGGACAGCGGCGACCAGGCGCGGTTGGTTCACATCGTCGAAAGCGGCGATAGCGGTTGGCGGATCGGCTATCAATATCTGGAGTATCCCAACAGCCGAGGTCCCTGGAATGCAGAGAAACTCTGGTACCCGCATTTCGAAGGACAGGCCGCCTACATCGTTCCTCCGGTGGCCAATCTGGGTGATGGTCCCTCGGGCCTGACCCGCGATCCGGGCACCGGGTTGCCCGAGGCCTACCGCGACAACTTCTTCCTCTGCGATTTTCGAGGGAGCCCGTCGCAGAGCGGGATCCGCGCCTTCGCCGTCGAGCCAAAGGGTGCCAGCTTCCGGATGATTAAGAACGAGAAGTTCCTCTGGTCGGTCTTGGCCACCGACGTCGACTTCGGCTACGACGGCTCCCTCTATTTGACAGACTGGATCGAGGGCTGGCGCAAGACCGGCAAGGGTCGACTCTATCGGCTCACACCCCCAGAGACGGGTACCGACTCGGTGGTCGAACAGGTCGGCGCGATCATGGCCCAAGCCTGGGAAGATCGTGAGCAGGACGAACTGATCGATCTGCTGAGCCACCCCGATCAGCGGATCCGCCAGGAAGCCCAGCTCACGTTGGCTGAGCGTGGCGTCGAATCGATCTCAGCCTTCAACGAGGTGGCCGAGACGTCGGAGAATCAACTGGCCCGCCTGCATGCCATCTGGGGCCTGGGTCAGATCGGCCGGACCGAGCGTGACGCCTTGGCCGTCTTGGACGGTTTGCTTGGCGATGACGACGCCGAGGTCCGCGCTCAGGCCGTCAAGGTGCTCGGCGATGAAAGTCGGGTCGAGGTCGTCGATACGATCACCGACCTCTTGGAGGATGCAAGCCCACGCGTGCGATTCTTCGCCGCAGTGGCCCTGGGCAAACTGGGCGCTGAGGGGGCCGTTGAGGAGATCGTGGCGATGATCCGACGCGACGCGGCGGAAGACACGTATCTGCGTCATGCCGGTGTGATGGGCCTGCTTGGCACGGCGACGACCGATCGCCTGGTTGCGTTGGCCGACGACGCAAACGCCTCAGCGCGGATGGCCGGCGTCTTGACGCTCCGACGCCGTCGCGAGCCGGCCGTCGCGGAATTTCTGAGCGATAACGATCCGTTGATCGTGGTCGAGGCAGCGCGGGCGATCTTCGATGAGCCGATCGAGGGCGCGATGGCCAAACTGGCCCGACTCGACGTCGCGCAGTCTGATTCCGAGCCGCTCCTACGTCGGGTGATCAATGCCAACGTCCGGGTCGGCGATCCGGACTCGGCCGGTCGCCTGACCACTTTGGCCCTCCGCGACGATGTGCCTGAGGCGATCCGCGTGGAGGCGATCAAGCGGCTGGCCAACTGGGCTCAGCCCGAGAATCGTGACCCGCTCGTCGGTGTCTGGCGGCCGTTGAAAACCCGCAATCCGGCCCCGGCCGCCCAGGCTGTTCGAGCAAACCTCGATGCCTGGCTCGCCCCGGCCTCCTCGGCAATCCGACAGGAAGCGATCCGGTCCGTCGCCATGCTCAGGATCGCGGAGGCCGGCCCGACCCTCGTTGCGATCGCTCGCGAGACTCAGGTTGATCCAGAGACCCGCGTCGCGGCCATTCAGGGACTCGATCGGCTCGGAGACCCAAGGCTGGCCGAGGTCGTCGACGCCACCTTCGAAGACGATGAGCCGACCGTTCGGATCGAGGCCCAGCGCCTCCTGATCAAGCTCCAACCCGAGCAAGCCCTGCCGATCGTCGAGCAGGTCTTGCAGGACGGCACGATCGCCGAACGCCAAGGGGCGATCCGGATCCTCGGCTCGCTCCGAGGTGACCAGGCTGACATGCTGTTGTTGGATGCCCTCAAGGCGCACATCAACGGTTCGCTCGAACCCGAACTGGCTCTGGAAGTCCTGGAGGCTGCCCAGGCCCGCCAGTCTGGTGAGATCGCCACGCTCTATGGTTCCTACGATCAACAACGCAGTCAGGGCGGCACGGCCGATCCGTTAGACCGGTTCGCCGAATCGCTCTATGGCGGTGACGCTGCGAACGGCTCGAAGATCTTCTATGAGAACTCGGCGGTGGCCTGTCTCCGCTGTCACATGATCGGCGATCAGGGCGGCCAGGTCGGTCCCAACCTGACCGAGATCGCCCGGCAACGCGATCGGAGTTACCTACTCCGATCGATCGCCATGCCTAGCGCTGAGATCGCCGAAGGCTATCAGACGATCATCGCAGCTATGGAGGACGGCCGGATCGTCACAGGCGTGCTCCGGGGCGACGATGGTGAGAACCTGACCGTCATCACCGCCGAGGCCGAGGTGTTGACCTTGCCTAAGGACCAGATCGAGGAATCGCGACGAGGTGAATCCTCGATGCCCGCCGACATCATCACCAAGCTCTCGCGCTCCGAACTCCGCGACCTCGTCGAGTTTCTCTCGACTCTCAAATGAGCTCGCCTCTTTCTGGTCGTCGAATTGTGACTCGGAGTGAGTTTTTCGGGAACCGGCGAGGTCTTTCATTCAACCTCGTCGGATCTCGAATTTGATTATGTGCTGGGTTCAATTTGTGTTGAATCAATATCAAAAGTAGTTGCGTAAAGATTATAGTTGTCTTGTGTCGAGGAATTTTTAGATGTCAGGTTCTCTTGGGTTGTTTGGTACTGCCGGTTTTGCTTAAGTGTTTCTTTGCGGATTGAATTCTTTTGGTTCGCTCGCGTTGCCCCAGCGTTTGATCATCGAGTTATCGACGCCTAGCTGGTCGAGGATCCGCGAGACGACAAAATTGATCAGGTCGTCGAGCGTCTTGGGCTCGTGATACCAGCCGGGCATAGCCGGTAGGACGACAGCGCCAGCACGGGTGACGGCGGTCATGTTTTCCAGGTGGACCAGGCTTAGGGGTGTTTCGCGCGGGACCAGGATCAGCTTTCGACGTTCCTTGAGATGGACGTCGGCGGCCCGGGTAACCAGGTTCGTTGTGATCCCATGCGCGATCGAGGCCAAGGTGCTCATGCTGCACGGGGCCACGACCATCCCGGCGGTCCGGAATGACCCGCTAGCGATCCCCGCGCCAAAGTCGCCGTGGCGATGGTAGTGCAGTTGAGGATTTGGGCCGAGGTCGCCGAAGACTGAAGGATCGAATCGGCCTAGCGAAACCTCCAGGCCCATCTCCTCGCGGAAGACCTGGGTGGCGCTGGTGCTGATGGTCAGGTGGATCGGCCGACCCGAGCGGCAGAGCGCTTGCAGAAGTCGGACCGCGTACGGAGTCCCGCTAGCGCCGGTCATCGCTAGGACGATCGGTCGTTCGTCAATGTCGCGTGGAGGGTTGGGGGAAGTGCTCGCCATCATCGGGGTCTCTCAGGCTGGCTTGGTCCCGACGTATAACGTGGCGATCCCGAGCGAGAGCCGGTGCTCCTCCAGGGCGCTCAGGCCGCGACGGCCGAGCAATTCGAGCATCTCAGGGCCATCGGGAAATTCCAGGACGCTTTGCGGGAGGTAGCGGTACGCGGCATACTGGTTGGGCGCCAGCCATTGGCCCAGTCGTGGCAGGAGATGGCGGAAGAATCCGAGGTACAACCGGCCCAGGACCGGTCCGCGCGGTCGGGAGAATTCGAGGATCGCCACCCGGCCGCCTGGCTTGGCGACCCGAATCATCTCGTCGATCCCCAGCACCGTCTCGGTTACATTGCGAAGGCCGAAGGCGACGGTGACCAGACCGAAGGTATTGTCGCGGAAGGGGAGCCGCTGCGCGTCGCCGTCAACGAGGATGACCCGAGGGTCTGGTCCCTTCCGCTTGCCGATGACCAGCATCGGATGACAGAAATCGACGCCGATGACACCGCCATGCGAACCGTGCTCTTTGGCGAGTGACTTGGCGTAGGCCAGCGCGAGGTCGGCCGTGCCGGTGCAGCAGTCCAAGATCGGCTCACCGGGTGCGGGTCGAACCGTCCGCACCGTGTATGCACGCCAGAGGCGGTCGACGTTCAGGCTCAACAGGTGGTTCAGCAGATCGTACCGGGGTGCGATCGATGCGAACATAGCCTGAACCCGGCGCCCCGACTTGTCCACCGAGTTCGTCGCGACCGGATCGGTCTGATTCGTTACCTCGACGCTCATCGTCGCTTTCGCAATGCAGATGGGAAACGTTGGCGGAAGACGCTCGACGGCAATTTTGTGGGGACTCGAGTGCTCAATTGTAGGCGGCCGAGCGTCAGGAGGACGCGGGAGTTCCTCCAGAGAGCCGGTGGTGGGTCGGTGAGTCAGTCAAAGTCCAGCCGATCTCCATGGCCGTGAGCGGACCGATCCGCAGATCTTTCAGCCGAGTCGAGTCCATCCGCATGATCTCGGAGCGGTCCACCAAGCCGGGCGGGAAGTCGTCGAGCGACCGATCGTACTTGTCCTCGGCGCCGAAGGCGTGCAGGATCTCGTGCGCCACGGTGGCCCGCTCCAAATTTACTGGCCCGCGTCGCGTGTCCTCCAGAGGGGCATACCCGGGATAGCAGACGATGTAGGAGACGCCGCGAATCGCCAACGGGGGACGGTCGACCATCGCGTAGGACCGACCGAGTCGGTCCGGAACCAGGACCAGCAGTACAACATCGGCGTTGATCCTGTTCCGGAGCCTCGCCGCGAATGCGACCGGATCGCCCAGCCCCTCGCCCTTCAGCGCCAACCGCAAATGCTCCAGCGTCCTGTCAACTCCCTCGGGAAACTCGTGGAGCGATCCGTCGGGTTCAACGCCCCAGGCCCTCATTGCGTCGGAACGATCTGCCGCGACGGTCTCGTCCCAGACGAAGACGGTGCGGCTCAGGTCGAGGTTGACCGGGATTTGCCGGGCGATTGCTTGAGCCTCAATCCATTCAGAGGCCGCAATGACGGTCTTCAGAATTCGGGCCAGATCCCGATCGTGCCAGCGTTGTGCCTCAACCCCGAGGAAGATCGGCACTAAAGCCACCTGACCGAACAAGCCGGGCGGCAACTCGGCATGGTTGGTCGAGTCCTCAGGTTCGAGTTCGGCCTCCGAGTCCCAGGTGTGAAATCGTTGGAACTCGGGCACTGTGGTGATCGGCTCGCCGATCGCCCCACGAACGGTGATCCGACCCACCACGCCGTCGGCGGCCGCATAGCGTCGTCGAAGCTCGTCGAGGCTCGTCCGATTTCCCGCCATGAGGCGACGGGTGAACCAGATTCCGGCGACCAGCGTGAGGGTCAGACCGACAGTCATCAGCAATTCCATCAGATCGATCTCGATCGAGTTCCGCTCTTGCGTCCAAGTTAGGGAATCGCGAGCTTGGTTTGGGGTCTCAAGTGAAAGACGGATCCCAATCCACAGCCTACCGAACACCGCCCTCCCAATCGCTCGACAAGTAGGATGCTTCCTAATGCGAATCGCCTTACTGATTCTGGCCACCTGGGCCCTTTCCTGGAGCCATGCGCACGCCGCTTTCGCCGTCGACGACTCGATGGACCGGAAGTCGATCGTCGTGATTGCCGGTCTCAAGAGCCACGGCCCTGAGGGCAACGGGATCCATGATTACGCGTGGTCGGCGCGATTGATCAAGACCATGTTGGAGCACTCCAACATCGCCGACGCTGTGGAGGTGACCCTGCACCTCAACGGCTGGCCGACCGACACGGGTCAGCTCATCGAGGCCGACGCGGTTATGATCATCTCGGACGGTCGCGATGGCGACATTGGCCGCGAGGCGCCCCACTTGGCCACTCCCGAACGGATCGCCTTGATGGACGAGTTGGTGGCTCGGGGCTGCGGTGTGGTCACCTTCCACTTCTCGACGTTCGCACCCGACGCCCTAGCCGATCGCGTCCTCGAATGGTCGGGCGGCTACTTCGATTGGGAGACCGACGGTCGCCGCGAGTGGTACTCCGAAATCACCACAACCGAGGCCGAGGTCACGCCTGCCTCAACGGACCACTCGATCCTCCGAGGTGTCGAACCGTTCACCGTTCGAGAAGAATTCTACCACGATATCCGATTTCGTGATGACCGTGACGGCTGGCTCCCGGTCTGGCAAGTCGAGGCCCTCCCGGCCACGACTCCGCATGGCGATGTCGTTGCTTGGGCCATCGAACGCGAGCAGGGTGGTCGGGGCTTTGCCACGACGTGTGGACACTTCTATGACAATTGGGAATCGCCCGACTTCCGCAAGACGATCCTTAACGGGCTGGCCTGGGCGGCTCATGTGGCGATTCCCCTGGAAGGTATCGAGGCCCCGTTCTTTGACCACGACCAGATTGCCGAGCACCTTAGCGAGCCAAACTTGATCTCGGACGGCGCCGAGACGGTGATGACCACCGAGGACGAAGAGGCCTATGCCGACGAACCATACTGGTACCAGCCCGGTCACCCGCTCCGGCCCGCCGAGGCCCGCGCCATCACCACGCCGCCAGGCTTCCTCGTCGAGAAGATCCTCGATGTGCCCGAAGATTGGGGGTCGTGGACGGCCATTGCCGTCGATCCCCAAGGACGTCTGATCTGCGCTGCCCAACATGTACCGGGGCTGTATCGGGTCACGGTGCCCGGTCCGGACAAGCCTGACGCGCGGCCTGAGGTCGAACGCCTCGGCGGCGTCGCTGAACAGATGGGGTGGTCGCACGGGTTGCTCGCCGCCTTCGGCTCGCTCTATGTGACCGTCAGCGAGGGCAACGACGAGATTGAAGGGGGCGTCTATCGCCTTCGAGATACCGATGGGGACGATCAGTACGATCGGATCGATCATCTCATTGAATTGGACCGATCCGGCGAACACGGCCCCCACAACATCGTCGTCGGCCCTGACGGCGCATCCCTCTATATGATCTGCGGCAACGGGACCAACTTGCCCGACGACGTGGTCCGACGCCTGCCGAGCGCGACCGACGGGATCGACCATCTGATGCCGCCGGGCTTCGAGAGTTCCGAGTACACGCCGGCAGGTTTCGTTATCCGGTTCCGCCCCGACGGCAGCGACATCGAGTTCGTTTCGGGTGGCTTGAGGAACAGCTTCGACCTGGCGTTCAATCAAGTCGGGGACCTGTTCACGTTCGACTCCGACATGGAGTGGGACCTGGGTACCCCCTGGTATCGCCCGACTCGGATCTGCCATCTTGTGCCTGGTGGAGAGTTCGGCTGGCGTGGCGACGCGGCCAAATGGCCCGACTACTACGAGGACAGCGCGGGATCGGTTGTCGATGTCGGGCCGGCCTCACCGACTGGCGTTGCATTTGGGTATGAGACGCGGTTTCCCGCGAAATATCAGCGAGCGTTGTACGCGTGTGATTGGACTTTCGCCACGATCCACGCAGTGCACCTGCGGCCCGAGGGGGCGACATATCGCGCGGAGGTCGAGGAGTTCGTCGGCGGCAACGGTTTGCCCGTCACCGACTTGGTCGTCGGAACCGACGGCGCTTTGTATTTCCTTGTCGGTGGTCGTCGCCTCGGCTCGGCGCTCTATCGGGTTCGATACGTTGGAGACGAGTCGACCGAGCCGGTGACCGCGATCGAACCAGACCCGTCCGTTACCGAGCTCCAACGGCTCCGCCGACAACTCGAAGCCTTCCACGGTCGACGTTCCGAGGAGGCCGTTTCGACCGCCTGGTTGCATCTCGGCCACGACGATCGCGCGATCCGGTTCGCCGCGCGCCTGGCCGTCGAGTCCCAGCCGGTGGATACTTGGAGATCACGCGCCTTCGACGAGCCCGACCTGCCGACCCGGATCGTCGCTCTGCTTGCCTTGGCCCGCCAAGACGAACCTGAGAATCTCCCCCGAGTCCTCGAACAGCTTGCGGAGATCGAACCGGAATCTCTGAACGTCAAACAGACCTTGATCTGGCTCCGCGCAATCGAATTGGCCTTGGCCCGAGGCGAGGATGAGATCGAGGATCGACGTGAGTTGATCGTCAATGTCCTCAGACCGGCCCTTCCGCACGACGACCCACGCGTCAACCGCGAATTGGCTCGTCTGCTCTGCTTCGTGGGCGATCGCGAAGTGATCGATCCGATCCTCAACCTGATGGGTTCGGATCAGGGCGAACGACCGGCGTTGGTGACCGGTAACTTCGTCCGCAATCCCAAGTATGGTGCGGCTGTCCGTGACATCCTCCAGGCCGCGCCCTTGGTCGATCGAATGCACTATGCCCAGATGCTGCTCTGGATCGACGACGGTTGGAGCACCGAGCAACGATCGGATTATTTCCAACTGATCGCCGATGCCGTTGCCAACACTAAAGGCGGTTATTGGTATGTCGAGTTCTGGGACAGGATCCGCGAGGTCGCCTTCGACCAGATCTCGGACGAAGACCGCGATCGCTTCGAGGCGATCGGAGCAGGAGGGATCGCCGCCTCCAACCCGGAGGATCTGCCTCGACCCGAGGGGCCCGGCCAGGACTGGAACCTCGACGACTTGCTGGAGGCTGTCGAGGACGACTTCCGAAACCGCGACCACTTGCTCGGCCAACGCTCTTTCGCGGCGGCCAAATGCGTCTCCTGCCACCGGTTCAACGGACAAGGTGCCGCCGTCGGCCCCGACCTCTCCTCGATCGGTCAGCGGTTCACCATCCGCGACATCCTCGACTCGACCCTCTATCCCAGCAAGGCCGTTTCGGACCAGTATCGCGTCACATTGGTTCTGACCGACGACGGCCGAACCCTCTCGGGTCGGGTCGTTTCGCGCGACTCCGAGGCGTTGACCATCGCCACCAACCTCTACCAACCCAGCCGAACCACGCGTGTCGAATTGGATGAGGTCGAGGCGATGCGGCCGGTCCCGATCTCGACGATGCCTGAGGGACTCTTGGATCCGCTCAACGTCGACGAGATCCTCGATCTGCTCGCCTACTTGATCTCCGGAGGCGATCCCAATCACCCAGTCTTCGCCCGTCCGATCGGGTCGGATGAGGATTGATCCCGCGAGCCAATCTTACTCCTACTGAGGCGGTTTTTCTCTCCGGGAGATTCTCGAGACTCCCGAGGGCGTCGGCCGGGGGTTTGTCTCTTCAAGACACCCCGGCCCTATTGCGTCTTCGTCGTCGGCTCAGAAGGTCTCCGCGCTGATGACCTCGCGGCCGGCGACGGTTCCCAGGGCTCGCCAAATCCGCCCTTCGATGGTATCGGAGATGAATCGGACCGAGCCGTCGCCGAATAATGCGTTAACACCGCCGGGGTGATAGCTCCGCGCGGTGATCGCGGCGAAGGTCGGGCCGCCCCGCTTCTCGCGTCGGCTGTTGAGGTCCAGGTCGAAATATTCTCCGTTGGGGCCGCCCGCGATCCGCGTGTTGGGTGGCCACGCCGTGGTGATTCCGGCATGATGCACGCCCGACTCGACCCACTCGGCGTGCCCGGCGTCGCGGAACGCGCAGCCGCCCTGGCCCAGATATTCGGGCGCCACCTCGTAGGGATCGGCGTCGGGGGCGGGGATGTTGTTGGGATCGTTGATGAACGTTAGGCCGGTCGTCGAGCAGTCGCGGTAGTAGTCCTGAAAAGCTTTGGCCTCAGACATCAGGAGGGTGTTGCTGAGCCCGTCGCGGAACTCGGCCCAAGACCGGGACTGGTTGGGACCGAACGCCGAGCGGTTCTTCCTCGGATCACCGGGGCCACCCCAGACGAACCAGTCGCCCTCCAGGTAGCCATAATTGCAGACGTTCATGCGACCGCCACGTTCGTGGGTGAAGGTCTTGTCCTCGGCCTCGCTGGGGCAAACCAGAATCTCTATATACGTCGCCGTGGCGGTCGTGTTGGGCGGGTCGTACATGTCGACCTGGAAATTCAACGCATCGAAGATTGCGCCTTGCTCAGCGTAGGGAAGGATCCGCGGATGAGCCCCGAGGCTGTTGGTCCAGACGACGTCCTCGGGCCCCGAACCGGCGATCGCTAAGGTAATTGGCAGCGTGCCCCCCGAGTCGGTGTAGTTGTGGACGGCCAGGCCGAGTTGCTTGAGGTTGTTCAGGCATTGCGTCCGACGCGCCGCCTCGCGGGCCGCCTGCACGGCCGGCAACAGCAGTGAGATCAACACAGCGATGATCGCGATCACCACCAGGAGCTCGATTAACGTAAACCCATCATGCCTCGACTCAAAGCGTCGTCCTGAATCCTGCGAACGCTCTGCAATCCCACCATCGGACCAGACCATACTCCAAGCTCCTTCTTTGCGATCAGGCGGATCTCGAAACAGTGCTTGCCCTGGACTAATGTGAGACTCGGTCTCAATCTCATTCGATGGTTCCAGTCTGAGGTGCCCCACGACAGTTGTCAAGGGGCCGGTTGGACCCTATCTTTTTTCATCCTAGAAATTTGTTTCAGGATGTGTGGGAGCGAGCAGTGGGAATTGCTGGAGGAGCGTTTGGGAAACTCAAGGCTGTGGTGCAAAGAGTTGGGCGACGGGGAGCTGGAGTCCGGGCAATTCGGGATCGCCGGGGATGGTCTGGCTAGCATCGTAGAGCGTCATCCCGGCATCGGGTCGATGGACGCGGACGAAGGGGCCATCGGATCGATCAGCCAGACCACGGCCACGCCATGACGCAGGTAGAGATCGAACTTGTCATTGACATCTTGCTGGGTTTCTGAGGGCAAGAGGATTTCGGCGGCGAGGATAGGAGTACCTTCGAGGATCGTCGAGTTAGGGCGTCGATGACGAAAACCTTCATGGTTTACGCAAGCAACGTCGATTCCAACGAATGTGTCGGGGCTGTCGCTGAGCCGGAATCCGGCCTCACCGTTGAGCACTTCGCCCTGTGGTTCCGGTTGGCCGAGATTCCAGCGGATCAGCAGGTAGCTCAGCATCGCTGTGACCCGTGAATGCGTTGCGTTCCGGAAAGTCAGGGGGCGTTCCCTCAATTCGCCTTCAATGAGTTCGCGATCGACGCCGTCATTTGTTGGCAGGGCCAGGAATTCCTCGACAGTCATCGAACGGGTCGTCGTGTCATGGACGGATTTGATATGCTTTTAAGTGAGGGATTTTCTGAAAGGCGAATAATCTATGGTGGTTCAGTTGGTTACCAGACGATCCCGGTTCACCCTTGCGATCGTGGCGGATGATTGCGGGCGATGATCTCCAGGGCGTCGTCGTGCAGCAATCCGTTTGAGGCCAGGACGCTGGTCTTGGCGATAGGGATCGCCTCACCGCGCCCATCGGTGACCCGCCCGCCGGCCTCCTCGACGATCAAGCGGCCGGCGGCGAAATCCCACGGGGCCAACTGATATTCGAAGAAGACGCCGAACATTCCAACAGCCACCTGGCAGAGGTCAAGTGAAGCGGTGCCGAACCGTCGAATGCCGTGAACCTGCCGGGCGAAGATCTCTTCAATGGCCGTGAGCGTGGCTTTCATCAAAGCGCCCCGGTCGTAGTAGAATCCCAAGCCCACGAGTACTTGATCGAGTCGGGTCTCGGCACCGACCCGGATTGGCTGGCCGTTGTGGGTCGCTCCCTGACCGCGCTGGGAAAGATACCAGTCCTCCCGGATCGGGTTGAAGACGACGGCGCAGGTCGGTTCCCCTCGATGGTAGTAGCCGATCGAGACGGCGAAGTGTGGGATCCGATGGGCGAAGTTGGTCGTGCCGTCAAGCGGGTCGATGACCCAGAGGTGCTCGGCCTCGATCTGCTCCTGGTGCAGTTCCTCGGCGAGCACGGCATGGTCGGGGAACCGTTGCCGAATCGTCTCAACGATCGCCCGCTCGCTCTCAATGTCCGCGTCTGAGACCAGGTCGCTGGACCTCGTCTTGGTCCGCATCGCGACGCCCTGCTCATAGTATCGCTTCAGGATCGTCCCGCCGACTGAGGCGGCCTCCCGCGCCGTTTCCAGTTCTTGACTCGTCATCACTCGCGCTCCGGATGAGGTTTCACCGCGATCGCCGACCGCTAATCCGCTGTGAACGACCGATCGTTCTGTGCCCGTATCTTACGGATTCCGAGCACCGCGTCGCCTTGGAAATCAACACGACGGTTCACGCCTGGTAAACTGATCGGCCGTCCTCAGTGACCCCCGCGATGACTTACTGTGGAGCGCTCCGATGCCGCTACTACAAACCGTATTCCATTGGCTCATCTTGGCCGGCCCGATCGCTGCGGTGATCGGTTGGCCCAACGCGTCAGCCTCCGAACCGGCCAATCCGTCTCGGCCCAACATTCTGATCGCCATTAGTGACGACCAGTCGTGGCCGCATGCCTCGGCCTATGGGTCTCGGATGGTCCGGACTCCGAACTTCGACCGTGTTGCCGGCGAGGGCGTCCTGTTCACTCAAGGCTTCTGCGCCTCGCCAGGATGCAGCCCGTCCCGCGCGGCCTTGTTGACTGGCTACAACACATGGCAGCTTGAGCATGCCGGGACGCATGCTAGCTATTTCGATCCCAAATTCCGGACCTATGTCGATCAGCTCTCCGATACCGGATACACCATTGGCTCGACCGGTAAGGGTTGGGGGCCTGGCGACTTCCGTGCGTTGGGCCGACCCCACAATCCCGCCGGCCCCAACATCCAGGGCGCACGATCCGAAGGAGATGAGCGCGGTTATGCCGATGCGTTTCGGACCTTCCTCGATGAGCGTCCCCCCAATGCCCCGTTCTGCTTCTGGTTCGGCAGCGTCGATCCGCATCGCAGTTACGAGAAGGGTTCGGGCTTGGCCGCAGGCAAGTCCTTGGAGGATGCTGAGGTCCCACCGTTCTTACCCGACGTGCCGGAGATCCGCTCCGACCTACTCGACTATGCTTTGGAAATTGAGCGGTTTGACCGCGACCTCGGCAACATCCTGACGATCCTTGAGGAGGCCGGCGAACTTGATCGGACGCTCGTCATCGTCACTTCCGATAACGGTATGCCCTTCCCTCGAGCTAAGGCCAACGGCTACGAGTTCGGGATCCACGTTCCTTTGGCGATCCGCTGGGGAGACGCTGCCCCGCCCGGACGCGTTGTCGATGACCTCGTTGGGTTCACCGATCTGACCGCCACCATTTACGAAGCGACCGGCGTGTCTCCCCCGGACCGTCATCTGATCACCGGTCGGAGCTTGCTGACGACCCTTCGTAGCGAGGACGACGGGCTCGTCGACCCGACCCGCGACGCGGTCTATGCCGCGCGTGAACGCCATTCCTCCTCGCGATACAACTCGCTGAGTTACCCCCAGCGCTGCCTCCGGACACCCGACTACCTCTACATCCTCAACCTTAAGCCCGAGCGTTGGCCGGCTGGTCCAGCCCGCAAGTATGATGAGGTTGTCTATGACGAATCGGGTCAGGTCGTCCGAGCGACTCTCGGTCCTCCGAATGGAGCCTATCATGATATCGATGCGTGTCCGACCCTTACCTACTTCATCGAGAACCGTGACGACCCGGTGATCGCCCGCTACCTCGAACTGGCCGTCGCTCGACGACCTCGAGAGGAACTCTTCGACGTCCGCAACGATCCGGCATGCCTAACCAACCTCGCCGACGACCCCGCGCACGTCGAGACGCTCGTCCAGCTACGCGATCGACTCCGCTCCTACCTCGAAGAGACCGGCGACGTCCGGATCCTCGGCGAAGGCGATGTCTGGGAGACCTACCTTCGAACCAGTCCTCTCCGATGGTTCCCCATTCCTGATTGGGCTCGTGATCACCCTGAACATGTTCCTACACAACCCTGGCTGGACGACCGACGCCCTCGATGATGCAAGGGAGATTTTCGACTTCTAAGAAGACTCGGAGGGCCGTCATTCGTCTTTGTGGCTAAATATGATTAGAGACGTGATCTGATCCGGAATCGGGCCAGATCACGGAGCCGACCTGGTGAGTAGTCCGACGACCTTTCCCCTCTAGAGTCAGCTCGTTTGAAGTATCGCCATGTCAATCGATGCGTCGGAACTTTTGAGCGCGTTGGCCGACGATGTCACCGGCGTAGAGATCACCGCGCGAATCGACGGCCAGGGTATGGACCCAGTTGCAGGTTCCGGGCCGAGGCTTGGAGTCGCTCGGGTCGGGCATCGGGATCCGGACGAGTTGTTCGAGTCGACCAGCGGGGGTGAATTTGAGCAGGAGTTGGTCGTGTGGTGGGCAACCGTATATAAGTTCCAGCGGTCGGCGTGGCATCGGCGAAGAACCGCAGACCCAGATCCGGTCGTCAGGCGTGACGCTCAGGCCCCAAGGGACGACGACATCCCGCCACTGGTCGAGGAACCGCCCTTCGGCATCGAAGACCTGGATCCGTGCGTTGCTTCGGTCGGCCACATAGATCCGGCCGGTCGAGTCACGCGCAATCGCGTGGGGCAACTTGAATTGCCCCGGCCCCGACCCTTCCTCGCCCCAATGTTCGAGATAATTGCCATTTATGTCGAAGCGGACCACGCGATTGTTGCCATAGCCGTCAGCCACGTAGACTTCCCCATCAGGAGTCAAGGCCACGTCGGTCGGCTGGTCGAAGTGGGTCGCGTCGTTGCCCGGCTCGTCCAAGGTGCCCAGCGTTAGCCGGACCTCACCACCGGTCGAACATCGATGAACGACATGCCGACCGATATCGGTCAGCCAGAGGTCGCCGTCCGGACCGATCCGGATCCCGTGCGCCTTGCCGATCAGCTCAGAGCCCCAGCCGCCCAGATAGTCGCCCGTGGAGCTGTAGCGCTGCACCGGGGGCGTACCTCGGGTGTAGACCCAGACCGAATCGTCTTCCCCGATAGCGATTCCCGAGACGGCTCCCGCCTGAACCGACTCGGGAGCGCGGGGCCAGTCTGGATCGACTTGGAAAAACGAGGCGGGTCCAGACGGATTGGAGCGTCGAAACAGATGAGCCAAGGGACGGTCCCGGCCTTGACCCCATGCCGAGTTGGTCGCCAAGACTGGCGCGATGGCAAAGACGAGAACCAAGCTGAGAGCAAACAAGGTGCTCAGTCGAACCGTTCGCTGACGAATGAAGGTCATGGATGCCCTTTCCCCGACGACGTGATCCCGGTCGTCTCCGGGTTGACTTCCATGCCCATGCTGATTGACTTGCGGATCCCTATTCAGCGTAGGTTTGCCAGCCTACCGAGATTGCAGCTCTCCTGACAAGTCTGGCTGGTCCATGGTCTCGTAGTTGTGGTGTCCCGAGGCAGTTGCAAGAGCCAGATCGTCGCAGGATCGAACCGTCGGTCCTTATCGAGCCGAGATTGTCAAAGAGAGCCGATCAAGTACACATGCGATTTGTTGCGCAGAAGATCGGTATGCCACAGCGGCAGAGATGATGGACGAATCGTGGTGTTTCGGCCACGTCGGGGCTCTGACGAGGCCGGTCGCGCGTGCGATCGATGGTTCTTACTCGGGCAGGGTCCGGGCGATGCGGAACCCGAGGGTGAAGAAGACATTGGCGGGTCGAAACTCGTAGCGATACGCCGAGCGGAGATTATCGCCAAGGTAGATGAAGGAGCCACCGCGGAGTGAACGTGGGACCTCGCCGCGAACTTCGATGGACGACTCGTCGAGGCCTGTGTCATCGTGCATCCATTCGAAGACGTTGCCGTAGACATCGAAGAGGCCGACCGGGTTGGGCTTGAGCATCGCGACCGGATGGGAACGGTTGCCCGAGTTGTCGGCGAACCAGCCGTAGGCGTCCAGCCATCGGGTCGTCCCCCCGAAATGTCGGCTGGTCCGAGAACCGGCGCGACAGGCGTTCTCCCATTCGCGTTCGGTCGGAAGTCGATATCCGGGCCGTGCCAAGACATCGGCAGGTAAGCGAAGGGTTGCCTCAGGATTCGACGCAGCGGCCAGGATTTCGGTCAGGGGCGGGTAGCACTGGTCGGCTTCGGACAGGCCTTCCCGATCACCCAACCATCGGCAGTAGGCTGCGGCTTCGTACCAGGTCAATCCCAAGACCGGACAGGCGTTCGGATCCTCGGGGTCGGCGTACGACGTGGTTTCGCGGGGTATCCGGATCGTGTCGAAGCCATTAAGCTGACACCAGTTGACAAATCGTTGGTATTGCTCCTTGGTTACCTCGCGATTGGCCAATGCGTAGGAACGGGCTAGCGTCGTCGTGTATTGGTAGGATTCGTTACCCATCCGTGCTGGCTCGTCTCCCGGCGACCCGTACACGAACGAGATCGGACCGCGGAACGTTGTGAACGTCGTCTCCTGACCGTCGACGAACCAGCCGATTTCAGTCGTCGGAGGTTCGCCTGCCGATTCGTTGTCGATCCGTGCAATTTGACTGTCCAGCCCGAGACCGCGTCGGAGCAGCCAATCGATCGCGCCGTGGACCCCAGGATCCGGATCGCGGCGATACCATGTGCTCAATTGATCCAATAATTCCGGTCGACGGCTGAGAAGAGTTGACTGAACGCGTTCGGGATCTTGGACTTGCAGATATTCACCGATCATCAGGATCAAGGTCTGCCGGGCTGTCGGGTCGTCCTCGAGGGAGAGTCGCTCGACAACCGCCGGCAAGGCTTGGAGTTGACGATCGAGCCGGGGCAGGACGTGGAGGATCTCGGTCCTGACCTCCGGCGGCGCCCCGGAGCCGATCTGAGGCCAGACTGGGCCCGCTTCACCGAGTCGGATCAAGGCCGTGGTGAGCCGTCCGATCCGACGGGCATCCCTCTCGGAGATCACCTGGGGACGATTCGTCTCGAGGTCATCGAGGTGTCCGGTCAGCAACGTCCGGGTCTCGGGATCGTCGGGAAGTCGCCCAAACCACGCCTCGAATTCGGCATCGTTGGAGTCGCGGAGGACCAGGATGATCTCGTCTGGGGTTTGAGCGTAGGCATCGAGCAGGCCGGCAGCGGCGCGACGCTCGGCCGTCCGTGACGGATCGTCAGCGGCGAAGATCGCTAGCAAGTCGGAGAGTAACTCGGCGCGGCGCGGCTCGAAGAGGTCGCGGAGGACCGGCAACGCGTCGGGCTCCTCAACAATCGTTCGGATCAGATCACCGGCCGGCGTCTTCCCTTTCGGATCGTCGTCGGCCGAGGCTCGGACGGCCAACGCCGCAGCGGCCCGGAGCCGACGCGATGCGTCTTCATCGGGATCCTGGAGAATCGTTTGGAACGACTCTGCAACTGACCTGAGGTGGGGCGTTAGGGCGTCTCGGAGTAGGGGCACATCTTCCCAGTCGGCCTCCAGGAGCGCGGGGACCAACACGTCGTCGACCTCGTCGACCTCAGCCGCCCCCGTGGGTTGGATGGCGAGCAGGGCCATCGCCAGGTTCGTTCGCGACGGGCTGGAGGAGGGATCGCTTTCGAACCGCTCGACCAAGAGGGGGAGGACACGCGGGGCATCGTCATCAATCCGGTCGATGAGCCCGGGGACACGCGCAATGTCGGCCTCCATCAGGGTCTGCACGAGTCCCAACGCGTCGGCATCACGACGCACCTGTTGCATGTGCGTTTGATAACCGAAGACGGTCAGCGATCCGATCAGGACGATGGAGGCGGCGGCCATCGCGGCGACCCGAGTCCGATGACGACGGGCCCATCGCCGGGCCCGGATCGGCCAGGCGTCGCGATGGACCGAGACCGGTTCATCGGCCAGCCAACGTTCCAGGTCGTGGGCCATCTGACGCGCCGACGGGTAGCGGTCCTCAGGCGCGACGGCCATGGCCGACAGACAGATCGCCTGGAGCGCCGACGAAACCCGTGGGTTGAGCTGTCGAGGCGGTGGGATCTCTCCGTTCTGGACCCGTTCCAGGAGATGAGTCAACGGGATTCCGATTAACGGTGGCTTGCCGACGAGCATCTCGTAGAGGGTCGCGCCGAGGCTGTAGATGTCGCTGGCCGGTCCCAACCGATCGAGGTCGCCACGCGCCTGCTCTGGACTCATGTAACAGGGTGTTCCATGGGTCGACCCCGGTTCGGTGTGATGGCTCGCGGTCCTCGACTGCAAAGCAAGGGCCGTCTCTTCGCCGGTTGGGCCCGTGGGGTGGAGCGATTCGAGCGGGTCGATGGGACCCGGGCGATGTTCGGGTGTCGTCACAGCGAAGGCCATGTCGGGTTGACCGAGGATCCGGGCCATCCCCCAGTCGACGACCAGAGTCTCGCCGTAGCGGCCGAGCATGATGTTGCTCGGCTTGAGGTCGCGGTGGATGACCCCGCGGTCGTGCGCATAGGCCATCGTTTGGCAGACGTCAACCAGGCAGTGGATCAGTTGGCGGAAGGCGACGGAGTGCTCTCCTATCGATTCGTTCTGTTCGAGGGGTGCCGATGGATCGGAAGCGTCGATCTCTGTGGGTCGTTGATGATGACGTTGAATCGCTTCCTTGAAGCTCTCGCCGCGGATCAGGCGCATCGCGTAGTAGAGCCGTCCGTCGTCGTAGCGGCCGAGCCCGTAGACTGGGACGATCCCTGGGTGTTCGAGACGTCCGGTGATCTCAGCCTCGAGTTCGAAGCGGTCGCGGCTGACCGGATCGTCGCGGAACTGGGACTGCAACTCTTTGAGGGCGACCTCGCGCCGGAGTTCGTTGTCGACCGCGATCGAGACCGAGCCGATGCCCCCGCTGGCCAAGGCGCGTTGGATCCGATAGCGCGACGCGAGCGACTCGCTATCCGATCCCTGAGCCATCGGTCTCGGTCCGCTCGACGCATCGAGCGTCAGACCATCACGGGAGGGAGGGATGTGATCGATCGTCATGTCGGGCGAATCCAAGGCGAATGGTCCAGCCTCGACCGGGTGGGAGAGCGTCGCTTCGTTGTCGGATTCGGCTTCAGCCTCCTCATCGACGGCTGAAGGTTGTTGACGATCGTTATGGATCTCGGCGAGTCGTTGGAGCGCCTCGCGGTCGGAATCGGCGAGCGATCCCCGTCTAATCAAGACCGAGACGAAGTCAGGATCCGACTCCTCTCCAGCACACCAGGCCTGCAAGGCGTCGAGCAACTGGGAGCGGTCGAGAAAACCCATCTGCAACGCGAGCATTCCCAGGCGTAGCGAATCCGTCTCGAGAGCGGGCATGGAGAGATTCCCAACAATCAACGAATCGACCAAGTACGACGATGACGAAGTCGCCTGTGCGAGGTCGGTCTCAGGGTCGGCCCGTGTATTTCCGGCGACGCGATTGTAGGATACCGAACGGGGCTGGTCTTGACCCGCCGATCTGTATGGGAAATCACAAGTACGACGCTTGCCCTCGAGGCGATCCGGTAACGGATCTTTCTCGACGATCGTCGGAGAGTTGTTCCCGTCGATCACTTTCCGGGATAGAACGGAAAGCGTATCGCGTATCGGGTTCTGTCGCGTCGTGATCTGGGTTTAGTTGCGAGCGCGTTGTGGTGGAACGGGAGGAGCCATGACCGAACGGACGGGCGACGAGACGGTCACGCACTGGATCCGGAACGTGAAGTCGCGTGACGAGGAGGCGTTGCGGAAGATCTGGGAGCGCTACTTCGATAAGGTGACTCGGGTGGCGCGCCATCGTCTCGGGCCCAGCCGAGGGGGCGACGCGGATGAGGAAGACATCGCGTTGGACGTCTTCGAGAGCTTCTACGTGGGCATGGCCAAAGGGCAGTTCCCTCGCCTGGAAAACCGTGACGATCTCTGGCAGATCCTCGTGGTCCTGACGGCCCGTCGGGCGATCAACGCGCGTCAGCATCGGCGGGCGGCCAAGCGTGGCGGCGGCGCGGTTCGTGGCGACTCGATCGCGCCTTCGACGTCCGACTCGAGTCGGGTCGGCGGTCTCGACCGGCTGGCCTCGGACGCTCGGGAACCCGGGTTCATCGCCCAGGTTATGGAGGAATGTGAGTACTTGATCGAGATCTTGGAGACCGACGAGTTGCGACGGATCGCACGATGGCGACTGGAAGGATATAGCACCGAGGAGATCGCCGGGCCGGATCGACTCGATTGTTCGGTCCGGAGCGTTGAACGGAAGCTCAACCGGATTCGTCAACGCTGGCGTGAATCGCGCGATCTCGATCTGCCGATCTGAGCAATGATCGTTCGAGTAGATAATCACTTTGCTAACGATCGACGAGATCGTGCCGTCGATCGTCAACAGGGCTTGGAATACCGCTCGAATTGTGGTTCCCGGTCAGCCCTGTCCGGACATCGCGCCGGGGAGGTGGAGCCCGCACTCCTGCTTGAGGCCGTGATAGCGGGTGTGTCGAGCGTCCTGGTCACGGGGCGACTCACCTGGCTTGAGGGGACGGCTGTTGTGCCAGTCGCCGACGGTCGCGTAGCCCTGCTCAAAGAGCGGATGGTGGGGCAGTCCGTGCCGCTCCAGGTAGTAGTAGGTCTCACGTGACGACCAGTGGAGGATCGGCAAGATCTTGTACCGCCCGCCGTCGAAGCTGATGCGCGGCAGGTCGCGTCGGTAGTCGGTCTGCGAAGCGCGGAGTCCGGCCAACCAGGCCTGGACCCCGAAGTCGTCGAGGGCCCGCCGCATCGGCTCGACCTTACGGATCCGGTCGTAGAGGTCGAGGTCAGCCGGATCGTCGCTCTCCCAGAGCCGACCGTGCGTGGCCTCCATCCGCGCCGGGCTCATCTCCGACTGGACAACGTGTAGGTTGAGGTCGAGCCGCTTGGTGAGCTGATCGGCATAACGATATGTTTCGGCAGGAAGGTATCCGGTATCGACCCAAAGGACGGGAATATTGGGCCTGACCTGCGTGACCAGGTGGAGCATGGCCGCCGACTGGATCCCGAAGCTGGTGCTCATGACCAAGCAGTCGCCGAAGTTGTCGATCGACCAGCGGACCAGTTCGACCGGGTCGAGCCCGGCCAGCTTCGCGTTGAGCATGGGCAGATCGAACCGATCGTGGCTGATTTTCCCGCACTTCGCTCGGGTCACTTGGGTCGCTGTGGTCATCGATGAGTATCCTTGCGTCCGGTGATCCTGTCGATCCGTTCTGACTGATGGATTCCGGCGGCCACGTCCGATCGCTTCGCAACACGTCCGATCGCCGCTCCAACCTGGTTCTCAGGAACGCACGCCCTGACCCGACATCCACTCTCGTCGGTCTGTCTCCGCCTTGAAGAATCTGACCGCACAATAACCAAACCCCGACGGATCGAGATCCGCACGACATCACAACGAATCGGCAAACCATCCTGTTCTGGATGCTGAAGTTGACGACCTCATGGTGTTCTTGACGGCTCGCTGTGAGTTCTCTTACGCCGACTCGCTCACATTCCTCCTTTGAGCGTCCCCAACGCTAGGCGCAGCCTCGTTGTCCGCACACAATAAACGCTTGCATCGCTCCACGATCGCGATCCGATGCCGGGTCGCTTTGCTCCTCCCTGCTCCTGAATCGAGACGGTCGATGGGGATCCCTGACGCACCCAGACCATGACCACAACGACCTACCTGTTCTGGAATCTCAACGGCAAGGACCTGACCGATCGGCTCCTCGCCCTCGTCGTCCACCACCGCATCGATGTCCTCCTGTTGGCTGAATGCAGCCACGACCCGGCTCGTCTTTCGGAGGGACTCAAGGAGACGGTCGGATCCTCGTTCCGATTCCCCCGCTACGTCGATCCCAACTCGTCGACGGGATTGCAACTGCATTACCGGACCGCGATGAGGATCCAATTTCATGAGCGGTTCCGCGACCCACTCAAGCGATTCGTCATCTTCGGTGTTGTGCAGCCACGACGTCCCGATGGGCTCGTTGTCCTGGCCCACTTACCTAGCCCACTCTATCGGTCCCTGGAGGACCAAGCCCTCTTTGCCCGGTTGATGGTCGAGCAGA
Source organism: uncultured Planctomycetia bacterium (assembly GCA_964609385.1). Classification (GTDB taxonomy): domain Bacteria; phylum Planctomycetota; class Planctomycetia; order Isosphaerales; family Isosphaeraceae; genus CAZSSM01. Next base: position 73,903 of record CAZSSM010000027.1, read on the forward strand.
TCGTGACCGAGGAGGAGAAGGTTGGCCACTCGAGGACCTTGGTCTCGGGCGATTTCAACATGGATCCGTTCGAGGGCGGGATCGTGGGAGCGGATGGATTCCATGCCGTGATGAGCCGAGACCAAGCGAGAAAACGCCAGAGGACCGTATTCAAAAAGCCGTACCAATACTTCTACAATCCGATGTGGGGGCTGTTCGGGGATCGATCCGATGGGCCTCCAGGAACTTACTACTACTCGAATTCCGGCCGCGAGTGTCAATTCTGGCACATCTTCGACCAAGTGCTTCTCCGTCCCGACATCATGGATCACCTGATCGATCTGCGAATCCTCGACTCGGATGGCCATCGGCGACTGATCAACGACGACGGCAGACCCGATCGCGATCGGGCATCGGATCACCTGCCGATCCTGTTCCGAGTCGATCACCCGTTGGCTGAGGGGAGAGAACGGTGACATCCCACGATTTCTGGCCCGACGACCTCAAGTTCGATGCGCCCTCCCCGATCACGATGATGAGGCAGCAGGCGAGATTGATCGGTGAAAAAACGGGAGGCGCCATTCAAGGATACGTCACACAATTCGAATACCCGGCCCCTTCAGGGAAGGAACTCGGAACCGACGAGCAATCGGTACCGTTCGGCCTGAAAATCGTACGATTAGAGATCATGTCCGAAATGCTGGGAACGACATATCGAATCATCGATTTGATAATGTCCAGAACAGAAATTTACCCGGCGCTACTAACGTCAGCGGCACTCGATAGAAAAACCCAGTTCCTAACTGCTAAGAAATCCCTCGGGATCGTCGACCGACATTCCACCCGATTCCTGGAGTCCCTCTCGAGAGTGGATTCTTCGAGTCTCTTTGTTGGAATCGTTCCTGATCGAAAAAACACTGAAGAGAAATACATTGATTCGTCTCAGGTCTGCTTTGACTCCTCGGAGTTCGAAAGGTGTCTCAAAGAAATTTTATCATCTAAGCACATCCGGGCGGTTTTGGTGTCGTGGATGACCCGGATTCACGAACGGGAACTGGTGGGGGATGAGGCCCACCATGTCGAAGACCAATCCAAGAGTGTGGATTAAACCAGAGGCCATCCTGACATCACGCTTCAGACCCGAATCGTTCGGTGGGTGGCTTGGATGCTTGTCAGCGAGGAGGACCTGGCACCCGATGGCCTTATTGAGTTTGCGTGGAGTGACCCTGAATTATGGGGGCCGGGCGATCCTGGACGGGGTCGACCTGGAGGTGGAGCGCAACGAGCGGATTTGCCTTCTGGGCCGCAACGGCGAGGGCAAGTCGACGTTGTTGAAGGTCCTGCTGGGCGAGGTGACACCCGACTCTGGAGAGGTGCTCCGACAGCAGGGGGTTCGGGTGTCGCGAATGATCCAGGAGGTCCCGCTGGACCTGGATCGGACCGTGGGTCAGATCGTCGCCGAGGGGTTGGCCGAGCACGAGACCGATGGTCCGATCGAGGCCGACGACTACCGTGTCCTGACGATCGTCTCGCAGGTCGCGCTCGATCCCGAGGCGCGCTTCGAATCGCTCTCCTCGGGCCTCAAGCGGCGCGCCCTGCTCGGCCGTGCGTTGGTCGCCGAGCCGGACGTCCTCCTGCTCGACGAGCCGACAAACCACCTCGACGTTACCTCGATCGCCTGGCTCGAAGACTTCTTGATTCGATTCGACGGCACGCTCTTGTTCGTCACCCACGACCGAGCCTTCCTAAACCGCTTGGCGACCCGGATCCTCGAATTAGATCGTGGCCATCTCTCCAGCTACCGTTGTGACTACGCGACCTACCTCGACCGTCGCGAGGAGGAGCGGGCCGCCGAGGAGAAGCAAGCGGCCCTGTTTGACAAACGTCTAGCGCAGGAGGAGGTTTGGATTCGCCAGGGAATCAAGGCCCGTCGGACCCGCAATGAAGGACGCGTCCGCGCGCTCAAGGCGATGCGCGAACAACGTCGGAGACGTCGAGAACGGCAAGGGACCGCCCACATACAGGCCCAGGAGGCCCAACGTTCCGGGACGCTCGTCATCGAGGCCGAGGCCGCCTCAGTCCGCGTCGGGCAGCGGACGATCCTCCAAGACGTCGACGCCACCCTCCTCCGTGGAGACAAGGTCGGGATCATCGGGCCCAATGGTGCCGGCAAGACGACCTTGCTCCGGCTCCTGCTCGGCGAACTAGAGCCTGAAGCCGGCGAGGTCCGTCACGGGACGAACCTGGAGGTCGCCTACTTCGACCAGCTTAAGACCACCCTCGACGATGCCAAGACTGTCCAGGAGAACGTCAGCGAATACGAGACGATCACCATCGATGGCCGTTCGCGCCATGTGATCGGTTACCTTCAAGACTTCCTCTTCGAACCCGAACGTGCCCGGGTTCCGGTCAAGATTCTCTCCGGAGGCGAGCGGAGCCGCGTCCTGCTGGCCCGACTCTTCACCAAGCCCTCCAACGTCCTGGTCCTCGACGAGCCGACCAATGACCTCGACATCGAGACCCTCGAGCTGCTCGAGACCCTGCTGAGCGACTACGGCGGGACCGTTCTCTTGGTCAGCCACGACCGGGCATTCCTCGACAACGTCGTCACCAGCACCCTAGTCATCGATCGAGACGGTCGCGTCAAGGAGTATGCCGGCGGTTACGAGGACTACCTTGTTCAGCGCAAACAGGACGAGGCTACCGCCGCTCCTCCGACTTCCAAGACGGCCGCCTCGACCAAGCCCAAGTCGCAGCCCGCCGACAAACCCCGCAAGCTCAGCTACAAGGAGAAGAAGGAGCTGGAGGCGCTGCCAGCGCGGATCGAGCAACTGGAGGCCGAGCGGCAACAGATCCACGACGCCATGGCTGATCCCGAGTTCTATCGCCAACCGGCCGAGGCCATCCCTCAGACCAAAGCGCGGCTCGATGCCCTCGACACCGAACTAGCCGAGGCCTATCATCGCTGGGAGACTCTAGAATCGCTTGAGTGATCTATGGATTTCACGTAAAGAAGTTCTAACATTCGATAAAAATAATAATTTCTTATTAAACCGAGGGCTGAGCCGATCGTTCCTGCAAGCAGCCTCACTCGATCGTCCTTCCTTGAGTCCGATCCCCGTGCAGGATCTGGTCTCACTCGAAAGTCGGACGACTCGTTCCTTGGACGAGACGGGATGAGCTGACGATCCCAATTCGGAAGCGGCCGATCGCTTTTCCTGAGAGACCACCGGTCGGAGGACTTAAACCTCGGGAAGAAAGGCTTGTGAAGAGTCGCGCCTACTCCTTAAACGGCGTCGCCCGACACCCCTTCGGGTTTCCGGCCACGAGTTTCCGGCCGTTTTTACTCGTCGATGACGGGTCGCTGCCGA
>CAZSSM010000028.1:0-70062 GCA_964609385.1 uncultured Planctomycetia bacterium
GGCGAAACGTGAAGATGTCGGCCGGTGTCGTGATGATGCCCTCGGCGTGGAAGGTGGCCAGGATGCGGCGGCGGAGGAGCGGCTTGGCGACCGCCGCTACGTGGGCGGGCGTGACGTGGTACGAGCCGTCGCGGGCGGCCTTGGCCTTGGCGGCGAGGATCATGTACTCGCTGGCCCGCGGCCCGGCGCCCCAGGCGAGGTAGTCGGTGACCATCTGCGGTCGCTCGAGGCCGGCGTCGGCGGGCTCACTGACGCGGGTCGTGCGCACGAGGCGGAGGGCGTACTTGAGCACGTGGTCGGCGACCGCCGCGGCCTTGACGAGGTCGGCGATGCGGGTGATGTCGGCCGAGTCCATGACGGGCTCGGGGCTGCCGCGCGAGTTGTCGCAGGAGCGCTTGACGATCTCCTGCTCCTCCTCGGCGGTGGGGTAGCCGATGCGGACCATGAACATGAAGCGGTCGAGCTGGGCCTCGGGCAGGGGGTAGGTGCCCTCCTGCTCGATCGGGTTCTGGGTGGCGATCACGAAGAACGGGTTCGGGAGGGCCCGCGTCTCCTGACCGATGGTGACCTCCCGCTCTTGCATGGCCTGCAGAAGCGCCGCCTGAGTCTTGGGCGGGGTCCGGTTGATCTCGTCGGCCAGGATGATGTTGGAGAAGATCGGTCCGGGCACGAACCGGAACTCACGACGACCGGTCTCCGGCTCGTCCAACACGTTCGTCCCGGTAATGTCCGAGGGCATCAGGTCGGGCGTGAACTGGATCCGCTTGAAGCCCACATCGAGGATCTGTGCAATCGAGCTGACCATCAACGTTTTGGCCAACCCTGGCACGCCCACGAGCAGGCAGTGGCCACGCGTGAAGATCGCCGCCAGGATCAACTCGACCACCTCACGTTGACCGACGATCGCCTTGCCCAGTTCTTGAGTCATCACTTCGCGCGACTTGCGGAACTCGTTGAGCAGTTCCAGAACCTGATCGCCGGACGACATCGGATCTCCCGTCAATGGGGTAGAGGAACGTCGGGGTCATCCGTCCGCGAGACCGCAGCAAACGCGTCGGCAGGATCTCAAGACGCTGAGGTACGCGAAAAGCCGGAACAGACAGTAAGGCTGAGTGACAAGACGCGTCGATCGTGTCCAGTCCGAGGGATCCGGCCTGCGTGACGCGGTCATTCTAGTGAGGGCCATCCTCGAGATTCAAGCAGGCCCACGACCGACCGAAGGTTTCCCGTATCGCTTCATGGGGCGACTTGCGTCCGATGTCGCCCACCGATCCAGCAAGCCCGCCTGATCGGATGGCATTTCGGTCCCACATCGAACTTTCAGACGACTTTCGCCGACGCCGACACCGAATCGCAACCCCTCAACGAGCCGAACGTTGCGCAACGATTGGGCCGACCGTGATGGCAGGTTAACTGCGGACCGACCGGGGATACGTCGCCTTTGGAACAGGAATTGGACGAGAGAACTCCGAGATCGATGCCACGTCGAGCGTCGGCCTTGAAACGGCTGACCTCACGAGTCGTTTTCTCGGACGATCCACGACTCGAGCGCTGGCCCGATTGCCCACCACACCCAATCCGACTACGCTTTGAGGTAATCCCTTGGGGATTCCTCAACACCCACGCAAACGCCGGGCCGTTCAGACGGATGAGCATCCCGGTCCTTCAGGTCTCCGGTCCGCCGTCGGCCGTCATCATCGTCCCGACGCAACACTTGGCTCTCGGACCCCACCACGCCTCGCGACCGACCATTGCATGGGACCGGTCGTTCGGTCCGGCCTCTCCGAAGCTCGATGGACCGTCCCGCCCCTTTGACCGTCGAGGATTCCGCCATGTGGTTCCCAATAGGCATCCTGCTGCGCTGGCTGATCGTGGGCATTGCAGCCCTCCTCGTCTTGGCCGTCATGGTCGGTCGGATGGACGCTCGCAACCCGGGCCATCAATTGTCCTCGTGGAACCGCCGCCACTTGACCCTTGAGTGGCCCGCACCTCCTTCAGAGTCGGGCCAACCGCTCCGGCTCAAGTTCGTCGAGATCGGTGAGAACCAGCTCTGGACCATGATCCTGCCCGATGGGATCCGGCTGGCCCACGCGCGGGTGGCCCCCTGGTGCGACGATCTCGGCCGCTCACAGGTCGTCGGTCTCCGGATCGAGCGGACCCCCGACGGCTCCGAGCAGGTCCACGGCTTGGCCCGACTCCAGTTCCCCAACGGCCAACTGCTCGACTCAGTCAAGACCGACCTAGCTCCGATCAGCCCCCCGTGCTGGTTGCCAGGCGCCTCCTCGAGGATTCTCTACCTGGCCAACGACGGCCGGCTCTACCGACACAACTTCGACACCCAGACCGACCCGCTCGTCGGGAACCCGACGTCGTCCCAGCCGATCCCCTTGGAATGGATCGCGCCGTTGCCCCATCGCGGCGATGCTCGCCTGGTCGACCTGTCCTTGCCTGAGACAGGCGCCTGGGACGGCTATGCCTTGGTCTCGGTAGCTCGGCCTGAAAGCCGTCCACATCGGTTCGATGATCGAGATGCCGACGTCATGCCCAGCGAGATCTGGTGGCTCAAGCTGGAGGCCGACTCGGCGATCGTGGGCGCCGCGGGGTTACTGCTCCGGAGTTCGAATCGGGTCGCCTACCGACAACCGGTGCTCGCCCTCGACGCCCAGGGGTACCCGACCCTGCTGGTCCTCCGCAGGCCGATCGACGCCCCGAACGGCCCATCGCCCAACGCCTGGGAACTCTGCCAGATCCCTGCGCCGGTCGATCCGCAGTCGATCCGCGATCGCCCCCTGAGTGACCGCAACGCCCTGGTCCTAACCGATGACGCCGCTCTAGGGCCGCCGGTCGCCTCCAGCGATGGGCGATGGGTCGCTGTCCGACGGTCGATCCGCGACTACACCCCCCGCATGGCCCGCGTCCCGATCCCGCCTCGGAACCCCGAGCGACGAGCCGATGACGTCCTCCTGGTCAAATCGACCCCACGCGATGACCAGGAACACTGATCCGACCCACCTCCGAGACTTGGACCGGCGCGCCCCTCGACCAATCCGCTCGACCCGAACGGGCAACGCCTTGCCATGGCCCGCCCCAAAGGCCTAGATTGTGACAAGTGTCCGAGAGAGCGGTCGACGTCGGCTTGGCACTTCCATCGCAGGAACCCGAGCATCGCCAACGCGATCGCGAAGCGTCGGCACGTCATCGCGATCGGGCTCGAAGGACGTCGAGGGATCGCCAATCAAGCAAGGGGAGAGGCATGAGGCATTGGGGCACCGCAACCCGCGTCGTCCTAGCCGGACTGGTCTGCGCTGTGGCCGTTACCATCGCGACGCCGGACCTGAAACCAGCCAAAGCCGATGTGACTAGCGAGCAGGTCGAGCGCGCCATCCGCAGCGGAGTCAACTTCCTCAAGCAGCGCCAACAGAACGACGGCCGATGGCCCAACCGCAACGGCAGCGAGTCGCGGGTCGGCGTCACCTGCCTTGCCATGTTGGCCTTGCTCAACGCCGGTGAAACGCCCGACGATCCTCAGATTCGCACCGGCTTACGGTTCGTCCGTCAGTTCCCGCCCAACGAGCTGAATTTCACGTATGACATCGCGTTACAGACGATGGTCTACGCCCTGGCCGACCCGGAGACCGACCTGGTCCGGATCACCGAGAACGTGCGATGGCTTGAGGCGACGCAGTTGACCGCCCAGGACAACGTTGGTTGGCCGGGCAGTTGGTCGTACACGGCCAGCAAGTCGCGTCCCGGCGACGGGTCGAACAGCCAATACGCCTTGCTCGGCCTCAACGCCGCCCAGGAGGTGGGCGTCGAGGTCGACCCGGTCGTCTGGGAGCGGGCCCGCAACTACTGGCAGTTGGCCCAACGCAACAACGGGTCCTGGCCCTACCGACCGGGGATCAATCAGGGAACCGCCAGCATGACCTGCGCGGGCATCAGCAGCCTGGCAATCACCAGCAGCAAGCGGAGCGTCGGCGAGAACGCCCTGGTCGGCGGCCAGATCGTCAACTGCGGCGCGCGGCGTCGACGCTTCGACCGCCACCTGCTGGAAGGCATGGACTGGATGGCCAACAACTTCTCGGTTTCGCGCAACCGAGGGACGCAGGGACGGCTCTGGCTCTACTACTACCTCTACGGCCTGGAGCGGGCCGGGCGGCTCTCGGGGATCCGGTTCTTCGGCAGCCACGATTGGTACCGCGAGGGCGCGGAGTTCCTGGTCAACACCCAGGACAAGTTCCGAGGCTTCTGGCGCGGCACGACCAGCTACGAGAACGACGAGACGATCGCCACCAGCTTCGCCTTGCTGTTCCTGGCCAAGGGTCGCGCTCCGGTCCTGATCCACAAGCTGGTCCACGGCCCCGACCAGGACTGGACGCCCCGACGTGACGACATCCGCAATCTGACCGCCGTGGTCAGTCGCGACTGGGAGACGCTCTTGACCTGGCAGGTCGCCGACCCGTCGATCCTCGACGTTGAGGAACTCCTGCTGGCCCCGATCGGCTTCATGAACGGCAACCGCGCTCCGACGCTTACCCCACGCGCCCGCCAAAACCTCCGAACCTATTTGGAGCAGGGCGGCTTCCTCCTGGCCGAGGCCACCGACGGTTCCGACGAGTTCGACCGCGGCTTCCGACAGCTCGTCGACGAACTCTTCCCCGACGAGGACTACCAGATCCGCCCCCTGCCCGAGGGCCACGCCGTCTGGCGCTCCCGATACAAGCTCACCTCCGAGATCCATCCCCTCTACGGCGTCGATATCGGATGTCGGACAGCCATCATCTACACCGATGAAGATCTCTCCTGCTACTGGAATCTGGCCGAATCCTACCCCGGTCAGCCCGAGGTCGAGAAGGCATTGCGGGTCGGCCAGAACATCGTCGACTACGCCACCGGCCGCGAGGTGCCCGGCACCAAGCTGGAGCCCCGGACCGTCAACGAGATCAACGTCAACGAGATCCCCAAGCGCGGCGTGCTCCGGATCGCCAAGCTCCACCACGGCGGCGACTGGGACATCGCCCCGTTGGCCATTCCCAACCTGATGACCGCCCTCCGCGACAATCTCGGCTTCGACGTGGCCATCAACCACCGCGAGATCTTCGCCTCCGACCCCAACATGGCCTTCTACCCGCTGGTCTACATGCACGGACGGACCGCCGTGTCGTTCAGCGACGGCGACATCGATGACATCCGAACGCACCTGACTGAGAGCGTCGGCACGCTCTTCGCCGATGCCGCCTGCGGATCTCAGCCGTTCGACACCGCCTTCCGGAACTTCGCCGCCCAGCTCTTCCCCGACTACCCGCTCGAGCCCATCCCCCCCGACGACCTGCTCTACTCCGAGGAGGACCTCGGCTACGACCTCTCGCAGGTCGAGTACAGCCGAGCCCTCGGTGGCGGAGCCGGCCCCCCCCAGCTCGAAGGCGTCAAGATCGACGGCCGCTGGGTCATCATCTACTCCAAGTATGACCTCGGCTGTGCCCTCGAGAAACAAGCCGGACTCGACTGCAAAGGATACAAATACGAGAGCGCATTGAAAGTCTGCACCAATATCGTTCTCTACGCCACCGCGCCGTTCTGATCTCGGATCTAACGATCTGGTGTCTCCGAGAGGTCTGGGACTACACCCCAGACCTCTTTTCATTTCCTTATGTCTGATGATCATTCCGTCCTTCGGACGCCGACTCGCCTTCGGGTCAAGATCGTGAAAACTGGGGGAACGCCTCGACTCGGGCGATCACCTCGCTGGAGCTACCCTCCGGCATTTCCGGCTTCGACTTTCCGGCCATTTGAGCCACTCGATGCAGGGTCGCAGCCGTTACAATCCGAACCTCGGGCCGGGATCGGCGCAAGGGGGGAGCGCCTCGACCGATCCGATCGAAATCGGTCGATACCTCGATCCGTTCGATCCAACTTATCAAAGATCCCCACTCCTTCGACCGGACCGACGCATCGCGTCGGCGCTCCGGCACCCGGTCTCGCGGCAGGTCGAGGCCCTTCAGTCCGATCCCCAAATGACGCGTAGCCCGAGTCGGCTCGGTCACCCGGCCCGACGGATCGGGGGCCGGACGCGTCGCTGTGGTCGGTTTGCCGGGCATCGACGGGCGGGATTCCCGGGCGCCAATCGGATCATTCGCGGAGCGGCCGGTTGCGGTCGGCCTGGACGACCTTCCGATGTACCCGGAGGACCGAGCCGGTCGGACTCGGTGTTGGCTCATCCCAACAAATTGCCGAGCCACCCGAGACGATCAACGGGATGGCGTCGAGGGTCCGACCCCGGAGCGCGACCAGCCCCGACGCCCAGCAAAGCAGGAGTGCCGAGACGATCCATAACGGGCCGACGATCACCCAAGCCAGGACCATCGAGACGATCCAGATGATCGCCAAAGATCAACCGATCGCCCGGATCGCCACGATCAGCACACGAATGAGGTGGTCCTGCGCCTCGACCAATCCTTCTTCGGAGCATGGCTCATGGGGCGAGATCGGTAGCTCTGCCCTTCTCTCGGACAGACCACCGGTTGGGGTGGCTGGGGATTGGGCCGCTTCGGGGCCAGACTCCAGGGCCGAGCCAGAGGAGTGGGTTGACCGTCTCGACGATGCGTGGTCCGACTCGAGACCTCGGCCCCGGGGTCTGCTCGAGGCGCTCGCAGTCCCCAGCCACCCGTGCACGGCGCTCGGTTGTGTCGAGGCCGAGAGCAACACCGAAACAGCCTCGTGAGCCTCGGAGCGTTTCCCCGACCGCCCTCGATCCTCGCCCGCGATCGACTCGATCTCATTGAGGTCGGTCCGAACGTCGAGGCGGACCATCGGCCTTTCGGCAACCTGAGAATCATTCCGAGGCCGGGTGGGCGTGTTGGACTCGCGAACGATCGTCGCCGGTCGCAACGGATGGTCGTCGAGGCCCGGACCGGCGATCTGGTAGGCCGGGCTCCTTGGGGCGTACTCCATTGGCGCGACCTGGACGACCAGCGACGCCAGGTGCACGGACTCCCCTTCGGAGCCCTCCACCCGCTCGAATCGCCCCGCCGTCGGTCGGCCACCGCCCATACGAACCATCCCACCCTCACGACGCTCAAAGGCCCATCGGCGGGACCCGTCAAGCCGAAGCGCCGACGATCCCCCCGCCGAAGACACATCAAGCGATTTGCCCGAATCGTTCACGACGAAATTCCGCGAACCCACCGAATCGGGGCCCCGACCGCATACGACCCAATCGACCGACAACACCGAAACCTGTCGGCTCCCTTGACGAACTCGTCCGCATCAAGCGTTGCCCATACGCAACGACGCCTCGAGCAGGATCGCTGACTCATGAGGCCGATTGGGTCTGAGACCTCGAGACCGATTCCACCTTGGCACCGTGAAGGGGGGCTGGGGACTGCGACGCGAAGCGGGCAGACCCCGAGGCCGATCTCTCGAGTCGGCCAACTCTTCTTGAATACAGATGGTTCACTGCCCCAGATCCGCTCCCGAACAGTCCAGTCCTCAGCGACCGCACCGCTCGACTCGCCTGTAACAAGGCGGGTCACCGACCGCAGCCCACTATTTTCTATGATGGAAACTACTTACTTATGAAAATCCGCAAACACGAGAGTTTACCTCGATACTCAAAGGTTAGTCCTCGAAAGCAACCATAGTGCGGACGGCGCCTGTCGCAAGTCTTGACGAGAGCTCATACGAAGTTTGTCTAGATCAACTATGACAATAATGAGCAGAATTAATTCTCACAATAGTTTGACCCGTACACGTCGATCGCCTGGAGATAGGTCCGCCAAAACATCCAGGCCATCCACAACGCCGTCGTCAATCGGAACATGTTCTTCCGCAATGGGGGAGCGGCCTGCACCATCACATAGATAATATTTGTTCTTTAAGTTTGGGATGGCATCGATTTAGCAAGCAACAAATTGCAATGTTGGTAAATTCGGAGAGGTTACAGAATCTGAGAGTCCTAGACTTGCACCGGTGTTCTCTAATGATTGGAAGCATACAGGAAATCTCGTCAAGTTCGGTGCTCCAGAATCTCAAGTGCCTCTACTTCTACAGAACTCTCTTCGGTAATGAAGGCGCCGAGGCCCTCGTGAAAGCCCCGTTCTATGGGAACCTCAGGGCTCTCGAACTAGGACGAAGCAGAGTCGGGGCTCAAGGAACTCGAGCGCTGGTCGAAGCTGGAAACCCGGAGAGGCTCCAGATGCTCCGGCTCGAAGAGAACGGGATTGGCGATGAGGGGGCCGAAGCGTTCGCCAAGACACTCACCGCAGGCAAGCTGCGGACACTCTATCTCGATTTGTTGGAAGAATGGAACGTAGTCTTTGAGAATCCCTGGAAGGGGGAACGATCTGATCCCATGCGGAGCATCCAACCGAGTGAGGCGATGGAGGACCGCGTCGATGAACTCTCGAACGGGACAGGACCGCTCCCGAGGCTGACGCAACTATACCTTTCGCCACTCACATACGAACTTGTACAAGTTGAAACGACCAAGATTCTCGTCCGATCGATCAATTTTCATTCAGAACAAATTCATAGCCTTGTGACCGACGTTGATCAAATAACTGATTCCATCGTAGTCCAAATCCCGTACGGCTAGCAACGAGTCAGGGGTTCGGGTTAGTCCCGAGTTCGTTGCGATAGAGGTCGGCGTCGGTCTGGTCGAAGCAGCAGAAGACGACGCGCTCAGGGAGGGCGTTGGCGGCGAGCCACTCGCGGACGGTGGCCACGGCCAGGGTGCACGCCAGGGGCTTGGGGAAGCCGTAGACACCGGTCGAGATGCAGGGGAAGGCGATCGAGCGGAGGCCGTGCCCGATGGCCCGTTCGAGCGACGAGCGGTAGGTCGATCGGAGCAGGTCGGGCTCGTTGTGCTGGCCGTCGTCCCAGATCGGGCCGACAGCGTGGATAACGTGGCGGGCGGTCAGGTCGAAGCCGTCGGTGATCCGCGCCTCGCCGGTCGGGCAACCGCCCAACTCGCTGCAGGCCCGGAGCAGCCTCGGGCCGGCGGCACGATGGACCGCGCCGTCGACCCCGCCGCCGCCGGCTAAGGCGGCGTTGGCCGCCGTGACGACCGCGTCGACGTCGAGCGCCGTGATGTCGCCGACCACCAGTTCGATCCGCTCGTCAACGGTGCTCATCGATCATCCTCGCTTTGCGGTCGCGCGCGAACAAAGCTCAAACGAGTCGATTCATCCCATGACGAGGTCCGTTCGACATGGGACGAACCGGATCGAGCGGTCAACGCGTCGGGTTAGCAGGCTCAGGCTTAGGGCGCCATGATGGCGAAGCGGGCGACGCCCTCGTCGCGGGGGTCGGTGCCGTAAAAGAGCAGGCGGCCGTTGACCGAGAAGGCGGCCGGGTAGGTCGAGGGGATCGGGACCTCCTGGTCGAGGGTGGTCCAGGCGTCGGCCTCGGGGTCATAGACCTCGATGGTATCGACACGCTCGAAGCCGCCCCCCTCCGCGCGGGCGAACCCTGCGACGAGATAGAGTTTGCCGTCGTGGGCGACCATCGAGGGGAACAACCGGGGCCGTTCGGGGCCGTCGACGGTCGTGAAGGTCCCGGTGTTGAAGTCGAAGATGTCCATGTCGTCGGCGATGGCGAAGCCCCCGGCCAGGCCGTTGACGAGGTAGAACTTGTCCTCCAGCCGGGCCGAACCGAAGGAGCGTCGAGGGGTGGGGATCGTCGCGTCGAGCGTGACGGCGTCGGCCTCGGGCTGTTCTGGGTCGAAGACGAGGACGGTCTCCTTGATGTCCTCGCCCTGGTCACCTTCGACGTCGAAGCTGCTGCCGCCGAAGACGTAGATCTTGCCGTCGTGCGCGGTGGCCTCGAACATGGCGCGGTCGTCGGGCAAGACGCCCTCGAGTTGGACCCAGGCGTCGTTGCGGGCGTCGAACCGCTGGACGATCCCGAGGCTCCGGCTGGTGTCCCCGTCGAAGGTGATCCCGCCGAGCACATACAGGGTATTCCGGCGCCCCTCCGGCACAGCCACCGCGACGGCCGACTGGATCGGCGTGGCCAGCGAGCCGAGCGTCTCGGCATCAGTGGCGCCGATTGGGAAGGCGACCACCTCGCGGAGGTAATCGTCGGGTAGGAAGGCGTGCGCGACCCGGCTCTGCGTGCCGCCGGCGGCGATCAGCCGACCGCGATCCAAGGCCAAGGCCTGGCTGTGCTTGGCGCGGCCGTCGAAGGTGGCCGCCCAGGTGATCGTCTCGATCCGGTCACGCGAGCGACCGGCCGTCGGAACCGACTCGATCAGCGAGACCGGGACGCCGGTGAAGTTCCCCCCGACGATCAGCAGGTCGTCCTCGATGCCGGGCACCAGACGATGCGTGATCCGAGGCATGCCCAACCGCGCGATCGCCTCCCAAGCCTGGCCGTCGTCGTCGAGCCGATAGACGTTCCCGTCCCGGCCATTGACGTAGAGTCCGTCGCCGATCCCGAAGGCCGAAGGGGCGAACTGGTTGCCCGGCGGCAGGTCGGGTCCGCGCGACCAGGCGTCGGCCTCGGGGTCGTAGATGTCGACCTGGCTGGAGACGCCGCCCTCTTCCATAAGCCCACCGAGCACGAAGAGCTTGCCCCGTGCCGCGGCGACGGCCAAGGCGCGACGGACGAACGGCTGCTCGAAGCTCTCCCAGCGCGGTTCGTCGTCGGAGAGGTCGATCCGGAGGGCCTCAAAGGACCACGGGGCGACCGTCGAATCCCCTTCCAAGGTCCAGCCGCCGAAGACGTAGATCATGTCGCCGAGCACCGCCGCATCGAAGGTCGAGCGCGGTTCGGGCAGCGGGTCCAGCTCGGTCCAGGTCTCGGTCTGAGGATCGTACTGGGCGAACCGGTCGATCGAACGGAGGTCGCTGGGCCGACCCCGCTCATTGCGGGCTTGCATGCCACCGATCTGGTAGAGCTTGTCGCCGTGAGCCAGCAGGGCCGACCCCTGGACGTCAGGTCCGACCGGGAGTTCCTCCCAGGTGGTCCGGTCGCGGAGATCGAGGCGCCGGAAGTGCTTGCTGGTCGTACCGGTGTGGTAGAAGTGGGTCCGACCGTTGTGCCCGCTGTAGACGTAGAGGTGGTCGCCGAGCACTGCGACGCCGAGGCTGTTGACCGCCTCGGGCATGACGGCGAAGGCGGTCTGCGCATCGGCCGGGGGATTCGGCTCGGGCCGAGGTTCGGGGTCGTCAGCGCCCAGGGCGGTCAGGGCCAGCAGGGAGAGGGTTCCGAGACGGATCCGATCCATGAGTCTCATCGATGGTCTCCTCAAGGCAGAGGGGCAAGCGTGGAGGATACGCGATCTCGTTCGCGATCACGGGGGTTGTCGGGCGGGGCGACCCAACACCGAAGGTCAAGGTCGCCGGTTTGATCCCCCTCAGTGTATTCAACGCGAGCCGATCGTGAGACCCCGCTTGGGCTGCCACGAGACGCCCGGCCCCCCGCAGACAGGCGGATCACGAGCCCGTAGGATGGAGCGGTTGTGGGTTGTCCCGAGCAGATTGCTGCTTGCCTCCCGAGCATCGAGAGCCCTCGCTTAACCGATCAGAGACATGGAGATTTTCCTATCATGATGACACTTATCAGTTGGGCCTTGTTAACTTCTACGGTCGCGATGCAACCGGCCGACCTTCGGATCGAGAACAACGACTTCGCCCTCTGGCAGGGGAATAATCCGGTCGGCTGGACCGTCGGCGTGGGGGCGACCAACGGGTCGGGCCCGGAGTCGACCATCGCGCGACTGGACGGTTCGGGCGGGCTGGTCCTGGCCGGCGACGCCTCGACGAAGGTCTGGCGGGTGGTCAGCCAACGGATCCTCGTCCAGCCTGGCACGACGATCCGACTCAACATCGAGGCGAGGGCCGTCGGGCTCCGACGTGAGGGCAACCAATTCGACAACTGTTACGTCGGGCTCCTCTACAAGGATGCCGATGGCAACCTGGTCGGTCGGCCCCAAGTCGTCCCGATCGCGAACCCGGCGATGCGGCGACAGGTCCTCACCGCCACGATCCCCAAGGGCACCCGACGGACCGAGGTCACGGCGTTCCTGTCCAAGACGGGTCGGCTGGAGGTCCGGGGGATCAGCGCCGAGCGGGTCGATCCCCGATCGAGCTATGAGATGTTCGCCGGAGAGATCTCCCGAAATTACAGCTATCTCGCGCACTCCGGCGTCGACTGGCCGAGCTTGGTGGAGGCGAATCGGGAGTCGGCCGAGCGGGCCTCGAACGATCCCGAGGCATTCGCGGCGGTGATTCGGCCGATGTTGGAGCGGTTCGAGGACCTGCACGTGTCGATCCGACTGCCGAACGGCGAGGTCCTGCCGACCTATCTCTCGCTGTATCGGCCCAACGGCACGCCCCGCGGCGTGATGAGTCGGCTCTCGCGCGTCCAATCGGCCGGTCGCGTCGGGTTCGTAGGGCGGACGCGTCCCGACGGGTTCGGCTATCTGGCGGTGACCTCGCTGGTCGGGTCCAACGCCGATTTCGCGGGCTTGGAGGAGGCGCTGCGGTCGGTCCTGGATGCACCGGGCCTGATCGTCGACCTGCGGATCAACGGGGGTGGCGACGAGCGTCGAGCCGCGGCGATCGCTGGGATCCTGACTCGGGAACGCCTGGTCTACGCGCAGTCGCAGGTCCGGAGCGGACCGTCGCCGACCGACTTCACACCGCCTCGCGATCGGACCTTGCCGCCGAGGTCGGACCTGCAATACGACGGCCCGGTGGTCTGCCTGTTCGGTCCGGGTACGGTGAGCAGCGCTGAGGGGTTCGCCTTGATGATGAACTCGCTGCCGAACGTGACGACGATCGGCCTACCGACTCGGGGGGCTAGCGGCAACCCCGCGCCGGTGATCCTGCCCAACGGCGTGACCGTCTCGTTCTCGCGATGGGTGGCCCTGAACCGTAACGGCGAGCCGATCGAGGACCGAGGCGTCCAACCGGACCTCCTCATCGACTCCACTGAGGATGGTGACCCGACCTTCCATGAGGCGATCCTCACCCTTCGCGATCGTCGAGCAGAGCGCTGAGCGGGTCCCGTTCCGCCCGCAACACTTGAGGCAAATCGCCCCACATCAGCGCCTTGGGTTCGAAGGCTCAGAGCGCGCTGCCGAGCGGGATTGGGGTGGACAATCCCTTGGGAAGATGCTGGCTTGTCCGGGCCTTTCCCGACCGAAGGGCCGTCGGACGATCTCGGATCAAATCGGGAGCCTGATCGACTTCAGGATACCTTGAGACTCCGAAGAATCTCCGACGCGTCGTTCATCGAGCCTTGGGTCGAGTCGGAGCGATCCCTCCCATGTCCGTGGAACCGCAACTCTCCCGCGTCCGACCCCGTCCCTCGACCCAATTCACCGAGTACCTCGGCGTGGACCGGTCGACGGACCGGCCCGTTGAGCCCACCTCGACAACCGTCGAGGTCGATGAGTCGGTCGACACGTTCGCGACCGTGATCGCCGGTGGCGGCCCGGCCGGCCTGACCGCCGGATATGAACTGACCAAACACGGCCATGGCTGTGTCGTTCTGGAGGCCGATCCGATTCGGGTCGGCGGGATCAGCCGAACCGACCAATACCAGGGATATCGGTTCGATATCGGCGGACATCGGTTCTTTTCCAAAAGCGCGGAGATCAATCGGGTCTGGGACGAGATCCTCGGTGAAGAGTTCCTGACCCGCTCGCGGTTGAGCCGGATCTACTACGACCGCCGATTCTTCTACTATCCGCTCAAGCCGGTCGACGCGTTCCTGAAGCTGGGGCCGGTCCGCTCAACGCGAATTCTGGCCAGTTACCTGCTGGCGCGACTGCGCCCGATCCACCCGGAGCGAAGCTTCGAGGACTGGGTGGTCAACCGGTTCGGTCGGGAGCTGTTCCGGATCTTCTTCAAGACCTACACCGAGAAGGTCTGGGGGATGGCGACCGACCAGATCTCGGCCGACTGGGCGGCGCAGCGGATCAAAGGGTTGAGCCTGACCAAGGCGGTCGCCTCCGCGCTGCTGGGTCGCTGGGCATCGGGTTGTGGCGAGGTGGTCAAGACGCTCATCGACCAATTCAAATATCCGCGTTTGGGTCCCGGTCAGATGTGGGAGACGGCCCAGCGGAAGATCGATACGGCTGGCGGTTCGGTTCGGCTCGACCAGCGGGTGGTCCGCCTCGAGCGCGATGCGCAAGGGATCCGGGCGATGCTCGCACGCGATGGACAGGGCCGCACAACCCGCTATATGGCTCGTCATTTCCTCTCGACCTTGCCGATTCGCGAGCTGATCCGCGCCATGGACCCGCCGGCGCCTGAGACGATCCGACAGGCCGCCGAATCGCTTCGCTACCGCGATTTCCTCACCGTCGTCTTGATCGTCGATCAACTCGAGACATTCCCCGACACGTGGATCTATATCCATGAACCCGGTGTCAAGCTCGGTCGCGTGCAGAACTTCAAGAACTGGTCACCCTACATGGTCCCCGAACCGAGCCGATCGAGTCTGGGCCTCGAATACTTCTGCTTTGAGGGGGACGACCTCTGGACGATGAAGGATTCGGAGTTGATCGCTCTGGGGACCCGAGAGATCGACCAGATCGGTTTGATCGCGGCTGAGCAGGTCGTCGATGGGACCGTCGTCCGGATGCCGAAAGCCTATCCAGTCTACGACGATGCCTACCAGGACCATGTCGCCACGATCCGTGATTGGTTGGCCGAGGCCGCACCCAACCTGGCGTTGGCCGGTCGCAACGGGATGCACAAATACAATAATCAGGACCACTCGATGATGACCGCGTTGCTGGCGGCACGGAACATCCTGGGTGACGGCCCCTTCGATCCCTGGCGGGTCAACACCGACGCTCAGTATCACGAGGAGGGCGAGGCGCCCGAGTCCGGTCGCACCGTCCCTCGAGCGCTTGCTGCTAACAGTTGAGCGGAACCGAAGAACAAACTCACCAATCGCCCGTTACAAACTTAAGCGTTTGTCATGTCGCCGAGTTGTTGACATGAACGTCCATCTGCGGGAAGGGGATCTCAATATTGGCCTCATCCAGGGCCATCTTGACAGCGCGGGTGGTCGCCTGCAGGACCGGGAAGAAATCGGCGGCCGGTGCCCAGACGCGGACCGACCAGTTGACCGCCGAGTCACCTAAGTCTACGAGCACGATCGCCGGCTCGGGATCGGAAAGGGACCCCGGAACGTTCTGAGCCGCCTTGGTCAGCACCTCGCGCGTGGTGTCGATGTCGGCCGAGTACGAGACACCGACGGCGACGTCGGCCCGACGTTCCGTGTGGTACGAGATATTTTCAATGGTTGTTCCAAAGATCTCGCCATTGGGGATGACGAACCGACGCTTGTCGAAGGTATCGAGGGCTGTGGTGAACAACTCGATCTCCTCAATCTTGCCGGTCTGACCTGCCACGGTCACGACATCACCGACCTTGAACGGCCGGAAGATCAGCAGCATCATGCCGGCTGCGAGGTTGCCCAAGGCGCCCTGGAAGGCGAGCCCGATCGCGATACCGGCCGAACCGAGAACCGCAGCGAAGCTGGTCGTCTCAATCCCGAAGACGCTCAGGCAGCCGAGGATCACGAACAGGAGGATCAACCAACGGACCGATCGGGCCAAAAACTTAGACAACGTTTCGTCGATCTCGGAACGCTGCAACGCCGCCATTGTCGAGCGGGACGCCCAACCCGAAACGATCCAACCAACGACGAGCAAGACGATCACTAACAGGGCGCTGCCGCCGTACTGGATAACGTAATCAACGACATTCATGGGGAGGTTCTCCATGATGGAACGCGTGTGGGAACGAGGCGGGACATGACATGCCCACGGAGCATGCAGCATCAGCCTAAGCGCCGCGCACGACGTTTCCTAGGTTCTCCCCGAGTTTCTCGTCCCCCAAGAAATCATGCATCCGATGGTGAAGGGTGGACGCCCGACCTTCGCGGCGCGTCCTTTTATAAGCAATTTCTTGGAACACCAACCACGAGCATACCAAACACTATACATGCCTGGCGTGCCAGGATTCCAAGGCGCTGTGTCAGGGAAAGGAGTTGCTTGGATCAAAGCCAGACGGTCAACCGCTCACGGAGCGTGTGGGGCAATCGACGGTTGACGATTCGGGTGATCTGGTCGGGGTGTAGCCGGGTGCTGTAGTGCGAGGCGATGATGCACTCGTTCTCGAATCGGTCGGCGCGGGCGAGGATATCATCGAGGTGAATGTGCCCGTACTTATGGATTTGTTCGGGTCGTTCGTTGGGCGCGACGAAGGTCATCTCGACGATGAGCACTTCCGCGCGGAAGACGGCCGGCTCGGCATCGAGTCCCGCCGGCGCGGTGTCGCCCAGGTAGGCGACTTTGGGCAATCGGATTTCGGAGGTCACCTCGACGCCGGAGAGCCGGAGATCGCGGATCTGCTCGCCGGTCAAGTCGTGATACTCGGGCTTGAGCTTCTTGCGACGGTTCCAGACCAGGAACCCGAGGCTGGGGATGGTGTGCTGGGTGGCGATGGTCGAGACGATCAGCTCGCGGCTCAACTCGACCTCTTGGCCGGGTTCCAGGCCGACCAATTCGGCAGGCATCCGGCCGCGATCGAGCCGCTGCACAGCGCGAAGCAATCGCTCGACGGGCTCGACGGCGGAGTGGGGCAGATAGATCGTCGGCGGGGTCATCTTCATCATTCGCCGACGGGCCACCAGAACCGGAAGCGCTGCGATGTGGTCCAGGTGCGTATGCGAGACGAACCAGTGGGGTGTGGCCATGAAGGCCCAAGGCTGGGCGCCGAGGTCGAAGCCCAGCTTCATCTCGGGGACCCGCCAGTAAGTCTGCACTGCCGCCCGCGAGTATCCTTCGACGGTGAAGTCACGATGTTTGAGGATCCGCACCGGCGCGTTGTCGACCGGATGGTCCAGCGATTCGTCGGCCACATCCACAGCCAAGGGGCACGTCCTTCGTCTCTACCCGAGCCTCAATGCCGGTCGGCAAACCTCGATCATAGCGTCAGCGATAAGGGCCAGACACCCGAATCTCGATCGGAGTTCGGCGTGTCCGGCCCATTGATCCCGACCGGTCCGGCGCGACTTTAGCTGGGGATCGGGTCGGTCCGATGCCCCGACCGTTCGCGTGGCGGGACGTCACGGGTCAAGGCCGCCGTGCTCGACAAACCGGCCAGCGAGTTGACGTAGGCGGTCGCCAACGGGATCGGTTCGACGGCGCCGCGTGCGCGGAGTTGGATCCGCGCCACCTCGGGCGGGCAGTAGTAGCGGATCGGATGCTTGCCGCCCATCCCCCGGCTGACGTACATCGTCGTGCCACCTTGGCGGAAGAAGCCGTGGTCGAAGCGTCGGCTGTAGACGCTCGGCATGAGGATCGGGCCGAGCCCAGGCAACCGGATCTGGCCACCATGGTTGTGACCGGCCAGGATCAAGTCGACCCCCCACTTGGCCGCGCGATAAAAACGGTCGGGCGTATGGCTGAGCAAGATATGATAGTCGGCTTCGGGCATGGCCTGGTCCAACGCGGGCCCCCACGGTTCGCTGGTCCCGCCCAAGGTGAGGTAGGCCGGAGCCAGGTCAGGCTTGGCGTGCTCGGGCAGGACCTCGAGCCGCACCCAGCGCCCTTCAAGGATCTCGAAACCACCGGCCTCGACTCCCTCGACGATCGGTTGAACATCATATTTATGGTCGTGGTTGCCCAAGATCGCATACTTACCCAACCGGGCAGGGATCCGTTCCAACAACGGTGCGATCCAGTCCACTTGATCGATCGCATCGATCAGGTCGCCGGTGAAGAGGACCAGATCAGGCCGAGGGCCAGCGGTGGCCTCGGCCAGCATCGCCTCGAAGAAACGTCGGTCCAGCGCGGCGATGATGTGGAGGTCGCTGAGGTGGAGGATTGTCAGGCCCTCCAGCGCCGGGTGCAGGGCCAACCGCTCGACTCGGTACTCGTAGCGCTCCAGGGTAAGCACCTCGTTGCCCGGCCAGGTGACCAGCGAACGGAAACGACCGGTCCCGACCAGTGTCTGGCGACCGTAGCGTGCGGCCAGGTCGACGTGGTCGTGCTCGGTCTCGCGGGTCACATCACGCGGCATCGGCCGCAGGATCCGGCTCAAGGTCGAGGCGGGCAGGGCGAGGCCCAACAAAGCGAGGCAGAGACCGCCGTAGATCTGGACGGCCATCGGCCACTCGGACCAGGGGGTCTGCCAGGTCGCGCTGATCAAGCCGACCGAGAGGGCGAGGAACGACAAGGCCAGGCCGGGGTTGACCAGGGCGAGCCGCTGCTCGCTGAGGCCGAGGCCGTGGAGCACATTGAGGATCCAGATCCAGAGGCCGACGTGGCCGAGTCCGCAAGCGATCAGGACGAGCCAGGTGCTCATCGGTCGGGGGTCTCCCAAGCGTCGAGGCGGAGAGCAGCCGACCGGGCCAGGCCTCGTCTCAACCGGCGCCGGACGGTTCGGAATCGGGGTCGGGATCGGGATGATGGTCCGGGACGTCCGGCTCCGTTTGGCAGTCTAAGCCGTCCGGCTCGAGTCGACCATGCCGTTCGACCGGTGGGTCGAACGGTCCGTTGGGCGAGGCGTCAGCAGGCTTAAGCTGACGAGAGGTCGGCCCGTCGACCGGCTTGGTTTTCTTCGGGGAGGATGGGTCCACAGCGGTTTCGGGGACCTCACCTTTGGAGTTCATACCGATCGTGACCTGCTCGACGGTCTTGAGCAGCAATTCGGTCTTGAACGGTTTGTAGAGGGTCGCTTCGAGGCCTTCCCGCTTGGCCTTAACGATCGAGTGTGTCGGATCGTACCCGAATCCGGTCATCAGAACGATGGCCATTTTTGGCTGGACCGCACGGAGTCGGGTGTAAGCCTCGTAGCCGTTGAAATCGGGCAGTCGGATGTCGATGAGGGCCGCGTCATAGGGGCTCTGCTGAGCCAGGGCGATCGCTTCGGTGGCGTCGCGAACGGTCTCGACGACGGCGCCGAAGTCCTCGAGTTGGTTGTGGGCGGCGCGTCGGATCTCGACGTCGGCGTCGGCCAGCAGGATCCGGACGCCACGGAGCCGTTGCAGGGGGGTGGGCCGATCGTCGGGCTGACCCGGCTCGTGGGGTTCGGGTTGTTGGGTCCGGTCGAAGTGGGTGATCTGCTGGCGGATCTGCCGGGCGCGGTAGAGCACCTTCTTGAGCCGGGCGACGATGTCCTCGTCGTGGCCGGCATAGCGGGCCAGCACGGTGGTGGCATCGGTGACGATGTCGTCGAGTGGGAGAGCCAATTCGCGGCGGACGGCCAGGATCACATCGCTGGAGACCTGTCGGCGCTCGGCCCGGAGCAAATCCAACACGTTCAAGGCCGAGGCCATGCTCCGCGCGTAGATCTCGAGGAACTGGCGGTCCCGCTCGTCGAACTGGTCGGTGGTCCGGCTCTCCACGTTGATCGTGCCGATGACCTGGCCTTGGTAAAGCAAGGGGACGGTCAAGGAGCTGCCGGCCCCCTCGGCGCCCTCCAAATATGTCGGGTCGCCAGCGGTATCGCGGCACAGATAGCTCCGTCCGGTCTCGGCGACCATGCCGGTGACGCCGTTGCCCTCAGCCTTGGCGTAAAGGACCCGGGTGACGGCCCGCGCGGTCATCCCTTCGGAGATCAAAGGCATCAGGCGCAAGGTCTCGGGATCGAGCAGGCGAATCTCGACATAATCGAAGCCGAGCAGGTTCCGCATATGGTCGAGGATCCGATCGGCCAGCCATTCGGTGCGCTCGGCCTCGGAGAACTCGCGGAGGTCATCGGCGGTCAAGCCGGCCAGCTCCTCGCCGGCCCGGTGGATCGCCTCGAGCTTCTGGGCCTGGAGCACCTGGCCGGTCGTCTCACGGGTCAGGGCGATCAGGTGGGTCAGACCGCCGGCCTCGGAGAAGACCGGCGAGAGGGTCAGGGCCAGGTAGCGCTGGTTGGGCAAGCTCAAGGTCACCGAGGCCGAGCGTCGGCCCTGCCAGGCCAAGGCGAAGGGGTCGGGCTCGGGCGGATCGGTCTGCGAGAGACTGACGTAGAGGTCCTGACCGGTCCGGACCGACTCGGACGAGCCGACCAGCGCCGAGAAGGCCGAGTTGACCCAGACCAGCCGTCGCGACGAGGCGATCACCGCCACGCCCTCGGCCAACGACTCCAGGACCGCCTCGGCCTGAAGCATCAGGCCAGTCCAGGAGAAGGCGCCTTGATACGACCGGTCGATGTAGATGCCAGCGAACTCCTGCTCGCGCAACAGGCAGATCGCCCTGGCCATGTCGGTGGCCACGACCGTCTGGTAGGCGGGGGCCGCGTTGGGGTCGGGGTCCGGAGCTGTTTCGAGCGGGACCCCGAGTTCCGGCGACGAGCAGTGCTCCGTCGACGACTTGGCGGTTAGGACCAGCAGACGGGGCGAGGCGGCCAAGGGATCGGGCTCCGGCTCAAGGCGCGACGCGAACCAGGACGAGGGGCACCGGCGGTGTTCGGCTCCGTTGCCATCCCTCAATCTGACAATCCGAGCGCGACCCGACGCCCGCAAGCCCGAGTCCAAACGGGCCGCGCGCGATCTCCAGCCCGGACGACCCAAGGATCTCGGTCGCCCGTGGCCCACGCTCGTTCCAGTTGAAGCAACGGTCCTAACCTCAGAAGGAGTGCCTACAAACAAGTCTAGGGTGGGTTGGCCTCAGCCACAAGTCGCGCCACGCTCGACCCACCGCGCTCCGACGTCCCGACTCGGATGCTTGACAGTGCCTGAGAGACACCCGTAGCATCGCGCTTGAACGGTCCCCATGCGGTTAAGTGGTTCCAGTTCGTCGGTTCACCGCGGAGGATCCGACACGGGGTCACCATGCGGTGACGGCAAGCGCTTACCTTCTAGGCTTCGGCCTTCTTTGCGACCTTCGTATGTGGTCCGTGGAGGTCCTCTCGACGATGAGTGCCGTTCGCCATTCGGGCCTCGGAGGCCCGTCACGATCCGTCGCCACAGACGCTGCCCTGCTGGTCGTCGATCTCCAGGAGAAGCTGCTCCGCGTCATGGAACAGCCCGGACGCCTGGCGGTGGCCAACACGGTTCGGCTAGTCCGTGCCGCCCAGTTGCTTGAAGTCCCCCTCCACGCCACCGAGCAATATCCGCAAGGGCTCGGCCCAACCGCCTCAGAGATCACCGCGCTCATCTCCGAGGCGGATCGCGAGGCCAAGATGACCTTCCACGCGGCTACCGAGTCGGTCCAGGCCTGGCTCGTCGACCTCGGCGTGCGCGACGTGACGCTCGTCGGGATCGAGACCCACATCTGCGTCGCCCAGACGGCCCTCGAGCTGCTCGACCTGGGCTACCGCGTCCAGGTTCCCAACGATGCGGTCGCCGCGCGCCACGAACGGGACCATCAAACCGCCTTGGAACGGCTGACCCACGCCGGTGCAACGGTGACCTCCACCGAAGCGGTCCTCTTCGAATGGATCGGCACCGCCGAGCACCCCCACTTCAAGGCGATCAGCGCCCTGGTCCGCGACTTCCAAACGCCCGATTGATCGCTCTGATCAGGGATCCCGAGCCGGGACCGTCGACGGCGACTCGGCAACGACACCCCGATCCGATTCACCAACGTCCGCCCGGAGCCCAAACCATGGCCACCGCCACCACAACCGACGTCCAGGGACACCCGGCCTCCAGGATCGCCCCGCCCGAGATCCCCCCAGCGCTCGATCCGCCGGTCCGCTACCTGATGGGGCCCGGCCCCAGCGATGTCCATCCACGTGTCCTGGCCGCCATGGCCCGGCCCAATATCGGCCACCTCGACCCTCAGTTCCTTGCGTTGATGGACCGGGTCCAGAACCTGCTCCGCTACGCCTTTCAGACCGAAAACCGGCTGACCCTGGCCGTCTCGGGCACCGGCTCGGCCGGTATGGAGGCGGTGATCACCAACCTGGTCGAGCCGGGCGACCGCGTGTTGGTCGGCGTCAACGGCGTCTTCGGCGGTCGGATGGTCGAGGTTGCCACCCGCGCCGGCGCGGAGGTCCAGCGGATCGACCGGCCTTTCGGCGAGGTCTTCGAACCCGATGAGTTCCGCAAGGCGATCGCCCAGTTCAAGCCCAAGCTCGTCGGCTTCGTCCACGCTGAGACCTCCACCGGCGCCTGGCAGCCGGTCGAGGAGATCGCCCGGATCGCCCACGAACACGATGCGTTGGTGGCCATCGACACCGTCACCTCGCTGACTGGCGTTCCTGTCGAGATCGACGCCTGGGGCATCGATGCGGTTTACTCGGGGACCCAGAAGTGCCTGAGCTGCCCGCCCGGCCTAGCCCCGGTCTCCTTCAGCCGACGCGCTGAGGAGGTGATCGCCAACCGCTCCCGGCCCGTCCAGAGTTGGTATCTGGACATGACGCTTATTCAAAGCTATTGGGGTGGCGATCGCGCGTATCACCACACCGCGCCGATCAGCATGAACTATGCCTTGCACGAGGCCCTGGCCCTGGTGGCCGAGGAGGGCTTGGAGGCGCGGTTCGCTCGCCACATGCTCCACCATCGGGCGCTCAAGGCCGGTCTGGAGGCCCTGGGCATCCGCTACCTGACCGCCGAAGGACACGGCCTCCCGCAGCTCAACTGCGTCGCCGCGCCCGAAGGGGTCGACGAGGCCCAGGTCCGCCGTCGACTCCTGACCGAGTGGGGCTTGGAGATCGGTGGCGGCCTCGGCCCGTTCAAAGGCAAGGCCTGGCGGATCGGCCTAATGGGCCACAGTTGCGACCGCAACCACGTTACCACCGTGCTTTCGGCCTTGGGCACCTGCCTCCGCGACCTCGGTCAGCCGGTCGACCCCGGCGCCGCCCTGGCCGCCGCCGCCGAGCAGTATCGTTAACGCCAAGGGCCTGACGACAGTTGGGCTGTTGTCACATTTGGCGGGATCGCATTGCGGGATCGAAGCGGAGTTCCCGGACCGCCTCGCCTGTTTCCATGCCGGGTCGGTGAATCATCGGGATCCCGATGACGCCGATCGTGCTCGTCCGCAACCGGAACGCCAACCAAACGCTTTCCTGATCAGGGAACGATCGCCCGTCGAGAGGCGGACGACCGACGTTGAGGTCGTGAGCCACCCGTTGCTCAACCCCTGACAATTGTCTAAGCTAGGCGGATCCGGCTGCGCCGAAATCATTCGCGACTGGTCCGGGAACTCTGAGGTCGACCGGAACCTCTACACTTGCAGGGCACTGACTGACGTAGGCGGGCCCGAGAATCGAGCGGGAACCGCTATGCGGTTTGGGGATCCGGCCACGGACCGGGTCATTTGACGTCCGATCTGTTCGGTCGAAGGAGCACGCGAGCGATGGAAGCCTTCGAGAAGCCGATCCGCCGCGTTTGGATGCGGATGCGGATCCAGCGGTTCCTGACGGTGCTGGTCTGGTCGGCCCTGGCCTGCTTCGGCCTGGCCGTGCTGGCCATCACGCTGGACAAGCTGATTCCGAGTCTGCCGGCGCTGGGCTGGTGGCCGGTCCTGGTGGCCAGTATCGTCGCGCCGACCTTGGCGGTGGTCTGGGCCTTCTGGGGCGGCCCTGGCCGGCTCGACGCGGTCGTGGCGATCGATCAGACCTACGAGCTGGACGAGCGACTGACGACCGCCTTGACGCTGGACGATGAGACGCGGGCCAGCCCCGCCGGTCGCGCCGTGGTCCGCGACGCGCTGCGACGCCTGGAGGCGATCGACGTCACCGAGGCCTTCGGGTTCCAGTCGCCTCGACTGGCCTGGGCCCCGGTCGTTCCAGCTCTGCTGGCCATCGGCCTGATCCTGCTGCCCCTGGAGGTCCTCCCCGAGTCGCAACGGGCCGAGGCCGAGACCGCCGCTCTGAGCGAGGAAGAGAAGGCGGCCATCATCGAGCCGACCAAAGCCCTGGCCGAAGCGGCCAAGAAGGAGCGCGACCAACTCGACTCCGAAGAGTATGCCGAGACGACCGAACTGCTCGACGAGCTGGCCAAGGTCAGCGACGAGGTCTCCAAGACGCCGCAGAGCAAGGAGAAAGCCCTCTCCAAGCTCAACAATATCAGCGACGCCCTCGAAGAGCGTCGACGCCAACTGCCGATGGACCAGATCAACCGCCAACTCCAGCAGCTTCAGCAGCTCGCCTCCGAAGGGCCGGCCGACCGGTTCTCCCGCGACCTGGCCCGCAGCGACTTCCAAGCCGCCGCCGAGGAACTCCAGAAGCTCCGCGAGAAGATGGCCCGCGGCGAGATGACCGACCAGGACCGCAAGCAACTGGCCAAGCAGATGACCGAAATGAAGAAGCAACTTCAGGAGTTGGCCAACTTCGAGAAGCGTCGAGAGCAACTCGAACAGGCCCGACAGAACGGTGGCATCAGCGAGCAGGAATATCAGCGCGAAATGCGCAAGCTCGAGGACCAGGCCCAGAACATGCAGGCCATGCAGCAGATGGCTCAGCAGATGGCCCAGGCCCAGCAGGCCCTGGCCAACGGTGACATGGCTCAGGCCAACCAGTCCATGAACGAGATGCAGCAGCAGCTCGAACAGATGGCCGGCGACATGATGGAACTCGAATCGCTCGACGCCGCCCTGGCCGACCTCCAGATCACCAAGGACATGATGAACTCGGCCCTGTCGATGAACCAGGTCGGTGAGCGGATCGGTCCCGGAGGCCGGTTCGGCATGGGCCAAGGCTTCGGTGATCAGCCCAACGGCATGGGTATGGGTCGTGGACGCGGCCAAGGGGATCGGCCCGAGGCCCCCACCGACACCAACTCCGTCGACTCCCGAGTCCGGCTCCAATATGGTCGTGGCAAGGCCATCGTCGAAGGCACCGCGCCGCCCTCGGGCATCGTCCCCGGCCAGAGCGTCATCGACATCCAAGGGCAGATCAACGAGGCCGCCACCGAACGGTCCGCCGACGCCCTGACCAACCAGAAGGTCCCTGGCTACGTCAAGGACCATATCAAAGGCTACTTCGAGCGGCTCAACAATCAGGGCAATCCCTGATCAAACGAATCCGCCTTTGGTTCCATTCGCAACGACAGGAATTCTCCGTCCCCGGCATTTCTGGGGACGGAGCCCTTTCAATCCGGATCGATGACTCGACCCGGGTCGAGTTATTGAAAATCAACAATACGGGGAGAGGTCACTCAGGGTTAAGGACCTCTTCAAGCAGGACGGTTTCGACACCGAGATCGTCCATGTCACCAGATTTGGGTTTAACGTATTGCTCGAGTCGGAACTGGTTCTCGCCGATACGGAGCCTCCCCTCGGGAATCGGGATCCGGATCCGTTTGGGGATGGGGCTGGACCGTCCCGCATAGCTGTTGATGGCGTCGAGTCGTTGGCCGTTGAGGAAGATCTCGGTGAGCCACTTGCCGTCGCGGACCTCCACGCTGAACCGATCGCCCTCCGGACCGAGCACCTCCACGACGTCGAGCACCAGGCGCGTGGGCGCTTTGGAGACCGCGTCGAGGACGACCGTCCAGGTCTGGCCGTCATCATCGTTGAGGGGGGGATCGAGGTTGTCGTCGTACTGGTCACCGAAGTGGCGGGCATGGACGTCCAGCACGGTCCGACGGACCGGATCGAGTACCACCAGGCGTTGAATCCAGGAGCGCGGGAGGCGGATCGAGCCGGCCATTGGCGACTCGATCCCGAGGAATTCGGGGCCGTGCTCGCGGAGCGCCCCCTCGATCCGGTCCGGATCGTCCGCGTCTGAGGCCGAGCCGCCGGGCCGCCAGGTTACGGCCACGAACGGTCCCTCCACCGGCCTTGAGGCCCGCGCCGTCCGCTCCAAGTAGAGGCCCGACACCTCGCTCCAAGGCAGCGCGATGGTCTGGCCCAGCATCGTCAAGGCGACCGACTCCGGGTTGGCGCGCACGATCCGTCCGAAGAGCTGATCGCCCGAGGCCAGCCGGACCTCATCCTGACTCGGGTCGGCCTCCGAGCCGATCGGCGGTGCGACGGCGCGGACGACTTGCAGATCGTCGATCCGGAAGGCCGCCTCACCCGCCTCGTCCCGGTCGGCCGCGCCCTTCAGCACGACCCCGATCGACGTCAGCGGATCGCGGATCGGCTGGCGACCGAAGGCCAGTTCCCGCCCATCCAGACCGATCTGGATCCCCTCCGGACCGAACCGGCAGGTCCAGACATGAAGGCCCGGGCTCCGCTCCAAAGGCTGGACCGCCAGGTCAGGGCCTCGAGGCGCTGAGACCCCGAGCAGATCCCGATCGAGGCGCACCCGCGTCGTGACCCGCCGACGGCTCGTCGTGACCCCATCATGGAACTCCATTTCGATCTGCAAGGTGGCGTTGGATTGCTCCAGGATCAGCCCCGGGTCCTCGAATCGGAGGGAAACCCGGCCCGACTCCAACGGCGTGGGCAGGTCGCGGATCCACGAACCGGCCGAGGTAACCGGGACTCGAAGGCTCCGACCGGGTTGCCCATCGTTCGAAGGCTCGACGCTCAGGTTGCCCTGCAACGTGCCGGCGATCGGGGCCGGGTCGCCTTCGAAGTCCTCGGTCAAGAGGATGACCTCACCGGGCCGCTGGGTCATCGAGCGGAAATGCGCCCGATCGATCACGACCGGCATGGCCTCCGGATCGGTCGTCGTCCAGAAGTTGAGCCGACCGTCGAGGAACTCGAAGCGATGGCCGGAGATCTGCTGTCCCAGCCCCAACTGGACCCGATACGGCGGCGCGGAGGCTCGGCGATCCTCGACGTCAGGGCTTTGAGGATAGTCCAGGACCATCCCCCGACTCAGCGGGACCGGCCCACCCTGGTCGATCACCTCGGCCTTGAAGACGAATCCGCCCTCAGGACCGCGACGGACCGTCCCCAGGCTCTTGACCCCGTCGGTCCGCTCCCAGATCACGAATGCGTCCCGTGTTCCGACAGGCCTGGGGTCCTCGATCGACTGCGAATAGGCCGATCGCTCCCAAGCTCCACCAAGGATCACGCCCAAGAAGCCGAGTCCGAGCGCGAGGAGGCGTCCCCGATCCCGTGATGCCCCAACCAGACGACCACAATCCCGCATCTCGATGCCTCTCACTCGGAGTTCCGGTTCGGTCACCGGGCTGCCGGGGTCATCGAGGCGTCCGATGCCGATTCGACGTCCTCGCGCCCCGGATCAAGGATCGCCCGGAGACGATTCCCCGTTATACCGCGATCCGATCGGGGACGGGAGTTGGCCCTCATGTCGGAGCCGATTCGAGGGACGCCGAAGGAACGATCGATCTGGTTCTATAGCGGGCGTGACCGGGGCTCGAACGGGCCGGCCCCGATCACGATATAACTCGACCCCGAGCCGATTAGCTCAGAGAACGTCGTCTTCGTCGTCGAGATCGAGGGCGGTCGCGACGATCGAGAGTTGGACGCGGGCCATCGCGTCACCGAACCCGAGCAGTTCGATCAGGCGTCCCAACGGCGAGGCAGCGACCAACGAAGCGGTCGACGTTGGGGAGGCCTCGAAGTTCTCGGCCACCAGCGAGGCGACGACGTCGATCTGGCCGTCGATCTCGTCGTCCGGCGCGTTCGTCGGTGCTGGGATCATCACCAAGGTGTTGCCGTTGAGACCCGTCGCGATCGAGCCCCAAGGCGTCGCCACATCCGATCGCAAGTTCAGCCCCACACGATCGCCGGGCACAAGCGAATCGGCCACCTCCAAGTCGATCCAGGCCAGTTCGCCCCCGTCCCCGGGGGCCAGGTCCAACGGGTCCAGCCGATAGCCGACCACAAAGATCAGGCCCGCCGAGGCATCGACGTTCCAGAGCAACTCGTAGTTGTCCCCGAACTGGCCCGAACTCACCGCGTTGACCGTCACCGATTCGGGATCGAACTCGATGACCGCCTGGATCGTCTGGAGTCCGACGGTCACGACGTCGGTGTTGGTCAACGACAACGGGACCGGCACGGCTTGTCCGGGCTCAGCCTGGATCCGAGCGATCTCCAACCGGGGGTCCAGGCCCGTTGGGATCGGAGGGGTCAGCGCCGGTCGGACCGGCAATTCGGGAGCCGGCTGCCCGATGGCCGCCGAGATGATCGGCACGACATCGTCGAGGTCGACCAAACCGTTGCCGTTGATATCGGCCAAGATCGCCGGATCGACGTTGACGTAATCGGTCAGCGGGGTGCCGAGGGTCGCATTGAGCAGGTCGATGGCATCCTGGATCGAATAGGTCAAATCGTCGACAAAGGCGTCGCCAGGATAGGCCGCCAGGTGCAACGCGTCGCGATCCCGCGAATCCACAGCCGCGCCCGCATCCTCGACGACCAAATTATTGATGTCCAAGACATGCTTAGCTGTCAGGGGCGCGGTGTCAGGGACGTCGGCCAACAGACGGATCAGTTCGAGCGTCCCGCCGGGCAACCCGCCGCCGGGGATGAGCACTTCAATGTCGAACTGGCCTGAGCCGGGAACTGCCGAGAAGCTGGCCGTCGTCCCCAACGGAGTATCCGCGCCTGCGACGACCCCATCAATGTTGAGCAGGTTGGGGTCGAAGTTGACCGAGAAGGCGATCCGGTCGGCGTTCTCCGCGCCCTCGACGATCAAGGGGATTCCCGGCGTACCCACCGGCAACTCGACGTCTTGGCCCGCCCCGCGTGTGAAGTTGGTCAGGCCGACCGTCGCCCCGCTGAAAGCCGAGACCGAAAAGGAGCTGCTGAAATCGCCGCCGGGGGTCCCGTCTCCATCACCATCGAGCAGTTCGCCGGCGAGGTTCTGGAAGGCGTCCATGCCGCTCCGGATGGTGGCCACGTAGTTGCCCGGGGCCAACACGCCGTCGGTGGCGATGAATTGGATCTCGCCCAAGTTCTGTGTTGTGACCAAGCTGCCGATCACCGGGCTCGAGCCGGGACCGGTCAGGACGACATCGGCCGGATCGAACCCGAAGAGGTTGATCGGAAGCGTGTCGATCGCTTCGTTGAACCGGGCGATGAAGCCGGTCGTCGTCGGGACCACCTCGGCGATCTGGAAGGTCTCCGGGGCAACGACCCGGATCTCGATGTCGTCGAAGGCGAAGCCGTCGGCAGCGTCCGGGAAGCCGTCGATCGGGAAGTTGTCGAATTGCTGGAACCGGACCCGGGTCGTCGAGGAGAGAGTCAAGCCCAGGCCATCGGCGATGTTGGTGAGGTTGAACGAGAAGTCCTGGTAGGTGTTCTGCGAGGTGGTCCCGGTCAGACTGACCAGTCGGAAGTAGTTGACGCCATCGACGCTGAAGGCCACGCCGTCGGCGCCGACCGAACCGGCAAAGGTCTCGGGCATCGGGTTGTCTTCATCGCCGAACTCGCGCTGGGAGAAATCGAGGATGATGTCGCCGCTGGCGGTGGTAGCGTCGAAAACCAACGTCGCCTCGTTGAGGCTGAGGAGGTTGACCCCCACGATGGTATCCATAGTCAGGTGAAACGCACCGGTGTTGGGACCGTTGGCCGTGGTGACCTCGATCTGGCCGGCGCCGGAGGTCTCGGTCTCCCAATTATTGGAGAGGACACCCGACTCGAAGCCGTCGTTGAAGTCGAGCGAAGCCGCCTGAGCGGCGCCGAAGATGGCGTCGTAGGCGTTGATCAGGCCGGCACCGGTCAGGACGTCCGAGCCGGGCGCGCCGATGTCTTCGGCGGTATTGATCAGGGTCGTCTGAACCTGCTGCGGGGTCAGGGTCGGGTCGGCCTGAAGCATCAGCGCGGCCACGGCGGCCGCGTGGGGCGCAGCGGCCGAAGTCCCCGAGAAGTTGGGGAAGCCGTTCCCATCAACATCGAACCCGAAGAACGTGGTGTCGGTCGTGTGAATCGCGGCGAAGGTTGGTGTCTGCCGGGTCTCAGGCGAGCCCTTGCGCGTGCCGTCGGCATTGAAGAGGATCGTCGTCGGCCCCTCCGCGGTGATCACATCCGGGACGTCCTGGTCGAAGTAGTCGACCGCGCCCACCGAATTCGCGTTGGCCGCCGCGGCGTGGCCGACCACCGTCGGACTGAACGTGCCAAACTCGTTGAAGGTGATCGGTCCGGAACCGCTGGCCCCGAAGTTGAGGTACTTCATCTGAGCAGGCGCCGGCCCCGAATTGAGGACGATGAAGACGTCGAACTGCGCCGGGGTCGGGTTCAGGTTGGTGAACGAGACGATCTCGACCGGAACTTGGAACCCCACATTGTTGAAGTCATTCAGCGCGACGACCGTGTTCGTCCCGTCGGCAAACAGGCCGATCGTCAAGTCCGTATCCACACCATTGGCGGTCAAGAACGGATCGTCCCACTGGAGACCGAAGGTGATCGACTGCCCCGGGGCCAAGGTGATCGATTGGCGGGTGTCCACGCCGGGACCCGGATCGAAATCATGGAAAACGTCGGCGAAGAAGATGTCATTGGCGGGCCGGAACGCCGATTCGTAGGCTTGGTCCGCGTTGTTGCCGGCCGACGAGAAATAGGTCACGCCCTGGTTGGTCACAACATCGTCGACGGCCTGTGCAACGATGCCGTCCTGGAAGAACGGCTCGAAGAGGTTGATGACGTCGTCGACGATGACATCGGAGCCGAAGTCGGCAAGGGCCCGGATGTTGTTGGCGAAAACCGCCTCGCCCCCGAAGGCCGTGGCGAAGGCGACGTCGGCGCCCGGGGCCAGGTCATGGATCAGCTCGACCATGGCCCGGCCTTCGTCGGTCCCGCCGCTGGCGAGTTCCTGGAGCACGGTCACATTCGGCAGATCGCCCGAGGCCACCCCAGCGGCCGCGCCCCCCAGGACATCGTAACTGTCGCTGAGCACGCCGATGGTCACGCCGGTCCCATCGAAGCCCATCGGCAAACTGTTGCGCACCCGGTCGGTCTCGTGGACCACGTCGGCCTGACTGGTCACAAGACCGACGCTGGTGACTGGTTTCGGGATCGCCAGAGCCCCTTGCATCCCCAGATCCACTAAGCTCTCCAACTCACCGATCGCCGCGATCGGCAGGGCACCCTCGATCAGATAGTGCTCCGGGAAACTCCCCCAGATCTCCATGCCCAGATCGACCAGGACCGGCTCCAAGCCATCCACATCGGTCGCCGTGATCCGCGTGCCGACCCGTCCCTGGTCGTCCAGCAACAGCAACGCGTCGTCCATGCCCATCGGCACCGCCGAGAGGTCGTGCCCGGCATCCTGCTGCTCGATCATCAACCGCTGTAGGTCGTAACTGATCGGCGCACTCAGATCGATCGGGACATCGCCGAAATCCAGCTCGTCGTGGATCGTGGGCTGCAACGGGTTCACAATCGTCAACAAGGTCCGTCGCTCCAACTCCATAACCAGGGGTTGGTGACGGTGAACCCGAAGCAATTCGGCGCGCAGGCGATGCGGGCAAGGGCGGTGGGCGTTGCTCATGGTCAGGTTCTCGAAGCCTCTGGAGAGACAGATGTGGGAGGAGCGGGAGGAATGGATCGATAGTCCCCCATGGCGCGATGACTGGAGAGGCCGCCACGGCTCCGATTATTTAGACGAAAACCTGACATTGCAAGGAACCTCTCGAGATTCGACACATAGCTGATCATTCCCGGAGACAACGGACCGCCAGGATGGACGGCCGAAGCGCCAAACAAATCCACAATTCAAATTGTCCATGATGTTTCGCTTAGAATTGAGCCAATAGGAAAACCCACGTGAAATCGCGGTTTCATCAGTTAATTCACGATCTGATACTTCACGGTCCGATTCTCGAGGATCCGGACACTAATCCCTTCTCGACCAAGCATAAGGATCTCTCGAGAAGGGGACTCCGTCACCAGCCCAAGAAGCGTATCACCTGCGACAATAGAGACGCACCGATGACCCGCGACTCGATTTCCACAAGCCTCTTTGAACGCGACGACCTTCGATCTCGTCTCGAGTCGGACTATCTCGATCTGGTCCGACGACGGTTACCGGAGAGGGCATCGGCCGAAGGGTGGCCGATCCGCTTCGACCACTGTTTCATGCGGATTGCGCTGGACCACGCCTTCGGGGGATGTTGGTACGACTTCGTGGATCGCTCACGCGGGCCGGCTTATCGGTCAATCTCGGACGAAGCTCTGGGCCGGGCGATCGCGGTCGCTCAGAGTCTCCTCCGTGAGGATCGCCAATACCTGGAGGCCATGAATCGGCAGAGCCTCGCCTGGCGTGGCAAAGCATGAGGCGAGGCATCATCGGTTCGAAACGGATCACCGAAGACCAAGCGATCGCGATTGGTTTTCCTCAAATTTCAAGACGAGATACCCTGGAGCCTTCGGATCGAAGAAGAGGGGTCGGGCTTGCGAGTTGGCCCCGGTCTGGAGGACGAGTCGTCGACCTTGGTCATCCTCCTCGAAGCGATAGATGCCGCGGAGGGGCGATTGGGGTTTGCCATCGGCGGTGATCAGGGTGACCAGATCGATCTGCTTCGGCACGGCCTCGGTATCGAGGACGACGCGGCCCCGGAGCAAGACGCCATCGGGGACCGGGCCGATCCGGTAAGTCACCTCTTCGCCTCGGAAGACCAACGTGACGGGAACGTCGCGCAACGCGCCGACGGTCCCAGACCAGCGCCCCAGCAAGCGTTGGCGGTCACCCTGATCGTCCTGGGCCCACGCGTTGGGATGACCCATCACGAGAATTAGGCCCATCAGAATCTCGGAGCGCACGAACCAACGGATCCCTTTCGCTCGATCCATCATCGCGACCTTTCTCTTGACTAAAAATCAACCTATTGTAAAGACTCGTTATTCGCTGCAACTGATCCATATCAATGGATCCTCGTTCTCTACCGCAACCTCTCCGCTCTAGTGTGGCCGGGTTGGGCCGGATCGGCGAGCCGAATCACGGGGGAGCGTTGTCAGCGTCGGCCCCAATCGGACTGCGAAACGCCACGGCACCCTGGCTGAACCCCTGATCCGTTATCGAAGCGATCGGCCCGACGACCCCTCTGGTTGATTGTGCCGGGTCCCCGGATCGGGATAATCTAGGGGCATCGTTGCGTTGAGAGGACGCGCCGGGTTGAGGGTCGGGCGTCGCCCTCGTCCTTGTTTGGATATGACTTGGATCAAGGAGCATCGGGTGATGCGTCGACACGAGGCGTGGAAGAGGTCGAAGATCGCCGCCAGCGCGGCTGTTTCGGGAGCGTTGACGGTCCTGCTGGGGCTGATCGGCTGTCAGTCGGCAACCAACACGTTCCAGGCCCCGCCTCCGCCCGAGGTGACCGTGGCCCACCCGGTCCGGCAGACCGTCCCGACCGAATTGACCTTCACCGGCGAGATCGAGGGTGTCGAGACGGTCGAGATCCGCGCACGGGTCCGGGGCTTCATCCAGACAATCCATTTCGAGCCGGGCTCGCTCGTCGCGCGGGACCAGTTGCTCTTCACCATCGATCCACGTGAATATGAGGCGAACCTCCGCAAGGCCGAGGCCGACCTCCGCGGGAAGCAGGCGGAGTATCGGCTGGCCCGGATCGAATTGGAGAAGAGCAAGACGCTCCTGAGGCGCAACGCTACCACCGAGACCGAGGTCCGCCAGCGTGAGGCCGAGGAACTCAGCGCCCGGGCGTCCGTCGCCTTGGCCGAGGCCACCTTGGAACTCGCCAAGCTCGATCTCAGCTACACCCGCGTCACCTCGCCGATCGACGGAGCGATCGGCGAGAACCTCGTCGACGTCGGCGCCCTCGTGGGTGCTTCCGATCCGACGTTGCTGGCCAACGTCATCCGGACCGACGAGGTCTTCGCCTACTTCAACATTTCCGATCGCGACCTGCTCAACTTCATGGACCGTTATCCCGAGGCCAACCGACCGAAGACCACCGAAGACGCCGAAATCCTCCCCGAATCGGAGATCCAGGCCCAGGTCGACGCCATCGCCGAAGCGGCCACGGCCATCGACCCCGACGACCCGCCCGCGGACGATCCGGAAGCCACGCCAGACAGCGCGGCCGAAACTCCAGACCCCGACGGTGATCGCCCGAGTAATGACCCGGCAAACGCGGGCGGGGCCGACCGCGACACGCCCCGGTATATGAGGGAAGGTAATGATGTCCCGATTTTTCTCGCCCGTGACAACGATCGCGGCTTTCCCTTCGAGGGCCGCTTCGACTCGGCTGACAATACGGTCGACTCGTCGACCGGGACCCTCCGGCTCCGCGCTCGGTTCGACAATCCCAACAGCCTGCTTTATCCCGGACTCATCATCCGCGTCAGGATCCCGATCACCGAGAACGAGGCCCTGCTCGTGCCCGCTGTGGCCGTCACCGCCGACCAGCGTGGGCGGTTCGTCCTGGTCGTCGACGACGACAACAACGTCCTCCGTAAGGGGATCGAACTCGGCGCCCAGTTCGAGCGCAACCGCGTCGTCCTCCCCCTTGACCAGGAGGATCCCTTGACCACCGACGACTGGGTCATCGTCAACGGAATCCAGCGCGCCCGGCCCGGAGCCCAGGTCAACCCGATCCGCCCCGGTGAGACCACGGCACCCGCCTCGGACTCACCCGAGACGACCGCCCAAGTCGAAGACCGGGAGGACTCACCGAGCAATTCCTGAGACCGATCTCGACTCCGTCGCTGACGGCCCCGGACTTCCGCACCCTCATTCGTCAAAGGGTGCGGAATCGGACCTTCGCATTCGCGCGTTTGCACCCATACTCATCGACAACAGTTTCCCGAAAATTTGAAACATATCTTCATTAAATATTATCACATAAACCGATTAATGCCTCTGAGCGTAACAACAGATTGAGTTTGATCTCCGTCATCAGCAGGAGGTCGAGGATATCCTCTTGTCCTGCTCGTCAGACACGATGACGGTCCTCCCCGAGGGGGTCGGGAAGAGGAATTCCGGGTGGGGGACCGGGAACGATCGCCCGTCGGCCATGTGGATCGTGAACGGGGCGAACGGCCCGGTCTAATAGGCATTTCTCAGTCGTCGAAGGGTCATCGCTCGATTCCCGGAAGTCAGTCCATCCAACCAATATTCGCCATCTTCGACGAGCGCGATCGTCTGATGGGCTGGAAACCGAGAGGCGATTGATGGGTCAACCGCCAGAAGTCTCTGCGCCTTGACGATCGGCCTTGGCATGAACTCTGCACGACGGTCCGATCGTTGACCTCACCCCGATGAACCGTAGCAACCCTGCCCGCGTCCTGATCCTGGAACTCAATCTTGGGATCGTCGAGCCACTTACGGAGCGCCTTGACCTCCGAGTGTGCCCCGACCGATCCCTCGATGGCGTGGGCCCCGCCTCCTGATTCAACAGGTAATGCCCATGAATCGCGCAGCCCCCGTCCCGTTCCTGCTCCTGGCCACCTTCAGCGTCGCGGCCCTGTTCGCTAGCCTGCTGCCCGAGGTCGAGATGGCGGCCCAGGGCACCCTCGACAAGGGCGACACCGCCTGGATGCTCACCGCCACGGCGCTGGTGCTCCTGATGACGCCGGGCCTCTCCTTCTTCTATGGTGGCCTGGTCGGCTTCAAGAGCGTCGTCTCGACCATGTTGCAGAGCTTTATGGCCATGGGCGTCATCAGCATGCTCTGGGTCCTCGTCGGCTACAGTCTCGCCTTCGGCGACGACGTGGGTGGGCTCGGGATTATCGGCAATCCGCTCACCTTCTTCATGTTCAATGGAGTCGACGGCCGCGTGGCCGAAGGTACGACCTACCCGCACATCGTCTTCGCCCTCTTCCAGCTCAAGTTCGCCATCATCACACCCGCGCTGATCACCGGCGCCTTCGCCGAGCGGGTCCGGTTCTCGGCCTATCTGCTGTTCATGTGCCTGTTTAGTCTGATTATCTATTGCCCGCTGGCGCACATGACTTGGCATCCGGAGGGAATGTTCTTCCGATGGGGAGTCAAGGACTTTGCCGGCGGTACAGTGGTCCACATGTCCTCGGGATACGCCGCGCTGGCCGGTGCGTTGATCCTTGGCCGGCGGATCATCCACCGCACATCCAAGGAGCATGAGCCGTTCAACATCCCGTTCGTGCTGCTGGGCACGGGGATGCTCTGGTTCGGCTGGTTCGGCTTCAACGCCGGCAGCGCCCTGGCTTCCGATGGCGCTGCCGGGATGGCCTTTGCTACGACCAACGTCGCCTCGGCCGCGGCGATGCTGAGCTGGATCTTCTTCGACTGGGCGCGGGGCCGCAAGCCGAGCGCCGTCGGCGCGTGTGTTGGGGCGGTCGTCGGCTTGGTCGCGATCACCCCCGCTGCCGGGTTCGTCACCATCCCGCAAAGCATCTTCATCGGCACCGCCGCCGCCGTGATCAGCAACCTCGTCGTGCACATCAAGAACAAAGGGAACGTCGACGACACCCTCGATGTCTTCCCGTGCCACGGTGTGGGGGGGACCGTCGGCATGGTCATGACCGGCATCTTCGCCGCCGAGGTCGGATTGGCCTACGGCCAGTTCACGACGTTCATGTACCACCTTCTCGCGTCGGTCATCGTGATTGTCTTCGCCTTCGGTGGATCTTATCTGCTGTTCATGCTGACGAACCTGATCGTTCCGCTTCGGGTTAGCGACGAGCAGGAGACCGAGGGGCTCGACCTGAGTATGCATGGCGAGACCGCCATCGGCACTCGGAGCTTGGGCGTTATCCTCGGCAACGGCAAAGGCCAAGCCAATGGTGATCATACGAAAGCCACCAACGGCTCGACGCCCGAAGCCGCCGAGCCCGCACAGCCCAGCATCTGATCGGCCATCGAATCGTCCCCAGATATGTCCCCGAACCGATATCACGGTTCGGGGCACGAAACCGATGACGATGGCCCGTCAATCAACCACGATCAGATCGATCCAGACGAGTCGATGGTCGGACGCAGGAAAACCGTTCCCTGGTCGGTCGGGGTCATAGGAGCCGACGAGTCCGAACAGCGGGTCGTCCGACGTCGGCCAGAAGACGCCGGAGCCTTCGAGCGTCAGACCGATCGAGGGCAGGACGTAGTCGACGCGGATATTGCCCGGCCCACGATCATCGGAGAAGTCGGCGGTATCGAAGCGCGCGTCACCTTGATGTTTGCGGTTAGACTTTCCTTGCAAGCGGGCCTGTTCTGGACCGCCGGCCGAGGTCGGCGTGACCGCCGGGTCGGTCGATGAGCCCTGGATCGCGGGGTCGTCCAAGAGCATTCGGACTCCGGTCGCGTCGCTGTCGATCGGGTCGCTGTTGAGGTCCCCCAGGATCACGAAGGCCGCGTCGGCGGACAGTCCTCCGCGACCTCCTCGGTCATCCACGAGGTAATCATCGGCCCGCCCGCCATCTCGGCGCGATCCGGTCGCCAAGTCGTGGACGAGCCGGATCTCGTCATGGTTGCGGGTCCCATTGCGGTCCTCAGGGCCGTCGAAGCCGGGCGGAGTCGGATGGCTGACCAAGACATGCACGAGACGCCCATCTATTTCGATCGGCACGTCCCAATGACTTTTGGAAGAGAGTCGGAGGTCCTCGTCACTCAGATCGGCGTACCAACGCCGGCCGGTCTCGGGATCGATCGGTCGCCGGGCCTTGGGCATCGATCGCCAGGAAAACTTCTGGAAGGTCCGGATCGATTCGCGGCGGATCGGAAACCGTGAGAGGATCGCCATGCCGTACTGGCCCGGATAACGCCCATACCCATAACAATCGGCTGGTCCATCGGTCCGGCCGTCGTGATCGAGGTCGCCCCCTGAGGGCACGCCGGTATTCGACGGCGCGATGTAGGTGAACGGATAGGCGATCGGGTCGGCGGGGTCATCGAGGCCCTGCGTATCCTGCCCAACAGCCAGGTAGTTGTCCCGGAAAAGCCGCAAGCCACGCCCGTCG
This sequence comes from uncultured Planctomycetia bacterium, assembly GCA_964609385.1. Lineage (GTDB taxonomy): Bacteria > Planctomycetota > Planctomycetia > Isosphaerales > Isosphaeraceae > CAZSSM01. The sequence continues at coordinate 37,661 of CAZSSM010000028.1, forward strand.
GGATCGTAATCGAATTCGTTGAGCAGGACGATGTCGGGACGAACGCGCTGAAGGATCTCGGCGACGGCCATCCCTTGGTGATCGTCGGGCGTGGCCAGGTCTCGCGCGAGATCGCCCTCCGACTCCCGGAACATCGAAACGTTGAACGTCGACACCCGGACCTTGACCCCAGCCGCCATGGCCGGGACCACGATCGAACTCATGACGAACACCAGCAACACAAACGGTTTCTTGAGCATCGATGAGCCTACGGAAATGCGGACGCCTCGGTCGAACCGGTCTCGGTCGGGTCCACACGAACAGGGCGGTCCGATGGTTGTCCCGAAACGCCCGAACGCCACGTTGCGCAATCGTACATCAACAGCGCGGATCCCTCGACACCTCGGCCTCAGGCCGTCTCTGGAGACGTTCTCCATATTTCCTTGTCGGATCAGAGAACGATCAGGAGAGCAGGCCGTTGAGCCTGTCGGTGCTGTCGCCGAACCGGTCGACCTCGGGGACGCCGGCATAGTCGAGCGTCGAGAGGAAGAGGTTGCAGAGCGGGGTCCGGTCGGGGAAGGCGATGTGCCGGCCGTGGACGACGCGATCGCCCCCGCCCGCGACGAGAATCGGCAAGTCGTGGTGGGTGTGGCGATTGCCGTCGTTGAGCGCGCTGCCGTAGACGATGAGTGTTCGATCGAGGAGGCTGCCCGCCCCCTCTCCCTCGGGCGTGTCGCGGAGCGTCCGGAGGAACCGGGCGAACTGCTCGACGAAGAAGCGGTCGATCTTGGCGATCTGCTCGATCGTCTCGGGATCGTTGCGATGGTGGCTCAACTGGTGGTGCCCGCCGCGGACGCCGATCTCGGGGTAGCGTCGGTTGCTGATCGCCTTGGCGACCATCAAGGTGCCGACCCGCGTCAGGTCGGCCTGGAAGGCCAGGGCCAGCAGGTCGAACATGAGGCGGATCCGCTCGCCGGCCTCGGTCGGGATCCGGTCGGGCACGTCGATGTCGGGCCGATCGACCTCGGGCAAGGCCGCTTGCCGTTCGATCCTCCGCTCGAGATCGCGGACCGAGGCGAAGTACTCATCGATCCGGGCGCGATCCTCGGCACCGACGCGGGTCCGGATCCGGTCGGCCTCGCCGAGGACGAAGTCGAGCACGCTCCGACGCGAGGCGATCCGTTCGGCCTGGGCCGGGCCGCCGGGTCGGCCGAAGAGCCGCTCGAAGGCGCGTCGCGGGTCGACCTCGGTCGGGTTGGGCCGGGTCGGGGTTCGCCATGAGATCGTGTTGGTGTAAGCGCAACTGTAACCCTGATCGCACGAGCCGACCAGCTTGCTCGCCTCGGCCGACAGCTCGATCGAGCGGAGCCGGGTGGCACGGCCGAGGTGATCGGCGGCGACCTGATCGATGCTGACGCCAGCCCGGATGTCCGCCCCGGTTGACTTGACCGGGTGCACGCCCGTCAGATACGTCCCCGCGTTCCGCGCGTGATCGCCGCCGCCGTCCCCTTGGGCGTAGGCGTTGACTTGGGCCAAACCGCTGAGCACCGAGAACCGGTCGCGGAGGTCGGCCAACGGCGCCAAGCTCGACGGCAGGTCCGTCAACGGCCCGACCGCTTCGGGCTTCCACCGACCCGGAATCACGCCGTTAGGGAAGAATACGTAGGCCAGCCGACGAGCCGGCTCGACCGAATTGGACGCCCCGACGCCATCGAACGAGCGGGCCAACGCCCGCGATGGGATCGCCGACAGCCAAGGCAGGGACAAGGCGACGCCCACCCCTCGGAGGACCGTCCGGCGACTCAAGGTGTTCGAGCGTGCGTCGCAACTCTTCCAATCGCATTTGCGAGACATCGTCAACGGTCCCTTCACAGTGACGTTGGGCCTGCTACTCCAATGCATCGGTATCCGATTAATATCTTTGACCTTATCCGACCCTTCATTCTTCCTCGAAGATCCGCTTCAACGCCTCTTGCTCTTGGTTGAGAGCGAAACTCGTTTCTTGCAGCTCACCCCGAACCGACTCGAGTGCGGCCTGAGCGATTGCCAACTCGGACTCGGCTTGTTCCTTCAGCTGTCTCATCTCTTCGTACATGCGCATTGCCTCATCGTACTTGGCCTTCCAATCAGTCAGCATCTCGTACGTGCCGCATCCGGCCAGTATGAGCACGGCCACCGTCATCGTGAGGAGTCCCGCCGCTCGCATTTCACACCTCCTTAGCCTGCTCGGGGATCGAGCCCAATGTGCGTGAGATCCCCAAGAACATCGTGACGACCCCGAAGGCTGGAAGCGTGTTCGGGATGAGGAAGATCGCGTAGATGATCCAACCATAGGGCCATCCTACAATATCACGGATCCGCAGAAGTTGCATGTCGGTGTAATAGAAGATGCGTGCGCAATGGCGGACGAACTCGACCGGGTGCTTGACGTCTGCTATAGCCCGCGCAGCGATGTCGTTGCTGGTCAGTTCAGAGTAGTTATCGGCCCCGCCCTTGACGACTGAGGAGATCCCGATCGCCGCGACGACGAGCACGATTCCGAGCCAATAATAAACTCGGATGTGGGCAAGTTCCAGGAGCAGACCAGAGACGTTGCCCCGCAACGCTTTAGAAAGCTTAGCATGCAGGTATAGTGTCGATACCATTGCCCCAGCGACGAACGCACAATCGATCCAATCATAGCTATACAAGTACACAATCGTCAAAACGGCAACAATAAAACTGAGCAGCATAGTCGTCATCCACATGAACTGGGTTCTTCCTTGAAGGAAATTGCTGAGCCAACTGCCCTCGCGGAGGTAAACCTTCACCCAGAAGCGTCGCTCGAGCTTTTGTCCTTGAAATAGCTGGGTTTGCATGACTACCGCTGTCAAGAAAACCGCCGGGATTAGCAGCCAGAGTGAGAGCGGCATGAAAGCCATCACGAAAATCCAGGCGATCAAGAAGACCATCGCAGAGACGTAAACGACCGGTCGTTCAAATGGATAACTCACAGGATCCCTCTGTCCAAACTCACTTTTCCGCACGTCGTCGTTGCAGACATGATAGCAGAGATGTTCGGCTGAATAAATCAGGAAAGTCGTGAATAGGCGATCGAAGGAAACACAGGGTCGACGTAACGCCTCCTTCCGGATTCGCAGGTTCAGCGTCCTTTCTCGGGAGCGCGGCGGATCCGGCGGAACGCGTCGCTGCGCACCAGCGAACGCACGAGGCTTTGGAACCGATACTCGTCCGAGGCGGCTTCTCGGACGATCGTGTCGATCGTCCGCGCGTCCTCCGGCCGCTCGCCCCGCCCCAGGGCATAGACGAACAGTTTGGTGACGACCTGCCGCACGAACGCCTCGCGGTCGAGGGCGTCGAGCAGTCCCTCGGGGCCTTCGAAGCGTCGACCGTCGGCCAAGGTTCCCGAGGAGTCGATCGGTCGTCCGCCCCGACGCCGATCGTAACGCTCGCGCCAGCGACCCAGGACGTCGTAGTTCTCCAGGGCCAGGCCGATCGGGTCCATCAGGGCGTGGCACGAGGCGCATCGGGGATCGTCCCGATGCCGCTCCAGTTGTTCGCGGAACCCGAGGTCGGGTCGGGCGGCGCGGGTCTCCTCCAGGTCGGGGACGTCGGGCGGCGGGGGCGGTGGGGGCGTGCCGAGGATGTTGTCGAGGACCCACTTTCCGCGCTTCACCGGCGAGGTCCCGTCCGGGTTGCTGGTCAGGGCCAGGATCGCGGGGCTGGTCAGGACGCCCTGCCGATGCGGGGGTGCGGGGACACGCACGAACTCGTGCTCATAGAGGTACTCCTCGACGTGACGGTCGCGCGGCCCCTCGCGGCCGTAGCGGGTCGCCGGTCCGCGATCGTAGAGCGCCTGGGGATCCTCACCGCGATACGGGATCCCATAGAGCTTGGCCAATCGCGGGTTGATGAAGGTCTCCTCGGCGTCGAGCAGGTCGAGCACGCTCCGATCCTCGCGGAGGACCGACTCGGCCAGCAGGAGCACCTCGCGCTTCATGGCGGGGGCCAGCTTGCTGGTCCAACCCTTGATCAGCTGCGTGTCGGGCGACCAGTCGTCGAGCAGGCCGAGGTTGAGCCACTCGGCGAAGAACGCCTCGACCATCGCAACCGCCTTGGGGTCGTCGAGCATCCGGATCACCTGCGCATCGAGGACCTCGGGGTCGTGGAGGCGACCGTCGAGGGCCAGGCGGGTCAGTTCCTCATCGGGCATCGTCGACCAGAGGAAGTAGGAGAGCCGCGTCGCCAATTCGTCACCACTGAGCCCGAACCGGCCGTCGGGCAGGGGGGTTCCGCGCTCGTCCTCGAAGCGGAACAGGAACTGCGGACTGGCCAGGATCGCCTGGAGGCCGAGCTGGACCGCGCCGTCGTAGTCGAGGCCCGAGGCGCGACCGGCCTCGAAGAGCGCGAGCAGACGGTCCCGCTCGTCGTCGAGGACCGGACGTCGGAAGGCACGGGCGGCAAACCGACCGAGCACGCGGCCGGCAGCGTCGAGGGGCCGGAGAGCGTCCGACGGACGCGCGAAGACGACGCGTCGATAGAGACGAGGCGGCTGTCGCTCCTCGGGGATGATCGGCCCGACCACCCGCGCCCGCCAGCCGATGTCGATCGAGTCGGCGCCTTCGGAACGGTCGATCGGCGAGAGGCCGTCGAGCCGGAGGATGTGCCGACCCCGTTCCAGTCGAAGGGTCAGCGTCTGTCGACGCGATGTCGGGATCATCGAGACCGGACGCTCGTCGACGACCAATGTCAGGGAATCGCCCATGACCTCGGTTTTGGAAAAGAGGGTTAGGTCGACCCGGTACTCCCCGGTCTGTTTGATGGTCAGGACGTAAGCTCGCTCGGGGCCTCGCGACGAGTCGTGCGGTCTGGTCTCGACCGACTCTGGCGCGATCTCGGGGCCGGCCAGGCGGTTAACGATCCGCTCGGCCGCTTCGACATAACGTTCCATCAAGAGCGGCGAAACGCGGAGCACTTCCCCTTGATTGGTGAATCCGTTCCCGGCGTCGTCGGCTGGGAAGTCGGCGGCGACTTCGACATCGAGCCCGGTCAGATCGGCGATGGTCCGGTCGTACTCGAAGCGATTGAGCCGTCGCGGTGGTGTCTGGCCCGGATCGACGACCGCATCGTAGTCGACAGCCAACACGAGGTCGTCGAACGCCTCCAGGAACCGGGCTCGGGCGTCGCGATCGGGGAGGCGCGTCGCGTCGGGCGGCGGCATCGCGCCGATGGCAACCCGCTCAAGGATATCCTCCATCAGGAACCGATCGTCCCGAGCCTCGGCCAACGTCTCGTAGAAGGTCAGGTCGACTCCGGCCTCGGCGCGATCCAAGCCGTGACAACCGACGCAATGATGCTCCATGAAGCCGTAGACGGTCTTGATATAACGAGATCGGCGTTCGTCCGAGAGCAGGTCGTCAGCCCGGACCATCGACGGCATCACGACCAGCGTGATCAGCATGCCCCCAAGAATTGAAGGGATACTACGTCTGAGGCGTGGTCGCCGACTCGGTTGCGGGTTCGACACCATGGGTGGGGTGCTCCGACGCGCCGGGGACGAGGAAGGCAGAGACGGACCGGGAAAGCTCAAACCAACAGACCGACAAAGGAATGGACGCGAGCGGCCAGGAGATCCGAAGACCCCTGGCCGCACATTTGTCAAACATTAGCCGGATTTTCCGAAACCCGCAACGTTCGGTCTCGGTCTCGGTGAACGCATCGGTCCCCGATCCTCGGAGATCGGTTTGTCGGCCGATCAGGAGTCCGACTCGTCCTCGATGCTGGCCAGGATCCAGTTGGCACGGATGGTCGGGTCCAGGATCGCCAAGTCGAACCCCTCCCCGCCGTCGAGCGTCCCGCCGATCATTACGTCGGAGGCCACTCGGATCGTGTCGTCACCCCCCAACGCCTCCAGCAACACCGCGTCCGCCAACGCATCGAAGCTGAAGATCCGGTCCTGCTCGATCAACGTCCCGTCGCGGAACTGACGGTGTTGAAGGAACCCGTTGACCATCCGCAACTCGTGCTCGTCGGAGAACGGTCCGCTGCCGGGCACCGCCCCGACGACGAACAGGTCCACGCCGGCGCCCCCGAAGATCGAGTCGGTCTGCTGTCCGCCCCTGAGCGTATCGCGGTTCGAACCGCCCTCCAGGAGGTCGCCGCCGGGGCCGCCGTCCAACGAGTCGTTGCCCGCATCGCCGCGGATCGTGTCAGCGCCGTTCTGGCCGATCAGGGTGTCGTTGCCGGAGTCGCCCAGCAGCGTGTCCTCACCGCCGCCACCGAAGAGCTGATCGTCGCCGATGCCGCCGTCCAAGAAATCCTCACCACCACGACCGATCAACGTGTCCTCGCCCAGTCCCCCGATCAGTTCGTCGTCGCGTCGACCACCGGCGATCAAGTCGTTGCCCTCACCCCCAACGACCAGGTCGTCCAGGTTGTTGCCGTCTAGATCGTCGTCGCCGGGTCCGCCCAACAGGATGTCGTTGTTGCCGGCACCTCGGAGCGTGTCGTCGCCCTCGCCACCGTCGAGCAGGTCGGCCCGACCCGAACCGATCATCGAGTCGTTGCCGGGGCCACCGAACAGATTGTCCCGGCCCGTCCCCGACGTGACGACGTCGTCGCCGGCGCCCGCCTCGACGAGCAGATCGACCCGGATTAGTGTCGAGCCGTCGACGGTATCGTCGCCATCGCCGGCACGGACTTCGAGGAGCGAGCCGTCGCTGAGGTCGAAGGGACCGAACTCCTCACCATTGAGCGTGATCTGGATCTCCGACGGCGAACTCGAGACGATCGTGATCAGGTCGGCCTGGTCGGTCCCCTCGACGAGGACGTCGCCGTTCGGACCGACCGAGACCGGCCCGTCGAGCAACGGGGCATACTCGACGGCGCCGATGTCGGGCAGGGCGATCCCGTCCCCGGACCCATCGACGGGCCGTTCGACTCCGCGCTGATCGATCAAAGTCGACGACCCCAAGTCGGCCGCGTCGATGACCGGGCTGTCCGCCAACGGGACATGGGTGAAGGTCGGCCCACCGTTGTCCTGGAGCGGGCTGAGTTGGGGATCGTCCACACCGTTGAGGTTGGTCAACGGGTCGACGCCGACCCCGCCGGTCCCGACCAGGTTCCCCACGCTGGAGGGCTCGGGCGCTTTGTTCGCGACGTTGTTCGCAACGTTCCCTAGCCCGCTCCGATTGGCCGAGACGATCGAATTGCTCAGTTCGGTGAACGTGAACGAGTCGTTGTATGTCCAGATCCCGCCGCCGGTCCCGACCCCGTCCCCATCGGAGTCGGCTTGGTTGTCGATGATCGTCGAATGGTTGATCGCCAGTGTGTTATCGAAATGGTATATTCCCCCACCATTTCCTGCGGCAGAGTTCCCGCTGACCGTCGAATTGATCAGTGTGGTCGATCCGTCGTACCCATTGAAGACCCCTCCCCCATCGATGGCCGAATTCCCGCTGATGGTCGAATTGGAGATCGAGGCCTCCGCGTAGATGCCGTTGTAGAGCCCACCGCCATAGCCCGCCGTGTTCTCGGAGATCGTTGAGTCGGTGAGTTCGAGCCTGGCGTCGATGTTGTTGATCCCGCCGCCAAGACCCAGGGAGGTCGTGTTGCCGGTGATCGACGAACCGACCACGGTCAGGGTGCCGAGGATATTGAGGATCCCGCCGCCGCTTACCTCAACACTGTTGCCGCTGACGATCGAGTCCTCGAGGGTCACGTCGCCGTCCAGGTTGAACAGGCCACCGCCCTCGAAGTCCGCGAGGTTGTCGCGGATCGTCGAGCCGACGATCGCGACCGTGCCGGAGTTGGCGATCCCCCCACCGAAATCGCCCGAGGAGTTCCCCTCGATGATCATGGACGCGATGTTGAGGGTGCCCCCAATGACATTGATCCCCCCGCCGTAGGATCCCGAGATGTTGCCGGCGATCGTCGAGTCGCTCACGCTCGTCTCACCGTACTGGGTCAGGAGTCCGCCGCCATACCGGCCCGCCTCGTTGTTGCCGATCGTCGAGCCGACGACCTCCAGCGACCCCTGATTGAAGATCCCGCCGCCATCACCGTTCGGGTTGAGGATGATGTTCCCGGTCAGCGTCGAGTCGTTCATCGTCAGGGTGCCGAGGTTGAACACCCCCGCGCCGAAGGTGCCCGTAGTGTTCCCCTCGATCGTCGCGTTGCGGACCACCACGGTCCCCAACGGCGAGTTGTTGAGGAGCCCGCCGCCCCGAGTCGCCGACGAATTGCCCGACAGCGTCACGTCATCGAGGGTCACCACCCCGTCATCGAAGTTGGACAGCCCAGCCCCATCGGCGCCCGAGATGTTCTGCTCGAGCCGGGTCCCGGACAGGCTCAACACCCCGCCGGAGTTGGCGATCCCGCCGCCGCTGGAGACAGCGGCATTGGCCACGATCGCCGCGTCTTCGAGGGTCAAGTCGCCCTGGTTGAGGATCCCGCCACCGATCGGCGATGCGTTGCCCTCCGTGATGGTCAGACCCGTGATCGTCGCGGTCGCCCCATCGGCGATGGCGAAGACCCGCGTCAGATTATTGCCGCTGAGGCTGAGGTTGGCCGAGCCCGAGCCATTGATTGTCGTCCGAGACACGTCGGTCAGCTCCAGGGCACCCGAGCTGAGCACGATCGTGCCGCCGTTCAGAGCCTCATCGAAGACGATCGTGTCCTCGCCCGGATTGGCGTTGGCCTGCTCGATCGCCTCGCGGAGCGAGAGGTCGCCGGCGCTGAAGTCGCCGTCGGACTCGTCAACCAAGGTGTCCACTGCGAACTGAGTCAACAGGCGGCGCGGCTCCAAGGACTCGAGTGCCATGCGGCCTCGACGCGCCGGGCGGGAATCGGATGCATGGAGACTCATGGGACAGTACTCCATCGTGAGAAGCGGGGCGGGGCTGCGGAGCAAATCGGATCGGGTAGGATGTCCCTTACCTCGTGGGACAGAGATATCATGACCGCCACCAAGACATCGACGCAAGCGACGTCCAGGTGGGATCCTCCCGCGTCCCCTTCAAGCATCATCCCGATCGGGGCCAGCCCCTCGCCGAACTGGCTCACCCCGAATTAATACCGAGCCCAACCGCCCATGGCGTGTCGGACTCAGCTCTTGGGAAACCCACCTTGAGAAAAGCTCTACCATACGAGTACCACATTGATTTCAATCAACAATCAAGCTTTAATCCCTGGCAAGACGCCGCAGTGGACGAGGGTCGGGGTGATCGGTCCGGGGTTGAGGCCGGCCTTCTTGAGCATGGCCGAGTATTCGCCAGCGCTATAGGCGCGGCCCTCGGTCAATTCGAAGAGGTGTGCCCCATACAGGGCGATCGGCAGCGGGCCGTCCAGCGCGTCGTTGAGGAAGACGTCATGGATCAGGAGCTGACCCCCGGAAGGTAGGGCTTCGGCGAGCCGATCAACCAAGAGTTGGCATTCGGGCTCGTCCCAATCGTGAAGGATGTTCGACAACAGGATCCGATCGCAGCCGTCCGGGACCGGATCGGCGAACATATCCCCCTCGAGAAAGGTGATTCGATCGGCCGGGACGTGGTCGACGGCCAGCTCGCGGGCGACCTTGAGCACCTCAGGCCGGTCCCAGAGCGTCGCCCGCAGACCGGGCGCTTTCTGGAGACTGGCGAAACTGTAGAGTCCGGTGCCGGCGCCGACGTCGAGCAGACGCGTCGCGCCGTCCAAGGGCAGCGCCTCGGCCAAGGCGGGCGCGACGTTGCGCGCTCGGCCCGCTAAGGCCATCGTCAGACGACGGGCCGCCGCCGCCTGCTCCATCGCCGAGTCGAGCCCCTCGCGATAAATAAACGCTGCGCCCTCGGGATCGCCACCCACGCTCGGATCGGTCGACATCGAACCCGATCCGGCGTCGGAATCCGCACCGGCGCCGAAGGGCCGGTTGGTCCGGAGCCGCTCGACCATGGCGCGGACGCCGGGGCTCCCAGCGGCCAAGCCGACATAGCCGCTGACGTCAAAGTCCGCACCGGGGATTAGGTGCTCGCGGGCCAGGGGGGTCAGCGCAATCTGGCCTTGATCGTCGTCGGCGAGCAGACCTAAGGCCCTCAGCACGATCGTCAGGACCAGGGTCGGCCGACGCTCCAGGCCCAACTCGGCCCGCAGCTCGTCGAAGCCCAAAGCGCCCCCACACCGCGCGATCCGCCCGAAGAGATCGAACTCGGCCACCGCGGCGGTCAGCAGTTCCGTCGAGGCGAAGCCGCGAAACGCCTCGAAGATCGGCGTCGGGTCGGTCGCCGGCGCATTCAGGGTCACGGGGTTCGAGGACATCGGTGGGCAAGCTCCCGGCGGTTGGTGTTCGGCCCCAACGGACGGACATCGGGCACCACCCCCAGCCTATCGGCTCCACAAGCCGACTCAACCATTGACCGACCCCGCAAACACCACCGAGTCCGACATTTTTCGATCATGCTTCGCTTTGGAAGATTTCCGAGGGGCCGAAGAGTCGATCAAGGATCGGGTCGATTTTGTCGCGCCCGTCGAGTCGTTGGAGCCAGTGGTCGGGGATCCCGGACTCGCCCCAGCAGGCGCCAGCGAGTTGACCACAGACGGCCCCGGTGGTGTCGGCGTCGTCGCCGAGGTTGACGGCGCGGAGCACGGCGGTGGCGAAGTCGGGGGCATCGGCGAAGGCCCAGAGCGCAGCTTCCAGACTCTTGACCACATAGCCGCTCCCGACGATCTCCGGCGGTTGCTTGCGGCGATAACTGCCCCGGGCCACCTCGGCGATCTCCTCGTGAACGTCGAGGTGGTCCATAAGATGGTCGAGGACCTCCCATTCGGGATCGAGCACCGTCTCGCGGGGCAGGCCGTGGATCAGACCGGCCAGGATGAGGCCCATGTAGGCACAGGCGCTGAGGCACTGCGGGCTGGCATGGGTGGTCAGGCTGGACTCGACGAGGTGCTCGACGAGCCGATTTCGTTGGTCGGGGAAGAGCCGGACGAAGGCGGCGGGGACCGGCCCGAGCCGCATGATCGACCCGTTCCCGCTGGTCTGGGCCTCGCGCTCGCCGGAGCGCCGCGCGTCGCCGAGTTCGCGGTACCGACCCAGGGCGGCCGAGTTGGTGATCCCGATGTCGAAGCAGGTCCCGTTGACCGAGTAGGCCCCGCCGTTCCGCCAGGCCAGGTAGCGTCGGGCCTGGTCGTCGAGATCCCAGCCGACCTCCGAGATGCTGTCGGCCAGGGCCAAGGCCATACTGGTGTCGTCGGTCCACTGGCCGGCCTCCAGCGCGTACGGCCCGCCGGCGCGGAAGTCCTCGATCGGCTCGAACGCCCCGTGCGGCTCGAACTCCACCGGGGCCCCTAGCGCGTCGCCGATGGCCAAGCCGAGGATCGTGCCCCGCTGCCGATCTCTGTTGACGTGGGACATTCCTCTTCCCCCTCCCAACCGTTTCATCTGATCGGTTCACGGACCTCGGATGACCGATCGTCCGTCCATTCCTTCATTCGAAGGGGGTTGGTGCGGGCCCGTCAATTCAAAAACCGCCGAAAACCCATCGGATTCCCCTATCAAATGATCCCGGAGTCGCTTATATTTCGGGAGGGGTGGTCGTGGCGTTGTCGGATCGTCCCGTGACGATGCGCGCCGGGTGTCGAGGCGTCCGCCACCGTGACCCTGCGATGTATTCGAGGGAGGGAGGAGGACCATGACCGACCGCAGCCGCAACGTCGCGCGGGGAATCTTCCGCGGACTCGGCCGCCTACTCTCCGCGCTGCTCTTGTTGTTCTGGGGCGCGTTCTTCCTGGAACATCTCAGCGAATGGTTTCTGCAGGCCGAGGGAGGGTTCCCACCGACATTTGTCTGGGCCGCTCAAGCCGGCCATCTGGTCATGCTGATCGGTCTGCTGATCATGATCCGTTGGGAAACGCCCGGCATGATCGTGGCGTACCTGGGCGCCTCGTGGTTCGCCGCCGCCATCGGTGGGGAGGCCGCCTTGATCGTCATCGGCAGCGTCCTGATCCCGATCGCTTGCTTCGCGCTGTCTTGGGCCTTCAGGCCGTTCTCCGCTCGCGGGCGGACAAACCATAAGATCGCCTGATCCCTTATGCGTGACGGGAGTCAGACCGATCAGATCCTGGGCTGGTCGGACTCGAGCCGAGCGGCCCCGGGACGTTCTGCGCCGTCCGGCTCGGAACAGCGCCTCTCTTGAGTTTCTGAGTTTCGACTGATCGGATTATTCGACACCGGCGGGCCGTCGGCTAAGCGTTCGCCTCAAGCAGATGGGCGACGGTGTCGATCAAGGACGGGCCGCGATCGGCGGTCGAGTCGGGCTGGGGACCTCGCGCGGAGGCCAAGGCGCCGACGGCGAGGGTCATGAGGACCTCGGCCAGTTGTTTGGCAGCGACGTCGTTGCGGAACTGACCGTCGCGTTGGCCCTGCGCGATCACCTCGGCCAAGACCGCGCGGAGGCCGTCGAAGTGACCGGCCAGTCGATCGGCCAACTCATGATCATGGGGGGCCAGTTCGACGAACGCGTTGACGGCGAAGCAACCGCGGCGATCGCCATTGGTCGATGCCGAGGGCCGAAACAGGTGCTTCAGCCAGCACCGGATCGCTGAGCGGGGGTCCACCATCTCGGCAAAGCATTCCTGGGTCGCCTCGACACCGGCCTCGAGATAGCGCTCCAAGGCCCGATCAAACAGTCGACGCTTGTCACCGAACGCCTTATAGAGACTGCCCTTCTGCAGACCGGTGGCGGTCATGAGATCGGCCACGGAGGTCGCCTCATACCCGCGCTCCCAAAAGGCGACCATGGCCGCCTCCAAAACCTCCTCCTCGTCGAACTCGCGAGGCCTCGCCATCGCTCTCACTCCCCCTTCGCCAGAACGCGATGCCAAGGATATTCTATACTTTGGAACCGATCGGTTAACAACCTGGTCGTTTTACGGGAGCGGCCGTTGTCCTCACGTTCATCGGCCGCTCCCGAAGGGCAGACCCTCGGGTGATCCGTCGACCGGTGGGAGCGTCCCGCCGAATCGGGGATGATTGAGCCGCCCGATCGTGGGGAGTTCCCGATTCGGTCTTCGAGAGTCCCGACGATCGCCCGTCTTTGACGACGAGCCATCCGAGGAAATTGCTTCGAGGCCCCTGAATCATTCGCCTTCCTCCTCGAATAACGTCCAAGGTGCGGCACCGATGAAGACACGATGGGAGCGGACGATGCCCCCGCTCGTCGCGTCAACAGGCCGGGTCCGATCGACTCTGGCCTATGGTTCCATGCCGGGATTCCCGGTCATCGTTGAGGTTGATCCTCGAACGAAACCACTTCGATGGCATGGAGCTTGCATCTTTGATTTATCTGTTCCACGATGAGATCTCGAAGGAATTGGGTCCGCCTGAAGGTTCTCGGACGCTTCGACGATCGTGACCGGGGTCGAATCCATCGCCAAATTAGGGCCGAACCATGATCCGTTTCCTCGTCTGCCTGGGTCTGACCATCCTCTTCGCCGCGGCTACGGTCTTTTTGGCATGGCCATCGGCCCAAGAACCGTCGATCCCGAAGACCACCGACGGTCGGATCGACGCCCAGTTGGCCGAGCTTCGCCGCGAGGATCCCGAGGCGGCAGCGCGTCTGGAAACGGATCTGAACGCTTTGGGCACGCCGGGGGCGTTGGTAGCACAGGCTGCCTCGGAACGCTCGGGGACCTCGGGGCTCCTCGACCTGGCCCGTCAACTCGATGAGCGACCGCAACCCCCTTGGCAAGTTGAGCTGACCGAGATGGCCCTGGACCCCGAGCGGTTCCAGCGACCCGAGGAGCGCGAGGAGTTCCTCATCGCCTATGGGACTGCCATGGAGGGGCTCGAGGAATCGGGCGCTGAGACGCTGATCGCCCCGATGCTCGATCGACTCCGACGGGCCGAGACGGACCCCACGCTCTGGGATGCGGTCCACGACGATCCGTTGGCCCTCGGTCTCATCGACGGCGTCCTCGACGACCCGACGCTACGCGACTACTACCTGGCCGAGCGCGAATGGCTCGCCGAGATCATTGTCCAGCTCGCCTGGGCGTCGAACGGTGTTGAGATGACGGATGGGCTCGGCGATGAATCGATGGACGCCGAACCGGTCTCTCCGCTCGAGATCGTCCGGAAAGCGCGGACCTATCACCCCTTGCCGCGTCGCACCGTCGTCGATGAGGACTTGGGACCGATCGGCTTCGCGCTGTTCTTGGACGATGGCGACCTGATCGCCTCGACCGTTGAGGAGCGGGGCCTACCGCTGGCCGAGGTGCTCGAGGTGCTCTTCGTCAACGGGGCGGCCCTCCGTGAGGCCCCCGAGCTGGTCGACGACCGGGCGCGGGCCGACTACCTGGTCCGGATCCACGATGCCGAGCCGACCGTCTGGCGGTTCGCCCGGACGGCTCCGCTGGCGTTGCAACTGTATCGCGATGCGCCCGAGGTCGCCGACGACGTTCTCGAGGCGTACGGCGAGGACGATGTGGCCGTCTTCCTCTTTGCGGCTTATCCCGAGGCGATCGCGACGGCCGCCGAGGCGATCGACCGCTATGGCGACCTGGCCTTCTATGTCCTCAACAAGTACGCCGACCTCGATCAGGACCGGATGACCGCGCTGCTGAACGACCCTGAGGTCGGCTCGCGGCTGATCCCGTATCTGGTCCGCTTCGGCGACGGAGGCCTGGACCAGATCGAGCGGAACCGGAGTTGGCTCAATAAGGAGTTCGACGCGCAGGGCAATCCGAAGAATGACGAGTGGTGGACCTACGTGCCGGGCGGCGGCCTGGCCGACGTGGCCCGGAACTGGGCCCAGGGCTATCCGCTGAGCGGCGAGGAGCTGGGTTGGGCGGCGCTGGACACCGCCGACGCGGCCCTGCTGGCCCTGAGCTTCGGCGCCTCGCAAGCGATCACCGCGCCGGCCAAGGCGGGTCTCAAAGCCTCGGTCAAGGCGACCGGCCGCTCACAGGTCAGCAAACAGTTGCTCCGCGCCGGTCGGGCCCGGAACGCCCTGCGAGCCACCGGGGAGGCGGCTTCGCTCCGACGCGCCGGGCGCGCTGCGTCGGTCCTGCAACGCGTGGCGGGCGGGCTCGGCAACGTCGGGCGGTTCGGCACACGGATCGTCAACGTCGGTGGGCGTACCGTCCGGATCGCCGGGATCGGCCTGGTTCGGACCGCGAAGGTCACTCGGGCCGCTCTCCGGGCCAATCCGGCCCGCGCCCGCCTGGTCTATCGCGCTTTGTTGGCCGGCGGCCTGGCCATCACGATCAGTCAGCGCACGCTGCCCAACCTCACGATGATCCAGGAGGGGCTGGCCCGATTCGCCGCCGAGATCGCCTCGGGCGCCCGGAAGTTGGTCACCGACTCGATCAACGACGTCCTCCAACGAGCCCTGGGCTTGCCCCAGATGGCTTGGACAGCGCCGTTGCTTTCCACGCTGATCCTCATCGTCCTGATTCTGCTGACGCTGGGCGCCGCCTGGTCGACGTTCCGCAGCGTTATCCCGAGACGGAAGGTCCGTTATGGCTCATGCTGATTTCGTTAAGTCGCCGACCGCATCCTCCACTTCATCGAACGGCCGGATGATCCGGGTCTGTCTGCTGGGCGGCAAAGGATCGGGCAAGACGACGTTCCTGGCCGGCCTGGCGGTGCTCTCCGAGCCCGACCGCGACTCGGCGATCCGTGTGCGGGGGCTCGACCCGGCCAGTTGCGAACGACTCGATGAGCTGGCCCGGACCCTTCGCGCTCGCGAATGGCCTCCGGCCACGACCCGGACCCGCCTGCTCAACCTCCGCCTGACCTATCGGGGCACCGGCGTCCACGTCACCACGCTCGACTACAGCGGCGACTCGTTCGTCGAGGAACTCCGCAAGCTCGACGCCGAGCATATCGAGGAACTCTGGACGGCCTACCTCGACGCCGACGTCTACCTGCTCCTGTTCGATCCCGAGCGCGATCTGCTGCCGGCCGACACGCCCGATTCCGGGCGCCGCGAGGCCTTCCAACGTCGGGCCTTGGCCCACCTGGAAGCCATCGAGCAAGCGTGGAACCAACGCAAAGGTCCGTCCGACTCCAACAAGGAGCCGCGACCCCGATCGCGACAGGTCGATGTCGTCCTGTTGCTGACCAAGAGCGACCGGATCGCCGAACTCCAACAGGCGGACCATCGCCAGGCCCTGGACTTCTTCCAAGCCCGCTCGGGCCAACTGCTGAGTAAGCTCCGCGCGACCTCCGATCAGATCCGCGCCTTCCCCGTCTCGGCCGTCGGTGGAACCGAGACGGTCGATCGCGACGGGATCCGTCTGGAAGTGCCCGCCGAGACGCTCCACCCCACGGGATACGAAGGGGTGTTCGGTTGGATCGTCAAGCGCCACCGATGGCGTCGAGGCGCCCCGGTCCGCCGTGCGGTCGCCGGCTTCACTGCCCTGCTGCTGATTGCCGGGTTCGTCGTCGGGGCCGCTTACTCCAACGCCAAGCAGCAACGGCTGGCCCGGCTCCAGGACGACCGGCGCTCGACGATCGAACGAATCGTTGAGTCGATCGACGACGGCGCTGACCCGATCGCCAACGACGTCGAGATCGAGCGCGCCCGGATCGCGTTGATCGATGGCGAGTTGGAGACCATCACCGCGCAACTGGCCGCCGATCCGTCTCAGGCCCAGCTCGACCAGATCACCGAGACCCTCGACCGCCTGCTCGAGTCCGACCCGGGCAGCCGTCGCGGTGAGGTCGAACGACTCCGCGCTGAGGTCGAGCAGATCCAACAGCGCCGGCGTTTCGGGGAGGTCCAACGCGCCTTCGATCAGGACGACGGTCTCTTCCCCGACTTGGCCAGCAGCTTCCTTGACGAATACCCCGAGGGCAACCTCAGCAAGCAGGTCAAGGACCTCATCGAGGCCGACTATCTCCGGCAAGTCGAGACGCGACATCGACAGATCGCCGCGATTCGACTCCGCGATCCCAAGACGCTCCGGACCAAGGCCGAGGCGATCCTCGCGTACATCCAAGATGGCCCCAAGACCGAGGACGACCCGACCCTCGAACGCATGCGACGCGCCGCTGAGGTCGCCCTCCGGTTGGCCGAGCCGCAGCCGATCCGTGTCCAGTTGAAACGCTCGGGCCGCTTCGACGGCGGTCGGCACCATCGCGTCAAGGTCTGGATCCCCGGCCAATCCCGCCCCGTCATCGACTCGGACCGCTCGGACGCTTCGGCCAAGGCGGTCACCTGGATCAACCAGGACTTCCTCGTCAACTGGAACCCCGGCCAGCCTCTTCGGGTCGAATGGTACGGCACCACCGGGCTCTTCGCCCTCGGCAGCGAGGAGCTGTTCGCCTCCACCGAGGATCGCTCGATCTTGGCCATCGAAACGCTCGACGGCCCGGTCACCCTCAGTGTCCGGGGCGCTTGGCGTGACAACGTCGAAGGGAACGCGACGGTCCTGTTCCGGATCCCCGAATTTGAGTCCGAAGACTGGGAGGTCCTCCGCGAGTTCGTCTCACCCGGGACCCACTGGTAAGTGCCCACTCGTCATTGCGGACCTCCAACGCGACGCAGGCCGGAGCCAACCGATCATGTCCTTGAGCCCGAGCCAGCCCAACGCACGGACCTTCGAGACAGTTCTCTGGGCCAACACGCCCGACCCCGAGGGGCTCGGCCGCGAGGACTACCGGATCGTCCATCGGAGCCCCGGCATCGCCGATCCGATCGCCTCGGCCTTCCACAAACAGGCGCGACGCTTCGAGTGGTCCCTGGCCACCGCGGAGCCCCACGAACCCGCCTGGGTCATCTGGAACTTCCCCTCGGACGACGGCGCCGAATCGCGACTGATGGTCGGTCGGATCCTCGATGTCGGCCGCGACGATCAGGGGCGTCCACATACTCTCCGGATCGAGGCCGCCCTCGTCGACCCGCCCGAACTCGAGACCGCCGCCGCTCTCATCAACGACCAAGCCTGGCCCAAAGCTCCCTGGTCGCCTCCCGAGCACGATGCGCCCCTGACGCTCACCCCACAAACAGCCGAACCGCGCCTGGTCCGACAGCTCGAGGCCGTCCTCGCGCACCGATCCGGCCGGACCGCCGTGCTCGGCATCAAACGCCTCTCGCTCGACCCCGACCATCGACGCACGATCGATCCCATCTCCAAAGGCGACGACGTCGAGCCGGCCTCCCCCACCACATCCGTGGCCACGAGGCCCGATCCGAGATCGGGCATGAAAGGAAATAGCCATCTTTACGTAGTTTTTATTTTAATCGTTTGTCTTGTTGTTTTATTAATTGGGTTCTTTCTCTATAGCAATACGCCTCGATTGTTTGAGATACCAGAGTCTTCCAACTCCATCGACGCGGACGTGGCTCCTTCTAGCCCTACGCGAGATGACAATGGGATGAGGGAGGAGTTCGAAGGAGATTCCGCCTCAACCCTCAGAGAACTCGACATACCTAATCTCGAGTCGACCTCAGACGACATAGATCTGATGGGCGAGCAAGATCGAATTGGGGTGCCCCAGCAAAACCCGCAATCCGGCGAGTCGACGGTAGGCGTTCCGAAAATCCCCGAGGACGAGTCCCCCAACCTGTTCCGCCCAATCAAGCGATTGTTGAAAATGGTCGAAGGCGAGAAGAACAGCGAAGCCTTCGACGAGGACGAGTCATCAGCCGACCCCGATTGACCTTGGCTCATGGGTCGAGATCGGTGGCTCTCTCTTCCCAGGTGGGCCGCGGGTTGGGGTGGCTGGGGACTGGTCCGCTCGGGGACCAGACCCCAGGGCCGGTCCAGGTGAGAAGGCCGACTGTCCTAACGACGGGGTGGCCGACTCGAGTCATCGATCCTGGGGTCTGCTCGCTGCGCGTCGCCGTCCCCGGCCATCCGAGCACGGTGCCGACGGGGATTCGGGCCGAGCCCAACATCGAATCGGCCTCAAGAGTCATTGACCATTCGAGGGAGATACGCCATGCGTCGCGATCGTCGTGATTTGCTGAAGGTCGGTCTGGCCGGGATCGTTGGGGGGGCTTTGGGGATCGGGTCGGGTCGGGCGTCGTCGAAGTCGATCCGCATGGAGGACGAGGCGGGGCCGTCGCCGGATCTCCGGGATCTCTACGAGCGGCTCGACCGCGCCGCAGCGCGACCGGTCCTCGACCTCGGCGGGTTCACCGACCCGGTCGTGATCCGGTCGATGGAGCTGCTCCGCAACGGCCGCGAGTTCCTGGTCCGGGTCCGCGACAACGAGGGCGCCGAGGGGTTGACCGTCGCCAACGGTTTGCGGATGGTCGACGCCTACCCGATCCTGCTCAACCGCGTCGTCCCGTTTTGGGTCGGGAGAGACGCGACCGCCTACGAGGAAGACCTCTGGGAGCTGTATCGATTCCGGAGCAATTACAAATATCAAGGGTTACCGTATTGGGTCTGCGTGGCCGCCGCCGAATTCGCGATCCTCGACCTGCTAGGCAAGCGCACCGGCCGGTCCGTCGGCGAGCTGCTCGGCGGACGTCAACGCGATGAGGTGGCCATCTATCGGGCCAGCGGAAACCGGGGCAACACGCCCGAAGCTGAGATCGAACACCTGCAGCGCCTCGCCTCCGAGGCCGATGCACGGGCGCTGAAGTTCCGCGTGGGCGGGCGCATGAGCCTCGACGCCGACTCGCTTCCGGGGCGTTCCGAACGGCTCGTCCGCCTGGCCCGCGAGACCTTCGGATCCGAGATGACCCTCTACGCCGACAGCAACAGCTCCTACTCCGCGCCCAAGGCGATCACCCTCGGCCACCTCATGGAGGAGTGCGACTACGGCTTCTTCGAGGAGCCCTGTCGGTTCGATCACTGGGAGGAGACCAAGCAGGTCGCCGACGCCCTGACGATCCCCGTCGCTGGCGGCGAGCAGGAGTACAGTGACCGTCGATTCCGCTGGGCGATCGCCCACCACGCCGTCGACGTCGTCCAACCCGACCTGCACTACTATGGGGGGATGGTCCGCTCGATGCGCGTGGCGCGGATGGCCGAGGTCGTTGGCCTGCCCGTCGCGCCGCATATGTCCGGATCCGGCCTCGGCTTCCTCGACGTCGCTCACTTCGTCTCCGCTCTGCCTAACCCGAGCCCGTTCCACGAATACAAAGGGGCGCCCGCCATCCCCGCCGAGGCCCAGGGCTCCTCCCTCGCCGCCGTCGACGGCAACGTCCGGGTCCCCCACGGTCCCGGCTTCGGGGTCACCATCGACTCCGATTACATCAAGGCTTCGGTCAACGTCTCGGCTTAATCGGGTGCCGATCTCCTAGACAAGAGCTGCCACGACCTCGGACCTCGATAAATCCACCCCGAGCTGATCGTCAACGGCTCGCCTTGAGGAACCGGACGAGGTCGAGCAGTTCCTGTTCGTCGAGGACCTCATCGAGCCCGGCGGGCATGACCGAGACGGTCCCAGGGCGCATCTCTTCGACGTCGGATCGCGGGAGGCGCTCGACCAGATCGGCGCCGATCTGGACGGTGATCACATCGTCGGATTCCTCGACGAGGATCCCGTTAAGCACGCGTCCGTCGACGGTGGCGATCAGCATCGGTTCGTAGCTCCGAACGAAGCTGGCGCTGGGGGCGAGGATCGCCTCCAGGAGATCGCGTTCGGTCCGGACCCGGCCGATCCGGGTCAGGTCGGGGCCGAGTTTACCTCCAACGTAGCCCATCGCGTGGCAGGTCCGGCACGCAGCGCGTGTGCCGTTGAAGACCGCTTGGCCGCGACCCACGTCCCCCTCGTTGATCAGAGCCAGCAACCGATCGATCCGGGCACGGGTCCGATCCGCCCCGGCGTCCAGGCTCGCCAACAAGGACACGGCCTGCTCGCCGAGCACCGCGTTGTGAGGTGCCAACACGCGCCTCAGATCGCCCGGCCGGATCGTCGCCAAGGCCCTCGAATCGGCTAAGGCCCGTACCAACCGGATCGCGACCCCCGAATCCTCGACGCCTTCAAAGGCCCCCAGCAACCGAGGCGACGCCAGCGGACTGGCAAACTGCATCGCGTCGGCTAAGGATTGCTTCTGCTCACGTGTCAACGTCGAGGAACTCAGGAGGTCCGCCGCTTGGAGGGCGTCCGATCCCGCCTCGTCCGACGTGACCACCTCGAGCAACCAATCGAAGGTCGGGCCATCGAGCTTCCGATCCGATGCGGAGATGGCCCCCAAGGCGTTGAGGCGGAGCGGCGTCGACAGCGCCTCATCGTGGGCACAACGCAACAGCGAGGCGGTCAACCGTTCGGCTTCAGGCCCGCTCGCTGACTCTTGGAGGGCCTTGGCCACCCGGATCGATGCATCGAGCAGAGCGGGGTCGGCCTCGTCAATCAGGTCGGCGACGGCGACGAGCCAGTCCTCGGGCGCGGGGTCGGGGCGGACCGCTTCCATGACCGTTAGGACGAGCCGTCGACGAACCTGCCCCGCCCGTTGCTCGGTCGCGATCTCGACGAGGAGCCGCTGGATCGGAGGCGCCGACGCTAGGCCAGTCAGTAACTCGACGACCGGATCGGCACCTCCGACACCGCTCCGGTCGGAGCCCAGGGCGGTGATGCGTCGACGGAGTTCCGATTCGAGGCTCGACGCCCACTCCGGATGTCGGCCCGCGATCCAGACGGCCACCGCGCGGGCATCAGCATCGTCGCTCGAAAGCAAGGGGATGACCTCGGAGTCGCGGAGGCTTCGGGGATCGATCTGATCGAGGGCGATCATGGCGGCGCGTTGGGTCCGGATATCGGGGCGCTTCAACCCGAGCCGGATCCGCTCGACGTCCCCGATCTCGATCAACGCATAGGTCAGTGAGTGGATCAGTCCGGGATCGGTCGCCGCCGAGGTCGCGTCGAGCAGCGCGGGCACGGCCGAGACGTCGCCGATCCGCCCCAGGGCCTCGGCCGCGACGCGCTGGTTCACCGGACCGTCGTCTCGGAGCACGTCGAGGAGCATCGCCAAAGCCCCGGCGTCGCGGCGAACCGCCGAGGCGTGGAGCGCCGCCTGGCGGACGGTCGCGTCGACATCGAGCAATCCGTGACGGACAACCGCACGAGCCGGGTCGCCGTCGATCCGGCTGGCCGCCCAGACCGCCTGCCGACGTGTCATCGAAGAGGACGAACCCTCGACCACCGCGAGCAGGGCCGACACCGCACGCTCGCCGAGCCGACCCAACGCATCGACGGTGCGTTGACGAACCGCCACACGCGGGTCACCCAGCCGATCGGCCAAAGGCTCAGCCTCTACGCCGTCCCAATCGAGCGACAGCCCTCGAGGATCTGTGATCGCCGGTGCGTCGGCTTTGGCGACCCGATAGATCGCGCCGAGCACGTCGGGCTTGTGGAGTTGGGAGGTCGGACAGCAGAGCTTGTACCAGCCTCCGGTGTCGATGACCAACAGGCTCCCGTCAGCGTCCTCGATCACATCGGTCGGGTGGAAATCGTTGTCCGAGCTGACCAGGAACGCCGAGTCCTCGGTCCGATAGCTCGCCCCGTCCGGAATCAGGACATGGCGGCTGACCGTCCTCAGGTTGAACTGGCAGGCGAAGAGGTTGTCGCGATACGACGCGCCGAGGGCCTCGCCACGATACCGGAGCAGCCCAGACGGCGCGGCCGGACCGAGGTGGGTCAACGGCGCGAGGACCTCGGGCCGGGTCCTCGGGTGACCGTCGAGGACGCCATGGACTTTGCCGTAGACACCACCGTAAAGGGCGTGGATCAAGCCGTCGCGTCGGCCGCCGGCGGGGTGTTGGAGGAAGGTGGTGGTGAAGATCCGCTCGCCGCCCGGGGTGAAGACGACGTCGACCGGATTGTCCATCCCGCCGGTCATCACCGGCTCGATCGGCCCTCGACGATCGGGTCGCCATCGAAAGATGTGTGCGGCCCGAGTGACGAGGGGCTCTCCTTCGAGTTGTGGGTATGTTTGTTCGGCGAATGCGCCCTTACACCAATAGATCCAACCGTCGGGACCGGCATAGGGGCCGTGTAGGTCGTTGGCGCACCCGGTGAGGGTCCGGCCGTCGAACCAGACCTCGCGGTCGTCGGCGACCCCGTCGTCATCGCGATCGGTCAGCTTCCAGATCTGCGGTGGCGCGGCCACGTAGAGCGAACCGTCCCGCCACATCGTTCCGGCGGGGAACATCATCCGGTCGGCGAAGACGGTCCGGTGGTCGAAGACGCCGTCGCCGTCGCGGTCCTCCAGGCGGAGGATCCGATGCGGGCGCTCTTCCAGTTGCTTGCCGACCGGGTCGTTCGAGCCCGACGACTCGGCCACATAGAGCCGTCCGCGCTCGTCGAAGGCCCCCGTGATCGGCCGCTCGACCAGCGCAGGCCCGGCCGCCTCGGTGATCGTGAACCCGTCTTCGAGGGTGAACTTCGACTCGGCTTCGGTCCCGCCCATGACATCCGTGACGGGACACAGACCCGCGACCAGGATCATCAACATGACGATCCGCAAGAGCCCACGGCACGCCCGGCGCCCCCGTCCCCTCAGCGTCATCGCGATCCGCTTCGTTTCCATCTGTGCTCTCCGCCTCTCGAGGACCTCAGACCCACGTGCGAGACCACCGACAACGGCTCAGTCTCGCCGATCCGTCGGTCGCGCTCAACGTTCCTCGCCAGACCGAGGCCCGGTGAGGGCGATGCGGGCATGACTCGGGGTTTGTCGTCCGGCCCGAACGGTAGGCAGATCCTCGTGCCCGTGGCGGTCGCTCCGAAGGCATTCGCCTTCTATTCTCGTCGAGAGAGCTATGGTACCCTACCGGGAACGTACGGAGGTCCGGGGTTCGCAGACGTGACGGATCAGGCCGCGAGATCACCCCATTAGGGGACGGGCGCGGGATGGAAGATAGGTGGCCAGCCATGGAGTCATTGAAGGGACACTTGCTGATCGCCGACCCATCGCTCCGGGATCCGAACTTCACGCGGACCGTCTCGTTGATCCTGCAGCATAACGAGCAGGGAGCGCTGGGCCTGATCCTCAACCGACCGACCCGGATGTCCGTCCGTGACGTGGCCGAGCAGGTCTTCGGCCACGCGATCGATTGGAACAAGCCGATCATGCTGGGCGGACCAGTCGAAGGGCCCGCCTTCATGCTCCACACCGTGGCCGATCGCGCCGACGAGGAGGTCCTGCCGGGCCTCTACAGCAGCCTGGAGGCCGACAAGCTCCGCGCCCTCTTGGCCGACCGATCTGAGCCCTCGATCGTCATCGCCAACCATTCCGGCTGGGGACCCGGCCAGCTCGAGGCCGAGATCGCCGAGGGGTCCTGGCTCTGGATCGAGGCGACCCTCGAACGCGTCTTCCGCGAGCCGCACGAGTCCTCCTGGAAAGATTTCGTCGTCCGGGTCCGTGGCCAGCGGCTGGCCGACCTGCTCAACCTGCCCGGCATGCCCGACGACCCCACGGTCAATTGACGCCGACCGATCTCCGATGATCCCACTCACATTATGGTTCGGGTGCGAACGGATCGGGCGGGAAGATCCGATCCAGGACCAGGCTCAACAGGACCGGGTCGCGTCGGACCATCGCGAACGCCTCGGATCGCCGCAAGGCATCCAGCGCTCGGACCACCCGGAGCGGCGGGTCGAACCCCGAGTCCAACAACGGCCCGATCAGCATCTCCTTGAGCGACGCCACCTCCTCCGGACGGTCCAGGATCTCGCTCGCGATCAGCGATCGGATCCGAACTACCAAGGCGACCTGTTCGATCGAATACCCGGACCCGGCCGGAGTCCCCGGAGCCATCCCTTGGAGGAAGTGCTCGGCGCGGTCCAGCGCGTCGGCCGCTTCGCCATGCCGACTCAGTTCCTCACCGAGGATCGTGCCGAGATCGAGTAGGGTCTCGACCAGCCGGATCCGCCAGTTGAGGTTGTCGGGAACGTCGACGACGGCCTGATCCAACAGGGCGCGGGCGCGATCGAGCAACGCGAACGAGCGCTCCGGATCGCCTCGGCGATTGGCCAGCAGGCCGAGGTTCCGCACCGTCTGACCGAGGTTGACCCGATGCTGCGGCGTCTCCGGGTAGTCCGCGACCAAGCGCTCTTGGGTCTCGAGCGCCTCGAGGTAGTGCTCGGCCGCCGCGTCGAGTTCCCCACGCAGCTCGCGATAGTACGCCAGGCCACCGAGCGAACGGGCCAGATCGACCCGGCGATCAAGGTAAGTCGGACGCAATCGTACCAAGCGTCTATGGATTTGCACGGAACGTTCGAGTGTGCTTACAGCTTGATCGTAATCGTCGTTCGACTCGTAGCACTTTCCCAGGTTGTTCAAGGTTTGGGCCAGATCGGTGAGCATCGCGAAGTTGTCCGGGTACAGGGCGACGAGGCGCTCCAACCGTTCGCGAGCCTGATCGAAGAACATCTCGGCTTGATCGATCCGACCCAACATACCGTGGGCGACACCGATCCGATTGAGCGTGGCGATCAATTTGGGTTCGGTCCTCGGTGAGACCGGGGGCTGCTCGAGGAGCGCATCGAGGATCTCGCGGGCCTCGAGCAGGGGGGCGAGCGCTTCATCCGGTCGACCGCCGACGAGCCCCGAGACCCCTCGGGTGATCAGCGAGTCGGCCCGACGCTCGCGGGCCAGCGGCCCTCGAGGATCGAGGCGGATCAGCCGTTCGGCCAGGGTTTCGGACTCGCGTTGCGCCTCGCGGGCGGCGTCGGTGCGACCCAGTTGCTCCTCGGCGTAGGCGAGATTGGTGGCCGACTGGAAGACCGCATCGAGCCGATCGAGGTCGTCGGGTCGATCCTCCAGCAGGGCGCGTCGGATCTCCAGGGCGCGCCGATACGCCTCCGAGGATTCGGCCGTCAGGCCCATGTGATTCCGGACCAGACCGATGTTGTGATACGCGTCGGCCATCCGACTGTCGATCCGTTGATCGTCACCTCGTTGTTCGAGGAAGCGGAGGTAATAGGTCAGGGCATCCTCGAGCAGTTGGCGCCGGAACGCGTTGAGGTCAGGCCGATCGGGCTCGGTCAGATCGGGGCTGTTGGCGACACGCATGAAGTAGGTTTCGACGGCGTCGTTGGCCAGCTCGAAGTTCCGCTCGGCCCGGGCGGCCTCGCGTCGCGCTTGGTCGCGCGAACGATCGATCAACACGGCGAAGGTGACCGAGGCCAAAGCGACGAGGACCAAGGCGGCGGTCATCGAGAAGGCCCACGCGCGACGTCGACGGACCCAACGCGCCAGGCATTCGCCGAGCGGTTCGAGATCGACCTGGACCGGTTCATCGGCGAGCCAGCGCTCGACCTCCTCGGCCAACTGGAGCGCGGAGTCGTAGCGATCCTCGGGCCGCTTGGCCATCGCCTTGAGGCAAATCGCCTCCAAAGGGCGCGGGAGCCCGGGGGCGATCACCCTGGGTCGCGGGAACTGTCCGTCGCGGGCGCGTCGGAGCGTTTCGAGCAGGTCGCCGGCCTCGATCGGGGCGTGGCCGGTCAGCAGATAGTAGAGGGTCGCGCCGAGCCCGTAGATGTCGCTGGGCTGCCCGATCCTCGAGGCGCTCCCGCCGGCCTGTTCGGGGCTCATGAAGGCGGGGGTGCCCAGGGTCGAGTCGTCGCGGGTCCCAGATCCGCCGGTTGCGGTCTGGGTCGAACTATCCGGAGCCGACGTCGCGCTGGGATCGGCTGCCGGGTCGATCCGCTTGGCCAACCCCCAGTCGATCAGGAACGTTTCGCCGAAGTCGCCGATCAAAATGTTGCTGGGCTTGATATCGCGATGGATCACCTGGTTTGCGTGGGCATACGCGATGGCGTTGCAGACGTCGACGAAGCGTCGGAGCAGGGCGCGCAGTTCGACGGTCGAGGGGGGGCCGTGCGACCTCGACCGGTCGGCGGCGTCCTTGAGCGTGTCGCCCTGGACGAACCGCATGGTGTAGTAAGCGTTTCCGGCCCGATCGCGGCCGAGGCTGTGGACCGGAACGATCCCAGGGTGTTGTAGGGCGGCGGTGATTTCGGCCTCGGCCAGGAACCGTCGACGCGCCTCCGAGTTGATCGCATGCCGCTCTTGGATCCGCTTGAGGGCGACCTGGCGGTTGAGTTCGAAATCGTGGGCCAGGTAGATCTCTCCCAAGCCCCCACGCGCATGGAGACGAACCCGTTGGTAACGCGCCGGTCGCCCTTCGGCGTCGAGGTCTTCGTCTGCCGACTCGGGCCCTCGATCGGCCGACGGCAAGGCCAACTGGGTCTGGTCGTCGGACCTGGGATCGCCGACGGTCGAGAACGAGTGGGGGTCCCCGGCCACCGAGGGAGGCTCAAGGACCTCGAATTGGGCGATCCGTCGTCGGAGTTCGTCGATCAGGTCGGGTCGGTCGGCGCAGAGCCGATCGAGGTCCGGGATCTGGCCGGAACGCCGGAGTTCCTCCCATCGGACCAACCGAGAGATCAGCGCATCCTCGGAACCGGAACTCGTGGGATCGGTCATCGTCGAGGAGACCCAGTTTTTCAGCAGATTTTCATCAGAAGGGAACTCGGTCCCCCAAGGCGTCGCCGAGCCGCATCCGGGCGACGACCCAACGCCGGTGGACGGTCCGCTCGGAGACGCCGATGACCTGAGCGGCCTCAGCGCGGGTCAAGCCCTGATACCAGAGCAGATCGAAGACCTCGCGCCCCTCGTCGTCGAGCCGCTCGACGAGGCGATGGAACTCGCTCCAGACGGCCAGCCGCGCCGGGTCGAGCGTCGAGTCGCCGGTCTCGCGTTCGGGTCGGTCGTCGTTCGAGGTCGAGGTCGGCTCGCCCGGCGTGGCGTGATTGGCGGCCAGGCCGAGCGGCCCCTGGTACTGGCGGGCCAGGTCCAGCAGCTCACGGCGGATCTGGGCAGCGGCCAGGCGGAACAGGTCGCGCGGCGTGGGCGGGCTGACCACGCGTAGAGACCGATCCAACCGCATCAGGGCGTTCTGCAGGACGTCCTCGGTCTGTTCCCAACGACCCACCGTGGGGAAGTCACGGAGCATCCGTCTGGCCAGTTGGGTCAGCCGCGCTACGGTCCGATCCAAGAGCACCGCGCGGACCGTCTGGTCCCCATCGCGCAGACGGTTCAAGTACTCCTGGATCTCCTGGGTGTCTTCAGTCCGCATCACCATATCACGGTTCCGTCGAGTGTACGGCTGATTCCGGTCCAACCGCTGGACAGGGTGGGTCCGAGTCCACGAACATCGTAGCCGATCGGAAACGCTCATTCACCTGCGAAGGAAAACCGAAGCGGCTCCTGGAAAATCGATTCTTCTTGTTGTCAGATAGACTTGATGATTCCCGCTGGAATGGTTGGAGGGCTCCACCAGAGCGTCGGAGTCTCGTGACGTGCTGCTCGGGAACTCATCCGGGCCACGGACCCGTCCCGATCTCCCAAACATGGCTTTCACTGCCGACCAGACACATGTGTCGGCCCCATTGGATTGCGCGCAGAGGGCGTCCCGATGTGCTTCATCGTACCACAACGCCCCGAAATAGTCTGTCGGTAACGACCGGAGACTCGAGCGTCCCGGTGTTGCTTCAGATCGTCACCAGACCGCTGTCGTCGCGATCAACATCCTCCTCCCGAGATCTCCGCCCCCGATGCACATCGGCGCCGAGGGCAGAGTCCCTCGGGTCTATTCACCCACCCCCGAATGCGTCTCTCCGACCCACCGGACGCCGACCACCCTGATGCGAGGACTGATCATGGATGCCACGCACCGTCGGACATCATCCCCACCGAGCCGCGCCCTGTCCCGTCCTCGCCGCCCGGGTTTCACCGCGACACTGGAACGCCTCGAGTCGCGCACCTTGCTCTCGGTCGACGTCGTAGACTTGACCGTCCTGGAGGGAAACACCGCCCCATCGCCGATCGAAGCCCGACTCGAGGCCGGTCGAGAAACCGACCTCTATCGGTTCGAAGGGCAGGCCGGTCAGCGGTTCTTCTTCGACGCCCTCTCCAGCACGAGCAATGCCACCTGGCAACTCCGGGACATCGACGGCAGTTCGCTATCGGCATCGTTCTTCATCAACACCGATTTCGAGGTGACCCTCAACGAGGACGGACCGGTCACGCTCGCCGTCTCGAGCAACGTGGATGACCCGGTCGACTATCGGTTCCGCGTCTTCGAGACGACCCTCACGGGTTTCGTCACCAACGGGTTCCAGACCTATCAAGGAACCATCGATCCCGGTCAGGTTGAGCGGACCACCTTCGAGGTCGATGCGGCGACCCGGTTCGCCTTCGATGGCCGCGACCTCGGGGTCGACCCGGCCCTAGTCACGATCCGAACCCCTTCCGATTCGTTGATCCTGAACCAGTTCGACTCCCGATCCGACAGTTATCCGCTCCTGTTGACCGAGCCAGGCGTCTACACCCTTGAGGTCCGGGGAAGCACCCCTACCTCCACCGACGACTACGCCTTCCGGCTCATCCAACTGCCCGAGGACGGCACGCCGATCGTTCTCGGCCAAACCGTCGACGGGACCATCACCACCGAAGAGGAGTTGGACGTCTACTCTTTCGATGGGGCGGTCGGACAGCGGTTCGTCTTCGACGGGCTACTCGATGACTCCGGACCGACGTTCGTCACCTTTTACGATCCGAGCGGCGACTCGGTCCTCTCCACGTTCGCCACATCCGACAACGCTCCGATCACCCTCGATGAGGCCGGCCCCTACACGATCATCGTCGATGGTTCCCTCGACACCTCGTATTCCTTCCGACTGCTCGACGTTGCCTCGGCGACCCCCATCGCCGCCGATGCCTCAGTTGACGAGACCCTCCAGCCCGGACAATCCATCGACCTCTACACCATCGACGCCATCGCCGGTCAACGGCTCGCCCTCGACGGAATGACCACCGGCAACGGGGCGAATCTTCTCATCTATGAGCCTGACGGAAGTTTGCTCACCAGCATCAACTCCCGATTCGATGCCGAGACCACGTTCCCGGTCAACGGAACCTACACCCTCGTCGTCGACGGATTCGCCGACGCGGCGACCTTCGACTACCGATTCGACCTGATCACCCCCGAGACCACCACCACAGCCTACAACCTCGGAACGACCATCGACGGGGCCATCACCGAACGCGGCGAGATCGACCGGTTCACCTTTGAAGGGACCCTCGGCCAGACCCTTCTCCTGGACGGCCTGGCCGCCGACTCAAGCGGCACCTTCGCGGCGCTGATCGACCCCTCCGGCGACACCCTCTTCAGCTTCGTGGGTCTGGGTCGTGACTCGTCTCCAGTGATCCTACCAGAGACCGGTACCTACACCCTGATCGTTGACGAGTCGACCACCGGAGTCACCGGAACCTATTCCTTCCGACTGCTCGACGTCGCTTCGGCGACCCCCATCGCCGCCGATGCCTCAGTTGACGAGACCCTCCAGCCCGGACAATCCATCGACCTCTACACCATCGACGCCATCGCCGGTCAACGGCTCGCCCTCGACGGAATGACCACCGGCAACGGGGCGAATCTTCTCATCTATGAGCCTGACGGAAGTTTGCTCACCAGCATCAACTCCCGATTCGATGCCGAGACCACGTTCCCGGTCAACGGAACCTACACCCTCGTCGTCGACGGATTCGCCGACGCGGCGACCTTCGACTACCGATTCGACCTGATCACCCCCGAGACCACCACCACAGCCTACAACCTCGGAACGACCATCGACGGGGCCATCACCGAACGCGGCGAGATCGACCGGTTCACCTTTGAAGGGACCCTCGGCCAGACCCTTCTCCTGGACGGCCTGGCCGCCGACTCAAGCGGCACCTTCGCGGCGCTGATCGACCCCTCCGGCGACACCCTCTTCAGCTTCGTGGGTCTGGGTCGTGACTCGTCTCCAGTGATCCTACCAGAGACCGGTACCTACACCCTGATCGTTGACGAGTCGACCACCGGAGTCACCGGCAATTATTCCTTCCGACTGCTCGACGTCATCGCGGATCGGGCCGGTTCGTTGACATCTGGCAGCACGGTGAGCGGGACGATCACGCCGGGCAGCGGCGTTGTGATCTACGTCTTCGCGGGCACTTCAGGCCAAGAGGTCGACCTGACGAGCGTCGACGTCCCCTCAACCCCGGACGCCTGGGCGCTCCATCGGCCCGACGGGCAACGGCTGACCTCGAGCAGCGACATCAACTTCGACCTTAGCGCGGTTCTCCCCGTTGATGGGACCTATGTCCTGATCCTCCAAGGCGAATCGACCACCCCGGTCCCCTACGAGTTCCGGTTCGACGCGGCCGATCCCAACGGCGTGATCTCGGGACTCGGGCCGTTCACCGGCTCGATCACCACCGCCGGCCAAACCGACACCGCAACCTTCACCGCGACCGCCGGAACGAGGCTCGTTGTCGACTCGCTCGACCACGACGGGGACCCGGTTCAGTTCTCGATCATCGAGCCGTCGGGCAGCAACCTGTTGGTTAACGCCGACGCCAACGAGGATCGCGTCCCGATCCTGCTCGACGAGTCCGGGACCTACACCATCGAGTTCTTCGGCGAGGGCGGCACCGGGACCGGCGACTACGACCTGATCCTCCGCGTTGCGCCCGACGATCTGCCGACCTACACGATCGGCGCGACGGTCTCAGGCTCGATCAGCGAGGTCGGCCAATCGGACTTCTTCACAGTCCAAGGCACCGTTGGCCAACAGCTCTACTTCGATGGTCTGCTCGAGACCGGCGACCTCCGCGCCACGCTCCTCGATCCCTCCGGCGACACCGTCTTTACCTCCATCAACCCCGATAACGACAACAACGCGATCTACACGATCCTCGAGGATGGCAACTACACGCTCGTCCTCGAAGGCAGGTTCGCCAGTTCGACCGGCGACTATGCCCTCCGGATCCTCGACCTCAACGACGCCGACCCGATCGCGACCAATACCCCCATCAACACCACCATCGCACCCGGACTCAGCACCCAGCTCTTCACCTTCCAAGGAAACGCCGGCCAAGACCTCCTCATCAACGGACAGATCCCGACCTTCAGCCAAGCCACGCTCTATCTCTTCGCTCCCGGCGAGACCAGTTGGCTGACCAGCGTCGACGCCGCCAGCGACGTTGAGGTGACCTTACCCACCGACGGCACCTATGTCCTGGCCGCCGTCGGGACCAACGCCGATGCCGACGCCCTCGTCACCTTCGAACTCGTCGAGGTGGTCGAGACCCAGGCCCCGCTGACCCTCGGCGAGGCGGTCTCGGGAACGATCGGCCTCGGTCAGCGTGACCTCTACACCTTTGAGGCCAATATCGGTCAGCGGCTCTACTTCGACGGCCAACTTGAGACCGGCGACCTCCGCGCCACGCTCCTCGATCCCTCCGGCGATACCGTCTTCTCTTCACTCAACCTGGGCTTCGACAACAACTCCATTGACACGATCCTCGAGGACGGAACCTATACCCTCGTCCTCGACGGCCGATTCGTCGGCTCGACCGGCGATTATGCGCTCCGGATCCTTGACCTCAACGACGCCGACCCGATCGCGACCAATACCCCCATCAACACCACCATCG
>CAZSSM010000028.1:70162-77058 GCA_964609385.1 uncultured Planctomycetia bacterium
CTCGATCCCTCCGGCGATACCGTCTTCTCTTCACTCAACCTGGGCTTCGACAACAGCATCATTTACACCCTGCTCGAGGAGGGGACCTACACGCTCGTCCTCGACAGCCGATTCGCCGGCTCGACCGGCGACTACGCGCTGAACCTGCTCGACCCCGACGCGGCCCCGACGTTCGAGGTGGGGACCGATCAAGCGATCGTCACCGTCCGCCTCAGCGAGCCGAACGCCGATCGGGTCACCGTCCAATACCGGACCAACGACGACTCGGCGCTGGCCGACGAAGACTACCTGGGACGTTCCAGCTCGGTCACCTTCGCGCCTGGGCTGACCGAACGGCGGATCGTCCTGCCAATCGTCGGCGACGCCACGATCGAGCCCGACGAGTCCTTCTTCGTCGATTTAATCAGTGCGAGCAATGAAACGATCTCGGACGGTCAAGCAATCATCACGCTTCTGAATGACGACAGCATCGCGACCTTGGCCATCGACGACGTGACCGCCTCGGAGGGCAACTCGGGGACGACGACCTTCGCGTTCAACGTCACGCTGTCACCGTCCTCGACCTCAACGGTCACCGTCGACTACGCGACGGTCGATGGGACGGCCGTGGCGGGCGAGGACTACCAAGGCCAGAGCGGGACGCTCAGCTTCGCGCCCGGCGTGACAAGCCAGACGATCGAGATCGCGGTCATCGGTGAAACGATCGCCGAGGGCGAGGAGACCTTCTCGGTCGTCTTGAGCAACCCCAGCGCCGGGGCCCGGCTGGGCGATGAGGTCGGGCAGGGCCGGATCGTCAACGACGACGCGACCGTCTCGATCGACGACGCGACGGTGATCGAAGGCGACTCCGGCGCGATCGACGCGGTCTTCACCGTCACCCTCTCGACGGCTAGCTCGCAGGAGGTCCGCGTCGACTTCGCCACCCAACAGGGAACCGCCAGCAACGTGAACGACTTCGAGACCCGGTCCGGGACGCTCATCTTCGCGCCCAGCGAATTGACCCAAACCATCCGTGTTCCGGTCCTCGGCGACATGGACGCCGAGTCGGACGAGACCTTCACGGTCGTCCTGTCCAACCTCGTCAACGCGACGTTCGCTCGGAGTCAAGCCGACGCGCTGATCCGCAACGACGACGCCGAACTCCGAGTCAACGACCCGACCGTCTTCGAAGGCGATGACGGCCAAGCAAACCTCATCTTCACCGTCTCGACCCCGTTCGTCAGCACCGAGACGGTCACCGTCGACTTCAACACCACCGACGATACCGCCGTCGAAGGAGAGGACTACCTGGCCACGTCGGGAACCTTGACGTTCAGCCCCGGCATCACGTTACAGACGGTCGCCGTGCCCATCCTCGGCGACACGCTTCCCGAGTCCGACGAAGCGCTCCTCCTCGTGCTCTCCAACCCGACCGAAGCGACGATCGTCGACGACACGGGTCGCGGCCTGATCCGCAACGACGACGCGGTCCTCCAGATCTCCGATGCGATCGTCGTCGAAGGCGACAGCGGTTCGGTCTCCTTGAGCTTCGACGTCTCGTTGACCATCGCCAGCACTCAGACGTTGACCGTCGACTTCGCCACCGCCGATGACACCGCGATCGCCGGCCAGGACTATCAGTCGGCCTCGGGGACGCTCACCTTCAATCCGGGGATCACCACCCAGACGATCAATGTCCCCGTGTTGGGCGACGCGGTCCCCGAACCTGACGAGTTCGTGACGGTCACCTTGAGCAACCCAACCAACACGCTGATCGGGGACGGCGAGGCGAGCGGTCGGATCCGGAACGACGACGCCGCGTTGACGATCGCCGACATCACGATCGACGAAGGGTCCGGCGGCTCGACATCCACAGTCACCTTGACCGTCTCGATCCCGTTCCCAAGCGCCCTCGAGGTCCAAGCCGACTTCCAGACCGTGGCCGGGACCGCCACCGAAGGGGTCGACTTCTCCGCAACCACCGGGACGTTGACCATCCCGGCCGGCTTGGGGAGCACCACAATCCTCGTCGATGTCTTCGGCGATGACCTCGGGGAATCCAACGAGACGTTCGAAGTCCGGCTGTCCGACCCGTCGAACGCGACCCTCGCCGATGACACTGCGACCGTCACGATCCTCGATGACGACGCCCCGGTCGGCATCACCGTCGCGCCGACCAGCGGCCTGATCACCGACGAAGGAGGCCGGTCCGACACGTTCACCGTCGTGCTCGACGTGCAACCCTCGGCCAACGTCTCGATCGAGCTGGACGTCGATGATCCGAGCGAGGGGCGGGTCGATGTCGATCGGCTCGTCTTCACACCGGCCAACTGGGATCAACCGCAGACCGTTGTCGTGACCGGGGTGGACGACGGGGTCGGCGACGGCGATATGCCGTTCGTCGTTCGGCTCGGCCGGGCCGTCAGCGCCGACGCCAACTACAATGGGGTCGACCCGGCCGACGTCTCGGTGACCAACCTCGAACTGGCCCAGCCCGACCTGAGCGTCTCGGCGGTGACCGGGCTGGCGGCGGTCCTGCCGGGTCAGTTGATGACCGTCGAGTGGACGATCGCCAACATTGGGAACCAAGCGGCCAACTCCTGGGTCGACCGGATCTACCTGTCCACCGACGGAACGCCGACCGGCATCCTCCTGGGTTCGCTGGGCTCGGCCGGCGCCTTGTCCGCAGGCGCCTCGACCGAACGGGCGCGTCAGGTCCGGATCCCGACGGAGGTCGCCCCGGGCGACTACGTCATCGTCGTGGTGACCGACGCCAACGATCAGGTCGTCGAGTCGGACGAGACCAACAACGTGGCGGCCTCCGGCTTGCTCACCAACGTCCCGGTCGTCCTGAGCCTCGAGCCGACCGACGCGCGGCTCACCGAGACCGACGAGCCGCTCACCTTCACCGTCAATCGCAACACGCCCCTGGACAACCTGGTCGTCACGTTGACCAGCGGCGACACCGGCGAGCTGACCGCCCCGTCGACGGTGACCATCCCGGCCGGCGCGACCAGCGCGACCTTCGACGTCCAACCGGTTCAAGACATGACCCGTGACGGCGACCAGACCGTCTCGCTCTCGGCGCAAGTGCTCGACGGCGACACGCCCCGACCGGGCTTCCTCGGGACGCAGGTCTCGGTAGTCGTCGAGGACTCAGCGGAGCCCAGCCTAAGGCTCACGCTGGAGGCGCCGGCGGTCACCGAGGGCGAATCGGTCGTCGCCACACTCGCCCGCGACGCCTCGACCAACGACGATGAGCTGCTCATCCTGCTCTCCTTCGACAGCGTCGGGACGCTCGAGTTGCCCGATCGCGTGACGATCCCGGCGGGCGTCCCTTCGACGACCTTCACGATCACCGCCTTGACCGACGGCCTCATCGAGAACGACCGCGCGGTGACCATCCAGGCCTCCGGCGACGGCGTCGACTCAACCACCCTGCTGGTCCTCGACGGGACCGACCCATCCCTCTCGATCTCGGTCGACCCTGAGACCCTCTCCGAGTTGGTTTTCGGCCCGTCGCCGACGGCGACCGTCCGACGCGCTGTCGCCGGCCCCGACGCCCAGCGGTTCCAGATCCTCAGCAGCGACCCGGCGCGGGTGGAAGTCCCCGAGTTCGTCACGATCCCGGCCTTCGCCAGCGAAGTCACCTTCCCGTTGACGATCGTCGACAACCTGATTGCTGGTGACTCGACGTCGATCATCCTGAGCACCTCGCCACTCGACCCCGACGACGGCGACGTCGTCCCGCCGGGCGTCTCGACGACCGTCACGCTGCTCGACAATGACGCTCCAACCCTCCTGCTGAGCCTCGATCGCGGCCTGATCCCCGAGGACGCGGCCAACCCCGCCGTCGCAACGATCCGCAGGACCACCGCCGACAACACCGGGCCGCTGGTCGTCACGCTCCAGTCGAGCGACGAGACCGAGGCGACCGTGCCTCCGACGGTCACGATCCCCGCCGGAGCCGACTCGGCCACCGTCCCCGTCACGCCCGTCGATGACGGCATTACCGACGGCAACCAGCTCGTGACGATCACCGCCGACTCGGCCGGGTTCAACGCGGGGGTCAACCGCCTGTTCGTCTCGGACGTCGACCTGCCCGACCTCCGTCCCACCGAGGTCCTCGCGCCGAGCGCGGCGGAGACCGGGCAGACCGTCACGATCACGCACAGGCTGGCCAACGAAGGACGCCGGACCGCCCTCGCGCCCTGGACCGAGCGCGTCTTCCTCTCCGAAGACCGCGCCCTGGGCGCCGACGACGTGCCGATCGGTGAGATCGGCGTGACGCAAGATCTGGCCGTCGACGGCAGCTTGTCGTTGGACACCACCTTGACGCTTCCCGAGCGGGTCGGCACGTTCTTCCTGATCGTCGCCAGCGACACCAACGGCCAGGTCGGCGAGGCGGTCGAGTCGAACAACCTGGCCGTCTCCGAGCCGATCCGGATCGACCCGGCCTACAGCGCGACGGTCGTTGCCGACGGATCGCAGTTCATCAACAGTTCGCCGATCGTCCTCAGCGGCAACGCCCGAACGACCGCCAACGGTCAACCGGCGGCCGGCGTCGAGGTCGCCGTCCGGATCGTCGATGCCCAGGGATTCGTCCGGACCCTCCGCGCGACGACCGACGCCCAGGGCGATTACCAGGTCACCTTTACCACGCTGCCGGGCGAGGCGGGCTCGTATCAGGTCAGCGCCGGCCACCCCGACGACAATGCGGCCCCCCCACAACTCAGCTTCAACGTCATCGGCATGCTTGCCAGCCCGGCCGGCGGCGAGCTTCGCGTCATCGAGTCAGTGCTTCGGAGCGAACCGTTCACCCTCCGGAACCTCAGCGCTGTCCCGCTGACCGGCCTGGCCTTCGAGGTCCTGGGGGCGCCGGCCAACCTGGACGTCAGTGTGACCCTGCCCGACGGCGGCGAACTGGCCGGCCTGGCCCAGGCGACGCTCGACCTGAACCTCTCGGCGACCAGCCTGACTCCGGCCACCGCCTTGGTGACGGTCCGGATCACCTCCGACGAGGGGGCGTTCGTCGAGATCCCGTTGGAGATCGAGATCGTCGCGCAGCAAGGGCGGCTGGCCTCGTCGGTGGTCGACCGGCTCGAGGTCGGCATGGCGCGGGGTCGCTTGACGGTGGTCAACTTCGAGCTGTCCAACCCCGGCGGCGCATCGACCGGCCCGATCACGCTCGATCTGCCCGACGTCCCTTGGCTCTCCTCGGCCAGCGGGACGACCCTCGACCCGCTCGGACCGGGCCAGTCGCGGGTCGTGGAGCTGGTGCTCAACCCGGCCGATGATCTGCCCCTGCTGGTCTATCAGGGTCAGATCGGGATCAACGCCGAGAACGCGCCGGGCCTCGCCGTGCCGTTCGCCTTCCGCGCCGTCTCGGAGGCCACCGGCGACCTGCTCGTCACCGCCGTGAACGAGCGGACCTACTACACCGAGGAGGCCCCCAACCTGGCCGGCGCGACGGTGATCATTTACGACCCCTTCGACGACTCGGTCGTGGCCACCGGCGTCACCGGCGACGACGGGACCCTGCTCCTGCCCAGCCTGCCCGAGGGCACCTACAACGTCGAGGTCAACGCCGACGACCACCGGCCCAGCCGAGGCTTCGCTGAGATCGCGCCCGGCTCGCTCACCGAGCTGACCTTCTTCCTCCAGTTCGAGGCGGTCTCCTACTCCTGGAGCGTCGAGGAGATCCCTTACGAAGACCGCTACTCTATCGATGTCCAGACGACCTTCACCACGGTGGTGCCCAAGCCGATCCTGGTGATCGAGCCGAGCCTGATCAACCTCGATGAGATCGGCAACGAAGGGCAGATCGAGTTGCGGATCCGCAACGAGGGTCTGATCCAGGCCGAGGACGTCGTCCTGAGCCTGCCCGATCACCCGCTCTTCGAGTTCCTTCCGCTGATCGACGAGATCGGGATCGTCCCGGCCCAGGGCGAGATCAATGTCCCGGTCATCGTGCGTCGACGCTTCGACGACCAGGGCGGCATGGGCGCGATGGGATCGAAGGGCGGATCGTTCGGCGCCAACTTCGTCGTGCCGCCGGTCGGGGGCCTCGATCCCAGCTACTGCGTGCTGCCGATCTGGGCGACCGGCCTCTATGTCTGCGGTCCGTTCCGGCCCGTCATCAGCGGCCTGGCGACGTTCAACTTCGACTGCGCCGGCTTCGGCGAGTTCAGCGGCAACTACGCCCAGGCCCTCAGCGACCTGATCACCCGGTTCTGGGAGACCAACGATCCCTCGGGCGCGTACCGCGACGCCATCGATCCGCTCCATCCGGACATCTTCGCCTTCAATTGCATCCAGAACCCCTTAGGTATGGACGAGTCGGGGCACGGCGATCCGGTCTCGGGGATGAACGAAGACACCGAGATCTGCGCTGAGGTCCGGCTGCAACTAGAACAACTGGCGGTGATGACCCGGACCGCGTTCGACGCGTCCTTGGAGATCGTCAACAACACGCCGTTCCCGCTCGAACAGGTCGAGCTGCTCGTCGCCGTCGTCGACCTGAGCAACAACACGCTCGTCGAGGATCGGCTGGCCCTCAGCGAGTTCAATTTCGAGAACATCGTCATCGATCCGTCGACCGGGCTGGGCACGTTGGCCGCCGAGTCGGCCGGGGAGATCTCCTTGACGCTCCTGCCGACCGACCTGGCCGCGCCCGAAGGTCCGACCGACTACGGCGTGCAGGGGACCCTAACCTATCTGATCGACGGCGAGCGGCGGACGATCGAGCTGGCCCCCTCGCCGATCACGGTCTATCCCGACGCCTCGCTGGAGATCAAATACTTCCAGCAGCGCGATGTCCGGGGCGACGACCCGTTCACCTCCGACCTGATCGAGCCGTCGGTCCCGTTCGACCTGGCCGTCCAGATCACCAACCGAGGCGCGGGCGCGGCCCGCAA
>CAZSSM010000029.1:0-67726 GCA_964609385.1 uncultured Planctomycetia bacterium
CGGTTGACCTCCGAAGATAGATGCCGAGCCTGTCAAGATAACCGAGCCACCCCCCCAACTCACATGGACATCCGCTTCCCTCCCTGAAAAGCGTGACGAGTAGCCATTTTCCTTTTGTGTGCTCCTCGATTTCCCTTGCAAGCCTTTCAAATTCATCTGCTCGACTCCTCTGATCTTGAGGCATCGACTTGATTCTGCTTGTCGCTTTACCAATATTTGTACATAGATGACGACTTGAAGAGTTGTATGCGAGGGTTCTGTCGTGTCCGACGCGGTAGACGTGCTCGCCGTGGACCTCGCGGTTGTAGACCGGCCGCGACCCAGACAACCGCCGCGCCGTGGCGACCCGGGTCGCGCCGCCCAGGGCCTCCACCGCGTCGCCTGCACGCAAATCGCCGGCGGGCAGGAACGCCCCGCGCTCGAGCGACCAGACCGGGTGGTCCTCGGTGCAGACGACCGGCTCCTCGGACCCTGAAGTGCGCCCCTGGGATCGGACCACCTGATGGCCATCGTTATAATAAGGCATCGGTTGCAGTTCAGCCATCGCCAGGGGACAATTCCCATTCCCTGAGGACCCAATCCGAACGTGATCGTTAATGGACCACGACCTCCCTGCTGAGGATGGCAGTGCAACCCCTACCTCGTCATACGCCGCTGTTGTCCAAGCCAATCGAACAGGTCGGCCCGCCTGTATGTTAGATCCCAGCAGTTGTGGCCAATGCCCGGGTATTCGGTATAAATCGGCCGGCCTCCGGCCTGACGGAGGGCACGGACCATCTCCCGTGAGAGATCTGGTGGCGTCATCTGGTCGGCGCCACCTTGGAAGCTCCAGCACGGGACGTAAGCGAAGTGGGTGACGGTCTCCGGGTCTCCGCCCCCACAGAGAGGGACGATCGCCGACCAGCGATCCGGATAGGCCGCGGCGAGACTCCACGTCCCCTCGCCGCCCATGGAGACGCCGGTCAGGGCGATTCGGTCGGCATCGACCGAGTAATGCCGCACAACGTCGTCGAGCACGGCGATCGCCAAGTCGCCATTCCCAGTCCCCGGTTGCCAGTCGCCGGATGGTGACTGAGGGAATGCGACGATAAATGGAAACAGCTCGTCACGC
Organism: uncultured Planctomycetia bacterium; assembly: GCA_964609385.1. Taxonomy (GTDB): domain Bacteria; phylum Planctomycetota; class Planctomycetia; order Isosphaerales; family Isosphaeraceae; genus CAZSSM01. The sequence continues at coordinate 1,112 of CAZSSM010000029.1, forward strand.
CGAAGGATCGCTTCGGCGAGTGCTCCGATGTGGCTCCGGCCGTCCGTTCCCTGGGCACCGGAACCGTGGAGGAATAGGATCGCCGGATACGATCGGGACGCATCATATCCATCTGGGATGAAGACGACATATTTCGAATCGCGCCCATCGGGCAGGTGCAGCGCCTTCTCGATGAATCCCGTCGCGCCCGGAGTGTCGGCGATGACCCTGACTGGATCACTCTCTGTGACACGCCCATCGCCCGCCGAGTCTTCGCCGGATGCTGTGGCACCAGAAGGCGATTCATCTTGTCTACCAGGGTCCCCGATCAATCTCCCGATCGCTTGTTCGAGTTCGATCTGGGGTGGCATCCCCAGCCAGGTGCCCGCGATGACGCCCTCGGCATCGATCAGATAAAGGGTCGGGTAGCCCGCGATGTGCCAGTCATCCGCGATGGAGGTCCCATCGTCCCTCCTGACCCGGAACGATCGCCACGGCACGCCGTGCTCCGCGACAGCCTCCCTGGCGATAGCGGGGTCCTCGTCCGCGTTGACGCCGACGATCGCGAACTGCTCGGGCCCGAAGTGTTCGAGCAGCTCCTTCTCGTGCGGGATCGCCTTCATGCAGGGGTAGCACCACGTCGCCCAGAAGGTAATCAGGACGACCTTGCCGCGATAGTCCGCCAGCGCAATGGGCCGGCCGTCGAGGTCGACGCCGACGGTCTCGGGAACCGGCACCCCCAGGCCGTGTGTCCGGATGGTGTCTAAGATCCGCTCGGCCGTACTCCGGTGCATCTGCTCGATGCTCTGTGCGGGATAGGTGGTCTTCCCGTCGAACTCGGCCAGGAACTCCTCGAAGAGTCGTCGCGCCTCCGGCTGACGCTCGATGCCACCGGCCCGGACGACCGAGGCGAGGGCCAACTTCGCCGAACTGCGGACGAACCGGTCTTCGTTCACCTTGAGGATGGAGCGTAGGTGCGGCTCGAACGGACACCCCCAGCCGGGGGCATTCCCCAGAGGGAGGCCGCCCACCTGCTCGCAGAAGTTGAAGATGTCCGGGCTCGCCGCATAATGCTCCCTGATCAGATCGGCGATCGCTTCGAATTCCGCCGGAGCGGACTCGGCGTCCTCATCGGGGGCGACGAGATTGCCCGCCTGGCATGTAAGCAGCGCCGCGTCGGGGTGGCCGGGCTGCTCCTCAACGCGACCGATCAGGCGGGCCACAAACGGACGCCAACGCTCAATGTCCGTGTTCGAGGCCCGGACCTCATCTAGGGCTCTGGCCCAAACACCGATGTCGGCGTCCGAGGCAAGATGCAGAAGCCTGTCATAAGTGGATTGTCCCTCGACGGACTCCGGCCAGCGATCTGCGACGAAGAGCAGGCCGGCCGCCTCCGCAGACGTGCCCGGGTTCTCCTCGGCGATCCGCAGACAACGCTCGCGAGCCTCCCTCTGCCAAGTGGCGAGCCGTTCTTCGGCGGTGTCGAGTTCGAGATCCGATGCCGCCGACCGACGCAAATCGTGGAGCGACCACTGACGTTGTGCATACTCATGGCGAATCTGTTGGAGTTCCCAGTCCGCCCTCGTGCCCTTGTAGAGGAACGTGAAGAAGATCGGTTCCTGGAGGAGGTACCCCCCAACGATCAGGAGGCCGATCGCGATCAGGATCACGCGGAACCAGCGACGTTTCGACCGCTCGGGCATCGGGCTCCTCCCATTTTGCTAAAGTCTCATAAGGCCTATTCGTTGCCGGGCTCGGAATCTTCGGCGGGACGGCGAACCCAATCGCGCCGGCGTCAGGTAGCCGAGCGCCGAGTGGATCCGCTTCCGGTTGTACACGTCGTCGAGGAAACGACCTAGCTGGCCGTACGCATCGGCGAAGTCTCGATAATCGGTCAGATCCACTTCCTCCTCCTTGATCGTTCGCATCAGCCGTTCGGCGAAGCCGTTCTCCTCCGGCTTGCCGACGGCCGCCATGCTGATCGCCACGCCGCGGCCGGCCAGCAGGTCGGTGTAGGACGTGGCGGCGTATTGCACCCCCTGGTTTGAATGGTGGACCTCGGGCCAGCGGCCCGTCCGCATCGCCCGTCGCAGGGCCGCCAGGGTGAGCCCCTAGTCGAGGCCGCGGCCCAGCACCCAGCCCCGGACCCGGTGGGTGAACACGTCCATGACGACCGCCAGGTAGACGAACTCCTCGCGGAGCCGGACATACGTGATATCAGCGATCCAGACGTGATCGGGGCGGGTCACCTCCAGGCCCACGACTAGATTCGGGTAGCGAGGGAAGTCGTGGCGGCTGTCGGTCGTCCGCCGCCGGCGTACCGGGGCCTTGCCCTCGACCGCGCTCTTCAGCAGCGCGCTGGCGAAGAGTTCGCCGAGTTCAAAGAGCTGATACGAAGCCAATAGCAGCGTCTCGGACGTCCCACGATTCGCCTGCGACCGGTGATCCTCGACGATTCGCGCCAGCCAATGTCGATACTCCGGGTCCGCGCGACTCATACGTCGAACGCCCTCTCTTCGAAAGGGCAAGAAGGCAGGGAGTGATGATGGGCCATTGGTCCGATCGCGCTGGATACACAGGAAGTTCCCTGTTCAGCCGCGAGGCCGGACGCAAGCCGATGGATTGCAAAGAACTAGGAGTTATAGCATGGAAGGACGAATTCAACGTCAATCCCGCAGGGAAAGTCGTCGACGATTGGGGATTCCGCCTTACCAAAACACTACCGAATTGCTGACCCGGATCTGGGATCCGGGCTCTTGGAGCGACTGGGCGGTTTTTGGAATGACCGAGCCGCTGAGAAACAGTCCCTCGAGCTTCGTGGACTGTTCCCATTCGGCGATGGCAGAGCGAAGGTTTTCCAGTTCGATGTCCTCTAAACAATCGAATCTGATCGCAAGGTCTCGGGGTTGTCTTCCCATCGGTGACCGGGCCAATATCAGGATTCCCTCAAGCCCGAGTGGGTTGCCAGACAGATTGAGGGTGTCCAGTTGATTGAGATGAAGTGATTCGGAGAGGGCCTTGGCTCCTTCGGAACTGATCCCGTTATACGACAGGTCGAGGCACCGAAGACCATCGAGGTTCTTAGAGCGGGCGATAATCCTCGCCGCTTGATCACCGATCCCGGGTCGACCGTCGAAGTTCCATCCGAGATTCAAGTTCTCCAGCCCCGTGGCGATCGGGGAATGAATTAGGTCCTCAATCGCGTCGAGATCGAGTCCGAGTCCGTTGAAGCCGAGGTGGGTCAGGTTGCTCAAGATTGCGGAGTTGGCGATCGCTCGGAGCCCGATCGAGCCGATCCCAAAATCCATGAGGTGGAGGGTCGACAGATCGGCCAAAATTGACGATCGGGCTAGCATCTCGACGCCATGGTTTCCAAGCTTGCAGGAACTCAAACGCAGTTGGGTGAGCCTCGAGAGGGCCTCAGCACTGCTGATCGCCTGCGCTCCCTCATCACCTAGTGATGTTATAACCGAATTGAGGGCGGACAGGTTCCTCAGGATGGGGGCTTCAATCAAGGGTTCGATTACAGACTCGGAATCGAGCGACGATGACTGGAAGTCTCTTAGATAAAGAGTCGTGAGGTTGCCCAGCCTCCGGGACCGGGACAACGACTCGATCGCCGCTTCGGCTTGACATGGCCCCAGCGTTCTCTGCAGGGGAGACCTCCTCTCGACGGCGAAAGCACGGAGTGCGTTCCAGGTCTCGGCCTCCGCGAAGTAGGTGAAGTCGTCGGACGACCAGCCGGATCCGATCGCGAGCGATTCGAGATGTCGGGCCCAGGGAACATCGGTCAGATCTCGGAGGGTCGGCTCCTCCCCAAGTCCTGTTCGCCACGAATTGGACTCGCCCCATTTCCGGAAGGTTACCGCCTAGGGTACTTTGGGATCCTGGAGTAAAGGAACGATCCGCGACGAGGGTTTGAGCAGCTCCTCGGGAGATAAATACAGCTCGACCAACGGATCGATCGATTTCGAATGAAACCACGGATCATACAGTCCTTCGTACGGCACGACGACGCAAGTCTTGGCGATGCGTCTCTTGGCCAGCGCCTTGATGAGGTTACTCGCGAAGAGTTCACCCATTTCAAAGAGCTGATCGGATGCGATGAGCAACGGCTCGACCGAAGCGGGGTCTCTGCGGGGCTGATAGTCGTCGACGATTCGGTGAAGCCATCGTCGAAATTCCGAATCAGAGCGGCTCATGGGAGAATTCAATCCAGTAAGTCAAGGTATCGAATCATGGCCTGGGGAAAGAAACTGAATTTGTGGCTTTTGGAGGATCTCGAGACGATCATTTCGAACACTTTGAGACCAATCTGATGATAGAGCCGTTGGACTCACGAGGGGGAGTTGTTCGCGGTCGATCGCCCGAATTGATCGGCGATCGGTCAGTTCATTGCGGCCGAAGACCGGTCCCCGACTGGATTGAATCGTGGGGCCGATCAAAGTAAAAATTCCTGGGAGGTCAATACGATACACGCTAAGTTGTGTATTCGGAGTTAATTCTCACGTATTCGGTGGTGAGATCGCAGGTCCAGAATCGGCAGTGTCTCGGGCTTGGGTGGTCGGGCTCGAGATCGAGGTCGATCCGAACGAGGCGTTGGGCAGCCAAGGAGCGGCTGAGCGTCTCGGGATCGAAGTGGGAAGGAACGCCCCGTTGGAAGATCGGGACATCGTTGAGGGTGAGTCGGGCGCGTTCGGGATCGAAGGCATCGTCGGCATATCCGGCCGCCGAGATGATCCGACCCCAATTGGGATCGTTGCCCGCGATGGCGGTTTTGACGAGCGGGCTCTCGGCGATCGCCCGCGCGATTCGCTCGGCCTGCGCCTCATTACGGGCGTTGCGGACGCCGATCTCGATCAGGTGAGAAGCGCCTTCCCCGTCGTCGGGGATCATTCGGGCCAGGTCGATGCAGACCTCTTCCAGAGCTTGCGCGAACCGCTCGCGGTCTTCTGGAACCTCGAGGGTCGCCGATGCACCGTTGGCGAGCAGGATCACCGCGTCATTGGTGCTCCGGTGCCCCTCGACCGAAATCCGGTGGAACGAGCGATCGACGGCGCGACGGAGCGCGGGGTTGAGGAGTTCGAGAGGCATGTCGGCGTCGGTCAACAGGAAGCCGAGCATCGTGGCCATCTGGGGTGCGATCATGGCGGCCCCCTTAGCGATCCCCAGGATCCGGACGGTCCGGCCGTCGCCGAGGGTCAGGGACCGACACTTCACCTTGATCCGAGTATCGGTGGTCATGATGGCGTCGGCCGCCCCGAGGAACCCGAACGGCTTAGAGGTCAGGGTTGGATAGGCCTCCATGATCCCCGAGAGCAGGCGATCGATCGGCAACGGGACACCAATAATTCCCGTTGAAGCGACAAGCACTTGGCCACTCTCGCATCCGAGCAAATCGGCATAGGTTTTGGCAGTCGCTTCGGAGTCTTCGAGTCCTTTGGGACCTGTGGCAGCGTTGGCGTTGCCGGCGTTGATCACGAGGCCGCGGACCGACTCGGAGGGCAGGCGTCGACGCGAGGCGATCACGGGCGCAGCGGCCAGCCGGTTGGTGGTGAAGAGCCCGACGGCCCGGCAGGGCCGCTCGCTCCGGATGAGGGCGAGGTCGGACAAACCGGACGGCTTGATGCCGGTCTTGAAGCTGGTGGCTTGGAATCCGAGCGGGATCTCGTCGGCGCTGGGGTCGTCGGAGGCGACCGTGATCGGGGCCGGGTTCGGCATCGCCTGGGGTGCTCCTTGGAGGTTGGGTTTGCGAGCGTGAGGAGGGCCAATGCGCCGACGGCCGGGCCTCAACATCGGGCCGGCTCGGTCAGCACGCCGGTGGGACACATGGAGCCGCCTCGAAGTTCGACGATTCGTCCTCGACGATCGCCCTTTTCACACAGCGATGAGGTTCGGTTTCTTACTGGGCGGTGAAGCCGCCATCGATGAACAGGCAAGTGCCGGTGACAAATCGGGAGGCGTCACTGGCCAGGAAGACGGTAGCTGGCCCGATCTCGGCGGGCTCACCCCAGCGCCCCAAGGGGATCTTTGAGACGATGGCCGCGCTCCGGTCGGGGTCACTAAGCAGCGGTTGGTTGATCTCGGTTGCGAAAGGACCCGGGCAAAGCGCGTTGACGTTGACGTTCCAAGGAGCCCACTCCAACGCCAGCGTCCGGGTCATTAGGCTGAGCCCCCCCTTGCTGGAGCAGTACGGCGTTCGATCGGCCAGACCGACTTCGCCGAGCATGCTGGAGACATTGATGACTCGTCCGGACTGCTTTTGCTGGAAGATCGGGGCTAACGCTCGACAGCAAAGCCAAGGACCTTTCAAGTTGATATCGATGACTTGATTCCAGTCGTCGATCGAAAGGTCGGCGATGGGCGCACGGATATTGATCCCTGCATTGTTGATGAGAATGTCGACAGTATTGAAGTGTTTGAGCGTCTGGTCGACGAGGGTGTCGACCTGTTCTGGTTGTACGACATCTGCGGCCAGGCCGAGGGTGCGCGTCCCGGTGCCCTCTGCGATCTCGAGGGCGGCTCGCTCGGCGTGCTCGGCTTGTCGAGAGGTCAAGGCGACCGCCGCGCCGGCTTCGGCCAACGCTTGGGCCATCACCCGACCCAAGCCTCGTGCACCGCCGGTGATCAATGCAACTTTGCCCTCGAGCCGGAACATATCCAGGACTGTCATGTCGGAGCCTCCCCTCAACCTGTCGCAAGGGGCGGCATCGCGACCGAACCGAATCAGCCGAACCCTCCCCTCGAATCCAGGCTATCGGCCGGGCCGATCGGGGTCCAAGGTTCGGTCGGCCAAACCTGGTGGTTCCGGCAGGTGGTTCGTTCTGCGGTCAGCTTCCGGTTTGCGGTGTTCTGCTTGACCAGAGGGAAATCGTAGACTCGATAGTTTGCATTGTATGCTTGGCCTGGAATGGATTGGAAGTCTTGGAAAAATACGAGGCTTAGTCAAGAGGGTAAACGGGCTCGCCGATACCCGTTGTAGAGATCACATCGTGACCATCGCGTAGCCAGCAGGATGCTCGGCTGGATCAGCAGTCGCCAAGGTATGGCCAGGGCATTCCCAGGGAGCATCCGAGTCCCATGAACCGCTTGCGTTTCGTCCTCAGCGTCGTCACCGCCACGTTCCTCTTTGGAATCGCGCCGGCCCATGCCGGAGGGTTGTTCCATCTCTTCCCCTCCGGCCTGTGCTCACCGGCTCCCGCGGTCCAATATCAAGTTCAGCGCCAGACGATTCTCCAGACCGTCCCTCAGACGGTGATGAGGCCGGTGACGGTCGCCAATGTCCGCAACGTGACCCAGACCGTCATGCAGCCGCAGACGATCACCACGACCCGGACGATCCACGAGACTCGCTACCGCCAGGTCCCCTACACCGTGCAACGGCCGGTGACCCGGACCCAACTGGTTCCGCAGACCTACACCGTGCAGCGCCCGGTGACGCGGACCCTCTACCGTGACGTGCCCTACACCGTGCAACGTCCGATCCAAGAGACCCGCTTGGTCAATCAGCCGTACACGGTCAACCGGCCTGTCGTCGAGACCCGTTATCGGACCGAGCCCTATACCGTCCAGCGGCCAATCACCCAGACGGCCTTCCGGACCGTTCCGGTGACAGTCAACCGACCGGTCCAGAAGACGGTCATGCGGCCGGTCTCCGAGGTTGTCAAGGTTCCGGTCACCCGGACCGTGCTCAAGCCGCAGACTCAGACGGTCATGCGGTCTGTCCCGGTCACACAGTATCGGACCGTGCATCAATCGGTTCAGGTCCCCGTCCAGCAGACCGTCATGCAGGCCCAGACCTACACCAAGATGGTCACCGTCAATGCGACGGCCTATCGCCAAGAGGCGTACACGGTCAACCGGCCGGTCACTCAGACCTCACTCCGGACCGAGACCTTCACGGTCAACGTTCCGGTGACCGAAACGGTCATGCAGACCCGTTCGCGGGTGGTCCACCAGCCGGTTTGCGAGACCCAATTGAAGACGGTTCGCTCGGTCGTCTGCGAGCCGGTCCAACAGACGCGATACCGGACCGTCACCCAGACCGTCTGTCAGACCGTTAGCGAGACCGCCTACCGGACCGTTTGTCAGACCATTTGCGAGCCGCAGACCCGCGTCCGCCAGTGCGTCCGGACTGTCGGGACCCAGACCAAGCAGCAGTTCTGCATGCCGGGCAAGAGCCTCTGCCTGTTCGGTTGCACGATCACCTGCCCCGACCGGATCGTCACGAGGACCTGTTATCAGCCGACCCAGGTCGTCGAGAACATCAGTGAGACCATCATGGTTCCGCGGACCGTGGTTCGCCAAGTGCCCTACACCGTCCAGCGAGTCATCCCGCAGACGATCACGCGTCAGGTCCCCTACACCACGACCGTCATGGTCCCCCGCGAGGTCGTCCGCCAGGTGCCGGTCCCTGTCACGCGGATGGTTGCCAGGACGATCCAGGAACAGGTCCCGGTTCCTGTGACCCGGATGGTTCCGCAGCAACGGACTCGACAGGTTCCCTTCACCACCACCCGGACGGTCTGCGAGACTCGCTACCGCCAGGTTCCCTACACGGTCACCAAGCAGGTTCCGCAGACGGCTGTCCGTCAGGTTCCGGTGCCGGTCACCCGGATGGTGACCAAGACGGTTCCCCGTCAGGTGCCGGTGACGGTCACCAAGCTGGTCCCGCAGACGATCACCAAGCAGGTGCCCGTGCCGGTGACCACCTTCGTCTCGCAGACTCGGGTCCGACAGGTCCCGCAGACGATCACCGAGATGATCCCGCAGACGATCACCAAGCAGGTGCCCTACACCGTCACTCGGATGATTTGCGAGACCCGACATCGCCAAGTGCCCTACACGGTCACTCGAAACGTCTGCGAGACCCAATTCCGCCAGGTGCCCGTCACCTCGGTCCGGATGGTCTGCGAGACCCAGACGCGTAAGGTACCCTACAACGTCACCGAGATGGTCCCGCAGACCTGTGTCCGGAACGTCCCGGTCTGCACCACCGAGTACGTCAACGAGACCCGGTTCCGCTGCGAGCCCTATACGGTCGCTCGCCAGATCCCCGAGACCCGAACCGTCTGCCGACCGGTGACGGTCACGCGACAGGTCGTCGACCACAAGACGGTCTGCGTGTCCGAAACCACCTACCGCCAGGTCCCCGTCGAGGTCTGCGTCAAGGTCCCGGTGGTCTGCGATCCGGTCGTCGTGGCCGACCCGATCGCCAGCAGCCAATCGTTCCCGGTCGTCAGCCCGCAATCGCACTGATCCCGAGCGCTTGACGTCGATCCTCTCGGAACCGGGGAGGATCGGCGCCACGCCCAAAGCCCGACGTCAACTGTGGAGCCCTGGCCGGTTTTCCGGTCGGGGCTTCCTTCGTTTTTTTGAGGCGACTCGAGCAACTCGATGGCGCATCATGGGGGCTTCGACGATCAACCCGCCCGAGCGTTGAGACAGGAAACCGATCATGAATGCCGAGCCGGCACCGCTTCCCCCACATATCCTGATCGATCAGCCGATGGCGGTGTTGGCCGTGCTCATGGGGCTGCTGGCCTTGCTCTTCGCAGTCCGAAGCCAGCCTTGGGGCGATCGGCTCTTCAAGATCGTGCCACTGTTGATCTTCGCCTACTTCGTGCCGGCGGCCTTGACCAATATCCCGTTTCCGGTCGGCGATACGCGCGGGGTGTACATCCTGCCGCGCGACTCAGAGATCTACGACTTTGCCAAGACCTGGCTGCTCCCGGCCAGCCTCATCCTATTGACGATGTCGGTTGATATCCCGGCGATTCTCCGGCTCGGACCGACGGTCCTGATCCTGTTCCTGACCGCGACGGCGACGATTGTCTTGGGTGGCCCGTTAGCGCTGTTGATCTACAACTTCGGTCTCGGCCCACTCTTGCAGATGCTGGAGGCGCCGTTGGCATCGTTAACGGGTTGGAGCTTCCAGTTCGCCATGCCCGAGGACGGCTGGCGTGGACTGGCCGCGCTGAGTGGGAGCTGGATCGGCGGAGGGGCCAACTTCTTGGCGATCGGTGCCAGCGCAGAGGCTTCGGGATCGCTGATCGGTCTCATGGTCGTCATCGACGTGGCGATCGCCAACATTTGGATGGCCGCCCTGCTCTTCTTCGCGGGCCGCGAACGCGCTTTGGACGAGGGGATCGGCGCCGACCGTTCACGGATCGATGAGGTCCGTCGGCGGGTCGAGGGGTTCCAGAAGGATGTTGCGCGACCGACCTCATTGCCGGACCTGCTCACGATCCTCGTCTTGGCGGTTGGGGGAACGGTCGTGGCGACCCGATTAGGCACCGAATTGGAGGCGTGGTTACCCGGCTTGGCGAGCATCCTGAACGCCTTTACCTGGACGGTGGTTCTCGTGACCACCCTCGGCCTGGCCATCTCGTTCACGCCGCTTCGCAAGCTTGACGGGGCCGGCGCGGGTGCGATCGGGTCGGTCTTCCTGTATCTGTTAGTCACGACGATCGGGGCACATGCGGAGTTCGATCGGGTCCTGGAGGCGCCTAGCCTCTCGATCGTTGCGGCGATCTGGATGGCCTTCCACGCCGGAACGCTCTTGTTGGTCCGTCGTTGGCTCAAAGCGCCGATCTTCTTCCTGGCGGTCGGTTCGAAGGCGAACGTTGGCGGGGCGGCCTCGGCGCCGATCCTCGCCGCGGCATTCCATCCCGCGTTGGCTCCGGTCGGGGTCCTGCTGGCCGTGGCCGGGTACGTTCTGGGAACCTACGCCGGCTTGGTCTGCCGGACCCTGCTCGAACTGGTCGCGAAACTCGGTTGAGCGAGTGTCGATCAAGGACGGGACGTCAAGAGTCCGTCGGAGCGGATCGACCACGTCTCGATCGAGCTATCGTCGGTGGTCCGGGGCACGGAGATGACGTACGTGTCGTCGTCGATGGTGATCTCGACAGGGCCGAGCCCCTCGACCTCAGGGAGGGTCAAATCGAGTTCCTCGAGCGAGCCGGCCCAGCGTTCATTGGCTTGCCGGAAGCGGCGCTGGGCCTCGTAGACGTTGCGGAGGACCATCTTGGCGGCCCAGGCAGGATCTCGGACGAAGTCGACGGTCCCTGGCGGAACCTTCGAGAACTGGACATAGCCCCAAGTTTCGGGACGATGCATGTCGATGACGCCTTGTGGGGACCAGACCCAGTTATCCTCGCGGACGTTGGGAACCTTGGTATAGTCCCCATTGACGACCAAGTGTCGCCATTCGACCCTCGAGAAGTTGATCCGCCAGGTGTCCCCGTCACGAGGCGGGCACGGCTGTTCGGTGAACTCGGCCAGGACATCCCAGGGCATGGCGATCTCGACGGTCCAGCGGTCGTCGAGATCGCTGGGATCGTTGAGGGTCCCTTGAATATCGATGGCCGTCTTGAGCCCCGGGATCTCCCAATTGTTAAGCGCAGGGCCGCCGTCACGATAGGGTTTGACGAGCCGGAGATCCCAGCTGGTGTTCAGAGCATTGATCTCAAACTCATAATACTGATGTCGGTCGCCATCGGGGTCGATGAAGACCTCGAAGTCGTTGTCTCGAAAAATGACCGAATCGTGCTCAGTAAGTGTTGCCCAGATATGCGGCTCGATGAGTTCGGCGGCGAAGTAGAGATGTCGGTCATCCCAGGTCATCTTGGCGCGGGTCTGGAAGCGGGGTAAAGGCTTGAGGTCGCCTTCGATGTCGACGAACGTGTCGGTCCAGGCCGCTTCGGCCCAGGCCGAGTCATCGAGCTTACCATCGACGACGATCGGCTCTCTGGCGGGGTGGGCGACATAGCCCTTGGGATGCTCCGGCAGAGGAGTTTGAGCTTGAACGGGGAGTGTGGCGATCGTCAACGAGACGACGAGGCAGACCCAGATCGAATCGGTCGTTGATCGGGTTCGAGGTCGGCATCGATGGAGTTGGAGTTTGTCGACGCAGTTCATCATGTGGTCTCTCCAAGCGTCGGGTTCGGGGATTCGGTTGAGGGTGTGGTCGAAGCCGAAGGGGGCGACTGGCGATCGTCGTTCGCGGATTCGGCCTCGGGTTCGGCCAGAACCAGGTGCGGCCCCCGTCGCTGGAGCCGTCCGCGTGACAGTAAGTCGTCGATCCGGTCGGCGACGACTTTGCGGATCGCATCGTTGACGCGTCCGAACCCGAGGGTCTTGGCCACTGCCGAGGCGACCTGATCGGGCTCAATCCCGAAGGACCGTTCGACCAAAGCGAGTACGGCATGCTCTTGTTCTTCGGGGGCGACCAGCTCCCAGCGCCTCGAGTAGGCTGGCAACTCCGAGCGGTCACGGAGCACGAGGGGTTGCCGGCCGGGCATCCAGAGGAACTCGCCGCGACGGATCACCAGATCACGCCGGACGGCCTCGTCGATCGCCTCCTGTAGGACCCCTTGGACCTTCGCACTGGTCCGTTTGTAGCCCAGGGCCTCGGTGAGGCGTCGGAGGACCTCACGGACGTGGACCGGGGATTCGATCTCGACGACCTGGCGGATCCAGCCGGTCCGCTTGCGGAGCGTGATCCGATCGATCGGCTTGCCGTCGAGTCGGGTCTGAGGCCGCGCGACCGGGTATCGAATGACCGACTCTCCGACGTCGACATTTGCGTGGGTCGTCAAGCCCTGGCGGGTCGGTCGGTTCTCCGATCGAGATGCGGTCCGGACCTCGGGAACGGGTTCGGTCCGAACGTCGCTTGTTTCTCCGGGCGACTCGGTCTCGGACGGCTCGTTGGGTTCGACCGGGAGCGACTCCTCGATCGCCTGGGCGAGGGCGTTGAGGATCCGTTCGCGTTGAGCGATCGGGTCACGGAACCAGGCGAAACCCCGAACGCGGATCCAATGCCAACCGAGGCGCCGGAGAACCTCGGGCCGGAGCCGGTCACGGTCGCGGACGGTTCGTGCGGCGGCGTAGCTGGGACCATCGGACTCGATGGCCAGCCTGTAGCGACCGGGCTGTTCGGGATCCTCGACGGCCAGGTCGATCCGCTGACCTGAACCTCCGACGCCAGCATCGATCCGAAGCCCGGCTTCCTCCAAGGTCTGGGCGATCTCAAGGATCATCGGTGGGATCTGAATTGTGGAGCGGCCGTTCGCATGGACGTCGAGGGCTTGTTCGCGTTCATGACTTTCTTCGCCAGGGGCGTTACGGTCTGCTCGGATACCGTATTCTTGACTCTGCTGGAGGCCGGCCTCGGTTTGCTCGAGGAATCGGATGAGGGCGGCGACCCCTCGAGAGCTGGTCCGACCCCGGTCGATCTCGGAGGCGCGGAGGTTGGTGAAGACCTCACAGCGCTGCCGGGCGCGGGTGAAGAGGACGTTGAGCCGACGCTCACCGCCGGGAAGGTTGACCGGTCCGAAGTTCAAGGCGATCCGCCCTTGCTCGTCGCGGCCATATCCGAGGCTCACAAAGATCACATCGCGCTCGTCGCCTTGAACGTTCTCAAGGTTCTTGATGAAAAACGGCTCGAGACCTTCGTCCTGAAAGAAAGGTTCACGACGAGGGTCGGCGCGTCGGAGTTCTTCCAGGGCGTCCTCGATGGCCTGGCGTTGGGCGGTGCTGAAGGCGGCCACACCGAGGGTCCAGCGATCCGAGGGCGTTCGCGCTTCTTGCTGGCCGGCGAACCGCATCACCGCCTCGGCGACCAAGTGTGCCTCCTCGGGATTGGTCCGCGATCCCCCGCGCTGATAGACCGTCTCGGGATGATGGCGGAGGATCAGGCCAAGCCGCTCGCGTGAGGCGTCGGGGCTCGGGAAGACGACCAGCCGATCGTCATAGAAGACCTGGTTGGAGACCTGGATCAGGGACTCGTGTCGGCTCCGGTAATGCCAGCGGAGCATCCGCTCTGAAGCTCCTTGACTCTGGAAGAGGCTGAGGATGCTCTCGACGTCGCTGGAGGCCGGGACGCCCTGCGCATCGTCGGGCTCGTCGGACAGGTCGTGGTCGATCCGCTGGAAGAAGTCGCTGGGCGGGAGCTGTTTGCTGTCGCCAACAACAATGGCCTGGTCGCCTCGGAGCAGGGCGCCGAAGGCGTCGACGGGCCGGACCTGGCTGGCCTCGTCGAAAACGACCAGGTCGAAGCGGACACCGTCTGGGGGGAGATATTGGGCGACGGACAACGGGCTCATCATCCAGACCGGCTTGATCGCCTGAATGGCATGACCGGTCCGCGCAACCAGCTTCCGGATCGGCCAGTGTCGGGACTTCTTCTCGAATTCGCGACGAAGCTCACCGAGTTGGCCCAGTCCTCCACCGCGCGGCATCCGCTGCCAGTGCCGTTGCGCGAGCCGGGAACGGTTGTGCGTGATGACGCGTCGGTCCAGTTCGTTGAACTGCTCGACGATCGGATCGAGGCCCAGGTCGGCCAGACCGGCCCGTTCCTGATTGGCTTCGCGGACGATGAACTCGTGCCAGGCTTGATCGAGCACGTCGAGGAGATGCTCGGCCGCTTCGGGCCACGACTCGGCGAGCTGGACCAGCGGCTCGAGCCCCTCGACACGCGCTTCCTCGGCCAGTCGAACGTAGCCGACCCAGTCTTGGAACGCGTCGAGGCTCTCCTCGCAGCGGTCGAGCCGGTCGAGCTGGTCGTCGAACGGGACCGATGCGAAGGGGCGATCGCCGAATGCGACAGCCATGTCGTCCCAGCGGAGCAACGTCTCCAGGTCGGACCAGGCCTTGGTATGCGCCAGTTGAGCGGCCTTGAGGTCGTCGATTCGGGTCGTCAGCTCTTCGAGGGGCAGAACCCGATCGATCCGCCCGATCAAGGCGGGATCGATACGCCCTTCGCGAAAGTCTTTGTGGAGAGCGGCCAACTCGTCGCGCTGAGCGGCCATGCGCTCCCAGTCCGAGCGGACGCCACGCCAAGGGGGTGCGGCCTTCCAGAGGCGATCGGCCAGTTCCTGTTCGCCTTGGATGACCTCGTCGAGACGCTGAACCTCGCGGATGGCGTCGAGCAGGGCGAGTCGCTCGTCGAGTCCTCGAGGGAGGGGGCCTCGACAGAGCCCGGCCAGTTGCCGGGTCGCCTCGCGGTAGCGGCCTGAGAAAAACCGATGCCAGGAGCGGCCTTCAGCGTTGAGGTCGCGACGGATGCCCAGGACCGGGGTCTTCCAGGCTTCGGGCATGAGGGTCGCCTCGCACTCCTGGAGGATCAGGGCGTGTTGACGACCGGCCCGGATCAGCTCGTCGAGGGCGTCGGCGCGGTCCAGCCAGTCGCGATCGGCCACGTCCAGGCTCCGCCAGGCTCCGGCCTTGAGCCCGTGCCCGGCAGCACGGAAAAGGTCGCGGAGCCCCTGTCGATTCGTCGGTGGATCCAACGCCAAGGCGGAGGACAGCCGGCCGACAGCCTCGCGGAGCGTCTCGGTGGCCAGTCGCGCCGATTGCAAAGCTGCCGCCAACGCACCGCGCTCGCTGGGCATCAGGACATCGGCTCGACCGCTCCCCCAAAACGGATGGTCGCGCGGGACTCCGATCTGAGTCAAATACTTCTGGAGGTTGCCGGCGATCGTGCGTTTGCGCATCCGGTCCCGACGAGTCCATTCGCTCATCGTCGAGACGTCGATGGGAGGTAGGTCGGGTCCGTCGTTGGTCCGGAGTCGTCGGCCCTGTTCCAAGAGTCGTCCCAAGGCCTCGAAAGGGGACGTCTCGGTGGATCCCCAAGGGTGGTTGACGGCCTCGCAGGCGTATCGGAGGCGATCACGGTGCTCGGTCCAGAGCGCCTGGTCATCAGCGATCTGACCGTCGAGTCGAGGGCGACCCAGGTCCAAGGTGTTCCGAAGGTCGTCCAAGACGGCCTTGCGACGCATCTTCTGGCTGTGTAGCTCCAGGGCCAGTTCGCCCAGGCCGATCGCATCGAGTCGCGAACGGACCACTTGCAAAGCGGCCAGCTTTTCGGCGACGAAGAGCACGGTCTTGCCCCGAGCGACGGCTTCGGCGACCAGGTTGACGATCGTCTGCGACTTGCCGGTGCCCGGAGGACCCTGGATGACCAAGTTCCGACCTCGGAGCGCGTCCTGGATAGCCAAGCTCTGCGATGAGTCGGCGTCAAGCACCTGATGGGTCTGCTCCGGGTCGAGCCAGGGTTCCAGATCGCCCTCTTCATCGATTGGCTCGGGGTCGGGTGCGAATCCCGTTCCCAAGAGGGCGCGAAGGATCGGGTGCCGGGTCGCGGGGGCGGCTGAGGACCAGGACTCCGGATCCAGGTCGGCATACATCAGGAACTTGCTGAAGGAGAAGACGTCGAGCGTGATCGCGTCGCGGTCGACCCGCCAGCCGGGTTGATCGGTCGGCAAGCACGTCTCGATTCGATCGAAATACTCGTGCGGATCGAGTTCTTCGATCGACTCGGGCAGGCTCGGCCAGTCGATGCCGAAGGCGCGCCCCAGCTTGGTGGCCAGCGAGAGGTTCTCGCCGAGCTCGGTCTCGGCATATCGGAGGCGGAACCGTCGCGAGGCATCACGGCGTCGGAGTTCGACCGGGATCAGGATCAACGGGGCCTGAAGGTCCTCGCGACGCGAGTCGGGATCGCTCCAGTGCAGCAAGCCGAGGGCCAGGTAGAGCGTGTTGACCCCCTGCTCTTCGATGGCCGTCCGAGCGGTCGTGTGGAGCGTGCGCAAGACACGTTGCAAGACCTCGGACTCGAGGCTTGTCTGGAGGTTCGAATCCTGTTGATCCACATCGAGAGGCTGGCCGCTTGATAGGTCAGCCGATGCCGTGTTGATTCTGGCTGAGGATGGAGGGTCTTCGAGGACCGGACCCGTCCCGTCGAGTTCGCCTTCGAGATCGTTCGCCCCATCAGACGTGGTTGCCGAAGAACCTGGGGTTACATCGGCAGGGTGGTCCTCGGTTGTTTGGATCTCCTCAATATCAGCTTGAGGTGGCTCAACCTGCAGGGATACGTCCAGGTCGTGCGAATCCCTTGGTGACTTGGACAGGTCGATGCCCGATGTCAGGGATCCCTCCGTGGTCTCGGAATCCTGGGCCGATTCATGAGACGGCTCAAGGACCGGATCGTCTGAAGAAGCCTCTCCTCTGGGGACATCGTCGGACTCGTTCGGGGGATCGCCTTGGCTGCTGTCGGAACGAGTCGGTTCGGGAGAGTGGGACGATGCGGCCGGGTCATCCGGTTCGGGAGTGGGTTGGGATCCGAGATCGGAGGGAGCTTCGGACTCGGTAGCGGACTCCGACTCCGGCGTCGGTTCGGACTCGACCTCAGGCCTGGGCAAGAATGCCATCGGCCGGTGCTCGAGGACCAAGCGCTGATAGATCGGACCCGCGTCCTCACCGACGATCCGGAGACTCCGAGTCCGCGCCCGGTAGTTCAGTAGCGGGTTGCGGAGGCTGAGGTCGAGCAGCGACTGGCGGTCGGCTTGGAGTCGTCGGGTGACGATCGCGTCAATGTCCGCCTCGTTCAAGCCGTCCCCAAGCGAGGAGGTCGGAGCGTTCGAGAAGGTCATAGCTGGGTGCGACCTTTGATGATCGATTGCCGATGACGCTCGATGGTCTGAAGGATCTCTCGAACGACCTCAGGGTGTTTCTCAGCGAGGTCGTACTTCTCCGAGGGGTCATGCTCCAGGTGATAGAGTTGGGGCGGGTCGTGGGCCTCGGCTTGGCGTTGACGATAGCCGGCCTGCGTCTGGAGATGGAGCTTCCAAGGGCCGACGCGATAGGCGAAGAGTCGCTCACCCCGATAGAACGGCATCTCTTGACGCGGTCCCTCGGCGCGACCAACGGTTTGTCCGTGAAGGACCGGCGAGAGGTCGACGCCATCGTAAATCCGATCCTTGGGCAGGTCGGCGCCAGACAAGGCCAAGGCGGTGGGCATTAGGTCGAGCGTCGCGCCGAGTTCGTGAGCGATCCGACCGGCCGGGATCGTGCCGGGCCACCAGAAGAGGCCCGGCTCCCGCATCCCGCCCTCCCAGGTGCTCCCCTTACCGCCCCGAAGAAGGCCGGCGGTCCCGCCACGCTGGTCTTGAGTCAGCCAAGGGCCGTTGTCGCTGGTAAAGACGACCATGGTTCTCTCGGCCAGCCCGGTCTGTCGGAGCGTCTCGAGAATCCGGCCGACCGATGTATCGATCTCCTCGATGACGTCGCCGTAGAGCCCTCGAGCGCTGGTGCCTCGGGCCTCCTCGCTCGCGAACAGGGGGATGTGCGGGAAGGTGTGGGGTAAGTAGATGAAGAACGGATCGGCGTTGGGGTCGGCATGCCGACGGATGATCGCGACGGCCTCGTCGGTATAGCGTGGGGTGAGGGTCGTCTGATCGACCGGTTGCTCGACGATCCGGAGCCCGCGCATTAAGGGGACTGGTGGATCACCCCGTCGCTTGTTGAACATGTCGTTGCTGTATGGGATCCCGAAGTATTCATCGAAGCCGTTACGGGTCGGCAGATAGGCTGGAAGGTGACCCAGGTGCCATTTGCCGATGCAATAGGTTTGATAGCCGATCTCACTCAAGGCCTCGGCCATCGTGATCTCGACGGCGGGCAAGCCTCCTGAGGAGTCGGGAAAGAGCACGCGGCGCGAGTCGCTGCACATTCCCGAACGGATCGGTAGACGCCCGGTCAGCAGTCCGGCTCGGCTGGGCGTGCAGACGGACGCCGCCGAATAGAACTGAGTGAACCGCATCCCCTCCGCGGCCATCCGATCCAGAAACGGGGTCCGGATCGTCGGATGGCCCTGACACGAAAGGTCACCGTACCCCTGATCGTCGGTGAAGATCACAACGATATTCGGCGACTTCGGGGTGGATGGATCGACGGCCCGGACGGTCGGATCGGGTCGTGGATCGGGATCGGGAGTACCAGCTTGCCCGAGGCGTTCGGTCCCTGAAGTCGGTCCGAGCAGGCAGATCAGCCAGCTCAAGAGGATTCGGCGCATCGCGGTCGGCCTTCCCGATCGGGTCCGGGCCGTCGCGGGTCGATCCGTCGCCGACTCCCTCGCGACGCTCCCAGGGGACCAAGGCTAACCGATCTGCGGGCCGTTGCAACCGAGACGCTCAACCGTAACGACCCAAGGGACAGCGATAAGCTCGGCCGACTCAGACTTGGTTCAGCGCCTCCAACGACTCAGAGCTGTCTGATTGGCTGAAGAACGCGACCAGATCGTCCCACTGCGCGACGTTGGTGAAATACATTGTCGAGGCCGCATAAACCAGGGCATCGTCGGCTCGGAACCGGAAGAGCCATTCCAACGGCGTGCCCATGAGGTTCGGATTGCGGAAGGCAGCTAGGTAGGAGACCCGTTCGCCGATCCGAAACCGCCGAGCCATCCGGCCGGTGATCTTGGAGCCCTCGGGATAGCTGACGAACTCGGCGGTGCAGACGAGGGATGTCCCTTCCTCGAACTCCATCTTCCACGACATGTGTGAGCCCCGTCGGATCGGTCCAAGAACTCGGGTCATCGTCCGGCCACGTCGTGCCGAATCGCTCTGGTTACGACCATTGGGAAATGGTCGACCGTCGATCGCCACGCGCCCCATTCCGCCCCGTCCAAGTGGCGAGTCTGCAACCAACCGTCTGGTTCAGACTCGACGACACGACCGACGCATGCGGTCCGGGACATCTTCAACTTAGGACATCCTCGAACGAACAGGACGCGATTCCTAATCGTTGGGCTCCATCGTTCCGATCGAAACGATTGGATCGGGTCGGTCGTCGACTTCGGATTCATGATGCCGCCTGGACAGCTTCTCAGGTGAATCGACTGGGCTGCCGGATCATTCCAGCGTCGTCCATGCGGTGATCCGATATCCTTCGGAATCGACACCGACGGCTTTGATCAGGGGAGGCGATCCCTCAGGTCCGAGGGTCGAGTATCGAAGAGGTTCCGACGTCCCATCAGCTTCGAGCTGCGATGGTTCACGTTGCCAAGCAAAGGTCCGTCGACCTCGAGCCGCATCGAAGGCTCCGTCGAGGGTGGTCCAGAACGGATCGGGTTGTCTTGGACTCGGACGCGTCGAGCTGAGGATCAGGCGTAGCGGACCGACGGCCCGTTCGGGCTGAAGTCGGATCGTCACCCGAGTCGTGGGCCTGCTCGAGGAGATCGAGTCGGAGTCAAGGGCTCGGCCGAGCTGCCGAACTCGGAGGCGAAGCGGCTGGGGATCATAGGGAAGCGCGACCGCCGTGACCTGGAGCGATCCTTGGACATCGCCCCCTTGTGCTTCATCAATGAGCTTGATCCGGGTCGGGGTATCGGCCCGGGTCCTGATCAGGAGAAACCGAGGCGCCGAGGGGACCCAAGGGATCGTCAAGTCGGCCCCGGGCTGGACCTCGAGGAGTTGAGGTCCGGCCAGCGGCCAAGCGGCTTCGGCATCGCGGAGGTCCCAAGACGGGAAGCAGCCTTCCGGCTCATCGTCGGGCCGATAACCATCGAAGAAGAGGGCCAAGCTCCAGAGCCGAAACAAAGTCTCGAACGACGAGCCCGTGGATGCCTCCAAGTTCGCCGTTCCGACGTCTTGGCTCAGGATTAGCCGATCGACCAACTCCAGGCCGAAGCGATCGACGCACCAACGAAGAAACAGATAGGTGGCCCCTCGGTGGCCGGCGCTTCGAAAAAAGCCCGCTTCATAATAGTCAGGCACTCGGAGCGCGAAACGACTCGGATCGTTCAGAAAGGCCGCGACCCGATAGTCCAGATTGGCCCGCGTCGCTCCGACCAGATCCTCGGTCACATGCGCGATCGCCTCGTCGAGCCAGGCGACCTCCGATGCGCCCTCGTTCGGCCTCGATGGGTCGACGCCCATGAGTTTGGCCGAGGCGTTGACCGCATGGGCGTATTCGTGAACCAGGACGGTTCGCAGATAGTCTCCGGCGGACATATCCGGATTCAAGGTGATCAGGTCGCAACGATTGCCCAGCGGCGAGGCGATCCGGCGATCGAAGTCGGCGGCTCGCACGAAGCCGTCGACCCGATACCGCCCGCTACCCATCCGATTGAGCCAACGCGTCGCCAGAACCGTGAGCCGTCCGTCCCCATCAACGTCGAGGGCTCGGCCCCAACGGCCAACCAGATGCGTCTCGATGTCGTTGTCGACCGTCGAGATGACTTGAGCGATCCAATCGCGATCCAGGCCGGATCGGTCGATTCGATCGGCATAGACCTGCACGCGTCGACCATGTCCGACCAGTTCGCTGTGGATCGTGCGGTAATTGCTCGGGCTGGACGGGTCGCCATGCCGGACGCGAAGGGAGAACGTCCGTCGCGATGGAGGCGGGTTCCGATTCGGAGGCGTCGTATTGAGGCGGACGAACGGTCGAACCGGGACGTCGCGGATCGGGGTTGCTTGCAATGGAGTCGGCTTGGTCGTCGTGACTCCGGGGGCCGACCGCGATCGGATCGTCCAGTGATGCGTGGCAGAACAAAGACGGCGCTCCCTCTGATCGATGAGGTCGGGATCGTCGAGCCGACTCACGATCATCAGGACTGGCAAGGCCCTTGAGCACGCGGGTAAGACCCAATCTCCACCGTGTGGGTCCGCTTCAAGGAGGTAGGGTCGCCCGACCGACCAACCCTGTCCGTCATCCGAAGCCTCGAAGGCACGTGTCGGCCGACCGATCCCGGATTCGCAAGCTCCCCAGACGATGAGTCCCAACAAGGGCCGGACGACCGAGTCGAACGAAGATGCCATCGGTGGAACCTTGATCGAGGGAGAGTGGACCAACCAATCCCGTGCAGCGGAGAGACAGAGACTCCAAGGCGACGCACTCTGCCATAGGTCAGCCGATCGGGCGAGACGAGACCACGAACGACTCATGGGGCCTTGTAGTCGTCGTCGTTGTCGAACGCTTCAATTTTTCGAGACACGGACTTGACGATCCGCAGGTCGCGCTTTAGCTTTCGCCCGACTTGTCACGAGACGCCCAGCTCCAGAGCGGGTCCGGACACGCAGGAGGCGACGTCTAGGCTCGATTCGACACGGGGCTCGGGTCCGCGGAGAACTGTCCGTGCGTCATGACCGGCCGATCGCGATCGCCTAGGCGATCCGGACGGCTCGTTGGTCACGACGAACTGGGTGGTCATCCGAGACGCAGGAGGCGTTCGATGCGATGGAGCGGCACGGGGTCGGTTTCGGCCCGCGCGATCGCTATAGGTCTGGCGGCCTGGTCGATCGGAACGATCGGGGCATTGCTGCCAACCGATCCCTTGATCCCCCGCGCCTCCGCGCAGGGTCTTTTCAGCCCGCGTAAGACCGATCCCGACGCGGTCCTCAATCGCACACTCTCCGAACTCGTGACGATCGTGCGTAACCGGAGCGTCCGGGTCGAGGGGATTGGTCTGGTCATCAATCTCGACCGGACCGGCAACGACCCAGCGATCACCAGTGATCGCAACATGCTTCTGGACCGAATGAGGAAGGCCGGCGTCCGCGACTCGGACGAGATCCTGGCCTCCAAGTCGACGGCTATGGTGGTCGTCCGTTCCGGAGTTCCCGTCGGGGTCTCGAAGCATGAGCCGCTCGACCTGTCCGTCGAACTGGTCAATGCGGATGCGTCGACCAGCTTGCGGGGCGGTTGGTTGCTGGAAACCCGGTTAGCGGAGACGCTGGTGGCCAGCGGCTACGCTCACGAGGGTAAGACCGTGGCCATCGGCGGAGGGCCGATCCTGATCGATCCCGAGAACCCAAACGTGGGTTGGATCCCTGGTGGCGCCCGCGCTTTGTCCGAGTTCCCGCTCTGGCTCCGGGTCAAGGAGGGCAACCGCGGTTATCGGAGCGTCCGGTTCATCGAAGAGGTTGTCGCCCGTCGGTTCAAGAGCGAGCGGACCGATGGGCGGATCCGCTCGGGTGGTGCGGCTGAGGCCAAGCGCGATGAGTCGCTGGTCCTCGAGGTGCCCAGCAAGTACCGGCAAAATCAAATCCGATTCGGGCAGGTCATCAAGCTGCTCCCGCTCGCGAACTCGCCAGAAGTGATGCGTCGGCAACTGCAGAAGTGGGGCAGCGAACTGCTCGACCCGACGACTGCGGCGGTCTCGGCGTTGCGACTGGAGGCCCTGGGGCGCTATTCCCTGCCCGCGCTTCAGACCGGTCTGCAGAGTTCGAACGCTCAGGTCCGCTACTTCTCGGCCGAAGCCTTGGCCTACCTCGACGACCCCTCAGGAGCTCCGATCCTGGCCGAAGCGGTCCGCAATCAACCGCAGTTCCGCGCCCATGCCTTGGCCGCGCTGGCCGCTTCGGAGACTCCGGCAGCCACCCGACAGCTCCAAGATCTCATGTCTGTGCCGGAGCCCGAAGTCCGCTTCGGTGCCTTCGAGGCCTTACGGATCCAGGACCCGTTGAACGCCTACCTAGGTCACGTTCCGCTCCAGAGTCGGACCCAGATCTCCGATACCGAGCGTCGACGTCGACAGGCTCTTCAGGGATTGGCCGCCTATTCGATGTACACCGAGTCCGAGGTCGCGAGCCTGCTCAACTTGAACGGTGAGTCGCCACATAACTCGCGGATCGCCTCGTTCTCGCTGCACGTGGTCCCCTCTGATGGCCCGCCGATGGTCCACGTCTCGACGAAGAAGCGTCGCGAGATCGTCCTGTTCCGGTCCGGACAGAAACTGCTCCGACCGGCCGTCCTCGGTGGCGCGGGGCCGATCTTGGTCAACGCCAATATCGGCAACCCGATCGTCCAGGTGAGCCGGATCGAACGCAGCGGTGACGGCCAGGAGGACCTCCGTGATGAGGTGCCCGACGACCTCATCGCGGTCCTCCAGAGCCTCTTCAAGCTGGGCGCAGGCTATCAGGAAGTCGTTGGAATCCTCGTCGAGGCTTCCCGCCAACAGAACTTGGAGGGTCCGCTGGTCTTTGATGCCCGCCCCGAACCGGATGAAGACTACATCCGAGCCTTGGTCATGGGAGTCGACACGACCCGCTCGACCGATATGGAGCTGAAAACCGATCGACAGGTTCAGCCGGTCGGCCTTTTCTCGTCTGATCGCAAGGGTCCGTTTTCGTTCTTCCGCCGCTGGAATCCTTTCGCCCGGGACGATCGATAAGCGCCTTGAGTTCGGTCGATTCGAAGCACGATGGAAGCCCGGATCAGCCGCGATCTGCGATCCGGGCGATCACCCGAAGCCGAGTGATCGTTATGGGTTACATCGACGCGATGACCCCGATTGACTGATCCCCGGAGATCGTTGTGACCCGGCGAGTGCGGGCATCGACTCCATCCGCGAGTAAAGTCCTACCCCGCGTAGACCTGATAAATAGTCCTGACGATCAGATTGCCAACGTCGCGGGATGGTCTCCGTCGGCCGTGAATCGGGAATCAACACCGGTGGGACCGGTGTTCCCAATGGGCCGGGAGCTCCCAGGCGGCTTGACTGGCCTCGCATCCGGGTCGGGATCGACTCACGCGATGGTCGGGCTTGCCCGAGGCGGAGCCATGCGATCGGCGCTTGCAAAGGGCGACCTCGGGCCGCAATGCCTCGGGTCGACCACGAGTCGCGCAACCAGGGCAGGTGGCGCGGGCTCTCCTCGAGGTGACCTCGGCCAATCCGTCGTGTCGTCGCGAGACGACGGGGAGTCCGAATCGGCTGCGGCGGTCGTGGCGACCGTGGACAGCCCTTCGAGGCCTACACCCAGGACAAAGGCAGGTCTTTCGGGCATGTCGACCTTGACGACGTGGGACCGGAGGTGATCGGAAGGGCAGGCCGATCACGAACGGGGACATTCCATGCGGCGTCGTGTCGATCCCGTACCAGGGGAGTTCATACGAATCATGAGAAAAGTATTCACCACCGGGCAGGTCGCCAAGATTTGCCGAGTGGCCCCGCGGACCGTCAGCAAGTGGTTCGACACGGGCAAACTGCGCGGCTACCGCATCCCGGGTTCGCAGGACCGACGGATCCCTCGCGAACACCTCCTGCGGTTCCTCAAAGAAAACAACATGCCCCTGGGCGAACTGGAGGCCGAGGTTTACAGCAAGGTCCTGGTCGTCGGTGCCGAGGCGAGAATGCTCGAGCAGATCCGTGAGCAGCTCGGCGACGGAGACCAATTCCAGATCGAATCGGCCTCCTCGGGCTTTGAGGCTGGCATTCGTGCTGAGAGCTTCCACCCCGACTGCATCGTCATCGACCTGGCGATTGGCCGGATCGATGCCGGGCAGATCGCTCAGAACCTCCGACGCAACGAGGACCATGCTCGGACGATCCTGATCGCCCTGACCAGCGACGAGCCCGGCGATGAGACGTTCGCCTTGGGATTCGACGACGCATTTCGCAAGCCGTTCGATCCCCAATTGCTCGGCGAGCGCATTAAGCGAATGATCTCGGAGAAGAAAACCGGCGACGCCTGATCGAGTCCGACGCCGATCCCGTCTCCGGGATCGTTCCGATTCGACCGGGTCAATTCGTGGCGTGTCGAAGTCGTTCGCGCCGGAACCGGCCGAATATGGCGGCCGAGCTCTAAAGAATCCGCAACGGCCCCGTTGATCTCCCTTTGAGGAGTTCGCCGGGGCCGTTTGTCATGGGTAAGGACCACAGAACTCCACTCTGGTTGCTTGATCGGCGTGGGGACGATGAGACGGAGCCTTTCGAAATCGCGTGTCCGATCTGCGACGCTTGGCTTATGATCGCCTCAACCCTCGTTCGAGCCTTCAGGTCGATGTCGACGAACGTCCACTCGGACCCAGACGACTTGCGAAGCGACGTCGGCCCCAACGGACTGGCCCACCGATGAATGATTCCGGCCCATCTTCAACGTCGAATGCCGACGAATCCGCGCGGACTCTCCGCACCATTCGGGTCCAGAGCCTGTTCTTGGGGTGTTTGGCGGGCGTTCTGGTCATCGCGACGCTCGACGATCCAGGCATTACTTGTGACGAGCCGCTCGATATCCTGCCCGGCCAGCGATATGTTCAGACTCTATTGACCCAAGGTTTGGGGTTTTTCGAGCCTTCGACGGTCACACGGACCTTCCGCGACAACGCCGAGCATCCGCCGCTGGGCCGTTGGCTGCTTGGGTTGGGCACCATGGCCACGCCGCTCGTTCCGGCCGGCCGGTACTACGACTATCCTCAGTTGATCCCAGCCCGGTTGGCGCCGGCGATCTGCTTTGCCGCGCTCGTCGGGCTGGTCGCTCAGGCCTCGGGTCGACGATACGGTCGGGTCGCGGGCTTGGTCGCGGGCTTGGCTTTGTTGACGATGCCCCGCGCCTTCGCGCACGCCCACTTCGGCGCCTTGGAAACCTTCCTCGCCTTGTTCTGGACCTGGTCTTTAGTGACCGCCGAACGAGCCTTGCGACCCCCTAGGCCATTTTGGGCGATGATGGGGGCCGGCATCGTCTTCGGCTTGGCTCTATTGACCAAGATTCAGGCCTGGTTCCTCATCCCGATCGTTGGTACGACCGCCCTGCTCTGGTTCAGCCTCTCGATCCGGGGCGTCCTCCGAGCGACAACAGCATGCGCGCTCTGGCTCTTGGTCGCGTTGCTCGTTTATGGGCTGGGATGGCCTTGGCTCTGGTCGGAGACGCTTCAACGGCTCGGCGATTATGTTGGAACCGGCACCGAGCGACTCTCGCTTCAGACGCTCTACTTCGGCGTGATTTACCCGGACGTCGAGGTCCCTTGGCATTACCCATGGGTTCATCTCAGTCTGGCATTACCGTTGGGGACGTGCGCTTTGATCGTCTCGGGAGTCGCCTTCGGTTGGTGGAGACGTCGAGAATCGCCTTTGGCGTTGATGTGCCTTGGGGCGACGGGAATCTTCCTGGTCCTCTTCAGCACATCGCTGCCGGTCTATGACAACACAAGGCTTTTCCAGCACACATTCGCGGGATTGGCGATCGTGGCCGGCCTCGGGGCTCAGGGCCTCTGGGACGTTATCGGACGTCTCAGCGTGGGACGACCAATTCAACGGACCATCGCGCGACTCGGTTTGGGATTGGTTGTCTTGAGTCCGGTCGTGGGTCTCTGGAGCACTCATCCTCATGGGCTCTGCTATTACAATGAGCTGATCGGCGGGACACGGGGGGCGATCGACTCGGGCTTGGAGTCAGACTACTGGGGTGTGGCGCTCGATCCCCAGTTGCTCGACGAGCTGTCGCACCGGGTCGAGCCGGGTCAGCAGGTGGCGCTGGTGCCGACGCTCTGGCCAGGTCAGCCTGAGGCGATCCGGACGCGTGCCTTGGCCAACCGCTCGGTCGAGTTCGTCCCGGAGAACAATTGGGAGTCGGCTGACTGGCTGTTGGTCTATCGTCGACCGGCCTACTGGCCCGATTCCATCCGGCCTCGGATCGCCGAGCAACCCGCCACGATCGTGCGATCGTGCCAAGGACGCTGGCTGGCCGGGCTTTGGGCCAACGAATCGGCGGATTTTTCTGGCCAAGTGGTCGCGGATCCCTAGAATGTGGGTGGTTTCAGTTCGGACTGAAGGTTTTGGCAGGCCGACTCAATGGATCCGTTGACCCACTTCGATGCGCGTGGTCAAAGCCGAATGGTCGATGTCTCGGAGAAGCCGGAGACGCTCCGGACCGCTCTGGCCTCGGCGAAGGTTTTGATGCGCCCCGAGACCTTGCGGGTGATCTGTGATCGCCGCTTGGCTAAAGGAGATGTCTTCGAGGTTGCGCGGCTGGCCGGGATCATGGCGTCGAAGCGGACCGGGGACCTGATTCCTTTGTGTCACCCGATCAGGCTCGATGCGGTTGAACTCCAGATCCAGCCGTCTGGCGACGAAGCCCTCCACCTCGAGGCCACCGTCCGGACCGTCGGCCGCACCGGCGTCGAGATGGAGGCTCTGACTGCGGTCACGGTCGCCGCCCTGACCGTCTACGACATGGCGAAGGCGATCGATCGGACAATGCGAATCACCGATGTCCGGCTAGAACGGAAGTCCGGTGGCGTCCACGGCGATTTCGAACGGTCCGAGCCATGACGAGCCGCTGTTCCTCTTGGATTGGGTCCGGGTGTCCCGAGGGCTGTTCAAGAGAATGGTCATCTCGTGCCAAAAATCGTCCTCGAACCTGAAATACCGATCGCTCGACCTGTTTCGGTCCCTCGCTTTCCCAAAAAGGCTGTCGAAGGATTCTTGAACGTGACCACATCGCTACAAAATCCGATTCGTCAGCCTCAAGGCCTCGTCCGGCTCTACGAGGTGATTCGTGAAGACCTGGCTCAAGCTGAGGCGGTCTTCGCTCGTGAGCTTGGAAGCCGTTCGCGGTTTGTTCAAGACCTGGTCGACCACGCCGTGGCCTTCGGTGGCAAACGTCTCCGTCCTGCATTGGTTCTGCTCTCAGCGCGGGCTTGTGGCGGGATCCGGCCGGCCCATGCGACCCTGGCCGCCGTCGTCGAAATGATTCACACCGCTACGCTCGTGCACGACGACATCCTCGATGAGGCCGATGTCCGTCGGCACCTGGAGACGGTCAACTCACGTTGGGGAAGCCAGACCGCCGTCCTGCTGGGCGACTACCTGTTCACCCATGCCTTCCATCTGGCCGCCTCACTCGAGAGCACCCGGGCCTGTCGATGGATCGGTCACGCCACTAACCTCGTCTGCGAAGGCGAGATGATTCAGATCCATCATCAAGGGAACCTCGACCTGACCGAAGACCAGTACATGGAGATCATCGCGGGGAAGACCGCCGAGCTGGTGGCCGTCTCATGCAAGCTCGGGGCTCACTACGCCGGCGCGGACCGCTCGACCGAGTTGGCCCTGGAAGGCTATGGCCGCAAGATCGGGATCGCCTTCCAGATCGCCGATGATGTGCTGGACATTTGGGGTGAGGAGCAGCAGACCGGCAAGAGCTTGGGGACCGACGTGGCCCAACAGAAGCTGACCCTCCCGTTGATCTGGTTGCTCCGGAACGGACCGGGTCCCGCCGTTCAGTCGGTCCGAGCGGTTCTCGCCGCGGCCCCGACATCCGAGTCGACACGCGAGCATCTCCGCAGCGTCCTGGAGGAGTCGGGAGCCCTCGATTATGCCTGGCAGGTCGCCGGAGATCTGATCCGTTCGGCCGTCGATGACCTCGCCATCCTCGATTCGTCGGCCGATCGCGACCGGCTCCGCGAACTTGCGCATCTGGTCATTCGTCGCTCCAATTGACCCTGGCCACACGTCAGCGGATCATCGGCAAGCGCCGGCATGTTGGCCCCGGTTCCGGGCCGAGCTTCGGAAAGTTGCGGTTCGGGGAGAGCGGTCTCGTCCCGGTTCCGCATTTCGGTTATGATCGCTCCCGCGCGGGAGCGGACGATCCGAGATCCACGGCGGGAGGTGCCGTGAACGCTCCCCTCATATCGATGGACGGAGCGATGGTATGGCGGCCGAAGTGGATGAGATCACGCGTCTCAGCGACAAGCTCCAGCACAACATGCGACGACGGGGATGGAACCAGCAGCGTCTGGCACGGCTCTCAGGCGTCAGTGACTCGGAGATCTCGAGAATCCTCAAGCAAGGCTCGGTCCCCCGCTTGACCAACGCCTTGAGGTTGGCCCGCGCGCTCGACGTTTCCCTCGATTATCTGGCCGACGACCGCCAGGATGTGGATGCGTCGCAAGAGACACCCAATCCCCGAGATCGGGAGCTCAGTTCCGCCTCCGCAGGAGCGTCGTCCGCAGTTGAGCCGCATGAACCAGAATTGGACCCGCTCACCACGATCCTCCTTCGGCGTCTCCGCCAATTAACGGACAAACCGACTTGGGATTTCGAGCGGCTCAGCGTCCTCCTCTCGATCCTCGAGGAACTCGGCCCCAAGATCAGCGCGCAGCGGCTCTTGCTGCTCGGAGGCCCGGATTCGGCTGAGATTTGGCCGGACTCCACCCCGGCCGCCTCGAGTCCTGCCCCTGGTCTGGACCCGTCACGTCGTCTTTCATCCAACGGCGACGGTCCCGTCGGTAGTTCGCGGACGGCTTAGCGCGACCACAGCATTCTGAGTTGTGAGAGTCCGAGAGAGCTCGCATGATTTGATAGTCGTAGAACGTGTTAAAGTTACCTAGAAGCTCGAAATATTGCTATGTCTGTGTCTTTGGGCGACGGGGGCGATCACCGATCGAAGCAGGTCGACTTTGGAGAAAACCGGATCTGATCCATCCATCGCATAATCGTGTCGACCGCGATGGAGGACGACGACTCGAGCATGAGGTCGTGCCCGGCTTCCGGGATGACCACGACCCTTCCACCGGTCAGCTTACCGAGTGCTTCCCCAACACTCGGAGTGACGGTAGGGTCCTCTGCGCCGAGCACGATGAGCGTCGGGAGTCGACTTGGAGTCGGACGAAGCTGGAGTCCGACGATCTCGCGGAAGAGTCGGCTCGGCTCGTGCTGCTCTCGGATCCGTGCGTTTGCATGCGCTTTGATCGGTCCGGGCGTGTGTCTGGAGAAAAAGTAGCGGTCGATGAACTGTTCATCGTGATAGAGCACCGAGGCATCGCCGGTCGCGAGATATCGCGCGGTCTGGAAAGGGAACTCGAGGAGCAGTCTCCACTGTTTCCTGCGGATCACTTCGGGCAGCGGGGCGGCGATGATCACGTTCGCGTTGAGGTCCGACCGGGTCGCCAGGGAAATCGCCAAGAGGCCCCCTAATGAGTGCCCGATGAGGACCTTCTGTCCTGGGATCCGGTCGAGTGCGCGTTGGGTGTCTTCCACGTAGTCGGCGTACCCCACGTCGCTCTGAGGCGTCAATCGATGTTCACCTCGGTGGCCGCGCAGATCGACGAGCGCCACAGGATGGCCAGCCGCGTTGAACGGTCGTTGGAAGTCTTCGAACGCCCAAGCACCGTGGTAGACCCCGTGCACGAAGACCAATGTCGGCCGATCGGGCCGGCCGGGGTAAGTTGACACATGACTCGGGCTGATCGGGTTCCATGATCTGAGACTCGCCGAGCGAAGGCGCGTCCGAGAGCGAGGCGATTCGGGAAACGATCGATTCATCCGGCCTCCTCCGCCTTCCAGCCCTCGAGGAGCGACTCGAACAAACGTCTCCAGCGGTCGGCAAACTCAGGGGTGCTGGGGCTCGTCCCGGTCACGAGTCTCGTGATCTGCGGCAAGAGGAAAGGGAAGGCGAGGATCGCCGTCAGCATGAGGAACAGGCACGGTAGGTCGGCGTCCTTCGGGAGCAGCCCTCGAGCCTGAAACTCCGTTAATGACTCGACCTGGTGGGCGTAGTAATCGCTTCGGAGCTTCGCGTGAAGCGGCTCGTCGTCAGGCTGCTCAATCGCCTCACGCAACACGATTCGCGAGAAGAGTGGATTCTCAACAAATCGCCCGACCCAAACGTCAAACAGCTCAGAGAGGTCGTCCGGCAGATCTTCGAGCAGTCGGAAGCGATCGGCGAAGACCGCGCCCAGGGCTGCCTGGAACAGGCCATCGCGATCCTCGAAATGGCGGTAGACCAGGCTCTTGTTCACGCCAGCCCGCTTGGCGACCTGCTCGATTCGGACCCCATCCCGGCCGCGCTCGGCGTACTCGGTAACGGCCGCCTTGAGGATCGCTTCATAAGACGGAGGTCGCGCCTTCGTACCATCGTCGAGGCTCATCAGCACAGCCCCACGGGTCTTCGCTCGCGTCGGGAAGAGATTGGTTCCGAACCATTCTCTCGGCCGTTGGCCGCGTTGCTCATGTTGGCGATGACTGTCGGGAATGTCCGGAGAGCATTTGCGGTGAGTGCCGGAAGTAAGAGCACCGAGATCGGTCGCGAGATCGGTACCACATCCCACCAGACACGCACTCGAGAGCCGACGCCCCGCCACTCGACCCGCCAACCGCCGATCATCTCGCGGAACGGGAATGGGAAATCGGGTCGGTCCGCTTGGAATTCCAGCTCCATAACCATCTGCTCGTCGTCCATGTGGATGGCTTCCCGCCAACACCTCCCGCAATGGTCGCGACATTCGCGAACGGGCAGGTCCGAAGCAGATGACTCGACGATCGTCGAGCTGGATAGGAACGGAGCATATTGATGAATTGTCCCCGCATCCCGGAGGACTGACCAAAGGGCGTCGGCGGGCGTGTCGGTCTCGACTTCGATGCAGACCCGCGACCACCCTCTCCTCTGCAAGTCCGGGTGCCGGAACGCCCGATCGATCCCGATCGCTTGCGCCACGCTGAACCCAAGGACGATGACGGCAACCCCGCCGACGATCCACCAGCCGGTCGCGGAGAAGAGGCTCGGAGCGAACGCCGCAATCGCCAAGGTTACGGCGACCCAAAAGAGATCGGCGAGTGTCGCGATGACGGCGAGCTGCATCGAAGCTTTGGAGTCGATGGCCAAATAAATCAGCACTCCAGAATAGGCCAATAAACTGAGTCCGACCACTTGGAGCACGACCTCATGAGGAAACTCGATGAGGGTCCCGATCACGCTCGGCAACAGCGTTAGGAGGGCCCCGCTCGTGAATGAGAACACGGCGTTGGCCACGAGTGATCCACGCAAAAGGCGGTCTTGCGACATGGGATCAGACCTCAGATCGAGGAGGAATGAACAAGGCACCTTTTGTAACTGTAACGTTACCGTTACAATATTGCAAGGAGCAGCGTTGGTCTATTCCGGCACTGGGTGCGACGATCCCGATCGC
Source organism: uncultured Planctomycetia bacterium (assembly GCA_964609385.1). GTDB lineage: Bacteria > Planctomycetota > Planctomycetia > Isosphaerales > Isosphaeraceae > CAZSSM01. The sequence goes on from CAZSSM010000029.1 coordinate 33,557, forward strand.
CTACAGATCGAAGAATACGCCCGGCGTGGCTATCCGCATGAGTCGATGCGGACCTCGCTATGCCGATGGCCCAGACAGCCGGTGGTCGACAGCATCGCACGTTGGGTGTCTTCCAACGGCGACGAGTGATGCAACTATAAATATTGCTTGCGTTCTCGGCTGGAGGGGATCCAAAGCGCCTTGCGGTACTTTGTCACGGTCCGACGCGCGACGGGAAGGCCCTCATCGCGCAGAGCGTCTCGAAGTTCCTCATCGCTGAGCGGGTTCTGCTTGTCCTCCTTGGCGATAATCTCGGTCAGCTTGAGCTTGATCGTGTCCCAAGCGATCTCCTCACCATCCTCGTTGACGGTGCCGCCGCCAAAGAATCGCTTGAGCGGGAAGATCCCACGCGGGGTCTGGACCCACTTGTCGTCGACGGCGCGGCTGACGGTGGTGACACAAATCCCAACGCGGTCGGCGATCTGCTGCATCTTCAGGGGCTCGATCGATTCGGGGCCCTTGTCCAAGAACGCACGCTGGTGATCGATGATCGCTTCGGAGACCTTCAGCAATGTGCTCCGGCGTTGCTCGATCGATTCGATCAACCAACGCGCTGACTGGAGCTTCTCTCTGAGGAACTCGCGGGTCTTGGGGTCGGCCTTACGGTTTTTGAGCAGGTGCTGATATTGCCTCGAGATCGAGAGCTTCGGGCTGTATTCGTCGGCCAGCCGGACCTGATAGTCCCCGTTGAGACCGGCCTCGACGATAACGTCGGGAATGACGAGGCGATTGTCATCGCCGCCGTAGGCCGATCCGGGTCGGGGGTTGAGCCGTCGGAGCTGCTCCAAAGCATCGTAGATGGTCGGGATCGCGATTCCGGTCCGCTTCGCGATCAGGGGAAGCCGGTTCTTCTGGAGGTCGTCGAGATGATTGGCGATGAGTGTCCGGAGCACATCGGCGTGGGGCATCTCGTCGCGAACTTGAAGGAGCAGGCACTCGGCGGTGGACCGGGCGCCAACGCCGGGCGGCTCGAAGCCTTGAACGATCTGTAATGCGTGCTCCGCGTCTTCGCGGGTGACAGTTCGGTCGGGGTCGGTCGGTTCGAAATCCCGCGCGATCTCGTCGAGCGAGATCCGCAGATATCCGGCATCATCGAGATTGTGAATGATGAACGAAGCCAGGTCACGTTCAGTCGGATCGAGATCGAGGAAGCTGAGCTGATCATCCAAGTCGTCGTGGAGGGTCAAGGGCCGGGACGCCATGTTTTGCATGGCATCGTGCTTACGGTCGGACTCCTCGGCCAGGGCATCACGGCTGAGCCGTTGCGTGGAGCTGAAATCGTCCCACTCGAAGTCGTCCATCTGCAGTCCACCGAGGTCGTAGAGCTCTTCGCCCTCGGGAACGGCTTCGAGATCCGGTCCGTCGAGCGAGGCGACTGACTCGGCCTCACCTTCAGTTGAGGGCTCTTCGGCCGATTCGTTCGTTCCATCGGCCTCGGCTTCAACCGGTTCCTCGGCAGCGCCGTCGTCCTCGCGTAGGTCAACCAGCAGTGGGTTCTCGATCAGTTCTTGATCGATCCGCTCCTGGAGGGCCATCAAGGGTAAGACGAGGATCTCCATCGACTGGATCATCCGCGGTGCCATGCGTTGCCGCATGTCGGTCCGCATCTGCTGAGAAGTATGTAAATGCATCGTCCTCAACACTTTCGGCCCAAGGCCCGTACGAGGATGGCGAACCCGACCACGTCGAGGGAAAGCACGATCCAGATCCAGTCTGCGCTCAGGAAGGGAGAGGCCGTCGCCCCTGGAAGGCGTCGGAAAGCATCTCTTTGTTGGCAAACTCCAACGTGTTGCCTGAGGCCAATCCACGAGCCAGCCGAGTGAGGGTCACACCGATCTCGGACAAGTGTTCGGCAACGACCAACGCGGTGCTGTCGCCCTCTAAGGTCGGATTGGTCGCCAGGATTACCTCGCGAACATCGTGATCGATGACTCGACGCTTCAGAGCAGCGAGGGTCAACTGATCGGCCCCAACTCCTTCCAGGGGTGAGAGGCGACCCAGCAGTACGTGATACAAGCCTCGGAACGATCCCGAGGCCTCCAACGCCAAAAGATCGCGGCTCTGTTCGACCACGCAGAGGATCGATCGGTCGCGTCTCGGATCGGAACAGAACACACAGCGCTTGGTTTCGGATTCGGACTCGGTCAAGTGAAAACACTCAACGCAGTAATGGACCCGATCGCGGACCTCACGGATGGCCTCGGCCAACTTCAGAGCCTCATCGGCCGGAATTTTCAGCAAATGGTGCGCCAAACGTTCGGCTGTCTTGATGCCGATGCCCGGCAAGCGTTCCAAGGCGGTCACCAGCCGGTTCAACGCCGGATCCGAATCGATCATCGATGCCCTTGGTCTCCGAGAGGTTGGGAACAACGATTTGTCGAAGTCGGGACCGCCCGAATCTGGATCGGATCCCCGACCGAGCCCCCGTGGCGCCGTTGTCTCCCCGAGGATCAGCTCGTGCTTGATCCCGGTCCAGGACCCGATGCCTGTGGCCCGCTCGTGGGAGCCTCTCCAGAGGGTCCGGTCGGTCCGAAGGGACCTCCAGGGAACATCCCGTCCAGCCCGGGTAGCGGGAAGCCGCCGGCCAGTGAGCCCAACGACTGCGCTGCCTGCTCCTTGGCCTTGAGCAAGGCCTGATTGACGGCACCCGCGACCAGATCTTCGAGCAGTTCGCGATCACCACGCTCAAACACCTGCGGATCGATCCGGAGTTCCAGGACTTCAAATCGCCCGTTCACCTTTGCCGTCACCTGGCCTCCGCCCGCCGAGCCCTGGGTTTCGATCTGAGCCAGCGACTCGTTGACTGACTCCCGGATTTTGCCCGCATTTTTTAAGAGGTCGGCCAACTGGCCCAGATTCCCAAGCATCTCCGTACTCCTCGTGCGAGCGATCTTTGACGCAACGCGTCGATGTCTGGGCCGAGGTCATGCGTCGGGAACCCCGCCTGACCCATCTTCTTGACGATACGGAGGTCTCAATCAGAACGAACACGACCGCGATCGAGGCTACTCCGAAATTAGTCGGATGTCGAGGAATCCCGATCGCCGGAGTCGGATTCGGCCCGAACCAATCGCGCCTGGAACCGGTCCTGGAGTTCCCGAATCAGAGGATCGTTTTCCAGCGTCGAGACCGAACCGGGTTCGTCGGAACGAGATGGATCCGTCGAAGACGTTGGAGCAGAAGAGACCTCGGACTCAACAACCGGTGGCACTCTCGAACCGGTCGGTTCGAATGTGATCGTCCAGGGACCAGTTTCTAGGAGACGGTCCAACGATCGACTCACCCTCGAAAGGACCTCATTCGACTCACAGAGACTTCTAACCCAACTATAGCCCTCTTTAGGGATGATGACCAGAGTATTTGGCCTGAAAATTGCATGCGGGGACGTGTGCTGGAGCCAGGCTCTCGCCTCACCTTCGAGGCTCTCTAAAAGAAGAGGCCAGACATCCTGGACGCGTTCGAGGTCCGGTTCGCTTGCCGAGTTGGCCTGTTTGGACATCCCGCTCGATGACGTTGAGAATCGTCCGACAGGCTTGGTGTCCGAAACGGACGTGCTCAGAGGTTCAGCGGTTCGCTCGGCCGTTTTTTTTTGCGGGCTGGGGCTGGGTCGGCTCGAGGTCGAGCCATGACGCTTGGTCGACTCGGAGCTAGCGGTCTCGGGAGACTGATCGTCTTTCGCCGAGGTCAGGGCACCGATCAGGTCAGAGAGGTCCTGGAGCTGGGCGAGCCGGGCGGTCCGAACCAGGGCCAACTCGACGAGGACTCGCGCGTGCGGGCTTCCTCGGAGTCGGCCACGCGCTTCATCGAGCACCTGAAGGCCCGCCAGCACGGCGTCGAGCGACCAACTCTTGGAGAGCGTTTGCAATGGCTCATTCAGATTGGGACCGGCATCGATGAGGTTGTCTGGGGCACCGGCGGCGAGGACCATCAGGTCGCGGAGTCGACCGATCAGACTCAGGAGCAAGTCGTTCGGCTGGATCCCCTGACGGATCGCGTGGTCGGTTCGCAGGAGGACGGCGCCGGGATCGTTGGCGGCCATGGCCTGAAGAAGGTCCAGGATCAGGTCGTCGCCAGGGAGGCCTAAGACTTCCTGCACACGCTCCAGGCTGAGCCGACCGGTCCCCGAGGCCAGCAGGTGCTCCAGGGCTGACTGGGCGTCGCGCATCGAACCGCCGGCGCGTCGGGCTAAGGCTTGCAAGGCTTCCGGATCGGTCTCGATCGACTCGGTCCGACAGATCCGACCCAAGTGATCGGCAATGACCTCGGTCCGCATCGGGGCGAGGTCGAACCTCTGGCAGCGCGAGAGGACCGTCACGGGGATCTTGCCCGGCTCAGTGGTGGCGAAGACGAACTTGACGTGTGGGGGTGGCTCCTCCAGCGTCTTCAATAGCGCGTTGAATGCGCCAGTGGAGAGCATGTGGACTTCGTCGATGTAATAGATCTTGTACCGTGATCGGCTCGGGCGCAGCGCGGCGTTTTGCCGGAGATCGCGGACCGCCTCAACGCCATTATTACTGGCCCCGTCGATCTCGAGGACGTCCAGGTCACCATCTCCTTGAGAGATCGCTTGACAACTGGCGCAGACTTGGCATGGCTTCGTCGTCGGTCCATCAGCCTGGAGACAGTTCAAGCATTTGGCGAAGATCCGGGCCAGCGACGTCTTACCCACACCCCGCGTCCCGCAGAAGAGGTAGGCGTGGCTGATCCGTCGCTGTTCGATCGCATGGCGAAGCGCATCAACGACATGATCCTGGCCAAGGACTTCCTCGAAGCTTTGGGGACGATAGCGTCGAGCAACTACGGTGTAGGACCCCCGACTCTCCTGACCGAGGGCCGACGGTGCGGATGGCCCGCTCGTCGAAGGTGATCGCGACTCCGACGTCGAAAGTTCCTCGATCTCTGAAGCGCCACGCCCCGCTGCTTTCTTGGCCAAGCCGTCGACTCCTCAAAGGTCGCAGGTTCGGCATCGGGGTGTTCTTCACCGATCGCTGATACCCCGAACTGTGCCGGAGGTCACGATATCCGTCACCGCTCGAGCCGACAACCCGGTGATCTCACTCGGCATCGAGGTCCGTTTAAGGCTCGTGCCATCGTGAATTCATCCGATCTGGATCCTGAAATCAGATGGCCTCGATGCGGATCGGCTCCCTCGATCCAGTTGGACCATCTTCAGGACGGCCGTGAGCCTCGGGTGAACCGGGGAGGATCTCCCAGGAACATGGTTGCAATGCTTATGGCTGCTGTGTTCCCACCCTGACCAGGTTCACACGCTTCCATAACATGGGCCCCCCCCGATTCACCCGAGGCTCACAAACCATCTGACAAACCTCACTCAAAGCGAGGTGTTCGTACAGATCTCAAGTGCAAATCCGATGCACGCGGATGATTCGGTCTCTGTCGACTGACAATTCTAAGCGTTATCATCTGGGGGGACAAGCGTTGGAGCCATCAAGACCCCGCGTCGGTCTCCGCAATTGGTAAGTCGACAGAGGATTGTTCGGTGGACTCGGGGATGTCGTCATCTCCGAGCAGGATGGCGATCCATTGGGTCTCCGGGTTGGTGGCCAGGGCGATCTTGACCACCATCGTCAACGGGACCGAGAGCAAGAGCCCGGCAGAGCCGAGGAGCCAACCCCAAAAGATGAGCGAGAGGATGACCACGAGGGTCGATAAGCCCAGCCCACGTCCCATCATCCGCGGTTCGATTAAGTACCCGACCACGCCGTTGACGATCAGGTAACCCAATGTCACCCCAAGCGCGGGGAGGATTCCGTCGGAGATCAGGGAGACCAGGACGGCCGGCACCGCCGCCAGAATCGATCCCACATTCGGGATGTAATTCAGCAGGAACGCCATGACCGCCCAGAGAATCGCTCCGTCGACTCGAAAGAGAAGCAGCCAGAGATAAACTGTAACGCCGGTCAACAGGCTCACCCAGGTCTTGATCGCCATGTAGCGGCGAACGTTCTGGATGATGGTGGCGAACTCGGCCAGCGAGCGCTCGGAGTCTCCCTCCATCGCTCGGATCTTGCGGGGGAACCCAGCCGCCTCCAGCAGCACGAAGGTTACGATAATCAGGATCAGCAACCCGTTGCTGAACGCGCTGTAGATCCCTTCCAAGAGGTCGTCGAAGAGGCGCCAGATCCAATCCGGTTGGAGCAGGGCGGCATCCTCATCGATTGAGGTGATCGGGATCCCGTGATCCTTGATCCACGTACGTAGTTCCTCGAACCGGCTGTTGAGTCGCTCTTGGAATTGCCCCTGATCCTGGAGGAATTGCAAGAGAGGGCGTCCAGTCATATAAATACCAACGATCGTGACGGCGGACATGCCCACCAGGACCAAGGTCAGGGCGATGGGCGTCCCCACGCCCCGACTCTGGAGCCAGCGGAACGGCGAGGCGAGCAGGATCGCGAAGAACATCGCGAACAGGAACGGAATGACGATGTCTTGCGAGGCCCGCACGCCGGCCAGGATGATGATCAGGGCGGCTAGGTTGACCAACAGCTTCGACACAGAAACCTCTCCACGACGTGTTGGAGTGACTGGGGTGCTCCACCCACAGCCGGGGTCGAACGGGCGGAGACTCGGCAGGTCTCCGGACAACGGCGTCGGGGTGGATGGGGGACGATCCTCGGCTCGAGCGATCCAGGATATCAGAGCGTCGTCCCCCAATGCGTCACGATCAACCCGACCGATCCGACGGGCCGAACGGTCCGATCCGCGACGATCGGCCCCGCGTGCCCACCGACTCGTCCTGAGTTCGAGGGTTAGATTGCCATGAGGGCCAAACGCGGGAGAATCCGAGGTCGATCCCCTACTCGACTCAGTTTGCGCCCCGTGCCGCCGAACGGAATCGCCTCGCGGCCTCTTCGCCACGATCTCCGCGACTGTCCTCGAGGCTCGTAATCCATGGCTACTCGTGATCGCCGGGAACGACGTCGGTTTCAGCCGCACATCGCGGTGCTCGAGGATCGAAAACTGCTTGATGCCGGGACTGGGTTCCTCGGACTCGACGTTCCCCTCGTCGACACGACCCGCCTCCGCTCGTTGATCCTCGAAGAGTCGGATCCAAGCCGAGCACGTGACCGTGATCCCGAGCGAAACTCCGATTGGCCTTGGCTCCGCCGTCCAGGACAAGATCGCCTTCAAGACGTCGAGCGACTTCGGGAATTACCACAGCGACCAAGATTCCTTCTCGATCTCCTCGGAGATCGGATCAGCCGACGCCCCATCGATGGTCCTCGATTTCGACCCGACATCGATGTCCCGGATCGCCGGCTCGAACCGGAGCGGCCGATCGAGCCTGCTTTGCCCGTGAACCCGAACGGATCTCCGAGTCAACCGGCGGTCGTTCTCGATGTCGAGTACACAGCGACCTCCACGACGGATCGGGATCTCGCGCTGGACATCTACTCGCCGCGTGGACCGGTTCCCGATGGCGGTTGGCCGGTCGTCTTGGCGATCCACGGAGGGGGCTGGAATTCGGGCGACAAGCAATTTTTTGGTCCGCGTGTGGCTCCGCTGACCCGGTTTGGATTTCAAGTGATCGCCGTCAACTACACGCTCTCCGAGCCTGGAGCGCCTTCGTGGCCGCAAGGGTTCGAGGATGTCGTCGAGGCGGTCGGCTGGATCCACACCAATGCGGAGCAGATCGGGGCCGATCCGGACCGGATCGCGGCCTTGGGCGAATCGGCCGGTGGGCACCTGGCCAGCATGCTCGGAGTCTTGCCCGAGGCGGGTGGCTCGGTCCAGGCGGTCGTCAGCCTCTACGGTCCGACCGACTTGGTTCGACTCTTCGACGAGGCGAGCTTGGCACGCTCGCCGATCGCGATGCTGCTGGGTGATGAGCCCCAGGCAGTGCCGGATCGGGCGGATGCGGCCTCGCCGATCACGCACGTCAGCCCCGATGACGCTCCGATGCTCCTCATCTATGGGACCGAGGACGAGTTGGTCCCGGTCTCGCAGGGCTCGGCGTTCTCCGATGCGTTGACTCGGGCCGGTGTGGCTCACGACCTCCAGGTGTTCCTGGGTCAGCCTCACGGGTTTGCCCTGACGCCCCAAGAGCCGAATCTGATCCCCTCGATCGTCGGGTTCCTCCAGGAAACCATGGGGTCGGGTTAACCGAGTCATCGAAGCCCGCCCGTGTCGGTCGTGGATGGACCATGCTGTAGCCGAACCGTGTCGGCGAATCCTAGAATGGGGAGTCGTCGATGACTGATTCGGCTCGTCAAATCCGATGGGCGGACGGAGTCAGCAAGGTCGGTCATCATGCCGACGTGATCGTTGGGATTTGCCGCTCTTGGTGACGATCTTGAACTCCCGAACGGCTTGGACCGCGACGATCGGAGCGACCGACCAACGCCTTTCTTCCCTGGCCCTGACTCAGGAAGACCGCTCCTCATGCCTCGAAGGCGCCACGATCGTCCGGTCCCCACTTGGATGGGCGATCTCGAGGTCCACGAACGCCGGCTCGACAATGGCTTGCTGGTCCTGGCTCTATCTCGTCGCCAGACACCGGCGGTCGTTTGCGACTTGTATTACCTGGTTGGGTCGGCCGACGAGCCATCGGGACGGACCGGCTTGGCCCATTACTTGGAACATATGTTGTTTAAGGGGACCGAGCGGTTTCCCAAGGGTGCCATCGATCGCCTGGCCTTCGAGGCGGCCGGTCATGTCAACGCCGAAACCGGTCGTGACAGCACGCATTACTGGTTTGCTTCGCCGTCGGACGGGTGGCCAATCGCCCTGGAGATCGAAGCGGATCGAATGATCCGCGCCGTCTTCGACCCTGAAGAGGTCGAAGCTGAGCGCCGGGTCATCGCTGAGGAGTGGGCTGGCGATCAGGATTCGCCGGCGGGCCGCCTGATCCAAGAGCATCAAGAGGCCAGTTATCCCGATCATCCCTACGGCCATCCGATCTTGGGCTGGCCCAAAGATCGCGAGCGGATCCGCCCCTCGGACCTGGAACGTTTCTATCAATGTCATTACCGACCGGAAGGCTCGGTGTTGGTCCTGGTTGGCGACCTCGATCCCGAGGAGGCCTTGGACCGAGCGGCAGATGCCTTTCAAGACTTGGGACGGGTCGATGAGCTTCCGGACCGCCCGTTCGCGACCTCGAGAAAGGGTTCGTCAGGCCGTCGGCGTCGTTCTGGTTCAGGTCGTCCTGGTTCAGGTCGTCGTGAGTTCCGACACGAGAGCGACGATGCGGTGCTACGTGCCGTCTGGGGTTGGCACACTGTCGGGGCGGGCGACCCAGCCAGCGCGACTTGGGAGGTTGTCGCCGACATCCTGTCGGTCGGTTGGCGATCGCGACTTTGGTCCGAAGTGGTCGAGCAGAGGCGACTGGCCACCTGGATCGAAGCGTACCAAGAGACCTCGAGGTGCGGCGGCCAACTCCTGATCCAGTTGGAGGCGGTCCCCGGCGTCTCAACGGACGAGTTGGATCGCGCGATCACCGAGGTTCTGGCCGACCTGGCGGAGCGTGGACCGACTCCTGAAGAGTTGACTCGGAGCCGTCGACGATTGGAGGCCGACTGGCGTTGGGAACAAGAGGACCTGGCCGGTTTGGCGGCTGGCCTCGGCGATTTCGCCGTCTTGGGCGATTGGCGGGATTGGCAGGCCGAGCATCGACGCGCCTTGGAGGTCAGGGCCGATGCGGTCGCCGAAGCAGTCGCGTCACACCTAACCTGGTCCTCCGCGATCGTCGGCTGGTCTCTGCCTAGGAGCGGTCCGAGCGTCGTCGTCGCGCCGACGTTGCCAACTGAACCAAGCGCGATGTCTGCCTCGCGAGGACTGGTTGGTCAGCCCCGAACGTCCCAGTCGGTCGCTCGTGAGTCGAACGCCGATTGGCCGGAGATCCGAACCGAAGATCCGAAATCGTCGGAGACCCGACTCGGTCCCTCGAGAACGCTTCGGTTGACTCGAGATTGGTATTGCCCGACCTCGAGACGCCTAGACAACGGGTTGACCCTGATCACCGAGCGTCGGGGCGGTTCGGGCGTTCTGGCCCTGGATCTTTGCCTGGACGCCGGCGTGCTCCTCGAGGAAAAGCCGGGCCTGGCCTATGTCACGGGCCGAATGCTGGAGGAAGGGTTTCAGTTCGGTCCGCGTGGTGATCTGGCCGTCGCCTTGGAGGACATCGGCGGCTACATCGAGATCGGCGGAACTGGCGTCTCGATCCGGATCCCGGCCGAGGAGCTACCCTTAGCCCTCGAGATCCTCAATGCGCTGGTCCTCCGACCGGCCTGGCTGGACGATCACTGGTCTTGGGTCCGTCGACGGACCATCGCCGAGTGGCAGGCCGACTGGGACGATCCGGCCTACCAGGCCGAGGTCCTCTTCCGGCACATGATCTATGGCCGGAGCCACCCCTATGGTCGTGACCCTCGGGGGACGCCCGCCGGGATCGGTCGGCTCACCCGAGCTCTGGTTCGAGCGCACCATCAGCGTCACGCCGTCCCTGAACGGTCGGCCTTGGTGATCGTCGGCGACTTCGAGCCCCGTGCGCTCCGACGTGCAGTGGATCGGAGCTTGGCCGGTTGGTCTTCGACGTCGAGCCTGCCCACTCGATCGGTCCGTCGGATTCCCCCTCGACGCGCCCAGCATCGGCGGATCGATCAACCCAACGAGCAGGTCCAGTGCGTCTTGGGTCATCTGGGGATTCGCCGCGACGATCCGGATTTCGACGCCTTAAGCATCGTCGACCAAATCCTGGGTGGTGGGCCTGGCTTCACTGACCGGCTCAGCCGGGTCGTCCGCGATGAGCTGGGCCTAGTCTACGCGATTGGCGGTGGGATCACCGAGACGGCCGACCGCGAACCGGGCCTCTTCCGGATCGCCTTCGGCACCCATCCCGATCGAACTGTCGAGGCACTCCGTGCCATCCGCGAGCAGATCGCCCTGGTCCATGAGGGCCGATTCCCCGACGAAGAAGTGATCGCCGCCCAGCGTTACTTGGCTGGGGCCTGGGTCTTCGACTTTCAGACCGTCGCCCAACGGGCTGAGATGCTCGATGACCTCTGGCGATGTGGACGCGACCTGAACGAGCCTCGCGAACGACCCGAACGGATTGCGCGGATCACCGCCGAGCAAGTTCGGGATGCCGCCGCCCGCCATCTCCATCCCGATCGGCTCGGCTGCGTCGAACTGGGTCCCGGTGCATCGACGGAAGCGTCAACCACTCCCGACGCCCGCCGAAGCGCGTGAGCGTCGAGATGACTCACCGTTGCGGTTTGCTTAGGGCTTCGTGTCCAACCCCGACGAGAAGCAGAATCGGGTCACCCCAACGATCGGATCAGCGACATCCTTCCAGTTTCCTGGCTCACCGTCGGGTCCTACATTAGGATGCGGATAGTTTCGAACTCTCGTGAAGTCCTCGCTTTCAGGCTTCACGAGACCGTTCGGATCGGTTTGCATTCACAATTGTTCCAAAGCTCCTATCAAGACTGAGACGGGTTCGTCGATGCGGATTGCCTTGGATGCCATGGGCGGGGATCACGCGCCCGGCCCGATTGTGGCCGGCGCTGTCGAAGCGGTACATAACGAGCCGAGCTTGACCGTTCTCTTGGTCGGCGTCGAGTCGCAGATCGAGGCCGAATTGGCCCGCTTGCCGGAGGCGGATCGCAGCCGTCTGCCGATCATTCACGCCCCCGACGTCATCGGGATGCACGAGAAGCCGGTTGAAGCGCTCCGTCGGAAGCGGAACAACTCGATCGCCCTTTGTTGGGGACAGATGGCCGCCGGGCAAGCCGATGCGGTCGTCTCGGCCGGCAATACAGGCGCAATGGTCGCCTCGGGCCTGTTCAACGCCAAGATGTACCTGCCCGGCGTCCGTCGACCCGGGATCGCCGCGATCTTCCCGTCCCACCAGGGGCCGATCGCCATCGTCGACGTCGGGGCCAACATGAACGCTAAGCCCGAAGACCTCTACCAATATGGGGTCATGGGCGCGATCTACGCCGAGGAGGTCCTCGGTGTCCTGGAGCCGAGGATCGGTCTGCTCAATGTCGGCAGCGAAGACGACAAGGGCAACGAGCTGACTCGGGCGACCCGCACCATGTTCCTCGAGAGTCCGTTCGCCAGCCAATTCGTCGGCAATGTCGAAGGACGCGACATCTACGAAGGTCATGCCCGCGTGGTCGTCTGTGAGGGGTTCGTCGGCAATGTCCTGCTGAAAGCGGGCGAGGGTGCCGTCGAGTTCCTCTTCCAGATGCTCCGGGAGGACCTTGCCACCGTCCTGCCGGAGCTTCCCGAGGCGACCGGCCAGTTGATCCTCAAGCACCTGATGGGGATGAAGCAACGCTACGAGTATGAGGAGTTCGGCGGCGGTCCCCTGCTCGGGATCCGGGGCGCCTGCCTGATTTGCCATGGCACCTCGGGGGCGCGTGCGATCCGCAACGCGATCCGTGTGGCCGGAACCCTCGGCGAACAGCGGGTCAACGACCGGATCATTCAAGCGCTGGCCGAGACGCCCCATGAGGTTGCCGATCCCTCTGATGCGGAGGGACTCGCGCCGGAGTCGGACCCGGGCTCGACAGACCAGGCCTGATCGGTTTCGCTCAGGGAGGCTCGAAGTCGCACGGAGGATTCGACGATGACGAAAATGGCGTTCCTATTCCCTGGTCAGGGGGCTCAGAAGGTCGGGATGGGTCGCGAGTTGTACGACGAGCGACCCGCCGCTCGAGATCTATTCGATCGCGCAGACGAACTGCTCGGCTTCGAGCTCTCCAAGATCTGTTTCGAAGGCCCCGAGGACGCTTTGGAGGCGACCGACGTCAGCCAGCCGGCGATCTTCGTCACGAGCCTGGCCGCCTTGGAAGATTTGAAGCACCGCGAGCCTGACCAAATCGCGTCTTGCGAGGGGGCCGCGGGTCTGAGTCTCGGCGAGTATACGGCTTTGGTTTTTGCCGGCGTGATCGGGTTCGAGGACGGCTTGGCCCTAGTCCGTCGACGCGGTCAGGCCATGCAGGCCGCCGCGATCGCATCACCGAGTGGGATGGCCAGCATCATCGGACTCGATGAGCCGGCCATCGATCAGCTCTGTGAGGCGGTCCGACCGCACGGTCAACTCTGGAAGGCCAATCTGCTTGGACCCGGCAACATCGTCGTCTCGGGGGATCTCGGAGCGCTCGAGCACGTCGAGGAAGAGGCCACGAAGTTAGGGGCTGGCCGGGTCGTTCGGCTCTCTGTAGCCGGCGCCTTCCACAGCCCCCTGATGAAGCCGGCCGACGAGCAACTGGCGGAAGCCCTCCAGCAGACCAAGATGAACCCGCCGAGGATCCCGGTTTATTCCAACGTCGATGCTCAGGCCCATGATGATCCCGAGCAGATCCGCCAACTCCTGGTCCGCCAGGTCCTGGAAGGCGTGCGTTGGGACGAATCGATGCGGGCCATGATCCAGCATGGCTTCGGCAGCTTCTTTGAGATCGGACCGGGCCGTGTCCTGACCAGCTTGATGAAGCGGATCGATCGAAAACTCCCCTGCACCAGCGTCCCGGCCCGCTAACCGGACGGCTTTCGGAGAGAAAAAAACGAGCCACCTCGGAATCGCTCCGTGGTGGCTCGTTCGTTATGCGCGATAGACAACCGGGTTTTGATTGAGCATCGAGCGGTCGTCGCCTGACCTCTTGGGCCAAGTTGCCGATTGCGGGTCAATCAGACGCGGCGGCGGACGGAGACCAAGCCGAGACCCGCCAAGCCGAGGCCGGTCAGGACGAGGGTTCCTGGTTCGGGAATGATTCCGAAGGCGAAGGCGGCGTTAACGCTCAGCGAGCCGCTCGCGTCGGTCGGGACGTTGAAGAAGCTGAACGAGACCGGGGTGCCGGCGACCAGGTCGATCCCGGCGAAGGTCGTGTCCGACTCAACGAACCCACCGCCGACGTAGCTGAACGGGCTGAAGGGTAGACCGGGCTGCGCAATGGTCGGGTCGGCGACGAAGATCTCGGTCAGGTCCAGCGACACTTCGGACTCGGCGCCCGAGTCGCTCGGGGTCGAAAAAGTGATCACATTGCTCTCGGTCTCGGCACCCGTGCTGGAGGCCAGCGCGAGCGAGAACTCGAAGATCTCACCGGCGATCTCGACATCCGAGTCGATGCTGATCGATGTCGTATCGCCAGAACCTTCGGTAAGGAAGTTGACCGTCGAGACAGGGGTCGCCGAAGCGCTGGCAACCGAGACCAGCACGATCGAAATCGTTAGGGCAAGCAAGCGAAGCATGAGCGTTCTCCGAAACGTCTAGGACCAACGATCGAAAGGAAACAAACAGGAAGAGGAGTTCACAACGATGAGCTTAGGCTAGCAGATGGTATTGCAGGCAGTAGCTCAACATCCAACCATGTTGACAAAAAACCTCAAGCGGATGCTCGGAAACGGGTTCGCGGATGCTATGTTAGGCTGAGGCTGTTTCAGAAACAAACCATCCTTGGCCAATTTCATCGAGCTTGGCCGATCATGACGGAATGATTAAGTCGGCCCGTTGCCCCGCAGCATCAACAGCGACCGCCTCCTCAACGGATCCGATGGTCGGTATAGGTGCTATGCAGGATCGGTCCGGAGGTAGATGGCATGTGGCAACTAGTGCATGAGTGCGAATAGTCCCGATCCTGGACGGGCAATCGTCTCCGATGGATTCGCTCGATTGCGGATGAAATGGTGGGGTGGAGTTCCCGATCGTGACAGGATAGGCAAGCATCATCGAAGGATCGGGAACCGATCCGCGCATCGTCGTGCGGGTCATGACATCGATTGCAATCAAGCGGTCGGCCGTTCGGTTCGCGACAGGCCGCGAATTCCAGAGCGGAAGCCGGATGGCGGATCCGCAACGGGTCGTCGGCATCCAGCGGTTCTTCGGCGCGATGGCAAGAGGCACATGTCTGCCAGCGAGTCCGGCTCGAGGAGCGGGTCAGCCGGAGGATGCCGGCGCTCGGGAGTCCGGCGACCAGGGCCAACCGGTGATGGCCGGCCGGCCCATGACACGATTGACAACTCAAGCCGTTCGAGCCTGGTTGATCGTCAGGGTCCGGGGTGATTGTCGAGTCGGTTCGCGGCTGAGGGACATGGCAGCCGATGCACGTTCGACGTTCCGACTCGCCCAAAACGGTTCCCAGATAGCCCGTTGCTTTGGAGGGCGCTCGGGGCAGTCCAACGGTCAAGTCCCAAAGCGTTCCCTCATGGAATTGTGAGATCCGTGCGACCCGCGATCGCCCCGACTCATCGCGGACCAAGGCTGTCTGTCCCCGATGCCCGGAGCCCAGGACCGCCTCGACCGTCGCTCGATAGGTCTGCTGACCGTGGCGGGTCTCGAGGACCACACCGTCGACGGTCCGGAGCCAATGGTGTGTGGTCTTCGGATCGATCGGGTCGGGGATCGGCTCGACCGGCCAGTCAAGGTCTTCGATCCGGTCGACCCCACCATAAGTCGAGGCGTGTCGTGATCTGACATGCCGTTCGGCGATGATGGGGTGACAGGTTTGGCACGAGCGTTCGTCCGCCCGAGGGGACGGTTCGGGATGCTCGTGAGGGATCCATCCGGCTTTCAGGGCGCGTTGCTCGGCCTCACGAGCCTCATCGAATCGGCCGAGTTGCAGGGCGACTCGACTCAGCAACCATTGCCAGGTCGGGTCGGAGTTCAGGCTGACCTGATTGTCCTGGAGGACTGCTCGGGCCTCGAGCGGCCGTGCGGTCCGGAGATGGACCTTGGCGACGAACTGGCGTGCCGCCTCGATATCGAGGAATCCGACATCGCGGGTTCCGTCGAGCCACGCGAGCAGGGCATCACGGACGGGCATCGACGTCGGCGATAAGGTCGGTTTGCCTCGAGAAAATGCCTGTGATCTTTCCTCGGTGTCCATGGATTCGGCCTGGAGGACCCGGATCAGCCAACCGGAGATTTCGGGCCGATCGATCCGAGTGACGAGGTCTTCCAGGAGGCCATGGCGAGAGGGTGCCGGGTCGTCGAGGAGAAGTGTTTGCGAAGCCGCGATGAGGCGTCGATGGGCGATCGATCCATCTTCGACCTGGACGACGGCTTGTCGGATGACGGCGCGGGCCAACATCCAGTCACCTTGACGTCTCGCCTGCTCGGCCCAAGCGCGGAGGTCGAAGATCGAAGGGGTCGTCGAGAATCTCGTTCGGAGGTCGGCATCTACAGGGCGATCCTGCGATGGGACGACGAGCGTGAACAGGAAGAGGACCAGCATCGAGGCCCGGGCGATCGCACGCCGATGAGTCTCAGAGGTCCCGGATGAACGAGGCGGCATAGGAGCGGACGTGCTTGCCGTTGAGGATGTGGAACAGGCGGAGTCGTTCGATGGTCTGATTGCTGAACCGGCTCAGAGGAAGGTGGATGATCCGCTTGCCGAGGCGCCGGGCGATCTGCCGCCAGGAGAGTCGGGGCGGTCCAGGGCTGACCACCGCGACATGCTTCTCTCGGGTGTGGAGGCAGGCGCCCGCCAGCAACCGCTCCTCCAGACTCCGTCCGAGCCGGGTCCGCGGATCGAGCCAGATGTCGGGGATAGGTCGCGGCGGAAACAGGAAGAACGCGCCGCCATACTCGGCCTGCGCGATGCCCGGCCCGATCAGGTTCTGTAACGGGTCGGTCGAGAAGAAGGCGAGGGTCGATTCGTTGGGATGCTCGGCATACCAGGTCGTCCGATGGTTATACCGTTCCGGGTCGGCCGGCACGTCGAAGAGAAAGCAGACGACGTCCAAGGAGCCTCGGCTGGGCGGGATCCGTTTGACATAGATGTCGCCGGAATGCCAGTTACGGAGGGTTTCTCGGATGTCGAGGCCATCCATGACGCTGGTGGTGAATTTTTCGGAGCGGGCCAGGTCTGCGCCGAGGAGCGCTTTGGCCTGGTCACGGACGTGGCGCTGGAAGCTCTCGATCCGATTGTCCTCGGGTGGCCAGGAGCAGATGCCGAAGGGGTTCCAGCGCTGTCGCCAACGGTCCTGACGTCGACGAGGGGGGCGCGGCTTCAGCTCGAGCGTTCGCCAACTGATCGCCTGGCCGGGCAATCGACTGACAATGGTGGTCAGTCCCCAACCGGGGATCTCGGCCTGGCCGTCGCCCATCCGGATTAAGCGAGACGTATCCAGGTCTTCCGCTTCAGCCTCGTCGAGCGGATCGAACTCGAGTGGGTCCGAATCCAACGCGTCATCCGGGTCTTCCGGTTCCTCCGGACTCAACGCGTCGTCCAGTTCGTTGAGGGCTTCGCTCTCATCGGGGTCGTCGGCCCATTCCGGGGCATCCGCGAACCGATCGAGCCGCATGTAAGGGTACTGGCGGACCGTCTCGGCCAAGGCCAAGGCGAACTCGTCGCCGCCGATCTGCTGGGCGGCGACCACGAGGGTGTAGAGGTCCGGCGTCAGCCGACGCTCGATCAGACAGAGGTTGCGGACGTAGCGGATGTAGACGGTCAGCAGTTGTGGGGTGAGTTGCGGGGCGAGCCTCGGGAACCGACGACGGATCCGTTGGCGAGTGGCGAGGAGAAGCTCCTTGACTCCGTCGACCGAGAGGTTCCGATCCTCGGTCAGCTCATGCCGCCCGCGCTCGTAAAGCCCCGTAATGAAGGGCAATTCGCCAAGGATAAAGATCAAGGTCCGGGGGTCGACCGTGGCGGTCTGGACCTCGGATGGATCGAAGTTGGGTTCGGGCACCTTGATCCGTCGGTGGTACGCATCGCGGATCCAGGGCCAGTCAAGCATCGAGCAGAGACAGAGAATCGATTCGTGATCGGACTCGAGCGCCCGGAGCCGCTGAGCCATGTACAAGATGCGCTGGGCGATTTGGATCGAGTTGGGAATCGGCAGGAACGGCAGCATCGCCGAGGCGAAGGCCTCGGGCCTCGCCTTCTTCAAGGCATAGGGATCGGGATAGATGGCATGGGTTGCATCGAACCGGGGTGTCTCCAGATCGATGAAGATGCGGGCGATCCGCTCTTCCAAGGCGGTCCGCAACCCCATGATGACCCCCTGGCAAGGGTCGATCGGAACATAGCTGAATCCGCGCAGCTCGTCCGAGTCCTCCAGCGGATCGATCCCAACGTCCAGGTCGAGTCCGTCACTGAGAGTTGGATCCTCTTCCTGGGACGGAGCGGTTGGATCCTGAGAGGGAACCGCAGTGAGCTGGTTGAGGTAGGCGACCGCCTCGTCGTCGTCGGGGTCGGGCATGGCCGCATCGCGCTGGACGACCGCCGAGATGGTGGGCAGATCCAGGATGGCCGCTTCGACGGCTTCCTGGAACGACTCGGGCAGCGGGACAGCCAGGCAGTCGTAGGGGTGCTCGAGCAAGCGTTCGCGGACCAGGATCGAGAAGTCGCCGGAGCCGTGGATGATCGGCAGCAGGTCGATCTTGGGACCGAGCCGGAAGACGCCAACGCGTGTGGCTCGGGACGCATCGGAGGTCATCGCGGAAAGCCCTCGTCGTCCTCGTCGATGTCGTCCTCGTCGTCGAGATCGTCGGTCCCCTCGAGGTCGGGGTGGAGCGGATCTTCGGGAT
This sequence comes from uncultured Planctomycetia bacterium, assembly GCA_964609385.1. Taxonomy (GTDB): domain Bacteria; phylum Planctomycetota; class Planctomycetia; order Isosphaerales; family Isosphaeraceae; genus CAZSSM01. Next base: position 52,095 of record CAZSSM010000029.1, read on the forward strand.
CGAAGAAGAGGTCACCGATACCCATAGGGGGATGTTGTCCACCAAGGGCCTTACGACGACGACGCGCGAGATCCTCGAGATCGCCAGCCTCCTCACCCAGCACGGCGCGGATGGCTTCGTTCCAGGCCTGGTCACGGCTCAAGGGGTGGTTTGGGTCCTGGGCGATCCGCTTCAAAGCGTAACGGAGGATGTTTAAGCCGTCGCGTGGGGAGAAGTCGAGTTTCAGCTCGTGTGCCTGCTGGAGGAAGTCGACGGTCAGGGCGAGCAGATCGGGCTCAGCGAAAGGGAGATGATATTCGAGGATTTTCATTTCGTCGTCGCGACTGGGGAAGCCCAGGGTCAGCGTCGGCTGGAGTCGACTGAGGATGTAGTCGGGCACTTCGTAGGTCGATTCATCCTCGTTCATGGTGACGCAGACGCGGAATTGGGGGTCGGCGGCGATGGTGATGCCGGCCACAACGCTCTCGACGTATCGGCGATGGTCCAAGAGCGGGGCGAGGCTGGCCCAAGACCGCTCGTTCATCCGGTTGCCCTCATCGAGCACGCAGATGCCGCCGGTGAGCATCGCCGAGACCAATGGCGAGGCGTGATAGCTGATCTGACCCGACTCGGCCAACACGGGGGTGACCAAGAGGTCTTCTGGGCGTGTATCGGCCGTGCACTGATTGACGTAGAGGTCCTGTTGCCGGACCCGAGCGGCGGCCATGGCCAAGGTGGTCTTGCCGATGCCTGGCGGCCCCACCAAGCGCGGAGAGAGCGGCTGGTCGGCCGGGTCGATCACCAGCCAGCAGGCCAGCAGTTGTTGCAGAATCTCGGCCTGACCGATCCACTGTTGTTGGGTCCGGTCCGGCTCGCTGAGGTGGAGGTGCACCCCACCGATCTCGACGAAGCCCGTGCCTCGCGACATGCGTTGGGGACTCCGGGGGCTAGAGGCTTGGAGAGGCGGGCAACGGCCATGTCCGCTTCCCGACAGGTCTCTATTCTATCCCCGAGACCCGATTCTTGGCGAGCGTCGCGTCGATCCGAGACGGGGTCGGCCCAGATCGGCTTCACACGAGAAGATCAAGAAGAGGCCGTGGGGTCCCCAAGATGGACCAGGTGATCCCTCGATGAGATGATCCGATCGCCTTCAGCGGCGATCGGCGCCGTTGAGGACGAGGGTTTCGGATTCGTTGTAATCCGGCACGTAGATCGGATCGGTCGAACCGTCCTCTGGCCCATCGAGATGGGGCTTCAGACGAGGGATCTCGCGAACGGTCGTGCTACGATGAGGGGTGTCCTGCCCGTCTTCGACACGTCGAAGTCCAGCGAGTTGGCGTCCCAATCGTTCGTATCGCTGGAACATCAGCCAGTGACCGCAGGGAACGAGGATCGGCCGGACCACGAGGGCGTCCAGCGAAATGCCGATGACCATGGCCAGGCCCAGTTCGCGGAGCGATTCGAGAGGGCTGACCAGAAACGTGGCGAAGCTGGAAACGGTGATCGCGGCGGCCGAGGTGATCAGCGCGCCGGTCTGGCCGATGGCCCGACGGATTCCCTCGCGCAGACCTTTTTGTTGCGACTCCTCGTTGAGTCGAGTCACGAGGAAAATGTTGTAGTCGACACCCAGACCGATCAGGAGGACGAAGACGAAGAACTTGACCTTCCAGTCCAGGCCCGGCGTCCCGTCGAGGTGGCTGACCACCCAATCGGTCGCGCTGAGCGTGAAGGCGTAGGTCAGAAGCATCGTCACGACCAAGTTCAAGCAGGTTCCGAAGTCCCGGAGCAGCACAAGCATCGCCAGAAAGACCGCCGCCGGCAGTAGGATATAGGCCAGGCTGAGGTCGGACTCGGTGATCCGTCGGACGTCGGCCATGACGATGCTTGGTCCGGTTAAGGAGATCGTGAGACCCTTATCGAAGTCGTCGGCGTAGTTCTCGGACCGCTCGATCAGCTCATCGGCCATGTCGAGCGCGGCGGCGGAATACGCCTCGCCGGTGGTTCCGACCTCGATCCGGCTGATCGTCCCGTCGGGCGAGAAGTAGGTGGCGAACCCTCGAGAGAGTTCCGGATAGTCCCGAAGGTTCTCGGAGGTCAGCAGGAGGTGGTCTAATGCGCGGCGTCCCGCCGGATCGGAGAGCATCACCTCCAGTTGATCAACCGCCTGGCCGGCCCCTTCGGCGATCATCCGGGTGCCCCGCGCCGCCTCGGTGATCTTCTTGAGGAACCCGGAGAGCCGACTCTGGACACCCGGAATCTTGGAACGGCCCTCGGCCGACATCCTCGACGAATCGGACCCGTCGTCAGGCTGTGTCCCATCGATCGCTTCGGCTGACCGATTCGAGTCGGGGGGCGGACCGTTCGGTAGGAGCGGGGCCAGCAGGCTCAAGCCGGTATAGCTCTGCAGGGTCATCTGTGCCGTCAAGGCCGACTGGATCTTGGCCGCCTCGCCATAGAAGTTGGTCGAGAGCACCTCGGCGCCGGATCGGATCTGATTGAGCCCGTCGCGGATCGTCTCGATCCTCGAGTTCAGCCGCGCCTCGGACAACGTCTCGGGCGTCCCCAGAGGCTGGGTGGCCGACCGGACCTCACCGAAGTCGCGATGCTCGGCCAGCCGTCGGGACAGGTCGTCGATCAGGTAGAGCCCATCGCTTTGCCGAAGGTCCTCGGTCGACTCGACGACCACTGTCAACGGCGAGACCTCGCCGGGGCCGTACTTCTGCGAGATCACCCGGAGACCCCGGATCGCTTCCTGCTCCTCAGGCAACTCCGAGAGCATGTTGTAGCTGGTCGAGATCGAGCCGACCTGTGAGGCCGGGATCAGGATCAATCCCAGCGCCCAGGCCCAACAGAGTCGGGGCCGTCGCATCACCAACGAGCCGATCCGGTCCCAAAACCCGCTGCTCGGTCCACGCATCCCCCGGAACGCTTGGGGTCGATAATGGCTCAACAGGCGGATCAAGGCCGGCGAGAGGGTCAAAGAGGCGATCAGTCCGATGGCCATCCCGAACGCGATGCTCGGCCCGGTCTGTGAGAATAGCTTGAATTCCATCAAGTGCAGGAGCGAGAGGGCCAGAATCAAGGTGGCCGCGCTGGAGAGCATCGCCATGGCCACTCGTCGGAGGGTTGCCCATAGCGAGGGCCCTGCCCGTTCCGGTTGATCCGGGTCCCACGACTCGGCATACCGCCAAGTCAGCAGGAGCGTCAGATCAGTCCCGCTACCGAAGAGCACGGCGATCAGGAACAGCTCAACGAGTGGGTTGACCTCCCAGTGCCAGGTTGCCGATGCGATGGCCAAGCACGACCGCGCGATAATTAAGCTGCAACCGATCGAGACCAAGGGCACCAAGGCTAGCCAGAACGAGCGATAGACCGTCAAGAGCACGATCAAGAGCAGGACCACCACCAGGATCGAGGCTCGGTCCAGGGTCGTCTGCACGCCATCCATGTAGGCGCTTCCCAGCGCCGCGTCTCCCGACCAGATCACCTCGAGCCCTTCGGGTCGAGGAACCTCCGCGCGACCGGCACGGTGCTGCATCCAATCGACGAGCATGGAGGTCCGAGGTGCCACCCAGTTCGAGCGCAGGCCGATGACGATCAACTGGGTCGTCCCATCGGGACTGAGCAGGCGTTGCGCCACCTCCGGCTCGGAATGCGGTCCGAGGATTCGGACCATGTCGGCGGGGCGATCGGCGGCCCGGAACGCCTCGACCAAGGCGTGGGCGTAGGCCTGATCCTCAGGGGTCAGCTCATGATCGCGTTGCAGGCAGATCACGGCGGCCGAGTCGTGGCTGTTGAACGGCCAGGTCTCGCCGATCAGGTCGGCCGCCCGCATGCTCTCGGCGTCATCGGGCAGCATCCGCCCGAACGAATCGGCGGCCAGTTGGGTCAAGTTGGGCGCGGATAGTCCGAGCGTCAGGGCGGTCGCGAACCAGACCACGACGATGAACCAGTTGCGACGGAGCATGCGAGGCCTCTTCCACGTGGCCGCGATCGGCCGGGCGTTGCGGGACGTTGAATCGGAGCGGAAACTCATCGTGCCCAGGGGTCACCGACGAAATCAGATTACGAAACGATACGACGAGGTAAGCCAGTAAGCCTGAACCAATTCGGACAGTTCACGACGATCAGGCGCTTTATTACAAGTACGCGATTCAGGGTGACGCCTGTTGGTCGCGCAAAGACTGACCCCTCGTCGTCCGTTCCGACCACGAGACTTCAACCTTTCTATCGGATTTCGGCCGATTCGCTCCGCTCGGGAGCCGTCGACCGATTCGTTTGTGTCAGCTTTACGACGCGTTGGTGTGGTTGGGGACATTGGGCCTCCCGGTTTTCGAGGTGGTTCCGGTCCTCGGCCCTGGCAATGACAAGCACCTTCGTCACTGCGAGACCGACGAGAAGGATCGATCCGAGCGTCCCTAGGATCCAGGTCCCCGGCCCAAGCCAAGCCGGGTGGATTTGGCCGAGTCGCTCGATGGCTGTCCAGCCACTGCCGCCAGCGGCGTAGATCGACGGCATCAGACCAAAGACCACCAGCGATTCCCCAACAACCATCACAACGATCCAACTCAGGACCAGGAGCCGACCGATTCGCCGCCCCGACCAACTCAGCCCGCCCAGGACGACCGCCGCACAAAGCCAGGGGTAGCAAGCCGCCGCATACCAGGCGTTCGTTGTCGGGCGACCCCAGGCCAACTGTGAATGCGCGATGTGGTAGCTCAGGGCCATCGTGTAGCTCACGCAAAGGCCAAGCCCGGCCAAGATGAGTCGTGTGCGACCCGAAGAGCCGTCGATCGAGTGTGTGAGCGATCCGGGAGATTCTTCCAACGGGGGCGATTTGAAGCGACCAGTTCGGATGCGAGTAAGCAGCCATCGAAGTATTGGCCCAGCAATCAGACCGACCAAACAAATCTTCATCACCAAGGCATGCCGCGAGATCCACTTCCAAGACGGTCGGAGGAAGCTCCAGGCCCCGACCTCCAACGGCTCGCGGAACCAGAAGCTCTCCAGGCGCTCGGCCCATGGCACTCGCTTGGCCGCGTCGAGCAGATCGGCGGTCGTCAGCCCGTCGCGACGGTTCTTGACCGCCTCCTGCATCGGGGTCAGGCCCCCGTAGAGTTGGACGTTGGTGACCAGGTTGGGGCCGACCACGACCGAGGCGGCCAGGGCCATGACGACCCCTCCGGCCAGGATCCGTCGACGTGTCAAAACGTCTCGATGTCGCCAGGCGAGACCGATTCCCCAAGCCGCCGCGAAGGGGACCAGGCCAAGGTGGACCGATTTGGCCAAGGTCGCCAGTCCGATGGCGAGGCCGGCCACGCCGCAGTCGAAGACGAACCGAGACGGGCGGATCTCCATTAAGCGGGTCACCGCCACGGTCGCGAAGAGGACGCCCAAGGCGTCGTTGGCCACCCGCGCACCATTCATCAAGAACAGAGGCTGGACCGCAATGGCCAATCCTACGAGAGAGGCCGCGACCCGGTTGGGCGCCAAGCGATCGACCGTCCCCAAGGCGATCCAGACGGCTCCGACGAGGCAAAGCACGTTCAGCAGTCTCAGACACGAGACGCTCGATAACAGGTCGTCCCGACCCCCGAACCACTGGTAAATCGGCGCGGCCAGGTGGTAGTAGAGCGGGCCGTGCTGGGCTTGATAGAGATGGATCCCAGACCAGTCGCGGCTCGGGTCATCCGGGTCAGGTTGACCCAAACCGGACCCGAGCCAAAAGGTCTCGTAGCTCATCGCGCCCAGGTGTGCGATCTGGTCGAGGGCGTAGTCTGGCTGGGGATAGGCGACGACCCGTCGAAGGAACTCCGGATCGACCTCCGATCCCTCGAGCTTGGGCATCGCGCCGGTCTGTGCGACGTGATCCACGACGGCCACGTGCTGGTATTCGTCCCACCCTTCAAAGATCGGCAGCGTGCTCAGTAGCACCACTCCCCGAGCGAGGACCAGGCCCAGCAGCAGGATCCTGACGCTTTGCCAGGTCGGTTCGTGGCCTCGACTCGGGGCCGAGGCGCTCCCATCCGCCCGTCGTCGAACCATCGACCGCCTCCCTGCGGTGCGTTCGGGATGTTCGAGGCGCTCGGGTCCGATCGAACCATTGGCTGACCCGCCCGAGAACAACGACGCGGTACTATGCCCGTCGATCCCCAAGCGGTCCAGGCCATTCGCAAATCGAGAGACGCGATCACGCCGATCCCGACGGCTCCCTCGAGCGATCAAGGTCATTCGGTTCGAGTTTGGCAACAACCTCCTCGAAGACGGGGCGTCGACGATCCTCGGGCTTCTCGGGCGTCGAACCCAGATACACGAACCCGACCAGGCGATCGTCGGGGCCATCGAAGCCGAGCAACGTGCGGACGCGGTCGTCGTAGCACGGCCATTCGGTCAGCCACTGCGAGGCGTATCCCAGCGCTGAGGCGGCCACCAGGATGTTCTGACAGCAGGCGCCGGCCGAGAGCCGCTGCTCGATCTCGGGCACCTTGTGATGCTCCACCGGCGTCGAGGCGATCACCAGCAGCAACGGCGCCCGCTGTGGCCGCTCGCGCTCGGACTCGACCTTCTTGGCCTTAGCCTCCGGATGGTCGGCCTGGAAATACTCGGCCAACCGGTCCCCCAGCGTCGCCTGGGCCGGCTTGTCCAGGACACGGATCCGCCAAGGCGCTAGCTTGCCATGGTCCGGGATCCGAATGGCCGCGTGGAGGATCCAATCCAGGTGTTCGGCGGTCGGGCCGGGCTCGATCATCTGACCCGCCTTGACCGAACGGCGGGAGAGCAACAACGAGACGGTCTCGGGCATCATCGCGGGGCAGTCCTCCGAGGGCCGGAGCATCGGTCGGTGGTGGGCGGGATCGGCAGATCGTGTGCTCGCAAACCAGGAGATCGTTTCCGATCGAACCCCATCAGTTTAGCCCTCGAGAATCGGTTCGCGGAGGGGCGTTTCGAGACTTCGAGGCCGTCCCTCATCACAATCCGGGACGTGTCGCCTTGGCTCTCGAAACGGCGCATTCCAGCATTGACCGGTCGGGTCAGCCCTGGGTAGCTCGTGATCAGGAGAGCAAGCGTCAGAGTTAATCTTAGATAAACAATAATTTGATTTAGTTGTGAATCGTTGCCGGATCACCGTAGCAGGAACATCCGAGACAGGACCCGAATCTCGTGCCAATCGGGGTGCTCCCGGAAACCCTCGTTGGTCTAAAAGTCCTCGTCGAAGTCTTCTCCTCCGCGACTCCGCCGATGGGCGATCGCACCGATCATCACGGCGACCTTCATGACCCCTAGAGCGCTTGCGTCGGGATGTTTTGAGAAAATTCATTCGCGGTAAGTGATCAGTTCCATGGCCTGATCATTGGGGACGGGATACTGCTCACCAATTTTATCGATGGTGCACTCGGGATTGTCGGCGAACCCGAAGAGGACCTCATGTAGCTGAGAAATCAAGAGAATTTATGTTTATTGGTTCAGTCACTTTTCTGATGAAGTACCCCTGCGTCGCCTTGCTCCATAGAGCCCATCTTCTCAATTCCTTTTGCTGGCAACGGATAAACCGAGCGGTTCTGACCGAGACGATGTTCGTGGTCAGGTCGCTTGTCAGACCCACTGATTCGATCGGCACGAGCGTCGCGTCAGCCGGTCTAAGAACAGGAATCCAAGCGGGCCTCTGGTCGCAACGATTCTTCAGGAGAAATGAGCCGACCAGCCGACTTGTCCGCCACTCCGAGTAATTCCCATGAACGCTCCGCCTCGATCACCAGATCTTATCTCTGGAGGCCACCTCGCCATGCGACGGTCGGGCCGGACTTGCATTGGGATCATCATGGTGATCGAAGTCATTTGGGACGGGCATTGTGGTTCCCAATCGGGCCATCACAGTACGGATTTGCCAGGCCATCCGCGCCGGCTTGCCGATGGACCAGGCCTGTGCTGAGGTCGGCGTTGACGCCCCGACGTTTCAGCGCTGGATGGCACTCGGCGAGGAAGCCTTCCTCATCTGCGAGGAACGGGACCCGCATTGTCGTTTCTACAAGGCCCTCGTACGTACCCAGCACGCCTCGAAGACCGCCGACGTCTCAAGGCTCGTAGACCGAACACAGCCGAACAAGCCACCCCCTGCTCTGCCAACAGGATACCCAGGCGAACCACAGCGAACGCGAGACGACCGTTCGACGGAGTTCCCTCCCCTAGCCTGGTTGGTCGTGGAGGAGGCGCCGATCGAGATCGTCATCGGCTCGCGGCCCCCTTGGGTCTACGAGACCGCTCCCACGCCAGAGTCAGTCCCAGCACCCGAACCACTAGGCGCGGCCTGGGCTGATGACTCGACCTCCGAGCCAGCCACAAGCGAGTCGGTCGACGAGCGCGTGGAAGCTTCTCCGAGCGCTCCGAGGCTTGTGGAAGTCGTGGCGGTCCTAAGCATCCTCTTGGTCGACCTAGCCCTCCTGATCGTGGTGATCCTGCTGCTTGCCGCGGTCATCCCCATGATGCTGGGCGGACTCACCCTGATCGGGTCGATTCGGCTGGTCTGGGGCATGGTCCTCCGATGGCGGGCCGGTTTGATGGCCCTGCGCGGTCGGGCGATCACGGGGATTCCGATTCCCGGCCCGACTCTCCCAAGGGCCTCGTGGACGCTGCTCGGCCAGCGGCATCCCAGAAGAATGGTCGATCCCGATCGCACCGCCGGCTCGGTCGCCCTGGCCGGTCGGCTGCGACCTCAGCGCGAATGAGAGGTCCGACACCCCGGAACAACGCCGGGCGATCGGCCGCACGACCCACCGGGTTTCGTTTCCAGCCCACGATCCATGGGGCTGGGTTCCTGACGAGATCAACGCTGATGCGTCGCCCAGATCGATCGGTCCCTCGCGAGACGGGGCGTCGGAGCGGTTCGTACCCAACAGGTCGGCCGCACGATCGCGAAGGAGCGGAAACTCTTTGACAATCCGAGAGAACACGGATCAAGAGATCGACCGATTTTGACGCGATCGGTCGAAGGGTGGCTGTACGCGCTCCGAGCCGAAATCGGTTCCGATTATGCGGGCTGGCCCCCTGCATCGAGTGGCTCAAATGGCCGGAAATCCATGGACGGATACTCGAATCTGGCCGGTCGAGAGGACTTTCAAATGTTGGCTCGGTCTTTTACGGAATCTTCTCAGCAGGGCTTGGCTCGGAGTCGACTCGCCCGGGTGACTCCCAGGATCAGCGGATCCCAATCTGAATTCGAATTTCCGATCTGATCAAAATGTGAGTCTTCATTATACTGAAGAATGCACAGTTGAGATTGGGTTTAAGTCATGCGATCGGATTAAGCACCAATCCACTGAGAAGTTTCGGATAGAAGTAGGTGCTCTTGGCAGGCATTCGCTCGCCCCCTTGAGCGATCTGCTGGACCCGTTTGACCTCGACGCTGGGCACGAGGCAGGCCAATTGGCAGGTCCGTTGCGCGATGGCCTCGACGACTTCGTCGATCGTATGGACGAACCGGCAGGTCGGCTCCGAGCGGTCGGCCAGGAGGTGGTCGAGCACCAGCCGATGGAGGATGCTGACGCCGAGTCCTCGCCAGTCGGCACTACGGTCGGGGACGAGACGGTCGAGCAGGGCGCGGTCGGTCAGTCTGGCGATGACCCAGGACCAGCCCGCTGAGGGGTCTGAGGTCGAACGGGGCGCGGCGAATCCGAGGATATCCTGTGTCCCCTGGACCTGAATCAACTCCCAGGCGTCTTGGGCGGCTCGGTCGGTCGGATCAATTGATTGGACATCGAAGTGAGAGCTGAGCCGTTCAAGCAGGTGATCGGCATTGATGGCGTCAGGCTTATCGAAACGGATCAGGCGGTGGGTCGGCTGGACGATCAGGCCGGGATCGCTCATGCCGACCAGCATGGTCAGGACGAACTCCGAAGGGTCGTCGTGACCCGTCGAGTGGCCCTGCTCGCGTCGGAGATCCCTGTAGCGAACGGCGGTCTCGAACCGATGGTGGCCGTCGGCGATCGTCAACGGCCGCGGGCCCATCAGACCTTGGACTTGGGTGAGGACCGCGACGTCGTCAACGATCCAGAGCCGATTCTCCACGCCGAGCCGGTCTCGGGCGAAGAGTGGAGTGCGGTCGCGGATGCCGGCATGAACTGCCTGGAAGACCTCCTGCGACTCGTCAGGATAGAGCGCGAAGATCGGACTGATGTTGAAGCCCGTGGCCTGATAGAGGGACAAACGGTCCTTTTTGGGACCGGGCATGGTCTCCTCGTGCGGGAAGACAGTTCCTTGCCCGAGCGGCTCGACGCGAACGCGGGCCAGGAACCCGCGACGAGTGATGCTCTGCCCTTCGTGAGCAAACGTTTGCTCATAGACATAGAGGGCTGGCTGCGACTCGTCGACGACGATCTTGTCCCGGCGCCAGGATTTCAAGGTATCGGCGGCGCGGGTGTAGCGATTGCGATACTCGTCATCGCCCGGCTCTTCACGGGCGAGTTCCAGACGAATGATGTTATATGGACTGACTTGATGAAGCGCCTCCTGCTGGTCCGGGTCGATCACGTCGTAAGGCGGCGCGACGACATCGGAGAGATCACCCACCTGCGCTAGATCGTAACGGACACCGCGGAACGGATGGATCTCGGCCATGGGAGACGTCCTGGAACGGCCGGCCCCGGATTCGGGGGAACCCGATCCGGGACGCGGAAGGGAAGAGGCGAAGAGCGAGCGATCGTCGGATCAGGTGCCGGATTCCCAGCTCGAGAGGTACTTGGTCTGCTCGTCGGTGAGGCTGTCGATGGTGATCCCCATCGTCTTGAGCTTCAGCTCGGAGACGTATTCCTCAATTTCGACGGGGACGTTGTGAACCTCATTGCCGAGCTGACCCTTCTGCTTGAGCGACCACTCGGTGGCCAGGGCCTGGGTGGCGAAGCTCATGTCCATCACACTGGCCGGGTGACCATGCGCGGCGGCCAGGTTGACCAGTCGACCTTGACCCAGGACGTAGATTCGACGCCCGTTTTTCAGGGTGTACTCGTCGACGAATTCGCGGATGCCGTTGCGGACCTCGGTGGCCATCTTGGACAGGTCACCCAGTCGCAGCTCGTTGTCGAAGTGGCCCGAGTTGCAGACCATCGCGCCGTCTTTCATGGCGGCGAAGTGCTCTTCACGAATGACAGCGCAGTTGCCGGTGACGGTGATGAACAGGTCACCGGTCTTCGAGGCCTCGGACATCGGCATGACGTCAAAGCCGTCCATGGCCGCTTCCAGGGCGCGGATCGGGCTGACCTCGGTGACGATGACATGAGCGCCCATGCCCCGGGCCCGCATCGCCACGCCCTTGCCGCACCAGCCGTAGCCGATCACGACCACCTTGCGGCCGGCGATGAGCATATCGGTGGCCCGGATGACGCCGTCGAGGGTCGACTGGCCGGTCCCGTAGCGGTTGTCGAAGAAGTGCTTGGTCTCGGCATCGTTGACGGCCACGACCGGCAGCTTGAGGACGCCGTCGGACTGCATGGCACGGAGCCGGATCACGCCGGTGGTCGTCTCTTCCATGCTGGCCACGACGTCGCCGACCAGGTCGGCCCGATCCGCGTCGCTGAGGGTCTCGGCCCAGCTCCGAACTTCGGGGGCGACCTCCGAGAGCCGGTTCAGGGCGATGAAGATCATCGCACCAACGAGGTCGGCACCGTCGTCCATGGTCACCTGCGGGCGGTGCTGCAGGGCCGCGGCGATGTGGCGGTAGTAGGAGGCATTGTCCTCACCCTTGATCGCGTGGACGGTCACACCGAAGTCACGGACCAAGCTGGCGGCCACATCATCCTGGGTCGAGAGCGGGTTGGAGGCGACCAGGACCAAGTCGGCGCCACCGGCATTGAGGGCTCGGGCCAGGTTGGCCGTTTCGGCGGTCACATGGAGGCAGGCCGACATCCGAAGGCCCTTCAACGGCTTCTCGGCCTCGAACCGCTCACGGATCGCTTGAAGGACCGGCATGTCGCGGTCGGCCCACTCGATGCGTTGCTTGCCAAGATCGGCCAGCGCCATGTCTTTGACGTCGGAGGGGATCTTCGTCGGGCTGGTCACAGTCGCCATGGTGGTGGAACTCCAGGAGGTTTCGATGGGGAGTCTTTGACAAACGGGAGGTGGCCGCCTAGACCCGGAGGGCCGTTGGCGTGGGCGGTTGAACTGGTCGGACGTTGCCAACGCGACCAGGGTCTCGTCGGATCACGGCCGAGGCCGGCCGAGCCTTTGGAAATCCCCGACAAACGGAGCAAAACTTCCGAGGGCGGGATCGTGATTCAGTCGAGGTTGGAATCAGACAACTAGGCGGAGCAGGCGTCGCGATTTCTCGGACTCCCAATCCAGCCAGTCGTTGATGGGTGAGGTCGGCTCGGGAACCCACCAAGGGATCCGGAGCGACGAGGCGTCTCGAGCGGAGGAATTCGCATCGACCGACTCGATCACGTCGAGCATCCGAGACAGGATCGCCCCGATCGCTTGGGCACGACTGGTCTGGCCTTGCGAGGTTTGCTCGACCAAGGCTTGCCAGCGTCGCCAGTCCCGATCCGACATCGCGACCCGGATCGCCCGGCTGTCCCAACCGGGTGGGAGGGATTGCGTTGGTCGGAGCCCACGTTCCTGTTCCGGCTGACGTCGGCGCCCGAGGCGATCGCGACGCATGACACTCACCAGGCCTACCTTGGAGAAACGTCGAACCTTGTCACGAACAAAGACTAGCTTAGACACAGGCGTGCGCTCGTGTCAACGACGGTTTGGACCTGGAACCCATCGGGTTCAGGCTAGGCTCGAATCGAGATCCGTTGAGAGTCGACGCACCTGAGCGATGAACGCTTTCACGCGTTCGGGGTCCTTGCGTCCCGGCGATGACTCCACGCCGCTCGCCACATCGACCATCCAGGGCCGGATTCGACTCAACCGCTGCTCCAAGTTCTCAAGGCGCAGGCCACCGGCGAGAATAAGCGGCGGCAATTCGGATTGGATTTTTGCCAATACGTCCAGCACGTCATTGGTGACGATCTGCCCGGTGCCCCCAGGCTGGCCGGGCACGTGGGCGTCGATTAGAACGGCGTCGGGCTTACGACCCAAAAGCCGACATCGATCGAGGTCAGCACACATCCCATCAACGGATTTCAGACTCCCGAGTCGATACGCTCGGACGATCTGATACTCGGCCAAACCAATGAGTGTCTCGGGGGGTTCTTGCCCGTGCAGTTGGATGATCTGGACCGCGAGTCGTTCGACGACTGCGAGGATCTCAGCGATGGGTCGATCAACAAATAAGGCAACCGGACGGCAGGACTCTGACAAGGCCTCGACGATCGCTTGGGCGTGATCGAGATCGAGCGAGCGTGGCGAGGGGGGATGAAAGTTCAAGCCGATCCAATCGGCGCCGAGGGAGGCGACCGATTGTGCTTCAACGTCCCGAGTTAGGCCACAGATCTTGACCCGGATCGGCTCCGGGTCGACCGTACCGTTCGATGAGGGTGATAATGACTGAGGTCGGATGGGTTTAAGTTGGTCGGACGTTCGTGGGCGGATGGGCTCAGGCAACGCCGACGCTCTCGAGCATCTCGCGGACCTTGGACTCGTTGGTGACGCCGACCTTGCGATCAACGATCTCGCCGTTATTGACTAAGATGACCGTTGGGATCGCCGAGATCTGGAGACCGCCAGGCGTATCGGAGTTCTCGTCGGTGTTCATCTTGCCGACCTTGACCTTGCCCTGGAACTCGTCGGCGATCTTTTCGATCATCGGGGTGAGTTGGCGGCAAGGACCGCACCAAGGCGCCCAGAAATCGACCAACACCGGGGTCTCGCACTGGAGGACTTCGGTGGACCAGTTGGCATCGGTCAGTTCGACAACGTTCCCGGACATGGGCACGCCTCGTTGCATGGGGCTTTCGGGGCATCGTGACGAGAGACTCGGCACGGGATTTTCTAAATTATAAAAAGCCCAGAGCGCGGGTCAACGCGGTCGAAGGAATCGTTCGACGGCCGCCCTGGGGTCGTTCGAACAACTCAGACGCGGCCGCGACGAACCAACTCTGGCGTAGCCTCTTGGCTGAGATAGAGGATCCGGCCGCAACTGCCGCAGTAGACGGTGGTCCCGCCATTGATCAGGTTGTTGACCGCCTGAGGGACTAAGGCGGTGAAGCAGCCTGAGCAGGCCATCTCCTCAACGACGGCCATCGAGTCGGCCCCGCGTTGACGGACCAGGCGTCGGTACTGGTCGCGATCGTCATGGGGAATGAGTCGCTCGGACTCTTCGATCTGCTGCTGGAACGTATCGAGCTTAGCGCGGTACTGGCCGGCATCGGCCACGACCTGCTGTTCCATCTCTTGGACTTTCTGCCGGGCCTGCTCGACGGCCTGCTCAGCCTCTTTGACGAGGTTATTGAGCTCTTCGACCTGCCCCATTGCGGTGAGGATCTCCTCCTCGCTCTGGCGGATCAGAGTCCGGTCGTTGCTGATCTGAGTGAGGATGGCTTTATATTCATCGTTCTTCTTGACGGTGTTGAGTTTGACCCGCAGTTCGTCGGTGCGGCTCTGCTGAAGCTTGAGCCGTCCCTCTTGCTCACGTTGGGCCAACAGGACCTCACGGCTGGTTTTGCGACGGCGTTCCAGGTCTTCTTCAAGCTTTTGGAGCCGAGCCTGTCGTGCGGCCAAGGCTCGAGGGCCAGCGGCCAGACGATCTTTGAGGGCCTGGGCCCGTTGGAGCAGGCCATGGAGTTGCTCGAGGTTCTCGGGCGGGGCGTCGCTCATCGTCGGGTTCGGGCTCCGGAGGTCGTGGGCGGACAGAAATAGGGCCAGGATTGAACTGTTGACGATCGGATCGATTCGGTCCTGGTGGCCGTCCTGTTGACAAATGGGAGAGAGGTGAATCGGACCGATCTCGGATCGGACTCATCGCAGCGAAGTCGTGTTGGTCCTTTGGCAAAAAAAAACCGCCGATGGCCTTCGAGGGGCCACCGACGGTCGATTCGAAGCGGATCAGCCGGTGCTCTCCAGGAAGCCTTCGAGCTGCCGGCTTCGGACCGGATGTTGAAGTTTGCGGACGGCCTTGGCCTCGATCTGCCGAACGCGTTCGCGGGTCACCTTGAAGATGCGGCCGACCTCCTCGAGCGTATAGGTGTAGCCGTCGCCCAGGCCGTATCGGAGTTTGATGATCTCGCGTTCGCGGTAGGTGAGCGTCTTGAGGACCGCGTCGATCTTGTCCTTCAGCATCTCTTGGGTGGCGGCGTTGATCGGGCTCTCGGCCGCCTCGTCCTCGATGAAGTCGCCGAAGTAGCTGTCTTCGCTCTCACCGACGGGTCGATCCAGGGAGATCGGGTGTCGGGCGATCTTGCTAACGCGTCGGGTCTCGTCGACGGTGATGTTGGCTGCGCGGGCGACCTCCTCCATGGTCGGTTCGCGGCCTTTCTCCTGAAGCAGCTTCTTCTGAACGTTACGAAGCTTGCTCATCGTCTCGATCATGTGGACCGGGATCCGGATCGTCCGGGCCTGATCGGCGATGGCGCGGGTGATGGCCTGGCGGATCCACCAGGTCGCGTAGGTGCTGAACTTGAAGCCGCGACGATACTCGTACTTGTCAACGGCTCGCATCAACCCGGTATTGCCTTCCTGGATCAGGTCAAGGAAGGAGAGACTGCGGTTGCGATACTTCTTGG
>CAZSSM010000029.1:67736-76783 GCA_964609385.1 uncultured Planctomycetia bacterium
AGTCGGAGGTTCCCACCGGACAGCTCACGTTTGGCCTGCTCATATTCCTTGAAGCGAACGTTCATCTGGCGAACGCGCTTGGCCAGGCTCCTGGGGGTCTCCAGGGTGGTGAGCATCAGATCGCGGAGTTCTTTGCGAAGGTTGGCCCGGTCGTCTTGACAAATCCGATCGTCACGGAGCCGTTGAAGGATCTCGTGCATCCGCCTCGAGGCCTGCTCAAGACGCTTCATGAGCGGCTGGACCTTTTGGGTCCGGATCGAGAGTTCTTCGACCAGGGTGACGGCCTTGGACCGACGCCGCTTGAGCGACTCCAGGAGGAGGTTGCGTTGCTCGGGGTTGGCCCGCTCGCGGAGGAAGCCGCGGAAGTCGCGACGATTGCACTCCATCAAATGTTCCAGCGTGGCCAAGTTGTGCGGCATCCGCTTGAGGATCTGGTCCTTCTCGAGGTTCTCGGTCACGGAGACCTTCACGGTCCGGTCGAAGGGCAGGTCGCCCGAATCGACTTTCTTGAGCGTCTCGTAGACGTTGCCCAAGGCCCAGTCGCACTGGAGAACCTTACGACGGAACCGTCGGCGGGTCTCCTCGATCCGCTTGGCCAGGGCGATCTCCTGATCGCGAGTCAGCAGCGGGATCTCGCCCATTTGGGTCAGGTACATGCGGACCGGGTCGTCGATTCGTCGGGAGATCTCGTCGAGGTCTTCGCTGGTCAGCTCCCCATCGTCCTCGACGGCCTCGTCTTCGTTGAGCAGGGTCTCGGGCTCGGGATCGTCTTCCTCGATGCCATCCTCGTCGACCATCCGGGCTTCCGCCTCGTCCTCGTTGACGAGCTGGATGCCGAGTTCCTCAAGCTGATCCATGATGCCCTGAAGGCGATCCGGATCGCTGGTGTCGGCCTTTTCGTCGAGTTGCTCGACGGTCAGAAATCCGCGCCGCTTGCCCAGGCTCAGAAGGGCTTTGAGCCCCTCATCCAACTTGTCCATCCCACGATCTCCCTCAAGTTCGAAACGTATCAGGACGCGTGTGCCGGGGCGGACGCGTCGTGGCGGCGGGGACGTTGGTTCAGGATCCGGAGCCGCTCAGTGCGGAGGGCCCGTGCCGAGTCCGGGTCGGCGACCGGGTCGATTTCGGATAGAGCCACGTCGATATCATGGAGCCGATCGTGCCAGTGCCGAAGCGCCATCTGATCAAGGACCCCGGCCAGCCGCAGCTCCCAGGGGGCCGACCGAATCTGCTCGGGCAACGGGCCGGTCTCGGCCGGAGGTAGGGGTCCAGTCTCGGCTGGCACGATCAGCGACGCGGTTAGGGCGTGTAACCGCGCGTCCTCCAACTCGCTGGTGATGGCCGAGAACTCGGGTCGGATCCCCTGGCCATGCAGTCGGTAGCACGTCTGTAGAAGGATCCGAGCCGGTTCGCTCCGGAGCGATTCGGCCGGGATCCGGGATCGCAACTCGGTCTGATCAAGCACTTCAGGCGTGCTCAAGACAATTTGTAGGAGCTCGCGGTCGACCGGATCGAGCCGCGATTCCAACTCCGCAATGCTCAACGGTCCGTCGAGACTGTTCGGAACGGACCCATGTGTTTGCCCACGACTAACTGAACGTGATTCAGCCGACGAGGCGACAGATTTCGTTGGAGATCCGGCCTGATTCGGATGGCGAGTCGACCGATCGGGACGGGTCAACGCCCGCCAGCGTCGATGCAGTTGGTCGGCCGGAATCCGAAGTTCCACTCCGAGTTGGTCCAGAGCCCGGGCCAGCTTCAAGTCGATCGCCTGTGACGGCCCACGACCTCGTGGCACGTCGGCAACGATCTGCAGAACCCAGTCGGCGGCTTGGCGGGATGACTCGATCTGGCCGAGGTCGAACCGTTGGCCGGCGCGTCGAATCAAGAAGCGGAGCGGATCGATCGCTTCGGCCAGCTTCGCTTCGAAGCGTTCCCCTCCTTCAGCCATCAGAAAGTCGCAGGGGTCAAACCCGGGTTCCAAGCAAAGCACGCGGAGGTCGATCTCATGACGGAGGAACAAACTGAGGCTACGGTCGGCGGCTGATTGGCCCGCCTCGTCCCCGTCAAAAACCAGGACGACCGAATCGGACAACCGTTTAAGAAGCCGGATGTGTTCTTCACCCAAAGCGGTGCCGAGCGTGGCGACCACGTTAGAGAGGCCTGCCTGATGGGCGGCGATCACATCGGTGTACCCTTCGACGACGGCCACCCAACCACGCTTCCGTGCCGAATCGCGTGCCAGATCAGCTCCGAAGAGCAGGGTCCTCTTCTGAAACAGGTCCGAGTCCGGCGAGTTGAGGTACTTGGCGACATGGAATCCGCCGTCCTCCAAGCGCTTCTTGAGACTCGGCAGAATCCGACCACCAAAGCCGACGGTACGGCCCTGAATGTCACGGATCGGAAACATCAAACGCCCACGGAATCGATCGCGGCCACCTTGTCGGGGTATCGATTCCGGGGTGATCGATCCGGACGTAACCAAACCAAGAATCTGAAGCATCTCGCGATCGAGACCCAGGCGTCGAGCCTGATCGATCAACCAACCCGGTTGCTCGGGGGCAAATCCGAGTTGGAACCGCGTAACGCTTTGGTCATCGAAGCCACGTTCGGCGAGGTAACCGCGTGATTCACCCGAATCGCGATGCTGCCGAAGAGCCTGAGCATAGAGCGAGGCGATCTGATCCAATGCGGACCGTCGGAGTCGTTTCGAATGGGAAAACGCCTCACCGTGAAGGCCAGACTCAACTGAATTCAGAACGATTCCAGCACGCTCGGCTAGAAGTTTGAGCGCTTCAGGAAAATCGACCTTCTCGTAGTTTTGGACAAAATCAAGGACATCCCCACCGGCACCACACGACCAACACTTGTAAGATTGATGTTCCGGGCTGACATCCATCGATGGACGGTGGTCATCATGAAACGGACAAAGCACGCGGAACTTCGAACCGGCAGGATGCAAAGTTAAGACATCGCCGATGACGTCGACAATGTCCACGCTCTGCTTGATGATGTTCGGGGTCAAGTCGGGGTCGCGAGGCACCGGCGGCTCCTGGGCGATGCCACGCCCGGAGGAGGGCGAGGAGGCAGCAGGTCGAGGCCTGAATGGCGGCGGGGCGTCCGATCCCTGAGAGGCGATCGCAACGTGATGGTCATCCGAGCCGGACCCGGTCAATCGTCCGAAACCGGCTTGCATTCGGCTCGAGTCGTTATCGAACTATACCCCCCGGGAAAAAAACGGTCAAGTTTTCAGGCTTGCTAGCCGAAACCGCATAACAGAGTGTAAGCCGTTCAATCGAAAGAGTTTATGTAGAGCGAGCGTTTGAACGACTCGGGGTGACTCGCCTTGGAAGATCGGTCGTCATCCATCGTGGTTCGATGAGGGTCTTGACAATGTCGACCCTCTTGTTCCGCACTCTCAAGAGCGGAATCGGCACCGGAACCCGGTCTGGTCCGCCAATGTGTTGTGGAACGACACGAGATTGCGCGTGAGTCCAGGGTCGTTCCCGATGTCTCAGAAACCAGGTGTCCAAGTCAAGTCTGGTCGGTGCACGTGCAGTCCGAATCGCTAGGCACCTCGAGTCTTTGACGTCTGGGTCTTGAGCTGATTGAGGTTGGATCCGGGGCCGAGCCCGAGACCAGGCGATCGATCGACTTACGATCAGGGTCGATTCGGCTCGGGATCATTGATGGGATCGGGCTGCTGACGCAACGGAGTGGTGGCCATCTCTAAGGGATACGGAGAGCCGTTCTCCTGCATAACAAGCGTGATGGTCGGCTCGTGAAGGATGGTGTTGAGCCGGGTCAGAGCCTCGGAGAGTTCGCGACGATCGCTGAGTTCGATCAAGACGAGCCGGTTGTCGAATGGGCTGACTTGACCGATCCCTCGTAAAACCATGTCCGGTTCTAAACCGGCCTGTGCAGCTAGGCTCAGGGGATCGACACGCGAAACGATCAGGCAGCGATCCCGCTGACCGTTGGTCCGTTGGCGAGCGGCGTCACCGAGGAGGGGGACCACATCGAAGCCGAAGTAATCGAGCGGATCGGGCTGAAGGCCGATCTCCACGGTGAGGATTCGGGACGCCCCGTCGCGAACAACCTCTACAGTGACGGCCTGTCCGATCTGGAATTCGCCGACGAGCCGCTGGAGGTCCGGTCCGACCCGGACGGGCTGATTGTCGATGGCCACAACGACGTCATCGATCTCGAAGCCGGCCAAGTCGGCGGGGCTATTGGGAAGGACTTCGGTGATCAGAACGCCGTCGGAGCGACCTTGGGGGAGTTCGGGGCGATCGGTTGGATCGAGATCTGCGACCGAGATCATGAGGACGCCGAGGTAGCCGCGGATCACCTCGCCGTTCTCGATGAGTTGTTGGGCGACCCGCTGCGCAATGTCAGCCGGGATAGCCAGGCCGATGCCGAGGAATCCGCCCGTTTCGGAGATGATTGCTGTGTTGATGCCGACAACACGTCCGGTCATATCGACTAGCGGTCCTCCCGAGTTGCCCGGATTGATCGCTGCGTCGGTCTGGATGAAGTCGCCGGAGGTGTCCATGCCGGGCAGCCGGAGATTTCGTCGACCAGTGGCCGAGATGATCCCGGCCGTGACGGTCCGATCAAGGTTCAAGGGGCTTCCTACGGCCAACACCCAATCGCCCGACTCCAACGCGCCAGGGTCGCCCCAGGTGGCCTCGACAGGGAACTGGGCGTCGACCTGAAGGATGGCCAAGTCGGTCTGCGCATCAGTCCCGACGACTTGGGCGATTCGGGGCTCCTCGAGACCACGACGAACCTCGATGGATAACGCGTTGCGAATCACATGGTAATTGGTGATGATGAATCCGTTCGCTTGATCGATGATCAAGCCAGAGCCGACGGCCGGCTCACGCGAGGGGGCGCCAAGCTTCGCAGCTTGCTCGGCACGGATGTTCACGACGGCTCCTTCGATCCGACGCGCCGCCAATCGAAAGGTCTGGGAGGCTTGCCAAAGCTGGCCCGATTCGCCCATGCGTTCCAACGCGTCGGCGGCCGCCTGAGTGCGTCCTGCCTCCCAGGAATAACCGACTTGCCGGGCCACGATCGGAGCGATCAGGGCGATCAGCAATGCGATCATCACAGCGGTGAACAAGAAGACTAGCGCGACTCGTAGTCCTGATGACCCACGTCTCGGCGGCTCGTCGATTTGGAACGTCTCGGAGGTGCTAAACGAGGCCATAACGGCGGCTCTCCCAAGGTGGCGGGGCGAAAAGATCGATCGGATCCGCAAACCACCCACCGTGATCGAGGATCCCCAACGCCTTCACTCAAGATCCACTTGGGGTCACCATGGGCGAGGCGTGAGACAGATCGGGACCGACGGGAAATCGAGCCTAACGTGTTGGCCCACAATGGATTGAAGAAATCGTCGAGTCCCTGCGCGACGATTTGAGCATAGACGTCGACCCGGTCGCTTTCAACCGCCACCGCCTCGTGTCAAAAGAGGCGGTGGCCGGTTGTTGCCAAGGAGCAGCCGAATGTGTGGGATCGCCGGGTTCGTCGAAGCGCACGGCCGCCAGGCCGACGCTGAACTGGTCCGTCGAATGACCGAAACGCTGGCTCATCGCGGTCCTGATGGTCAAGGTCTCTGGGTCGACGGCGCAGTCGGTCTGGGACACCGACGGCTGGCCATTATCGACCCGGTTGGTGGTGATCAGCCGATGGCCAATGAAGAGGATGCGATCTGGATCACATATAATGGCGAACTCTACAACGAACCGGAACTCCGCGAGTTCCTCGACGGTCGCCATCATTACAAGACCCGCTGCGACACCGAGACCGTGATCCACCTCTATGAAGAGATTGGCCTGGAGTTCACCGAGCGGCTCAATGGAATGTTCGCTTTAGCCCTTTGGGATCGACCCCGACGTCGGCTCGTGCTGGCCCGCGACGGTCTAGGGCAGAAGCCGCTTTACTACGCCTGTACTACCGACGGTGGGTTGGTCTTCGGCTCCGAGGTCAAAGCCTTGCTGGTTCACCCAGGGGTTGCGCGTGATATCGATCCGGACGGGCTGGCCCGCTACCTCTTTTTCGAATACCTACCTGCTCCCTACTCGATTTGGCGGGGGATCCACAAGCTTCCGGCTGGACATCGACTGGTGTGGCAAGAGGGCCGCGTTGAGGTCCATCCCTACCGGATCGTTGACTCGGCCCGAGATCGTATCGAGGTGTCCTTGGGAGGGGCGTCGAACGACGGTTCGCAACGTGCCGAACTCTTCTGGCACGCCTTCCGTGCGTCGGTGAATCGCCATCGGCGCTCTGATGTGCCGATCGGAGTGTTCCTCTCAGGCGGGGTCGACAGCTCAAGCGTGGCGGCGGCCTTGGTCGAGATCGAGGGGCCTTCACGGGTCCGGAGTTTCTCGATTGGTTTCGAGGACCGGAGCTTCGATGAGAGTCCATTCGCCCGCGCCGTGGCCGAGCATTTGGGGACCGATCATCACGAGCGGATCTTCTCGGTGCACGACGTGCTCGATTTGCTCCCAGAGGTTGTTGGGTGGCTCGACGAGCCCTTCGGCGACGCCTCGGTTCTGCCGACCCACCTGCTGAGTCGGTTTGCTCGGGAGCAAGTCAAGGTCGTTTTGGGGGGTGACGGGGCGGACGAGTTGCTCGGAGGCTATCCGACTTTCGCCGCACAACGCGTCTCGAATTGGTTTGGCCGTCTGCCTGGCCCGGCCCGCAACGCGTTGGGTTGGATGGGCCATCGACTCCCGGTCCGTCACGACAACTTCAGCCTCGACTTCAAGGTCAAGCAGTTCCTTCGAGGAGCGGGCCGACCTATGGCCCTGGCCCATCAACGCTGGCTCGGATCGTTCTCAGGGCCGGAGCTCACTCGGTTGTTGATTGAGCCCCCTTTGGATGTCGAGGCTGAGCAACGCGAACGAGCCGAGCAACTGGTACGCGAGTCGCAACTGGTCGACGGGTCGATGGAACATGCCCTTCGGCTCTACCAGCAGACTTATCTTCCCGAGGACATCCTCTTCAAAGTCGATCGGGCGAGCATGGCTTGTGGCCTCGAAGTACGAGCGCCGTTTCTCGACCGCTCCTTGATTTCGTTGATGCGTGAGCTGCCCGTCACCGACAAGCTGGATGGTGGACGTGGCAAAGCGATCCTCAAGCGTGCCGCTGAGTCGCGACTGCCAGAGGGGATCACGAACCGGGCCAAGAAGGGGTTCGGTATTCCGGTGGCACGCTGGCTCCGAGGACCGCTGGGGCACCTGCTCGACGAGTTACTCGAGCCGGACCGGCTCCGTCGGCAGGGCCTCTTTCGCGTCGATGAAGTTTCTCGACGCGTCGACGAACATCGACGGGGCCTTCGCGATCACCGCAAGCCGCTCTGGACGCTCCTGATGTTCCAACTCTGGGCCGATCACTGGCTCGGACGACCTTGATTCGATATGCTAGAACACGTTGACAATCATTGGAGGTCGAGTCGTTCGTCATGGTTTACTCGACGCCTTAATCGTTACCTCAAAGTCGCTTCAGCACGGATTGAAACTGGTCAGGCACAGAGCATTTGGCGTTCGGACGGTCCCGAAACCAGGACCCATAAACGAGGATGGATCGCTGAGGATTCTGGTCGTCTCGGATATCCACGGCAACCGCGCGGCGTTGGAGGCCATCGACGAGCCCCATGACCTTTGCGTCTGTCTGGGCGATCTGGTCGACTATGGACCCGACCCACGCGGTTGCATCGCATGGGCAATGCGACAGACCCACTATGCCGTTCGGGGCAACCACGATCACGGTCTTGTCCAAGACGTCGCGGTCCTTGGCATGCGTGGCTATCGGTTCCTTACACGGGTGACCCGACAGGGGGTCGAGGAGAGCCTCGATCCCGACGAGCGGCATTTCCTAGCGTCCTTGCCACTGACCGCCCGATTCACCCTGGACGGGATTCGGTTCCTCTTAGTCCACGCTACCCCACGCGATCCGCTCGATGAATACGTCCCGGCTGATCCAGAGTCCTGGGCTGCACGTTGTCAAGGGGTCGAGGCCGATTTTGTACTGGTCGGCCACACCCATCAGCAGTTTCAGTTCGTCCTGGGTCCGCCAAGTTCAAGGCGTCTCACTGTTGTCAATCCTGGCAGTGTCGGTCTCCCGCGTGATGGCGACCCCCGTGCCGCCTACGCTGTGATCGATCAGGGCAAGGTGATCTTGAAGCGGATCGAATACCCGATTGATCGAACGATCCAGGAAATCGAAGTGCGACCATGGCCTGATCGAGCCAAGTGGATGCTTGCTGAAAACCTTCGGATCGGTCGTCTCCCCGCCATCGCCCTTCAACAGCCTGATATTTGATCACGACGGCCTCAAAGATCTACGCTGCGGTCGCTTTCTGACTTACTGATCGGAGATGCCGCAGGACCGAAGGCTCCTCCAGTCCTCGAGGCTGATCGGTTGAACGGGTCGGAGTCTCTTGAGGCACCGATCGCCAGTGAATAAGAGCCGACTGGGGCTCGTCCCTGTCTGTGGTTGAGATGACCGAGGCGCGGGATTGTGCCAAACGGCCAAGATCGCCCGCCCCTCAGGGTTTTCGACAACCGGGGGACCGTATCGGGCGGTGTTTTTGCCGAGGATCGCTCTCCCCACTCCGACTTCATCGCGCAGACTACATGGTATGTCTTAGGCAGATTCAAGCCTAACCTTTGGCGACGGCTCAGCGTCGACTCATCTCTCGGTTTAGCGAAAAGGAACCGGTTCCCATGAGCAAACTTTTCTGGTTCGTGACACCTGGGATCCTGGCGTTACTGGTCGGCCTGTTGCCGATCGACTCAGCTCGTGGTCAGGACGATGATCCGTCGGCCGAATCTGCCGTAGAGCAGATCGATCTGATCGACGCAGCCACCCAGGGACTCGTCTCGGTCAAGGCGGTTGGTCGCAAGGACGGTCATATGACCTTGTCGATCAAAAACAACTCGCCGAAGCGTCTGCGAGTGATCCTGCCTCCAGGTTTGACGGCGGCCGGTAAGACCGGACAGTTTGGTGGTCTCGGCGGTGGCGGCGGCTTCGGC
>CAZSSM010000030.1:0-8206 GCA_964609385.1 uncultured Planctomycetia bacterium
AGAGGTGCTCGGTCCCGACGTAATTATGGTTGAGATTCCGGGCCTCCTCGATGGCGTACTCGATGACCTTCTTGGCCCGGGGGGTCTGGGGCAGCTTGCCCATGGTGACCATCTCGGGCCCGGCCTGGACGATCTTCTCGACCTCCACGCGGATCTTGCGGAGGTCGACATTGAGGTTTTTCAAGACGTTGGCCGCGACACCGCTACCCTCTTTGATGAGGCCTAGCAGTACGTGCTCGGTCCCGACGTACTCATGGTTGAAGCGCTGGGCCTCTTGGTTGGCCAGCTGCATCACCTTGCGGGCACGTTCGGTGAAGCGCTCGAACATTGTGGATCAGGCACTCCCAAACCAATTCTGCGGGCCGGGCGTGGGCCCAAAGGGGGGTCGACCTCACCGGTACGAGGCGGCCTTCAGTCATCGGTGTCCCCATCGATCCGTCTCCGGTCGATGAACCACGCCGAGACCGAAGACCGTCCGGCGTCAGCCCGAGACGCAGGTGGCCGGTCATCGTTCGCTTTCGGAAGGGCCGGGCGATCGGCGCATCGTCACGACGACACCATAACACCTCGGCACTGGCTAAGTTCATCCTAGAGGAACGACCCCGGGCTGACCAGCGTTGAGCGACGATCCGATCACACCATGTCGTGGATCGTCGACGTCTCCGAAGGCGATCGGAGTGCCAATGCGGTCTGCTGACCCTCCGTCGAAGGATCCACGGAATCGGTCGAGGCGGGCGGATCGGCGATCCGCGTCAGATACTGCTCGACCTCCCAGCGCCATTTCGAGCCCGACTCCAATTCCAGGCATTGGCGATAGGCCCGCCGCGCCAAGGACGACTGGGCCGTCCTCTCGAAGAGCAGGCCCATCATCAGCAACGCGTCGGCGTCGGTCTCGTCGAGGATCAGGATTCGCTCGAAGCAGCGCCGCGACTCGTTCCAACGTCCCTGCAAATAGAATTGCTGGCCGTCGCGGTAGAGCTGATCGATCTGTCGTCGGAACCGCTCGGGATGGCATCGCCAGACCCACCAGAGACTGTAGATGGTCGAGGCCGTCCAGATCGTCACGGCCAAGGCCAGCAGGAACGTCGAGCCCGACGAGCCGAGCATCTCGTCATAGATGAACTGGGTGGCGATGGCGCCATTGAGGGCCAGGGCGAACAGCCCGGCCAGGATCAGGCCGAGGGCCTCCTGGCCCGACCAGATCTGCGAGAGCCCCGGCCAGAACGTGAGCGTGGCGATCCATAACCGTCTCGGCATGAGCCTGATCCTTCCCTTTCACTTGAGTCCGAGCGTCGGGGTCATCCGGGTCATCGGAAGAGCCGATCCATCATGCCTTGGCCAATCCGATGGATCTTTTCGCGGGCCTCCTGGGCCGTGAGGATCCGACCGCTCTCCGGATCGATCCAGACGACCTCGACCTCGTCGAGCCGTCCCCGAATTCGGAGCGCGGAGATCTGCTCTCGGTCCAGTTGCAGGTGGTTCATGAGCCCGCGCGTCGCGTCGGCCCAGGCTGCTTGAGCCTCCAAGAGGCCGAGTCGATAGTCGATCCGGCCGTCGAAGGCGGTCCAGCCGACCAAGGTGATCGGCAACGGGCCGATGTCCAGAGACAGTTGCTGATGATGGACCCGTCGACCGTGGATGTGAAACTGCCCGGTGACTGAGCCAAGGCTCGGTGTTCGATGGTCGAGCAGCGAGGCGATCTCGCGAGCGATCGCCACCTTGTTCATCCGGACCGGATCGAGCGTCAGTCGACCGCGTCCTTGCAGGTTGGCCAAGACTTCATCCGCGGTCCGACCGCGCGACTCCAGGTAGAGGTCCAGGTCGACTTTGCCGTCCAAGCCCGTCTGGTCGATCGCCGCCAACGGTAGGAGCGGTCTCAAGCATGAGAAGCCGTCACCCCCCTCGGCTGACTCCAAACGCATATGCCCGTCGAAGGCGAGGCCGCGCGGGGCGTCGAACCGGATCCGCGCGATCAGCTCGAAGAGGCCCGAGCGCACCTGGCCCCGGAGCATCGCCAGAGTCAGTCGTCCGGGGGACCAACTTCCGTGCGATTCCAGACCTTCGCAGACGATCCGACGGTCGTGGACCTGGTCGTCCCAAATCAAGCGGGAGTCGGCGATGACGAACTTCAAAGGGGGATCGCTCACGGTCGAATCGGCCGAGGTCCATTCCCCTTCGAGATCCTCGTCGATCGGCGGGACGACATGGTCTGGATGTCTTTGGGCGCCTCTCTCGGTCCAGCCGTCGATCGCTCGCGTGAGGGCGAGCCGGCCATCAGCGTCGCGACGGATCGTCGCGGTCAGGCCCCGGACCTCAACCCGCTCAGGAGACGTCTGGCCCAAAAACAACTGGAAAAGGCTTAGGTCGAGTCGGACCGATTCCATCTCGAGCCATGGGTCGCGATTTCTCTCCGAGTCAGGGTCGGAGTCGGACGACGACGCCGAGTCATTCCCGAGTCGGACCCCCTTCAGGACGATGCCGCCGAGCGGGCCGAAGCGGAGTTCCCGGATCTGGACCGGTTGGCCGACGACCTCCTCGAGTCGATTCTGGATCCGCTGAACAGCCCATTCAGTCGGCATCCAGGCGAGCAGGAGTTGAATCAGCACGGGCGGTAAGAACAGGCCGGCGACCCAAGGTCGCCAGCATCGAGGACGCGTCCGTCTCATCGGATCGTCAGACTCCCAACGGGATCGCGACGTCGACCGGTCCGGCTACAACCACGACGAAGGGTGCAGGCGGCCAGCACTTCGGTGGCTCGTCACCCGATCGTGACCGGGCGCGGGCGCCGGAGCGGGCAGACCGTACTCCAAGCGGTGGGGTCCGACAACGCCAGCTTCGAGGCCCTTTGAAACAAGCGCGGTCTGTTCGATTCGGAGCGGTCGACGACCCAACACGGCACGTCGGTTCTCCGAACCGTGCGGCCTCTCGCGATCGATTCTGGGTCAGGTCCCCCTTGGCTCGACCCTCAAGCCCTTATGATAAGCAAGGACTGTGAGGGGACATTCCCGCCCCGTCGACCGGAGAAATGCCTCGCGACCCGTCTTCGCGAGCAAACTCGCCGCGACCGCGAGGGTGTCTTCTCGAGACTGATCTAGTCGAGCTCGAACCTGGCCGACGTCGATGAGCCGTGTTGTGTCGGCGTCGGGCCGACACGGCGATCGTTGAGTGCAAAGGGGTGCGAATGGACGCCTATCAACTGCAAGAAGTCCTGAGCGACGCCCTCTGCCTGCCCGACGACGCGGCCTGCTACGCGGTCGGCAAACGGCTCGAGGAACTGTACCCCGACCGCGCGATCATTTCGGCCGAGGCGTACGCCTTCCGGATCGAGGAATACGCCAAGGGCGGCCATTGCCGGCTCCACCCTTCGCCCCTGGTCTTCAACGAGTTCCTCTGGCGAGCCCACGCCAAGCGAGGAGTCCGTCGCGATCCGGTCAACGTCTGGTACCGGGTCCGTTGGGGCGCCTTCGATCTGGAGGTCCTCATCCTCAGTTGCAGTCGGAGCTACGCCCCGCACCAATGGATCCTGGCCGAATCACGCGAGATCGCCGAGGACTTCCTCAGCGCTGTGTGTGCCTGGAACCGCGAGGTCCGCGGCGAGATCCTGGTCTTCCAAGACGGGGGCTGGGCCAAGGACGATCAGCTCTACCAAGCCATCGGCGGCTCGACCTTCGCCAACTTGATCCTAGAGGACGACCTGGCCCATCGACTCCGGACCGAAGCCGAGCAGTTCTTCAAGCTCCGCGATGCCTATCGGCGCTACGAGATCCCTTGGAAGCGGGGGATCCTCCTGACCGGGCCGCCGGGCAACGGGAAGTCGCACGCCATCAAGGCGCTGGTCAACCATCTCAAGAAGCCATGCCTCTACGTCAAGTCGATCGAGGATTCCGAGGACGTTGGCGAGGTCTTCGAGCGGGCGCGTCAGACCGCTCCATGCGTCCTGGTGTTGGAGGATCTCGACGGCCTGATCGATGATCGGACCCGGACCTCGCTGCTCAATGAGATGGACGGTTTCGCCAGCAATGCCGGTCTGCTTAGCCTGGCCACCACCAACCATCCAGAGAAACTCGATGAGGCCATCATCGATCGACCCAGCCGCTTCGATCGCAAGTACCGGTTCGAGCCTCCGGGACCCGACCTACGTCGACGTTTCCTCCAAGACCACGCGGCCCGGCTCCACAGCGATCTTCAGATCGATCCTCAGCAGATCGACACGCTTGTCGACGCGACGAACACCTTCTCGTACGCGTATCTCAAGGAACTTTTCGTCTCGGCCATGTCCTCCTGGATGGCCGAGGTGGACGGTCCTCGTCCTGAGAGGTTTCCGAGCCACCTTCAGGAGCAAGCCGAGGTGCTTCGTGACCAGTTGAAGTCCAATAACGACGAGACTAAGCAATCCGACGGCGACTCGGCTGACGAGGATGATTCGGAAGACGAGTCCGACGAAACGTGAACTCTATCTTTAGACGAACCGTTACTGGTAACCCTCGTATGCAGAGCATTCTTTCCGTTGCCAGATCGTGACCTCGGGCCTTTAGCGAATCGCTCAGACGAACTCGTGCTCGGACCGCCGAAAATTAGACGGCCCGAGCACGATCGGTCAAGATAAGTGGCGAGCGCAGGATCGATCTGTAGGCCGATTTGGAAGAGGCCGATCAGTCGTCGATCACGACGTCGTTGTGCTTCCGGCTGATAATCGTCTCGTAGTGCAGTTCCTCACCATTGGTGCTCTTTCGATGCACGTAACGGGTCTTTCGGAGCACATCCAGGTCGCCGCGCTCGATCATAGACGAGATCAGATGAGAGAACCCGGATGGATCGCGGTCGCTCAAGAAGTCTTCCTTGATGTTGAAGGCGACCCAGCCCCCATTGGCCACGAGGTTGAACGCCTCAAGGAAGACGCTGGTGGGGATGTCTCCAAAGCCCAATGCGGCCACGCAGGTCATACCATTGAAACGATAGTTCTGAAGGGCGGCACGTTCGTTCACCGACAGGTCCGTCATGTCGGCCACGAAATACCGATCGTAGATGCCGGGCCGATCGCGTTGACAGGCGCGACCGGCCGCCTCGACGATGTCGATGCCGACGACTGTCGGGACGCCGATCTGGCTGAGCCGCTCGCCGACCATCCCGTTACCAGCCCCTAGGTCGAGCACGCGGAGTTCCGACGGATCGTGACCGGTCTCACGCATCGCTTCACTAAGCTGCTTGCAGATAACTTGCGGTGAGTTGCATCCCAGCGTCTTGTAGAAGATGTGTTCGTAGAGTCCGGGGATGTCGTAAACGTCGCCGTAGTCATGGAACCGTACTTCCATCCAGTCGTCGCGGCCCTCGATCTGAACCAAGCACCATTCAGCGTCCTGATCCAGTCGGAGATCCGGCTCCGGCAGAGCGATGAGGAAGGGGCGGCGGGTAGGACCGTCCGGATGGAGGCGGACTGCGTTGGAGCTCGGCTGGATCGTCATGCGCAACCTCGGCTGTTCGACGAATCGACGGAATGGAAGAAGGAGACAATCCCGACACCGCGGTCGGTCTGGGAACGCGGGACCAGAGTGGTGACGTTGAGCACCACCCCACGATCCCCGAATCCACGGCACGACGCGGACGGCCCGCAGATGACTGGCCTGCGGGGCCGCGAAAACGACCCAAAGCGATCCAATCCGAAGAAATCCACGAGTCGAACTGCTCCCGAGAGGCCCACCAATTATCAGACCGCAACTCAAACAACCTGAGGGAAGGTTGATGGCGCGGACGGACCGGGACCAGGGGACGCAGCAAGGCCGTGGCAGATCGCCCTTGGTACGCTTCGATTCAGAGGTTTGAGTCGCGAAAGCCGGAGCACGAGGCCCGGACTCGATCCTGAGACAAAGCATCAACCGAACACGACCGCGGAAACAAGCGGATCGGATCGGGACACACGCCTCAGGTGCGGCTGTGAAGAAGAGGTGATGTGACAGCAAAAATGCTATGACATCCCCCGCGGAATGAAGGATCCATGAAGATGACCCCACCTCCGCAAGTTGGACGGACCGTCACCTGAAAGGGACGTCGCCCAGGTAGGGGGATACTAACGGATCCCGGATCCGATTGCAAACCTTTTGTTGGGCCGGGTTTCGGCGCTTCGGCGCGAACGGAACGGTCGGGCAAGCCGATCCGGCAAAGCCCGATCGACAACCTGAAGCTTGGCTTGTGTGCGATATCCTAATGTTTGACCGTATCAAGCCGATTAGGGCTGCCTGTTCATAACGATCATTCGCTTCGCCAGCGCGTTGACCCAGGTCGAATCGGGCGGGGTGTAGGGGCGGAACTTCTCGACGAGTCCCTGCTCCTGCTGGCAGAACAAAGCGCGGTTGGGGCCGAGCCGACCGGCGGTCGGGCTATCGATCAGTTGCGTCGAATCGTTGGCGCTCATTTGCAGGAGGACGAGTTGGTCGAACTCGCGGAGGCTGCTCCGGTCCATGGTCCGGCTCAGATTGTTCCAGCCGTCGCACCAAATCAGATGGAAGATCCCTGCGGCCGGGCCGTCGCGGAGCACTTCGGCGAACCGCTTGGCCGGCGTGGGGGGTCCTGAGGCCCCGTAGGAGCCGAAGCTGTAATCGTCCTCTTTGCGAAGGTCGCGGTGTCGATGAAGGGCCGTGATCAGCACGAAGATAGGCGGCTCGGCACCGGGCTGGTCGACGGCTTGTCGGCGTTCCATTTCCCGGGCCAGCGTCTCGTAGAAGTCGGACAGGCTCCGAGGTTGCTGAACTCGAAACTCGTGCGGAAGGACAGCGGCCAGTCGATCCAGCAGGCCGTGATGGGCCGCGTCGACGGGCAGGCCATCGATCAGATGGAACGGGGCCAAACGGACCGGTCGGAACCCTTCGTTTGAGCCGATGCTCGTTGTCGGGGGCGAACTGAGAGGAGGCAAGTCGAGACCCAGGATCGATTCGGTCCGTGAGTCGGTTCCAGCTTTGGTCGAGTCCGAAACGTTCCCGATCGCCTCAGCGTTTTCCGGATCGGAAGCCACCTCAGGCTTCGGAGCGTGGGGCTCCTCGATCTCGGAGTCGGGCTCGTCGAGATCGATGGTTGTCACTGGAAGCTGTCCGGCCAGTCCGATCAGGGCCGAGGCGAGCATCCCCATGGCGCTTCGCTCGTCTTGGCCGACGATGAGCAGATTGGCTCCGGCCTGGTGCGCGAATCGGGCGGCGGTCGGATCCTTGATCGCGATCGCCTCACCGAGCCAAGCCTTGGGGCTCTGCGGGTTGGACGGCAGGAGATCGGTGAGCGGTGTCTCGGCTCGCGAGGCCGGCCCGAGGATGGGGTGCTCCAGAAGTAGAGCAGGAGCATTGCCTTCGAAGACGATCGGAGCGGGCCAAACGTGGCGTGTTGGCTGGGCCTGGAGCCGTTCGGCGATCCGTTGGAGAAGCCTTTCGCGTTCGGCTTCGCTGATCCAGACGACCTGGAAGGGGCTGTTCCCATCGACGGCGCCGTTGGCGTCGTTGTAGATAGCCTCGCCGGGCCGGTCGAGCAAGCGCGCGGCGGTGTTCTCTTCGCTGAGGATCAGATGGGCGTCGGTCTCGCTGCACTGTAAGGCGATCCGGACGGCCATCTGGCCCAACGTGCTTCGCGCTAGCGAGTAGGCCCCGCTGAGCGTTTGCGAGCCCATCAAGGCATGGATCCCGAAGGCGCGGCCCTGACGAACCAGCCGGTCCAGCAACAACGCCGCCTGTTGCGCCAGGGCGTCGTCCTCGACGAAGAACTCTTGAAACTCGTCGACGATCAGGAGTGTCCGGGGTAGCGGAGGTCCGTCCGGGCCAACAGCGCGTCGGTAACCGGCCAGGTCCTGCACACCTTGGTCGCGGAACTGATCGCCGCGACGGGTCAGTTCGGTGTCGAGTCGGCTCAGCACGCTCAGGCCGAACTCGCGCTCGCTCTCCACAGCGATCACCCGCGCATGCGGCAACCGATAAGTCGCGTACGTCTTGAACTCCACACCCTTCTTGAAGTCGATCAGGTAAAGCTCCAACTCGTCGGGGCTGTAGTGGAGAGCCAAATTGACGATCAGAGCATGGAGCAGGGTGGACTTACCTGAGCCGGTCCGGCCGGCCACCAACGCGTGCTGCGAAGTCCCACGCCCGAGCCGGAACGGTTGCAGTTTCAAGGCGCCCCCGAGGCCGCCCCGGCCTTGCAGTTGCTGTAAGGTAGCAAGGCTCCCCCCACAAACCGC
>CAZSSM010000030.1:8216-71426 GCA_964609385.1 uncultured Planctomycetia bacterium
GACGCGCCGTCCGGGACTTCCAGTTGCTGATCGGTCCGATGAGACCACCAAGAACCCTCTTCTGGGCTCACCACCGAGAACGGCACCTCGACCCGCTGGGCACGTCGAGCTGCCTCACCCAGTTGACGGATCAAGGCGAGGAACGGCTCGGACGCGGGAGGCTCGTCCAAGGTCAGCGGGTGGGACTCGAGGACCGGGTGCTTCCAAACCAAACGCCCTTGATACCAGAGCAGGTCGCTGGCCTGGTTGCGGAGATCTTCCAGGTCAAGGTCGCGACTTTCGGGCCGTTTCAGGTCGACGCTCATCAGCACGTAGACCCCGCAGCGCGGGCCGCTCTGGGCGATGCTGATCAGTCGACGGACGGCGGTCTCGCTGAACTGACCCGGGAAGTTGGCCACGACCAAGATTCGGTAAGGCTCGGCCACCTCGCCGGCCTGCTGGTTGTAGGCTTCGATTGAAGGGAATTCATTGCGAAGATACTTCTGAATGACCGTCTCCATATGCTCGGAGAGGTCGAGCAGTCGCTGTTCGATCTGCGACGATTCGGTCCAGATCCGTATGCCGACCATCGCCTCGTGTGCATCAGCCAGGTGCATGAAGGTGGCGAAGTTCTGGCCGAGTCCGACCGGATCGATGATCGTGAATCGGACCTTTCCTGGTGGCATCGCTGTGAGGTAGCGGAGCATCGCCGCCTGGATCGTCGTGTTGGCCACTGCTCGGCCTTCATCGAAAGCGCGGATCAGGAGCGAACCGCGACCCGGCAGGTCGAGCACCGCCGGCATCGTGAAGTCATCGAACCGACAGTCGGCCAATCGCGGATCCGTCGAATTGCCCACCGTGAACTGGTCGATCCGGATATCGAACTGACCGATCCTCAAGAACGGGGGCGGCTCGTTGACGGATGGCCGAGCGCTCCAATCGTCCGGATCGAAGGGTGGGTGGAGGCGTTGGCTGAGTTCCCGGAGCCTCGAGAGTTCGGCACGAACTTCGGTCACACCGGTTCGCCAATCTGTCTCCAGGGCGTTCCAGGCCTGTTGGGTCTCCTGTTCCAGGGCTTCGGAGCCGTCGCGGAACTGGTCCTGGAGCGCTTGGGTCTGTGCACGGACGAAACCATCGAGTTCGTCGCTCTCGTCACGGTGTTTGAGCTGCAATTGTTTGGCGTCGTTGGAGTGTCGTTGGGCGACAGCCTCGAGCGAGCCGCGATATTTCCGATCGACTGCGCCGAGCTTCTGGGTCCTCTGTTGGCTGAATTGCTGGCTCCGACGGACGAAGCGTTGCTCGGCCTCGACGACCTGGTCATCGCGACGGAGCTTGAGGACATCGAGGCGATCCTGGTGGTCGATCTGCGCCCGTTCCCGAGCCCCTTTGAGGACCCGACGCGCCAAGACAAGGGCGGACATCAAACGAGGGATCCGTCTTCGAACGATCGGCTTGGCAGTCATGCGCGCCAAGCCCCAAAGGCCGACCCCCAGAACGATGCCGATGCCGACGCCCTGGCCGATGGCGGGGATGAGCTCGAACCGTCGGCTCAACGGCCAGATCGATGGTAAGGCCAAGAGCCCAAAGCTGATCGTGATGGGTGAACTGGCCAACCTCGGCAGGAACGATCGTCGGAGCGCATCGGTTTCGGCCTTTAGGTGATCCAAGCGAGCTTGAACCTCCTCGATCAGCCGATCCGGGTCCGGCTCCGCGTCGAGTTCCTCAGCCGGCCGATCGGCTGAGTCTGGAGCCAAGCCTCGAAGGCGACGGATCAAGGTATCAGCTCGTGCCTCGGCCTCTTGCAATGACTGTTCGGCCTGTTGGAAGGTGTGTTCGAGCGACTCGTACTGCTGCTGTCGACGCTGAGATTCAGCGTCGAGCACGGCATCGGCCTCCCAGGTCGCGGTGTCACGCTCGTCACGGATGGCCTGCTCGTTCCGGTCGAGAGTCTGCTCAAGTTCCGAGCGCTCGCGACGATATTCCTGATCGGTCTGCGTTTCCAACGACTCCCAACGACGTTGGACTTGTTCCAAGGCATCGTGATATTGCCCATCGAGCCTTGTCCGACGCTGCTGGGCCTGACGCTCAAGCTGCTCTAGACCACGATCGCGGTGGCGGTTCAGCTTGTCGAGTGTGACCTGATGTCGTTTCCGGGTCGACTCTTCGGCCGTGGCCCGCTCCCGGCAGAGGCGTTCGATCCGGCGCAGAAGGTCGATCTGCCGGGCCATCGTCCCGGTTGGTTCGGTCCGGGGCTCGGGGCGATCCGAGGAGGTCGACCCGATGGAATCAGCAAACGACATGCGGGGCTCCTGGGCGAGCGCGACCGAAGCGAGCCGGGCCAACGAACGTTCCAGACGGATCGTGGCGAAGGAACTCGGATTTGTCGTAAATCTTGACGGGATGGGACAGACGCCGAGAACGGCATTGAATGTGGACGACTCGAAAGAGCCGGCTGCCGAAGTGGGACATGAAGTGTCGAGGCGTTGATCAATTTGCTCTCGATCGACCTGGGATCACTCGCGAAGGTCGTCCCGGAGTTCGCGACGGACTCTGGCGAAAAGGTTGTCTAATTCGATCATCCCACGGATGACCGCATCGGTCTGCTGTTCAAGGGGACGTAATCGTGTCTCTTCGAACGAGGCACGAACCCCGTCACGCCAGTGTAGCTCGGTCTCATCGAAGGCCTTGCGGAGATGATGGATTGCGTATCGCAGTTTGGTAGCCCCGGCCCTGACGCTCATGTCTGATCCTTCGAGGTGGAGGTTGTGCTGGCCCGCTGAGCGTGTGAGTCTGGCTCGACCGGCCCAGCTCCCGACGGCGGGAAGGTGCTAAGGTATGCCTTGAGAGCCTGGAGCATCGTGTCAATCCGGCCGATTGACGCCTCCAGATCGTTCTCCAACTGATCGGCAAGGCCGCGAGCCAGACCACGATACTGGTCGACGGCGTGTTGAACCACGGGGATCCAGCGCCTGGTTCGCTGGAGTCGCTCCTCAGCCTCGCGGAGCTGACGGAGGGCGTTGCGGGCAGCCTCACGCTCCACACTGTCTTTGGCCATCCGGGGGTCGTGCGCACTGATCCGTTTGCGATGTCGTTGGGTCCTCGCGTCGCCTAGGTCACGAGTCAGTTGGCGGATCCGCCCTTGCCAGTAGGTCACCCGGTCGCTGCGGACCCAGTCCAACATCCTTCGGACCTCGATCTCGGTGGTGGCCAAAGCCGCCTGTGCCTCCTCGCCGAAAGTGGCCAACGCGACGCGGAACCGCTGAAGGGACTCGACATCATGGATCCGTGCGGCATTGCTCAAGACGAAGGTCTCCGGGTCGGGATATCGATGCGAACAGCCCGATCTATGGCACGTCTGTCCGGGGCTGCCCCGGATCGTGAGCCTCGAGGCCTCGTCCCAGTTTAGCGCTGATTGAGATACTCTTCGATATGCTCGGCTTTGCGAACCAGATAAGGAATCTGTTCCTCGCTGGACTGGAGGAACTTGCGGAGGGTCAGGACGGTCTGATCGAACTGCTCGGCGAACTTGTCGCGTTCGTGATCGCGCCACGTTTGACTGAGGCTAGAGAACTGGGCGTGCAGGGCGCCGATCTGCTGGTTGACATCGTGGCTGAACCGTTTGAGGTTCTGAGCGAAGCGTCGGAGTTCCGAAGGATCGACGATGGCCTGAGGCATGGGCGTGTTCTCCCCATCGCGAACGCGTGGACGGGCTTCAAAAAAGAATCGGCGAATGTCTGGTCGTTTCGATCTCCCGACGGTAAAGAGGCCGATTTCAATGGCCCGTCGTACGAAGACCGCCGACCTGAAACTCTCGATTATAGCGATCTTCGAGCCGATCGATAAGACGACCGCGACGGCGACGAGGACTTATCTCACATCCTTGGTCGGGTGATCGAGGCGGGCCAATCATCGTTGTTGTGGCCTTCAACGGTCGAGGCGGGGCCTTGTCGAGTGATGGCAACCGATAACTCAGCCGATCCGATGGAATCCTCTCTCAGAATACGTTCTTGCCAGTCTCAGGATCGGAGCATGTTCGTAAACCATGGCGGATCGATCCGAAATGATGGAAAGATTACGAAGACTTGGTTACCTTCGAGCCTCGGCAAGCGTCACACCGTTGGGAACGAAGCGCCCGGTCTGGGATTCAGACTGTGAGGTAGGCCGAGGCTCGGGATCTAATGCGATCGATTCGATCGAGATCGATATCAACAGAGGGCATGCGTCATGAGTTCGTTCGCGCGCAACCTGGTCGTCAGCCAAGTCCTGCTCCAGAAGCATTGGTTTACTGAGCAAGAATTGGCCATGGTTTGGACGAAGATTCGGCCTGACTCAGACCAACTCCTCGAGCACCACCTCGATGAGGTCGGACAGTTGGACGATCATCAGCGCGGAGAGATTTGACGAATCCTTGGTGCTCCCGAAAGCGATGACGTCAAGCATGATGATCAGACCGCCGAGACCCAGGCCCTTGTGGACTCCGGTGCTTTCGACGACGCCGTCAATGACGCTCCACAAGCCGACCATGCCCAAGACGTCCACGAGGTCGAGCCGCTCCTCAACGGCGTTGCTCTGCATACCAACCCTCAACCCACCCTCGACTCGTCGACGCCGCGTGAGCAAACGATTCGGTTCCCTGCCAAGATCAGTGCTGGTCCCGTTGAGAATGGCCATCCCCACATGCTCAATTCGCGTTTCCACGTGCTCAAACGAATCGGGGAAGGGGGGTTCGGTGAAATCCTCCTGGCACACGACCGTGATCTCGATCGTCTCGTTGCCGTCAAGCGCTTGCGAAGCGATCGAGCCAACAACCCCAACCGGCAACGACTTGTTGATGAAGCGGTGGTTGTCGGTCGCTTAGAACACCCTAACCTCGTTTCAATCTATGAGCTTGGTTTAGACGATCGTGACGAAGTCTTCTACGCCATGGAGCTCGTCAATGGTGAAACCCTGAAGGTCATCGCCGACCAGTTCCATCAACAAAAAACAAAGGCATGGCAATCGCGTGGTTTTCTGAATCTGCTTCGTATTTTCCGAGAAGCCTGCAACGGTGTGGCCGCCGCACATGACGTGGATGTCATCCATCGCGATCTGAAGCCAGCCAACATCATGGTTGGGCCGCGCGACCGCGCGAAGGTCATTGACTGGGGACTCAACCAAATCCTGGACGGACAGACGAGCGGGCCGAGATCGGTCCCAGACCGCCTCCGGGCTAATGATCGTTCGAAAGATCAGGCTGGAACCCTGATTTACATGGCGCCTGAGCAACTCAAGCAGGGCGGCGAGATCTCCAAGCAGACCGATGTCTATGGACTCGGCACCATCCTCTACTACATCCTTTGCGGTCGGACGCCCCACGATCCCCCCCTAACAGGTCATGCGGACGTCGCGACCTGGAACGCCTTGGCTCGACGCGTTCAGAGCGCTGATTGGATTCCACTGAAACAGCGTGATAAAGGCATTCCCAGGCCGCTCCGTAAGATTTGTGAACGAGCCATTGCCGAGAACCCCACAGATCGCTATCAGACCGTCTCAGATCTCGCCGACGACATCGATCGCTACTCGGCGAACGAACCGGTACTGGCCGATCATCGGGAACCACCGCAGGATAGCTTTCGACGGATCCTCCGGCGCCACACCGAACGAGTTGCCGCCATCGCGGTCGTCATCCTCGTCCTTTTAGTCGGAACTGGTTTGAATGTGATCACTGACCAGGAACGGCAACGCCAGTTCCTCGAGACCGAACTGGAAACGGTCGCACTCAAGTCATTGGCGGGCTACCAAAAAAAATATATCGACCTGATCGAAAGCCTCCTAGAAACTGAGATCGAAAGCGGCAAGCCGGAGATGAGCTACATCGATTTTCTCGTACCAAGGGTCCGGACCCAAAAAGGACTGCTCGCATTGCATTCAATCGTCAAATTCGTCAATAGAGGGTTGGCTACACTTCCAATGATATCATACACGATTCCAAAAAAAGACTCGTTTGATATTTCGTGCGTAGTTCTTTACAGGTCGCTGCTTGTCACCCAACGACTAAGTAATTACGGAGAACACGACGGCGCTCTAACAATTCAACAACGAGCTTATCACTTTGCCGAGCAGGAGTTGCCTAACCTCGCTGAGCCTGATGATCCTCGACTAGGCTTTTACCGAGGGATTACCGCCTTCGGTCTGGGTCGAGTCTACGCCCGCCAAGCATTGAGCTGGGAGGCGAATCCGACGGACCGACTTGAAGCCGAACGGTTGCTCACTGAGGCGATTGGCCAACTCAGAAAGCCCAACGATCTCGTCAAGCCGATTGATCGCGGTGAGACCAGCGATCGCGACGAGCCGGTTGTGAGTTTCGAAGAGTGGGAGTATTTCCTTCGGAGTATGGATGAACTTTCACGGATCCACGCGCTCGACCCAAGCACATGGCAAAAATCGACTGAGGAAAGCGATTTTTTCATTATGAGAGTCTTGTCGATTATAGAAACTGTGAGTTCTCCTGAGTTTTTGAAAGAGAATATAGAGATTGTAAGCAATAGTCGGGGAGAACGTGCGGATGAATTACTGATAAGGCGTCTCGTTCGCGATCGGTCTGAACGGCTCAGTTACTTTCTCCTCGACCACCTGCTCAACCGTATGGGCCATCTCCGGTCGCGGATCCGGTCTGGAATCGCAACTGCTGAGGAACCCGAAATCTTGCGTAACCTCACCGACCTCGCGAGTTCAGAAGTGGATCGTTTTTCTGGAATCGCACCACGCACCAATGAAGCTTTGTACCTGGAAGCGCTATTTGTTTTCAACCAGCTCGACACGTCACTGTTGCTACCTAATCAATTGCCCGACTTCGAAGAGCGTCGACAACATGGACTCGCTCTCATTGGGGAACTCAATCTTCGAGAACCTGAAGATCAACGATTCCAAGAATTAGCCGATCAACTCGACCGAATCGGCAAAGACAAATATATTTCTGAACCGCAGCCGCTCCAGTGACATGTTCAGCGAGCATAATCGGCCAGAGAGAAGACTGCTCCGATCCCGTTGTAGGGATCGGAGCGGTCTACGATACCGTCACGGAATCAGAATAAAGTGCAGCACGTTCGCAAGATACAAGAAAGACGAGTCTTCATCGGGCGTAATCACGATCGACAGGTTGCCGATCGTGCCCCCATACGGACTCGATGGAGGGGTCTTGAACTTCGGCTTGAGGGTCAGAGTGATCTGCGAGTCGTTGTTCGCTTTGGTGAACGAAAGCACATCCCATTGGTCGGACGCAGGGCCGCTGCTACCAGCCGGTAGATAGCAGGCAAGCACCTGACTCGTGGACGTGACATCCGAGAAGTCTTCACCGGCCGGTGCGTAGAGCGTCAAGACCGAGTTTTGTCCAGGGGTGTAAACGACCGTGTAGGTCGTCGAGGTCATCATAAAGGCCATCGAAGCAACAAGAGTGGCAATCATCACAAAATCTCCGTAAGAAATGTCGAACATCTGAGAGAAATTGGCTCGTTGTATCAGTGACGTCGTTCGCGGCTGTGTACTCGAATCGTGCTGTTCTTTCGAGTGAAGCATGCACGTTTTCCGTAAACCCTATCAGCTTATTAAAGGGTTGGTACGCACGTTGGCCGTCACCGACTAGCGGCGCCATGACACGACAAAGCCCGATCTCTCGATGCGAAGATGCTCGGTGTGTGGTGTGAGTTAGCCGAGCCAGAGGCGAAGCAAGGCCCACGAGACTTAACGTGGGACCCTCCGAGAATGACTTTCTCGGAGGGTCATTGTTGCCCCTGAAAGAAATATATCACCTAAGGCAAGCTATATCAATCAAAATGCAAGCGATCCCAATGATTTTCCTGTCGTTAGCGGCCAACTTGGGCATCAGACATCGAGACCAAATTGACGCATCAGTTGAAGGGCGTTGGACTTGCGAATCGTTCCGGGTCTCATGGTGTAGTCGAACATCATTTGCCCATCGATGATCTGGTCTTCAAAGTGAACATTGCAGGCGCGTGGTGCGAGACGGTCGGCCATCTCGGCCAAGGCAAGGTCGTGGGTTGTCACCAAGCCGATAGCGCCCAACTCGAGGAACGTCTGGATCAATCGCTCTGCGCCGATTCGTCGGTCATGCGAGTTGGTCCCCGCCAGAATCTCATCGAGCAGGAAGAGCAGCAGCGGATCGCCTTCGAGGGCAATCTGCTGGAGCATCCGAAGCCGGCTCAGCTCGGCTGAGAACCGCGACTGACCGCCTAGCAGCGAGTCTTGGATCCGAAGCGTTGCGCCGAGAGCTAAGCGGGATAGGACCAGACGTCGCGCACGGACCGGGGCTCCAGCCTGAGCCAGGACCACGTTGCAGCCAATGGCACGCAGCAGGGTGCTCTTGCCCGACATGTTCGAGCCGCTCACCAAGATCAGTTGGCGCTCTCCGCCCAACTGGACGTCGTTGCGGACCGCAACCGATCGGGGCAGGAGCGGATGTCCAAGCCCTTCGGCCTCGAACTTTGGCCCGGCTTCGGCCGACGCAACCAACTCGGGCATAACGTCATCGGGATTCTCGAAAGCGTAACCGGCCAGTGCGCAGGCCGCTTCGAACCGGCCGATCGCGTCTAACCAACTCGAGACGGAGCCGCCCGAGCGGATCCGCCAGGCGGCGATCCGGTAGCCCAGATTGATCCGCCAGAGCATCAGATATGCTGGGATCGCGAAAACTTGATTGCGACGCATGTCGAGCCACTCGACCCAACGAGCCAACCGCGCGATCTCGACCGAGGCAGGCCGTCCCTCTGTCTTCAATCGCCCGAGCGCCTCGACCAACCAGGCCGAACGGAACGGCTCGCGCTCTAAACGGGCCAACATTTGGGCCAGGAGGCTCAGCTCGCCGCTCATCCGATTGACCGCCGACGTGCTCGAGCGGATCGACGCATCCTGCCAGCGTTCGAAGGCGACGATCACCAGCGCTGCGAACAGAAAGATCAAGGCGTCCCAGCCACCGATCAGAAACCCCAGCAGTGTGACCGGACCGACCACTCCGAGGATCAAGCCGAGCCCCTGAATCGGCCAGGGCGTCGGCGCTACGGTCAAACGGCCCCATTCGGCGAGGGCGTCGGGATCGAGCTTGGCACGGACATCGTCGCCCAACAGTGCCAGGTCCTCGCGGAGATCCAGCTTATCGCGAAGCTCGAGAATCGCTTCTCGTCGCCCGCTCAACTCCGATTCGGGGGCTGGCACCAACAGCCAATCGGCCAACCGACGCTGTCCGGCCTGCGTCCGTGCCGTGCAGAGCTTCTGATACAGCGACCCTTTGCCGAAGAGATCGACGTCCTCGGCGAAGGGATGTTCCGCTTCGGGAGGGAGATGCTCGCGACCCTCGGGACCCCGACCGATCCATCCCCCTTGGTCGGCGACCCGGGCCAGTCCATCTTCATAGAAGGTCAAGGCTCTCTGCGCGCGTCGGCCGGGCCGAGAGATTTGCTCGTGGACCACCACCACCGCGACGAACAGCACCAGGGGAACAGCGACGCTCCACCAGGGGATGAGGCTGTTCCCCAACGCCCCGAAGACCAGCAAGACGACCGCCAAGAACAAACCGACTCGGATGAGGCCAACGGTCTGGTCGCGACGCTTTTGTGTTCGGACCAGATTGGTGAGTGACTCCCGCTTGGCTCGGTATCGGGTTGCTGGATCGACTCCGGTCGGGCTCGGCTGCGGGTCGGAGGTCGGATTTGTCGAGGACAGTTCGCTCGTGCTCAAGGTCGGGCGATCCTCAAATCATGGCTGGAGCAGCGTCCGGATCCTTTGGAATTGGTCCGGACGTGCCGAGTCACTGACAATGGTTTGCGGTGGTGGAAGTATGATGGGTTGCAGACCAAGCCGTCGTGTCCAGGTGGGCAAGAGGGTTATGGTCAGGGCTACGAAGGCCATCGACGAGGTGATCAACCAGTCACTGGCTGAGTGATGGCTCCCCGAGCAGCCGAGGAAACCAGGCAGGCATATTTGCCGAGAACGCCCCCGGCATATCGGGGCGCGGGCGGCGTCCAGCCGCGCGATCGTTCGACGACCTCGCCCTCGTCGACCAGGAGGTCGAGGATCCGATTGGGGACGTCGAAGCGGATCGGATCCCCTTCGCGTACGAAAGCGATGGGTCCCCCGACGAAGGCCTCGGGCGCAACGTGCCCGGCCATGAGTCCTCGAGTGGCGCCGCTGAATCGGCCATCGGTCAAGAGGGCCACCGACTCCCCCAACCCAG
Source organism: uncultured Planctomycetia bacterium (assembly GCA_964609385.1). Taxonomy (GTDB): domain Bacteria; phylum Planctomycetota; class Planctomycetia; order Isosphaerales; family Isosphaeraceae; genus CAZSSM01. The sequence continues at coordinate 18,421 of CAZSSM010000030.1, forward strand.
CGCCAACGATCGCGGCAGTCACGCCCAGCATCTCGCGCATGCCGGGGCCGCCTTTGGGGCCTTCGTAGCGGATCACGATGACGTCGCCCGCATTAATCGCATTGGCCAGAACGGCCCGCATTGCGTCTTCCTCGGAATCGAAGACCCGCGCTGGCCCTTCGTGAAAGTCACGGCCCGTGCCGGCCACTTTGAGCACACAGCCTTCGGGGGCCAGGTTGCCTCGGAGGATCACCAGACCACCGGTCGGTTTGATCGGCGCTTCCAGGGTCGCCACGACTTCCTGACCGGGCGCCTCGACCGCGTCGGCCGATACCACGGCCAAGGTTTGGCCGGTCGGCGTGAGCTGGTTGCCGTCGAGCTTGCCGCCCCCGACCAATCGCTGAGCGACCAGCGGTGTTCCTCCGGCGCGATCCAGGTCGGTCGCAACGAACCGACCGCCCGGCTTCAGGTCGGCAAGAGTCGGTGTCGCGCTGCTGACGGTGTCGAAGTCGTCGATCTGCAGTGCGATCCCCGCTTCGTGAGCCAGGGCCAGCAAATGGAGCACCGCGTTGGTCGAACCGCCCGTGGCAGCCACGCCCGCGATCGCGTTGAGGAACGATGTGCGTGTCAAGATTGCACGAGCCGAGAGGCCGCGACGCAATTGATCGACGACCAAGCGGCCGCAGTCCCGGGCCACTTGGATTTTCCGCTCGTCTTCAGCCGGCGGACTGGCCGTCCCCAACGGCGAAAGCCCTAAGAATTCCAGAGCTAACGCCATCGTATTGGCCGTGAATTGGCCTCCGCAGGCCCCCGCGCCGGGACAGGCGGCATCCTCCAGCTCTTTTAAGTCGTCATCGCTGATCAAGTTCCGCGAGTGGGCCCCGATCGCCTCATAGACGCTTTGGATCGTCACATCCTGACCGCGATACTGGCCTGGCGCGATCGAGCCGCCATAGAGCACGAACCCGGGCACATCAAGCCGGAGCAGGCCCATCGCTGTGCCCGGCATCGTCTTGTCGCACGCGGCCAGACAGACCACCGCATCGAACATGTGCCCGCGCCCGACCAACTCGATCGAGTCGGCGATCACCTCGCGGCTGATCAGGCTCGTCTTCATGCCTTCGGTGCCCATGGTGATCCCGTCGCTGATCGCCACGGTGTTGAATTCCATGGGGGTGCCGCCCGCCTCGCGAATGCCGGCCTTGACTTGCTCGGCCAAATCGCGGAGCCCATAGTTGCAGGGCATTGTCTCGATCCACGTGTTGGCCACGCCAATGATCGGCTTGGACAGCGCGTCGTCGTCAAAGCCGATCGCCTTGAGCATCGACCGCGCCCCCGCGCGGTCCGGACCATCCAATATGTGGCGGCTCCGATGCCGGATGTCGAAGCTCATCGCGCCGATTCCTTCCTAGGACTCGTACAAACAGGGCCATTGGGATGCGCCGATCGGCGATCGCGATCTCCCGCGAGGCACTACGGCATCACTATTCCAGTTTAACCCGATCCCTACAGAGCCGGGTACCTCCCATAGGGCCCGACAGTTCACCAACTCCGTGACCCCTTCGGTTCACACCGCATTACTGATCCGTTGTCGGTCCGGTTGGCCTGAGACTTGGGACTTACCTAGGACTGGTCGAAGAAACGTCATGCGGGAAGGAACCCCGATCGATCTGACTCAAGACGGTATCCCTGGTCACCTGATGCGCCCAGATAGCGACGGCTTCGTCTCGACTCAGAGACCCTCTTAGGGATCGTCGCATCCAGATATTCAAATAATTTGTTTTCGGTTCATTGAACAGCAAAGACTGGATGGCTCTCGCGAGGATTCATGAACTGGGTGTGCCCATCGATGGCTCACAAGCACACCCAAGCGGTTGACCGTTCAACTGCGTTGCGAGCGTCGAAGCCCCATGAGCATACCGAGCCCAATCACACTGGAACCGGCCAAGACCAGCGTGGACGGCTCGGGGATCGGAGTCGCGATAAAGGCGCGAACCGATTCGCTCTCGTCTTCGAAGTGCCCCACAACAATCCCGGAGTCATTGATGCCGAGGGCTTGAGTGAACTCGGCCTCAGGCACATCGAGGAAGGACACGTGACCGAGGGCATCGCGCACGAATCCCCGCGATCCTGTGAAATCGAGGTTCGCGACGTTGCCGACGATGTCGCCGCGATTATTGATGTCGTTCGGCAGGGTCGAGCGATCCGCCCCCAGCGAAAACGACGTGAATTCGTCGTCTTGATAGACCACCCCGATCGTCGACCCATCGGGTTCAAGCGACCATCCGACCTGGACTCCGTCGTTGTTGATGCCCCGAGTGACCGTCCCGTCGCCGGAGTTGTTGAAGAGCACTTCGGTGAAAGATCCGCTGTCGATGTCGTACTGGTGGCTCGTGATGAAAAACCCGTCGTTGAAGTCGAAGACATACCCTGCGATCTGGCCGGAATCGTTGATTCCCCAGGCAAAGTTGGTCTCAAACCCGGGGCGATCGATGTTTGTCACCGTGCCCGACTCGTCGAAGAACCCATGCTGGAAGCCAGGCTCCTGCCAATAGCCGGTGATCGTCCCGGCGTCGTTGATGCCAAAGAGCCTCGTTCCGGTCGCTCCGTCGACGGCATAGTCCGTGAACGATCCTGTCTGGGTGTCCAGAATAAATCCGCACCTCGTTCCGGTCGCGTCGAGGTAGGTACCGACGGCCATCCCATGGTTATTGATCCCGAAGAGTTCCGTCTCGGAGGCGTTTTCGAAGGGGACATCGATAATTTCGAACGTGTAAATTGTCGCATGCAGCGGGAGACCAGAGATCAAGGCGATCAACAAGGTCACCACGGCCGTTCGAAATGGTGGGCCGAGCGTCCTTCTGACGAGTCCGACCGCCATACGTTGAGCCCTTCGGCAGAGACAAGAACAATCACCGAACGTCATACCTAATCTAAACCTTGACGGCACCAGTAGTCTCTGGTGATGGAGAGGCGTCGAAAAAGTCAATGAAAGTCATCCTTGAGTCGAAGAGGTCGGAAAGGGGGAGGGAGCGCCTGCTAATTGGTGAATGCCAGTCCGATGAGCTCGCCTTCGGAGGATCGAATCACCTCTAATCGCGGAGATTCAGACCCCCTGGTGCCGAAGGCGACAATTCAAAGGGCTTCGAGCAGTTCGACTACTTAAAGAGTCGATTTCTCAGATGCACAGGTTATGACTTGAGGTCAAGCTTGTGGGCGTACCACTGATTCAGAATGTGGGCGCTAGAAAGCATGAGGGCTCCGGCAACAACCAGGGGCGTCTCGTAACTCGATTCCCCCGAGAATCGCCCGAGACCGAGAAAGGCTAGAGCAATTGCTAGCAGGAGGATCGGCCGAACGCGTCGGTGGATTATGCAGGAAGGGATGAGGCTCAAGCCGCCCAGAGCGACCGCGAAGACCAGCAGAACGGACTCGACCTTTTCGCTCCCGAGCCAGGCGATCGCTCCGATAGAGATCGAGGCGAGAAGAACGGGAACTAGCAGGCAGTGGACGGCGCAGGCCATCGATAGCACGGTGCCGACTCGATCCAGGGTTTTTGCCGCTCGATCGAAGGATTGTTGATTGAACAATGTCAGTCCCCTGTAGTGTCTGCGGTCTGCTGCGAAATAAAACGCAAAATGATTGTGGTCAAGACTTAGAGCAGATTGAAGTGGTAAATCTGGATTCGACGTAACTCATCCAGCGATCCAAAACACCCGGTTGACGAGAGTTGTTTCAGAACACACCACCATCACGTCATCGACTCGGTGGCGATCATCAGCAAAGAGACGAAGAACGCCGTCGGTAAACGACGAGCCCGATTCCAGCCGAACCGAGGCCGACAAGCAACAGGCTCGACGGCTCAGGGATCGGCGTCAGCGTGAAGCCGCGGATCCCGCCGCTCTCGAGTTCGCCGAAGCCGACGATCTGGCCGCGGTCGTTGATCCCACGGACGTTCGTCAGCCGCACGAAGTCGCTGGGCCCGTCGATCAACGTGTTGAGGTCGATGAGCATACCATCGACGTAAATGAAGGCATAGTTGCCTGCACTCGAGACGACGTCGCCCACGACGATCCCCTCGTTGTTGATCCCCCGCGCCGAGGTGCTGAAATCTCCAAGGGGGATATCGATGGTCTCGAAGGTCCCGTCGATATGCCAGATGACGGCTCGGCTCTGACCGTCGTTCGCATTGCCGACGATCGTCCCGACATCGTTGATGTCGAAGCTGTTGCTGAAGGTGGAACCGGCCGGCCCGCCGAGCTCTTCAATTACGTAGCCACCCAAGCCGTCGGGCACCCAGCGAACGGCTTGGGTGACCTCACCGCTCTGGGTCCGAGCTGCGCCGGCGATGACGCCCTCATCGTTGATCGCGTTGGCGAACTGGCGCGCCCCGTTGTCGGTGTCGCTCCCATCCAGGAACGGAAGAAGTGTGTAATCGTTGGGATCGGCTCCGACCTCGTAGACAAAGCCTTGGCGATCGAAGCCGCTGTAACGATAGACGCCGACCACTTGGCCCGCGTTGTTGACATCGTTGGCGTTCGAGCCGAGGTCGGCCTGCTCGGGGTCGAGGATCGCGGTGAAACCGAGGCCCGATTGCCAGACATAGGCCCGATCGCGAAACTCGCCATCGGAGTTGATGATGCTTCCCGTACCGACGACGACACCCTCATCGTTGATCGCGCTGCCGGAGGTGAACCCACCACCGAGGCCGAGATTACCGAGGCTCGTCGTGACTCCGCCGTCGAAGACGAAGGCTTCGGAATTGCCAGTGACGTTGGAGAGACCGGTTGCTTGGCCGAACTCGTTGATCCCGTTCCCTTGAGACCGCGGATTGGGGGCATCGAGCGCGGGGATGGTCTCGATCGTGTAGCGGACCGGGACTCCGAAGGCCGGTTCGACCACGACGAAGAAGACGCAAAGGCCGAGGAGGTAGGAGAGATGATTTTTGCTGAGCATGGTGGTGTCGTAAGTTTCTTGTCAAAAGTATCGATCAAAACGAGAGAAACGGAACGGAGACTGGGATCTTCTCGATTCATCACTCCGAGCGTTGAAGAAGGCGGCGCTGAGAGAAGGCGAGGCCCCCCAAGCCCATCACGATGAGCACGATGCTCGACGGTTCGGGAACAGGGTTGGCTCCGAAGCCGAAGAAGATCAGGCCCTCGTTGGTGCCAACGAGGTCGAATCCGCCGGTCGTGAGATCGAATCGGGCCAGGCCACCGAGTCGCTGAACCGGTGTGTCCGGATCGCCGTCGTCATCCAAGAAGTTGACCGCGCCGTAGAGAGTGTCGAAGACACCATCGAGGTCTTCGTCGACACCCGTCATGGCAGCGAAGCCCGAGAGGGGCGACGACTCGAGGATTCCCGGCGTGCCGACAACGAACGCCTCTCCGGTCTGGGCATCGAGCCCAATCAGAGATCCACTGTCGATATCGACGCCGTAAAGCGTGTCGCCAACCGAACCGAGCCCGATCAGAAACGGCGAGGAAGTTCCGAGAGCCCGTCCTAAGGCGTCGTCGATGGCGTCACCGATCTCACTCTCGCTCCCCAAGAGCGCGAAGGTGCCGGTGGCAAGGTCGATCTGAGCGAGTTGCTGGGTATCGAAGTCATCATTGAACGGAGCGAGAAAACCGAGGCCGTCCGAAGTGATGTCGAAGCCGGTCGCGATGAAGCCGAGGTCTGGCCCGAAGGCTTCGAATGACGCCGATGGGATATCCATCGTGCCAAGCTGTCCACCGCTGAAGCCGAAGAGTGTTCCGTCAGGCGCCCCGGCTAATGCTGCAGGCGGAAAGGAGTCGGCCACAGCCGAGACTCGCGTTGCGACCCCGGTGTCCGTATCGATCCGGTAAATCGCATTCTCCCGCGTATCGTCGCCGCCGGGTCCACCCTCGATCAGTAATTGTCCGGTCGCGTAGATCGTCCCCGCGTATGTCGGTTCGACCATCAAAGCCACGAAGAGAAGCGATGACAGAAAAGTGAGGACTGTGCGCATGCTCGCACCATCTCCTGTTGTCAAATGATTTAAAGGCACGATCGGACAGCGTGATGTGCTTCCCCGCCTGAGCCTTCCCAAACAAGGCTTTTCTTCAGCCTAGCAAGGCGAGTAACGACCCAGAAATTCGATCGTGGGAGATGATCGTGGGCCGTGGAAGCCGAAAGCTCGTTCCATGGCGGACACTCTTGGGGGAGTGCTTGCCGAGCGAGCGTTTCACTCATAGTGCCGATAAACCCGAGAAGTTCCCGAAGCGTGACAAGCGGTTCAATGCCAACGGCTGGGTGGACTACTGTGTGCTCAAGTGCTTGGAGGCTCGGCTGCCGCGTTGCCCTGATCGACAGTCACACTCCTTCGCAACACTGATAAGACATGCCAATAGCGATGCGATCCTCAAAGAGTTGAACACGACGACAAGACGTCGACGACTAAGCCGCAAACAGAGTTGCCACATCGAATTAAGCATGGATGATTTCGATTGTGGCCTACTACTAATCATTTGTCTACTTGACGATGTCCAGTCGACCAGGTGACTGGTATGGACTCGCGGGTTCTATGGGTGGCATCGGTCTGACTTGAAGGCGGTCGGTCCCATACGGATCGAAGCTGATTCGATCTTTCAAGGCGCGTCGACATTGGTGTGATCGTCAAAACTATGCTCGGAGCCCCTGGATCGAGCGGCTCAGTGGGCCGGAAAGTCCTCCGATCGAAGGTGATCCGAAACGACGCGGGTTTGGATCTCCGTCCGTACCTGATACGGATGGGTGGATCGTTCTGGCAGGACGCGTTACCAATCTATTGCAATCGGTCCGTGATCGAATCGAATTGGGCTTCGATGTGGGTAAGAACTGAGCCCGCGAAATCCCCGATACTATGTTGTGAGCTCCGAGCGACTGCTCCTCGAGGCCGACGATCCCTTCGAGTCTAGGGGGACTGGGAGTTCTAACAGATGACCACCATGTCGGTCGACCACGACGAGCGGATCCGAATGGCCCGCCTGGCTCTCGATGGGCTCTCGGTCGGGGACCCGTTCGGGAGCCGGTTCTTCAATCGGCCCGGTGCGTCCAGGATGCTTCCCCCTGCTCCCTGGTCGTACTCGGACGACACCGAGATGGCGCTGGCAGTCACTGAGGTCCTCGACCGTTGCGGACGGATCGAGCCCGACATGTTGGCTCGCCTGTTCGGATCACGATATCGAAGCGAACCGAATCGCGGGTACGGCAGACCGTCCGTCGGGTCTTGGAAGACATTACCGAGGGGATCCCCTGGGCTGAGGCCGCTGGTCGAGTCTTCGAGGAGCAGGGGTCGATGGGCAACGGTGGGGCGATGCGGGTGGCGCCGTTGGGTGCCTTCTTCGGCCGGGACGACGACGCGATCGTGATCGAGCAGGCACGGCTCTCCGCCTCGACGACCCATGCTCATCTGGAGGGGCAGGCCGGCGCGATCGCCGTGGCCCTTACGGTTGCCTGGGTAATGCGAAATCCGGTTCGCGATCGATCCGCCGACGGGAGCGCGATGTTGGAGTTCGTCACAGATCGGACTCCAAGGGGAACGACCCGATCGGGTACCGAACTGGCGTTGACCATCCCGTTCGATCGTCCCATCAGCGAAGCCGTCGCAGCCCTCGGCAACGGGAATCGGATCACAGCGCCTGACACAGTCCCTTTCACGCTTTGGTGTGCCGCCCGACACCTGGACGACTACAGCGAAGCGCTCTGGAACGTCATCGAGGCCGGTGGGGATAACGACACCAACGCTGCGATCGTGGGCGGAATCGTTGCGGTCGCCCTCGGTGACGGATCGATCCCGGAATCCTGGCTGATGAGTCGCGAGCCGCTGAAATGACTTCGCAGAAAATCAACAATTCCAAGTAATGTTTGAAGTAATGAAATTAATTATGTTCGAATCCGCCTGTCAAAGCGGATTCGAACGGGTGATGCAGGACTAATTCCGGCTCGCGAATCAGTCCTGTTTTTCGTCAGCGGCCTCGCGGGTGCGGAGCCGTTCGGGGACGTCGGGGATTTGCTCAATGAGCAAGTTGGGCTCACCGCGGCCCTGCTTGCGAAGCTCGAAGCCGTCATAGATCTCGCCGAGGGCAGTGTGGGCTTTGTAGCTGAGCGTGTCACCGTCGATGGTGATAACCTGATAGAGCTGCGTATCCTCGGCGGCCCGAGCCATCAGCTCGGTCCGTTCCACGTTATACATCTTGGGACCACTCACCGAGACGACATAGACGGTGCCGGCCTCGGGGCTTCGCGTCGCCACGCCGGTGCCGACGTTGATGTCATCGGACTGGCCGCTGATCAGCTTGGACCGCGCGTAGGTGTGGTCGTGACCGGTGAGAACCAGGTCGACGGCGAACCGGTCGTAGATCGGTTGCCAAAGGGCTCGGAGCGCAGAGTTGTCACGGCCTCGGGCCGACGAGTAAATAGGATAGTGGTGGGTGATGATCGTCCACGTGTTCGGGTTGTCTTCGAGGACACCTTCAAGCCAGGCGACCTGCTGTTCCTGGTCCTGCATCGAGTTGAGCGAGATGATCCGAGCGTCCTGGTAATCGACGTAGTAGACGGTCTCTTCAAGGCCTTCGGGGCCGTGCTCGGGGAAGGTGAACGTGGGTCGCCAGTGGTGGGAAACGCGACGATTCCCTTCGGAATCGCGGGTGTATTCGTGGTTGCCGGGCGTGGCAACGACCGGAACGGTGCCATGAAGCCAACCGCCTGCGTAGAACCACTCACCCCATTCGCCGTCAGCCTCAGCGCGGTTGACCAGATCGCCGGCGTGGAGCAGGAAGGCGGCGCGAGGGGCGTCGGCGTGAGCCTCGCGGATCACACGCGACCAGAACGACTTGATCGCGTTCTGGGCATCGCCGAAGTAGAGGAAGGAGAACGGCTCGGCTTGATCGCTGGCGGTCCGGAACTGGAACCACTCGCTCCAGTTGACGCCGTCACCGACGCGATAGGCGTAGGCTGTCTTGGGCTCGAGGTCATCGAACCGGACCGAATGGAAGTGCGCTTCATTGATGTCGGTGGTCAACGCCTCGGTTTGCGCTTCGAGTGTCTCGGCCTTGTCAGCGAATCCAGGGCCGGGCTCGGCGACAGCGATCTGGGCCTGAGCAGTTGTGATGTCGGTACTGGTCCGCCAGGTGACGGCTGCCGAGGTGGCCGGGTCGCCAGCGAAGCTGAGGACGATTCGGTCGGGCACAGGGGAGGGGGCGTAGGTCTCGGCCGGCCCGACGGCGCGGGGCGTGTTGTCGGGCTCGTGGGCTGAGAGAACTGACGTCGAGGCCAGGGAGAGACCAAGCACGCAGGTCGCCAAGGAGATGCGGATCACAGTCATCATGGTTGAAGGACTCATCGAATCGAAAGGGAGGATGGGACAGAGATCCAGGACCAAATCTGATCCGTCGAGCAGCGGATGGATCGATCCCAGCGAGGGAGGAACCCCGACGCAAAAGCAACGCTCAGGAGCGGGGTCGTTGGTGTTGTATGTACGTCGGGGCGAAACGGTCACTCAGCGTCGAAGGCGATCCCGAAATCGCCATCGAGGTCTCGCCAGATGCTGTGGGAGTGATTGGCCAGGTTGCCCAGGCTATCCGGCTGGGTATTGACGAATTCGATCAAGAAGTTCGGCCCCTGGATCCGGTAATAGTGCCCGATGCCTGGTTCGAGGGCCCCGGCCCAGGCGAAGTGGATCTCATCGGCCCCGCCGCGTCGGATCTTGGCGATTCGCTGCTGGGCCACGTCATCCGGGACGGTCTGGATGTAGAGCTGGATGAGCTGGCGGAGCAGTCGCTTTTGCTCGGAGGTCATGGCCGAGTTGGGCAGGCCAACGGCGGGAGTACGGTCGGGCTGAGCCTGGCCACCGCCTCGGACGTCGCGGGGAGCCTGCTCGGCGATTCGACAACGGGCCAGTTGGTCGGGGTCAAGCGCGTTGACGAGGGCAAATGCCAGATCCTCTTCGCTGTCGAGAACACGAGTGTCTTTGGAAAGGAAGGCATCCCCGTAATCGGCGGTGACCCGAACCGGGTTGGCGCCGAAGAATTGGGGCGAGGAACTGACGACCTCGTCGCCCTCAACGACGAAGTTGAGCGAGAGGTGGTGGCCTTCGAAGCTTAGGCCCCAGCGGTCGTCCGGAGTCGGATCACCGAAGACGGTCACGAAATAGCGACCGGGGTCTCGATTGGTCCCGGAGCGTCCGGTACGTCGCTGAATCTCTTCGAGAATCGCTTCCAGCTTCATGACACCGGTCGATTTCTCGAAGCCAATCTGGCTGAGAGCGGCTTGAAGTAGCGCATCGAGGGCCTCACGCTGGTCCGCGTCGAGGTCGCCGATCGGGATACCCTTGCGATTGTCCTTGGGAATGAAGTGCCAATCGAGCCGGCTTGGATCATCGAACGGGATGACGGCCTCACCTCGCTGCTCGTCATTCAAAGCATCGAGGAAGGTCTGAGCCGTCTCGGTCATCGCCGTGCCGGTCTTGAGCTGGATGAGGAGGTAGCCGGTGGCCGACCCGGCGATCGTCATGGCGCCGATCAAGCAGGTGATCGACCAGGTGCGGAGGGGGCGGAAGGTCATGGCAGGGTCTCCCTTAGAGGTGGGGTCGTCGTCGAGGTCGGAGGCCGTATTCGATGGCTTCGCGACACCCAAAAGACCATGATACGGCTCCACCGCCGGGATCGCCATTTACTGGGCGAACCGCAATGCGATTCGTCGGGGCATCCTCCCTGGTTTGCAACGAGAAGGGGTGCAAGGGTTGATACCGGATTGCTCGCGCATCCGTCGATTGATCAGACCGACGGGTCCTCGCTTGAAGGCTCCTCGACAGTTTCCCGGGCGTCGTCATCGTCGCCACCCGAATCCTCTTCGTTCGATCTGGCCTCGGAGACCACATCGCCCCCTTGGGACGCGATGGCTGCCGTTTCGGCAACAAAGTCGATGGCATTGACATGCAAATGCACGTCTTTGCGTTGGTCGTAGAACGAGTTGAGCCCTTTAGCAGTGATTTGGGTATGGTCGATGTAGAAGGACTCGAGCGACTCGATCTCGGCGATCGTTGAAAGCGCGGCGTCGGTGATCGGCGAATTGATCAGGTGCAGGAATCGAAGGTTGGGCAACGTAGTCAAGACGGTCAACCCGTCGTCGGTCAAGTCGCGGCTGCCTAAGCGGACCTGAACCAGGCCCGGCAGCTCGCGGAGGACCTCGAGTCCGTCGTCCGTGATCCGAGTTTGATGGAGGTTCAAGTGTGTCAGGTTGGGCTGTTGGGTCAGAGCGCGGAGTCCCGCGTCGGTGACTCTGGTCCCGGTAAGATTGATCCGCTCCAAGCCCTCGATCTCAGTGAGAATTTGAAGAGCCTCGTCGCCAAAGCGAGGTCCACGGATCTCGACGGAGACCAGATCGGGGCAGGTGGGCAAGACCTTCAGGTCGCGGTCGAATAGGATGGCGCGTCCCAGAGCCAGCCTGCGGAGCCCAGCAACCTCGTTCAACTGGGCCAAATCGTCATTGCGTGCGTAGGTTCGATCTAAGGAGATCTCGTCCGACTCACCTCGCTGAACCGCAGCCAGTTGCTCGGCGAAGGTGGGTTCACCGACGATCGCGATCTCTTCCAGAGGAATCGGTGTGGTCGCATCATCGCGGCACCCAATCGGCGCCACTACGCCGAGGAGCATCAAGAGCGAGAGGAGTCCTCGGAGCCCAGGGTTCGTTCCATCGAATACCACGTCTCTTGGGGAGATCGGCAACCGGGTCGTCATGAGTCTACCTCAGAGTCAGGTCGAGGCCAGGAGTGCGGGCCGCCAAACGATCGGTGATGCCAAACCGCGATGGGTGGGCCTAGCTCTCGCGCGGACCTTCATCCGCCGCATTCGCCAGGAACTCGTCAACGATCCTTCGACCGGCCGACCTGTTTGGTTCATCCGAGCAGGCCTGGCGGTCCGAGTTCGTTGAGCTGATCAACAGGCCAATCGTCAAGAACGGCCACGAAGCGAAGCCGGACGTAGTCGGCGGTCCAACGGCCCTTCAGATCGCGGAGCGAGGGCTCAAGCAACCTCCGGACGCGCTGGAGGAACTGTCCTTGAGCCTCTAAAGGGACGGCGCTGAGTGCTGAGCTGGCGAAGGTCTTGAGCCATCCTTCGATGTCCTGGGGCAGAAGGGTCGGTCGCGGAAACAAAACACAGAGCGAAATACGGAACCCTCGATGCTTCAGGAGTCCAGCGAAGTGCTCGGCGGTCAGGAAGGTCCAGGGGTTGAGCTGGTTCTCATTGATGGCGTAGTCGGCTCCCACAGCTCGGAGAGCCGTTGCGATGGCAGCGATATTGCCGTGACCGCCGCATTCCCCGACGAATTGACCACCAGGTCGCAGGGCGCGGACGACACCATCGAGGACTGACTCGGTTTGAGGCATCCAATGCAAAGCCGCATTGGTGAAGACCACGTCGAATTCGTCGACGAACTCCAACGCTTGGCCGTCCCCAAGCCGAACGTCGAGTCCACTCGCCTGGGCCGCCTCGACCATCGCCGGTGAACTGTCCAGGCCGGTCACCGAGGCGCCCGCCTCGACCAATCGGGTGGTCAAAACCCCATCGCCGCAGCCCAGATCAAGGACTCGGGAGCCGGGGAGATCCTCGATCAGATCCAGCAGCGATCGACCCAGTTCGGGAACGAAGCCGCCCTGTTTGGCGTATAGGTGCGGATCCCAAGACGATGATCCCGGTTTGGTCGACATCTCCGTCTCTTCCTCAAGGAATGGTCAAGTGGTGCCATCGAGCCCGACCGCAGTCGGGACGCTTCATTGACGACGGGGGGCAGGCTGTTCAACAATCAACGACGACTGAACGTCCGAGCCTCAAGTTGGTCTGAGACCCGTACACTCCGCGATTCATACCGCTTTGCCTTCAACCATTCCTCTCCCGGAGGCCGCCCGTGGAATATCTCCATACGATGGTTCGCGTGACTGATTTGGACGCATCCCTGGACTTTTACTGCAACAAGCTCGGGCTTGTCGAAGTTCGACGCACCGAGCACGAGAAGGGGCGATTCACTTTGGTCTTCCTGGCTGCCCCAGGAGACGCTGAAGCCGCCAAGGAGTCGAAATCTCCGCTGCTAGAACTGACCTACAATTGGGACCCCGAGGAGTACTCTGGTGGCCGCAACTTCGGACACCTTGCGTATCGGGTCGACAATATCTACGAGACGTGCCAGAAGTTGATGGACGCTGGAGTGACAATTAGTCGTCCACCGCGGGACGGCTATATGGCCTTCGTTCGCTCGCCGGATAACATCTCCATCGAACTGCTCCAGAAGGGCGACAAGCTGGATCCGGCTGAGCCATGGGCTTCGATGCAGAACACCGGCGTTTGGTGAGGTTGTGGTCCGGGGCGGATTCGTCGATCAAGAGGCGACCGGTCGACCGGGATCCGAGTCATCTCCAGGAGGATCGTCGAGCACATCGCGGATGGCCCGCTTCAATGCGGTCAGGTCCAACGGCTTGACCAAGTGAGTGGCGAACCCGGCGTCTCGGCTTCGGGCCACGTCCTCCTCACGGCCGTAACCGGTTAGAGCAATCCCCAAGATCTCTCCACGCTCCTTGAGACTTCGGATCAACTCCAACCCGCTTTGATCCGGTAGAGCGATATCCGAAATGACCAGGTCAATCCTTCCCGCCTGGTCAGCTTCATTTATTGCTTCCGCGTATGAATGGGCCACGTAGACTACGTACCCGGATCGGCGGAGCGATCGCGCGATGATGGATGCAGTTCCCTCATGATCTTCGACGACGAGGATCCGTTTCGGAACCGCGGCGAGGGCGTTCTGAGGACTCGGCGCCGGCGCTCGAGCTGCCCTCGATCCGGCCGGAGTTTTCGGGGCTTTCACGGTGCTGAGGCTGGCCACCAGTCCTTCGGGGGTCGGGATCTTGATCTGAAAGGTTGCACCGAGACCTAATCCCGGACTCGTGACATGAAGTGTCCCGCGATGGGCGTGAACGATCTGATGGCTGATGGCCAAGCCCAGACCAAGCCCATCGCCCCGGTCGGCCGATTCTCGAGTTTGCGTGAACGGCTGGAAAATCCGATCGAGGTCGTTAGCGGCAATGCCCTGACCCTCGTCTTGCACCTCGATCTGAAGCTCGGATCCTTCGTTGCGGGTGCGGATGGTGATCAAACCCTTCGGCTCGCTGAACTTGATCGCGTTCTTCAGGAGGTTCCAGATCACCTGTTGAAACCGGATCGAGTCGCCATGGAGCAATCCGTTCGAGGCATCTCGTTCTATCCGCAGATCGATCTGGTTCTGTTCCAGTTCCGCACGACAGATCTCGACGGCCTGATCGATCAATTGATGAGCATCGATGGTCTCGAATCGGAAGGGCAGTTTGCCCTCTTCGATCCGGACGATGTCGAGCAGATCGTCGATCAAACGGGTCTCGAGGACGACATTGGAACGGCACATCTCGAGGGTCTTGCGAAGCGCTTCGGGAGTCGCCGGATCATCCAAGAGATCGGAGAGCCCAAGAAGGACCGGAGTCAAGGGGGTCCGTAACTCGTGAGAGAGCATGGCGAGGAACCGATCCTTGATCCGATTGGCCCGCTCGGCCTCCTCGCGTGCCGACTGCGCCTGGGCCCGTTCCTCCTCGGCTTCGCGTCGCACCGCTTTCTCGCGTTCGAGCAGTCGGCTCCGTTCCTCCTCGGACCGCTTCCACTGGGTCATGTCTCGCATGATCTTAGCGAAGCCGATAAGGCGATCGTGCTCGTCATGGATCGCCGTCATGATGCCCGATGCGTAGAAAGTTTGGCCATCCTGGCGGAGATGCCAGCGCATGTCATCGGCACGGCCCTGGAGCATGGCTGTCTGCATCTCGAACTCGGGTCGGCCCTCGGCCCGGTCCTTCTCGGTGAAGAACAACGCGACGGAACGCCCCAGGATCGCGGACTCTTCGTAGCCCAGCACCCGTTCGGCACCGATGTTCCAGGACGTGACACGCCCCTCGAGATCGATGGTGAAGATGGCGTAATCGCGCGCGTTTTCAATGATCAATCGATGGAGGCGATCACCCCCCGGATTCATGTCAACGGTTGAGTTCATCAAGTGTTCCTAGATCCGAATGGGATTTGCGGGGCGTCCGCCATCACCAGGGATCGCAAGCGGCTCTTTCTGAGCGATCATCTATGAGAATCCAGGTCGACCCTCGACGCAAGCATTGATCCGCCCGCACGGCCCGCGCGATGACAAAGCCGAGTCAATCCGAGGTTCGCTCAGAAGCGTGAACCGGGTTGTTCTAAAAACGCGAGCTCTTCCGGTGTCGAGGTTCGGCCGAGGATCGCATTGCGGTGTGGGAACCGGCCGAACCGAGCGATGACCTCGCGGTGCCGCTCGGCGTAGTCGACGAATCCCGTAAATGGTTCCTGTGAGGATGACGCGACGGTCGCGACAAGCCAACGCATCCGATGGAGGCAGGACTCCTGATGATCAAGATCCTCGGCATGCTCTAGCGGCATATACATGAAGACTCGCTCGATCGGTGTGAGCTGCTCGTCGATCCCGATCGCGATCGCCTCCAGACTGAGGTTCAGAGCGCATGCGTCCTGGGCGAAGGCCAGGGGCGTCCCGCGATGGATGACCCGCGAGAACTGATCGAGCACGATGATCAAGGCCAGTCGGCCATGCGTGGTTACGGTCCAGTGATCGAGTCGTCCGTCGGCGGCCCATTCCAGGGTTGTGCCAAACCTCCGCGCGATCTCCCGATCGGTTTGCTCATCCTTGCTCCACCAGAGTTTGGCCTGGCGACTCGCGATCGTCCCGGGATCCGGATCAGGAGGGCCAAACCAGAAATCGAGGACTTTCTTAGGTTCGTAACATCCATCTGAGATGCAAAAAAATCTATGTTTTTCGAGTGTTCCATAGCACTACTTTGGTGATGGGACGGTCATCTCGTCCGAGGAGTCTCCATGGTGTCCGATCGCCTATCTCGATCGGAGGCTGGATCAAGTTGGTTCTGCTGATGATGGTCTGAGAGTTTTACCCCCTGCTTCGGCAAGCCCTTTGGCAAACCTCAATCGCCAGAAGACTGCATGGAGGACACTCAGGATAAATCCTCCGGCGATCGCGGCGACGGCCGAGTTGATGAGGAAGTTGCGGTTCGAGAGCGACGGATCGACGAAACTTCGGAATGCGGCGTAGCCCATTCCAACAAGGATGCTCAGGATCATCCAGCTTCCAACGAGCATGACCTTAACGCGACCGCTCCAGGTCGCCATGAGAGCATCGGGACGAGGTCGACGGCCTCGGAGGACAATCGTGATCCAGACACAGACGACCAGCAGTCCCACGGACGAGCTGAGCAACTGAAACGCTTCGGGAACGCTCAACGACGGGCCGATCGGGAGGAGGACCAGTTTGTCCAGTGCCGGCCAGATGGTCGCGGCCCACCAGTCGTCGCGACTGCCGTGGGTCACGCTATCCCAGATCAAATGGCTTAATGCGCCGAGCCAAAGGGCCAGCATCGTAAACACGAGTCGGTGTGCGTCAGACCACGGCAACGGTTCGGGTCCATCGAGCCGGACTCGAGCAGGCTCGGGCAGCAGCGCGAGGGTGGGTCGTCGCAGCAGGATGGACCAGAGCGTGAGCAGGACGAAGCCGAAGGCCATGTCGATCCCATGGAGACCGATTAACCAATCATGGCCGATCTTGCAGTTGGCGTCGAGGAGTAGGAAGTATGGCAGATCGGGCGTCATGCTCCCGATCACCATCGCCGTGGTCGGGAGTCCGAGACGGTCGAGCGGCCAGACGATGGCTGGATGACTCAGGGTGAATGGCATCGTGAGAGCCCATCGACAATCAGCCAGCGTCGGTCTCGGCACGGTGTCTTTGTGCCGAAATCCGGATGACGGATTTCGCATCCTGTTCGGGTTCTTTCTGCACGGATCATCGTAAGAGATCATGCCGATCGTCGGCGACCCGATCTTCCGATTGATGGATCTCGAGAAACTCGGGTGTTGGGACGATGGACTCTCGAGCGTCGGGGATCACCGGGATGCCTTCGATGGGCTCAACTTGGGTGAGGTGAAGTTCAAGGATCCGCCGGACCTCCGCGATCGCCTCGGGCGAGCCGTTGAGGAAGTGGTTGCGATGGATCACTTTCTCCGAGACTGCTCCCGGCAGATGAGCACTGAAGTAAGCCACGACCCCGTCGGTGGCTCGGGCCCGACCGACTTGCCAGCCTGGATTGATCACGCCGATGATCGAGTGATACGGCACACTGGGCGCGATCGCTCGGGCGTACATCCTCTGTAGGATCGGCCCATCCCACTTAAGGTTGTCGATGCTGCTTGGCGCGCGGTCTCGGAACTCGGGGTGGAAGATCTCGGGGCCGTTGATGTTCAAGGCGTGGTCATGAGCTGTCTGGAGTTGGTTGCTCCGTCGGACCAAGGACGAGCTGAATCGGCCCAGGAACTGGTCGGCCAACACGCTGCCCCGATGCGGTGTGGCCAGGAATACGACCCGGGTGATGCTCGACTCCTGAGACGGCTGCAGGATCGCGCAGACCAGTTCACGATGATCTGTGGCGAGTTGGATCTCCTCATGCGGCTTGGTGAAGACGGCATCCCAAAGTTGAGGCTCGCCACTCTGGACAAGGAGCTTGCTGACTAGGCCACCCATGCTGTGACCCAGCAGAACGATCTGGTCGAAGGCTGGATCACGACGTTCTGGATCGAGCGTCCGACGCGCTTCGCGGAGCGCCTGCCGAATCACGTAGGACGAATACGGGATCGGATCGCCGGTTGGATAGAACGCGACCCAGAATTGGTAGCGGGCACGGAACAGAGGGTCGCCCTCGAAGGCGTTGATCATCTTGGTCCAGGCGCGGGGGCTCGAGTAGAGACCGTGAACCATGATGACGGGGATTTTGCCTGGCTCGTAGGGTCGGATCATGAACAGGCCGGCCCGCTCGCGGATCCGGTCCGGATCGAACAGGCCGATGTTCTCCTTGACGATCAGATGAGCCTGAAGGACCTGCTGGGCCAAGGGAGTGGAGAAGTCAAAGGCCAAGGGAAAGGCCGGGTCGGGGCCGATCCGGACGACGTCACGCGCCTGGGGATCGTGGATCTCCAAGAGGATCGGCCGCAACCGCCAGGTCCCCGCTTCAACGGAACCTTGTGGTCGCAAAGCCAATGTCGCGGCCATCCGGAGCTGTTCGGGATAGAACCGGCCCGCGCCATGCATGCCATGGCAGTCGGTGACGGTCACCACCGGTACGCCCCAGCCGGGCTGCTCTTGCTTCGGAGAAAGCCCCCAAACCCACGAGTCTGCAGAGATCCGGAGCCCGCCGAATCGAAGGTGTGCCCAGCGCGGATTAACGATCGTTGGGGTGATCCCGAGCCTCGCCAGGCGGTTTGTCCAGGACGGGTCGAGCTGTCTCGCGTTGGCCCCAGAAAACCGAACGCATCGTTCGACGGCGCGAGCCTGGATCGCCGACGCCTCTAAGATCAGGCCAGGATCATCCCCCGACCGCCGAGCCACCGCGAACCAGGAGAACGCTCCGGCCTCGATCGACCATCGCAGCGCCTCGCTGGGCCTCGCGATCGGTCGTTCCGCCGACTCAGCCAAGGAGTCGGCCAGATCCGCCAACGCGAGGCAGTCTTTGGCCGGATAGCCCCTCGACTCCGCCAGGCGCTCCTGCTCACAATACCGTTCGGCCGATAGACTGCCAGAAGAACGGGTGGATCCCAATAGGCCGGGCGATCGGGTCGGACTCCATGACGTCGATTCGACGACGGTCGACCCCAATGGAGCGGGCCATCGCGGCTTCTCCACGACGTAGACCCCTGCGCAACCGGTCAGGGAGCTGATCACTCCAAGGCTCAGCACGATCCCCAGGATCAGAGTCGGTCGCGGTTCGGCGGTTCGCTGAGCAGGGAGCGTTTCAAAGTCTCGGACGCTGCCGTCGAGCAGATTCACCGTTCGCCACCTCCGGGAAAAGGATCAGGAAAGGCGAACCTTACGGCGAACCGCTCAGTTGGAAAATCCAGAATCACCGTCGGAATATCGAACAACCTGGATCCAAGCCATGCGTCCAGTAAGATCGGGCCGAATCTGGGTTCAATAAGAGAAGGATCGGGATTGCTGGGAGGGTTGGAACAACTCGACTCTCGGGATGTGGTGACCTGGATCGCGGCCCCCATGAGAAAATCGTCAAGACCTGCTGGTCGGTGACGAATCCCCTGGGTGTGTACCGAGAAACAGGCGATCGGCCCGTCGCCCTCGACGTTCACCAGCGTGTAGATTGGGCATCATCGCGACCGCCCAATCCCATGATTCCCCGTCAAGACTCTCCTGTTGAGGCTCGACCATGTCCCAGTCCTTCCCAACATCTGCCGCATATAGTCCAACCGAGATCCCCGGATCCGAGAAAGGCCCCGAAGATGACAAGCCGCGCCGCGGCTGCTTGTTTTACGGTTGTCTGACCGCCGTGATCGTCCTCATCATTTTCGTCGTGGCGATGGTGGCGCTCTTCCTCGCTCTCCGAGAGGGGGTCACCGGCATGATCCGCGACATTTCCGAGGAGGAGAAGCGGCCCTTGCCCGTGATCGCCCTCGATGAAGAACAGACCGAAGACCTCGAAGCGCGATTGGAGGCATATGGGAAGGCCGTGGAGAACCAAGAGGCCACGACTCTCCGACTGACCGGTCCCGAACTGACGTTCTTTGTGAATCGTCAGCTTCGAGAGTTCTTCGAGATCGACGAGGACCTCGTTGCCATCGAGTTTGTCGATGGCCAGTTGAAAGGCGTCATCGCGCTACCGGTTCGAATCCTGACCGAAATCCCAGGACTCAACTGGTTCATCGACGATTCCGACGAGATGGGCTCCCGATACGTCAATGCTGAGGCCGATCTCGAAGTTAGTGTGGAAGATGGTCAACTCCGGCTCCGCCTAGTGGCGATGCGCAGTAAGGGAGAACCAGTCGAGGACCAGATATTGGAGGGGTTCCGCGAGGGTTTCGCCAGCACCGTCAACAACATAAACAACGACCCCGATACCCAAGACGCCTTCGAACGGGTCTCTTCGCTGACCATCGAGGGCAACGAGATGATCATTGTGCTCCGAGGCGAGGAAGAACCGGAGGCCGAAGGCGACACGGCTGAGGGTCCCGCTGAAAGCGGAGGGGCAATGGATGAGTCCTCCGAAGGAAAAGCCGAAGCCGAAGCGGGTGAACCCACCGAAAGCGATGTGACTCCGGATTCTTCTGAAGGAACGACCGAGGGTCCCGATTCGGAATCGTCGACCGATGAAGCCGAAGCTCCAGTCGAATCAAACGGGCCTGAATCCGAGTCTGACGACGGGTCCGGATCTTCTCCTGAAGCATCCGAGCCACCGGCGTCGGCGTTTGCGGCCTGATCTTCCCATGGACGACGATAGCTCACGACAATCGGCCGCCTCGATCGGTATCGACGCATCGAACCTTGAGGCGGTCGGCTCATCTCAATGGATGCCCCAGTTCTTCTCGACCTGGGGCCCGCGAAATGGTCCGATTCGTTGGCGTGATCTGCCGCCTTCGCTCGGAGTCGTCGACTCTCCGGGGACCATGATCCCCATCGGCATCGCCTTTCCGGTTGAGGCGATCCCCGATCCGTTGGGGAGCCCTCCTGCCGCTGCATTCCGACTCAAAGTCGGCGAAACCTGGCGCGACGGATTCTACGTCTGTCATGGGCGTCGGTTCGTCCCGCTCGATTCCTGGCGGTCGAGTCGGCGACGGTGATAGAGAGGAGCGACGCCTGCCCCCGACGACCTCGAAAGGCATCACCGATCGTTTAAGCGACAAACGACGGCGCAGTGACGAGCAGGGTCGGGAAATCGTGCTCCTCGATCACCCCGTGCCCAACCAGATGGCGTCGGACCGCATCCAAGTCGGACGGACGCGCCGGCGCACCCAGGTCTTGGCCGGCCAGAACCAGTAAGCCATCGACCTCGGAGTGCTGGTAGGCCCGCCAGTGGTCGCGGATCGGCATTCCAACGAAGCCGAGCCGAACCAGGAGACCCTCCAGTTGCTGATGGGTGACGATCTCGAGTGTTTGCATCGTCCGAATCCCTCGAAATGGTGGAGACCGGGCAATCGTCTTTCCGTAGACAGGGCATCAAATGCCCACCAATCGCCTCGGGACGCCGTGCGATTCAAGGAAGTTTCACCGTGTCTCCGATCATGTCAAGCCGAATTCTATGGTTTTTCGATTCTCGGAGGTGCAATCGTCGAGATCTCCGACAGCGCCTCTCCAATCTCACACGCAGTCCTATGTCTCGATCGCCAACGAACCTAGAATTGCTCCAGAGTGGCGGATCGACGTCCCGATAGGGAACCGCTAGTCGGTGATCGGAACGCCTTCGACGGCGATTGGGAAGGAGTGGTCGGACAGTGGGACGAACTTTGGCGATCGGTGACATCCACGGCAGCCTCTCCACTTTGGAGAGGCTCGTCGATTATGTCGGGCTGACCCCGAACGATCGCCTGATCACGCTGGGCGACTACGTCGATCGCGGCCCCGACTCGCGTGGCGTGCTCGACTGGCTGGTCGCCTATCAACGTCAAGCCGGCCACAACCACATTGCCCTGCGGGGCAACCACGAACTGATGATGATATGGTCCCGCGACGACGAATTCGCCTTCGAGGATTGGTTGACTCACGGTGGCGACCGGGCCTTGGCCAGCTACATGATCGAGGATGAGACCAGCGAGTTGGGCGACTGGGACCTCCAGATTGTCCCCGAAGAGCACTGGCGGTTCCTCGAAGGGACGAGGCTCATCTATCAGACGCCGACGCACATCTTCGTGCACGGCAACCTCGTACCCGAGCTGCCGGTCGAGGAACAACCCGAGGCCGTCTGCTGCTGGGAGAAGTTTCACAACGCTGCGCCCCACGTTTCCGGCAAGATCATGGTCTGCGGTCATACGCCGCAACGCACGGGCCGTCCCCGAGACCTTGGCTTCGCCGTCTGCATCGACACCCAGCCCCTGGGCAAGACCGGCTGGTTGACCTGCCTCGACGTCGAGACCGGACACTACTGGCAGGCCAATATGCGGGGCGAAACTCGGTCGGCCTACCTCAGCGATGATTGCCTCGACCGTCAACCGGCCTGAATCGCCGATGCTCACTTCTGATAGATCGGCAAGTAGCGGTACTCGACGGCCAAGGCCAGTACGGCCATTGCGGTGCAGTAATTACGCCCGCCGATCTGGTCGTTGCTGTCGCCCGAGAGCCAACTGCCATCGCGATCCTGACGTTCCAAAAGGATCCGGATTAACCGTGGGTAGTAGCTCCGGTAGGTGCGGCCACCAAGCCGGAAGGTCGCCAGCGAGCAGTAGTAGACTTCATAAAAGAAATGCTGGCTGGACCAGATCGGACCGTTCTCGACCAAGTAATCGCCCCCGGCAACGGCCTCGTCACTGAGATGTCCTTGGCCGATCTCGAGGGCGAGGATGCCGATCCCGGTCCTTGGGTTGTTGGTTGCCCCCTGACCGGGTTGATAGACGAACCCGCCCGACTCGGTCGCGCAGCGTTTGATGAAGGCCAAGGCCTTGGTGATGCTTTCGGCTGGGACGTCACAGCCGACATCGCGGGCGGCGCGGAGGGCGAGGATTTGCCAGCCGGATACGCTGATGTCGCTGTCCTGGCTGGTTGGTCGATAACGCCAACCGCCGATGTCCTCAGCACGCTTGCCTGGATAATCTTGTGCCGCCAGGATCAGGTCGACGGCGCGGGCCAGCGCGATCCGGACCTCGGAAGCCAACTCGGGGTCCTCGACCATGCCGACGACCTCGGCCAGCATCAACGTGCTGATCCCATGGCAATACATCGGTCCATAAGTCGTCTGCGAAACGAGCAGCCCCGCCTCGCGCTGCTGGCTGAGCACATAACGGATCCCACGCTCGATCGTCTCACGATACGGCCCCGGCGCATCGGGCGTGTGTCCCGCAGCGAGGAAGGCCATCACGCCGAGTGAGGTGATCGAGGTCATCCGCCCGTACTTGCCCGAAACCCAGGCGCCGTCGTCCTCTTGCTGCGCGGCCAGGTATTCCAAAGCGCGCTGGACGGCCTGATCGACTCGAGGCTCTGCCGTGCCGGCCACATCGTCGGCGGGGAGGTCCTGGGCCGAGGACTCCGAGGTCCCCAGCGCCAGGCCACCGAAGAAGAGGAGGGCGAAGGCGATCCAGAGTTCAGTCGTCATGCGCATCGACTCGGCCTTGATCACAGGACTCACCACAGTTAAGGCGTTTCGGGATTCGCAGGAGAGTCGGGGCGAGGTTCGGCGGCCGCCTCGGCGAGGTCACGGAAATAGAGTTGGATGATCCGAGCGTAGTCGTCTCGAGCGCGACCGCGACCCGTCGCTTGGACTTCGGCCTGCAAGTGACCTGGCAGCTCGCCCCAAGTCCGTCCGGTCGAGTTGCGGAGCGTCGCCTGCAACTCGGCCAAGCCCTCGGGATCGAGGATCTTGTCGGAGCGATCGAGCGACGGATCGACCTCGCTCCGGGCTTGCTGGGTGGACCCTTGGGGGGGATTGACCGACGAGCGGGGCGTCTCACCCCGTCGACGCTCCGGCTCGGTGGCCAAGTCGTCAAGGCCCTGCGCGACGCGTCGCATCGCTTCAGCGGCGTCGCGGAGCGAATCCGATTGCGAGGCGGCCCCGTCCGTACGCGCGGCCTGATCGAGCGCGCGACGCGCTTCATTCAGGGCTTGCTGGGTCTCGCGGAGACTTTCGCCGGCCGTTGGGGTCGAACGGCCTGAGGAGTCGGCCTGTCCTTGCGATGGGTCTTCCGGGTTGCCCGAGGAGTCCGATTGGTTCTCGTTTGCTTGGGGAGAGGAGTCGGACTCGGAACCCGGTTCGGTCGGGTCGGGCCGGAGCGCCTCGGCGACCTGTTCGGCCTCGTCGGCGGCACGTTCGAGCTGATCGGCAGCCTCCTGTTGCTCGGCCCCGACGCGGGCGTCCCGATCGCGGTTGAGGCTTTGCTGGGCCTGGTCCATAGCTTGCCGAACGTTGCGGTTGAGCCGATCGGCAGCGTTTCGGGCCAGTTCTCGGGCGTCGTCGTCGAGTTGATCGCGCGTTTGGTCGCGGAGTTGGGCCATCGCGCGGGCCAATCGGGCCGCCTCTCGCTGCATCTCACGCTGATCGTCGGCATTGGTGGTCCCGGCACGTTGCCGATCCGCCAAGGCACGGGCTTGCTCGGAGAGGGATTCGGCCTGCTCGGCTTGCAGTTGGCGCGCAGCGTCTTCGACGGTTGGGGAGTCTTCGAGCAGGTCGTCGATCCGCCGCGCCATCTCGTCTTGTCGGCGTCGGAGCTGGTTTATTTCTTCGTTCTCGGCCGGATCCTCGACGTCGCGTTCGGCCTGTTCCTCGGCCGAGTCGGCCAGATCGCGTTGCCGAGCCGCGAGGGCTTCCAGTCGAGCGCGATCCTGCTCAGCGCGGACTAATTCCTCGAACCGTCGAATCAGCTCGCCGAGGCCGGCCTGAACCTGATCCTGTTGGTCGAGGGCGCGACCGAAGGCGCTGAGCCGGATCGAGTCCCCCTCGCTGGTTGTGGCTTCGCTTAGGGCGCGTGTGGCGTCCAACGCGGGGCCGCCGGCGAGCTTCCCGGTTGGTACGGCCAGTGACCAGTAACCACCACTGCTTTGGAAGTCGAAGGCCAGGCTGAGCAGGTCATCAACGAATTGCTGTGAAGCCGAGCGCAGCTCGAGCAGATTACGTTGTTGAGCGTCGACCCAACGCGCTGAGCCGTTGCGGACGGCCAATGCGGCCGATTCCAAGGTGGTTGTCCGTCGTCGGAGCGAGCGGTTGCGTTTGGCCGCCTCTTCCAGACGCGTGCCCAGGTCGCGATGCGCCTCACCATCCTGTTGTTCGGACAAGTCGGTGGCGAAGAGCGAAACCTCTAAGGTCCGTCGCGGCGATCGGCCTCGGTTCGGACCTCCGAGCGCCTCTGGGAGTACATCGAGGGCCTGGACTTCATAGATCAGGCGATCGCCCGGCCCCAGTCCCAAAGGAGCCAGACTCAGTCGCATCGACGCCTCGGCCTCAAAGGAAGTGGCCCCGTCACGGATCACTCGTGGTTCGAGGGGCATCGAGGGCAACTCTGAGCGCTGTCGTTGCCCCTGTGCGTCTCGATGCTCGGTCCACAACCGCAACTCCGCCGAAGCGATCCCGAACTCATCGAGGAGGGTCGCTTCGATCGACAGGACGTCGTCGGGTTTAACCTTCCGCTCGACCTGAGCGTCGGCCAGCGTGACTACCGGCGGCTGATCGCGGAAGATCGTCACCCTCCCGCTCCGTTCGGAACGGCTGGTCAAACCGTTACGATCGATCGCCTCGAATGCGAACGGCCCCGATGCCCGCACCTCCAGGTCGATTCGACCCCGGTTGCCCGAGTCGAGCAGCGTCGCCTGGGGCAATGGATCAGCGCTAGGGGCCTCCGATGGCCAGTCGACTTGTAAGGATGCGGCGGGCCGGTTCACCGCGATTTCCAAGGCGACTCGACTACCCAGCCAGGCCTCGATCGACCAAGGATCCTTGACCGATCGCGGCGGCAGGCCAGTGTAGGGTGGCGGATCGATCCGGCTCGAAGTCAACGTGACACGAGGCGCTTGCTCGGGCTCGATCCGGAACCGGGAACTGGGCTGGCCGTCGACCTCAACCCGGTAGAGGGTCGGCACCTCGACGTGATCGATCACCCCTCGAAACGTAACTCCACGATCGTCCTGAGAGCCGATCTGCCGGATCATGCTTAGAGACGACAAGGTCGTCGAGCCATCATCGTTCAGGGTCCTAAGCACAAGTCGGGCTTGATCCGGTGAGCCCCACCAGCCGAGCCCGCTCCGGGTTCGAGCGTGGACCTGGATCGAGCAGGGGTCCCCAGCAACCACACGCGCTGAACCTGGCTTAACGTCGAGGACCAGCCAACCGACTCGAGCGATCGGGCTCCAAGGGGCCAACGAGCGGACCGCTAATTGACCAATAGGGTCAGGGATCCCCACTGCCAAGAGCAACCAGAGCGCAGCCGAACCCATCCCAAGGCCAAGCCAGGTCCAGGCCGGTCGGCTCGGAAGGGCATCGGGGATGTTTAGGCGATCCGTCTGGGTATCGACGTCGAGGATCAGCGCATCGATGAGTTCCGGGGCGCCATGGGCGTTCGCGCGCACGGGACGTCGACTTGCTTGACGACTCTGGGGTCGGGCACGTTGAGTCTGGTCGTTCAATCGCGAAGTCGATGCGCGATCTTGGAGCAGGCTGACGGCGCTGGCCAACCGCATCTCCAGCCAGGGATGGGTCCGATCCAGGAACGCGGCCAAGCCGAACGGATCGAGCCGGCGGATCAGAGGCCAAACGACCTGCCAACCGACCAGGACGAGTAGAGTGAGCGTTGTAAGAGTCCAACCGGTCCATCGGAGCCAGGACGGCCACGACACGACGAAGTCGGCGATCATGGCGAACCACAAGACAACCATCAGGCCCGCTATGATCCGTCCCAGAGCCCTGACCGCCGTGACCCATCGGACCCGAGAACCCGTTGCCTCCAAGACCGTGCGGATCCTCTGTGGGCACAAGTCGGTCAAATCGACAATGGCTCGTCGACGGGATGAAGACGATCGGGCAGTCCGAATCGTCGACAGCAGGCTGGCCATGGTTCGAGACCCTTCGACGTGCGTGCGTTGTGAAGGGATCGATCCGATTGATCACCGATCCCTGTTAGATCCGAAACGGTCGGTCTTTCAAGACAACCAATATACGTTCGCTAGACGAGACCGAACCGGCGTCGAAGTACCCATTCCAAGGTGATGAGAACGAGCAGGACCAGTAAGGTCGCCGGTTGATCCCAGAGCGGGACCTGTTCGCGTTCGGTTCGGATCGCCTCGCGGGTGGCGGTCCGGATCGCCTTAGGAACCTGATCAATCTCATCGGCACGGACAAAGATCCCACCGGTCGCGAGCGCGAGGGTCTCTAGGGGTTCGGGGTTGGCGACCAACTCGACCCGCTCGAGTCTCGACGGGGCGATCACCTCTAAAGGAGCCGGCGACGGGCCATCGGGACCAGTCAGGTCCCAGGCTTCGGCCCAGTCCGGCGCGTCGAGTCGGACGTCGAACCGCCCTGTCGCCAAGGGACCCGAAACGCCTACGTAACGGCCCGGGTCTTGGGGATCGGGGCGCAATGGAACGAGCATGTTTTTCCCCGATGAGTTCGACGACGCATCCGAGCCGGCGTCGACCGGAGCGGGCTCTCCATCGTTGGTTTCGACTTGGGCTGGATCGATCCGAGCGATGATGAGATTGGGACGCTGGTCGTCCGGGAGCGGATCGCGGATCCGGGCTTCGATCGTCGCGGGACGACCCGCTTCGATCCGCGCGGTGAGGGGACCATAGCGGATCTTCCGGTTGCCGGCCCCGAGCGGCTCGATCGCTCCCCATCGGACAACCTGCCCCCAGAATCGATGATGGTAGGCATCGCCGACCCGATGGCGCCAGCGCCAGGTCTGAGATAAGCCGACGTAGAAGACCTTACCGCGCCCATATGTCTGGGCCGCGACGGCGGCGCGCGGCGGGGTGTCGAACGTCGGCGATACCGAGGCCGGTTCCGACGGGTCGATCGGCTCATCCGGGCCGAAAGCATCGAGAACAATCAATGCAGTAGCACCAGGTTTGACCGGACCGACCAAAGCCCAGGATTGCCGAGGCAGTCCGGCCCAGATCAGGGCGTTGCGTGAGGTCTCACCGGCGAACTGGAACATGGGCCAGAGTTCCGGCGCCTCCAGGGCCAGGGCCGAGGGGCGGACTGCGATGCCCGGGATCAAGGCCGGATGTAAGGGATCCGAGCCAGCGCGGGTCGAAGATGTGGCGATCGGCCGTGGATCACGGATCGGCAACAGCGCGGACAGATCCTCGTTGGCCCGCATGGCCGACGGGCCGTGTTGAGGACCAGCCATCAGCACCAGGGTTCCCCCGCGTTCGGCAACGAATCGCTCTAGTCGACGCCATGTCTCCCCATCGAGCGCGACGTCCCCGACGACGATGACATCATAGTTGTCGAGGGGATCCTCATCCTCGATGGCTTCGGGGATCGTGCGGGGATAGATCGTGGTCCCGCCGGTGCTTGGAAGCTCGGGCTGTCGGGTCAGGACGACCTCCAGATCGACCCGATCGTCGCGTCCCAGTGCGTTGCGGTGATAGCGGAACTCCCAACGAGGTCGTTCTTCGATTAGGAGGGTGGCGACCTTGGCATCGAGCACTGAGATCTGGGTGGACTGCTCGTCGTTGTCGGGCGCCTGGTCACGCCCCGGAGCAGAGACGCGGACCGTTAAGGGTAACGCACCGACACGGTCCAACGGAACGCGGAAGAGCACACGCTGGCGACGACCATCGGGGGACCCAGAAATGGTCTGTCGGAGGGGCTCGGCGTCGGGGCGTTCTAGGACGACCGTCACCGGCGTACCGTCGAGCCCGTCGGCCTTGATGATCGCTTCGACTTGCGCACGGTCGCCTTGGAGGCCGGTAGCCGGCGCCCGAACTCGAACGACAGCCGCGTCGCGTGGCGGGCTCACCGAACCGACCAATACACCATGAACCGAGATATCAGCCGCGATCAAGCGGTCCGCCCAGGCGTCCAGGTCGGTCGGCCCGTTGTGCTGGCCATCGCTGATCAATACCAAGGCTTGGACCGGAGGCGCATCGCCACGATCGGCCAGACCCCGTTGCAGCACTTGGCTCAGATCGGTCGATAACCGGGCCACTCGCTGCTCCGGATCGTCCAGGTCCAGGAGATTGCCATCCGGATTTGCCGAGGTATCGGCCGCCGAATGTGAAGGGGCCTTGGAAGTCGATTCGGATCGAGAATCTCCGGATGGATCAGCGTTCCCGATCAGAGCAGCCACCAATTCGGTCGTGTTGCTCGGCACAAGATCGCGATGGAACCCGACCAACTCGAGCGCATGCTCGGTCCGAAGCCGCGCGAGCCAGTCATCGCGCAATAGGTCGGCGACGACCAGCCGTCGAGACATCGACTCGAGATTACCACCTGCATTCAGGCCGAGCTGATCCTTAAGCCGTTGAGCCTGGTCCGGATCGCGGTCCGGATCATTTTGATCCATGCTGGCCGACAAATCGACTCCGACGAGGACAACGCCACGAACCGTTTGCCGAGCGGTCCGACTCAGTGTCGGTTCCAGGAGGAAGGAGGCGAGGATCAGGGCGACCAGCCCGCGGAGTCCCAAGAGGCTCAGGCCCGCCCCTCGAGGCACCAAACGCCGTTCCTCGCGGTAAAGGATCCCTAGGAGGAGCAAGGCCAAGATCGCCAGGGCCAATGCCAGCCAGGCCGAGGCCCCGCCGCTGAGCACCAGTTGCCGGCCTTGGTAGAGGTCCCAAACCATCACGCGGTCCGATCGGTTTCAACGGGGAATCGGGAATGATGCCGAAAGCGTTCGACCTAACGGGATTCGAGACGTCGACGTGCGATGTGACCGCCCCCTGCCCGATGGACCGGTCTCCAGCGATTCCGTAGTCTAGGGACGGTCCGGCATAACCACAACGGGCAACACGCTCGGTCGGGGCGCGGTCCAATCTGATCCGAACCGACCAGCGATGCCTTGCCAACTCGCAGGCACTAGGAGCTGTGTGATGATCGCAAACGCCGGCACGACGACGTCCGCCACACGGATCGGTTCTTTGCGCGACGACGCTTCGGGCTCGGAGGCTGTCGTGGCCGATCCTCAGGCGACCCACGTCGTCCAGGAACTCAAGCACGACAGCGCCTTCGTCTCCTGCCGTTTCGATCCAACTGGACGATTCGTTTTCGCCGGGGCCCAGGACGCAACGATCGCCCGCTGGGATCTCCAGAGCGGCGCGAAGACCTCCCTGGAGAGCCACGAAAGCTGGCCTTGGGGGATCGACTTGACGCAGGACGGACAGCGATTGATCTCGGGAGGCTATGACGGATGGCTGATCGCCTGGGACGCCTCGGCCGAGACGCCCGAGGTGCTCTGGAACGTCGAGCCGGCCCATGACGGCTGGATCCGCGCTGTGGCGGTCAGTCCCCGTGCCGATCTGGTCGCTACCTGCGGCAACGACCGGGTCGTCCGGCTTTGGCGGATCGAGGACGGTTCGCTGGTCCGCGAGCTGATCGGCCACGAGCACCACATCTACAACGTCGGCTTTCACCCCGAAGGAAACGACCTGGTCTCCTGCGACCTCAAAGGGATCCTCAAGCACTGGTCGGTCGAGACCGGTGAGCAGGTCAAAGAATTCGAAGCAAGTGCCCTATACAAGTATGATAAAGGCTTTCGGGCCGACATCGGTGGGGCTCGAGCGTTGGCGTTCCGGCCCGATGGGACACAGATCGCCTGTGCCGGCATCACCAACGTCTCCAACGCCTTCGCAGGGGTCGGCAACCCGATCGCGGTCCGGATCGATTACCAGAGCGGTGAACTGATCAAGAACCACCTTAGCTCGAGCCAACTTCGGGGCGTCAATTGGGGCGCGGCCTTCCACCCCGACGGCTACCTAATCGGGCTTTCCGGAGGCGGAGGTGGTGGACACCTGCTCTTCTGGCTTGAGGATGAGGTCGAGGAGTTCGCGACGATCAAACTCAAGAACTCCGCACGCGCCATGGATCTCCATCCCGATGGACTCCGAATCGCGACGGCACACACCGACGGGGTCCTCCGGATCAACGCCATGGTGCCCAAGGCTTAAGCGGAGAAGCAGACTGCAACTGGGTTCTCCGCGGCGATTCAAACGATGATTCACCTCATACACAACGCTGCAGCGTTTCATCCTAGCATCCTCGCGAACGGTCCCTTCATGGATTCCAGATGCGGATCCCCGAGTCGCTGTACCAGCAAGCGGAGGCGATCCGCTTCCCGTCGAGGCTGATCGCCACCGACCAGACCGCCGCGCGATGATGCTGGCGTGTGGACCACGCCTCATGCTCCTGACCGGTCTGAGCGTCCCAGAACCGGACCGTCTTGTCTTCGCTGGCGGTGATGATCGTGTTGCCGTCGGGCGAATAAGTCACGTCGTTGACCCGGTTCTCATGCCCATCGATCTCCAGGAGGAGGCGTTGGTTGGCGGGCCGATCGCTGTTCGGGTCCACGTCCCAGACGCGGACCGTCTTATCCCAACTCGCTGAGGCCAGGCGGGTGCCATCGGGGCTGAACGCGACGCTATGGACAGCCCCCGCATGACCGGTCAAGGTAAGTACGGCATTTCCAGTTTCAGCATCCCAGAGATAAATCAGCCGATCGCTACAACTGGAAGCGACTCGACGTCCGCTGGGATCGTAAGCGAGATCGAGAATCGGCAGCAGGGTCCGCAGTGCTGGCTTGCATTGGACGAGCGGCTTAGCGGTCTCCGATGCCCAGATCCGTACGATCCCATCGAATCCACCCGAAGCGACATTCCGACCATCGGGACTGAAGGCGACGGCCTGTACCGGCGCGATGTGGCCGTTGAACGTTTGAACGGTCTGACGTTGTTGGACATCCCAGATCCGGACGGTCCGGTCCCAACCGGTTGAGGCGATCCGCGTGCTGTCAGGGCTGATGGCGAGGGCCCAGACCAGCTTGGAGTGACCTTGCAACTGGGCGATCTCCTCACCGGTCCGAGCGTCCCAAAGTCGGACCAGTCGATCATCGCCACCCGAGGCGATCCAACGGCCATCCGGACTGAACGCCAAGGTGTTGACGTTGCCATCGTGCCCTGGACATGTCACACGCTGCTGAACGGCTGGAACTTCTCGAGGCTCGGTGTCCCAGATCAGCGCGAACTCGTCGAACCCCGCCGAGACCAAGCGCTTCGATTCCGGGTCGGGACTGAAGCAGACGCTCCAAACCGTGTCGGTGTGCCGACGAAGGGCTAACCGCTCGGTGCCCGAATGGACGTCCCAGATCCGGACCGTGGCGTCGAAACCGCCCGAGGCGATCAGCGAACCGTCCTGACTGAAGTCGAGGCCGAAGGTCGCGCCGGAGTGACCGGTCAGTTCCTTCTGTAAGGTCCCGGTCTCCGGGTCCCAGACCCGGACCACCCCATCCTTCCCACTGGTGGCGAGGCGGGTCCCATCGGCAGAGTAGGCCAAGCCATAGACCACGGCATTGTGCGCTTCGATGGTGAGCCGGGGCTGGAACGTCGAGGTATCCCAGATCTTGACCTGTCCGTCCGTATCCCCAGCGGCGATCGATCGGCCATCAGGGCTGTAGTGAATCGACTGGATCTGCGAGCCGTGTCCGGTCATCGTCTGAATGACTTCGCCCGTATCGGCCCGCCGTAGAACCAAGGTCAACTCGTGCATGCTGGTTGAGGCGAGGTACTGCCCATTAGGACTGTAGTCCAGTGCCATGACGATCCCTGCATGGTCGTCGAAGCGTGCGATCGACTGACCGTCCTTGAGGTCCCAGATGGTAATGATGCCGCGATCTTGGAATCCGAGGTCGATCGACAGGCTTCCGGTGGCTACATATCGTCCATCGGGGCTGAAGGTGACACATTTGACAGGGTTCGGTTTGGGATCCTTGCCGCCGAAGAGACCGCCAATCACGTCGTCTCCGGTTCGACTGGCATCGAGAACGAGGAGTTCGCGACCGGTCTCGGCGTCCCAAATCCGAGCGGTTCCATCAATGCTGGCCGTGGCGATCTTCGAACCGTCGGGACTGATCTCGGCCATCCAGAGCCCGCGTTCGTGACCGGAAAGTGGGGCGCGTGGGCCGTCGAGTTGGCTCTTCAGGTAATACCACTCCCAACCCCGGAGTTCCTTAGGAGCCGCCTCCAGGAGTCGTTCGGCTGAGGAGACATCGGTGGTGACAGTCAATTCCCGCTCGGCGACGGCGGTGCTTC
This sequence comes from uncultured Planctomycetia bacterium, assembly GCA_964609385.1. GTDB lineage: Bacteria > Planctomycetota > Planctomycetia > Isosphaerales > Isosphaeraceae > CAZSSM01. The sequence goes on from CAZSSM010000030.1 coordinate 51,232, forward strand.
GCGTGTAAAGTTCGGCCTGGAGCTGTCGGAAGGCGATCACCACACCAGTGATGATGAATCCGACGACCAGGATGGTGGTCAGCAGGGGAGTGCGATGGCGTCGCGCGAACTTGGCCGAGAGGTAGAGCGGGCTCGGCGGTTTGGCCTTAATCGGCTTGTTGTCTCGCCAGCGTTGGAGGTCTTCGGCGATCGCCTGGGCTGAGCTGAATCGACGTTTCGGTTCCTTCTCCATCGCCTTCAGACAGATCGTCTCCAGCTCACGGGGGATCTCACGCCGGAGTTGTCGAGGCGCAACCGGTATGTCATCGATGACTCGCTGACGTGTGCTCAAATCGCTGTCTTCGCGAAATGGTGGACGGCCGGTTAGGATCTCGTAGAGGATGACCCCAAGGGCATAGACGTCGGAGCGCTCGTCGATCGCCTCGAGATCTCCGCGAGCCTGCTCCGGAGCCATATATTCGGGGGTTCCAAGCACCGTTCCCGGCTTGGTGATTTGGGGTCGATCGGCCAATTTGGCCAGATCGAAATCGGTCACTTTTGCCGTCCCGTGAGCATCGAAGAGGATGTTTGCCGGCTTGAGGTCACGGTGAATCACCTTACGTTGGTGGGCGTGGTCGACGGCGAGCGCTAGGTCGCGGACCAGCTCGGCCACGTGATGGGGATCCATAAGCGAGCCCCGAGCCTCGGCGAGTTCACCGGTTGGCGCAGCGGCCTGACGTGGTTCCCGATGCGCGTTGCCGATCATCTCTGCGAGGTTGCCACCCTCGCAGTACTCCAAGACCAGGTAAGGCGTCGCACGCGACTCATTGAAGCCATGGATCTGCACGATATGGGGATGCTGAAGCCGAGCGATCAGGGTCGCGGCATCGCGGAACCGTTGTCGACGCTCTTCATCGGTATGCTCATGAGTATTGAAGAGCTTCAAAGCAACCCGGCGATCTAGTCCGGTCTGGGTAGCCAGATAGACCACACCCATCCCACCGCGCCCCAGTTCGTCGTGGATGGTGAAACCGGGGATTACGGGGAAGATGTCCTCATCGGCTTCGTCCCGGTCCGTTTGGTCAGACGCGATGGTTGTCCCGTTGAGTCCAATTCGATCCGGTAGCACATCCTCGTCTCGAATGGTCCCCGTTGTCGCCGCCAAATCTTCGGATCGGCGTCGCTGGTCGGCAACTAACCGAAGCAGCCTAGACTGCTCTTTCGGATCGAGCAATCTGAGCAAGCTGGTCGGAGGATCGGGCGGCTGGACACCACGCTCCAGCGCGTCTTCATGCTCGATCAGAAACTCGATCGCCCGCTCGCGTGCGGCATCCGGATCCGGGAGATTCATCGTCTCATCACTCATGATTCCACTCGGTTGAGTCGAAAATGGCCAAGATTCCAGGAGATGGTTCCGGCAGCCCACGATCCCTCACAGAAGCAAACGCGTGTCGCCCGACCAATGAACAACAATTATGACTGGTCGGAACGATCAGCTTTGCGGGTTGTCGGTGTCGGTTTTCAGATTCATGAGGAGCCGATAGATCCGACGTTGAACCCGCATTCGCCCATCGTTCGACGCCTCGCCTTCGAGGAGTTGAGCAAGATCCATGTGACTCCACTCGTTGAAATACCGCAGCCGGAGCAGCATGCGATCGGCCTCAGACAAAGTATTGACAATCTCGGTCAGCAAAGCCTCGTTCTCGCTCGAGGCGACGATCTTACTTGGAGTCTGGCCGCCATCGTCGTGATCCGTTCCGTCATCGATCGACTTGGTCCGTCGGACGTCGCGTGTCTGACTTTGGTCCCTCCGCCTCTCGCTCTGGAACAAGTTCCGGGAGATCCTCCGGATCCAGGCTCGGAAACCGTCACGATCTTCGGGGATCCGGACCGTCGACGATTCCCGACGAACCGTCTGATAAACCTGCAAAAACGTATCCTGGACGATATCTGACGACCCGCTCCGGAGTTGTGCCGAGCCCTCGACCATCATGCTAGCGAGACCCCTGATTTCGGTCCGAAACTCCTCGAGGTAGCCACAGATCTCCTGGCTATTGGAGTTCAATTGCTCCTGAAGCTCTGTTCGACGGGCATCGAGGCGTTCCAACTCATCACGGAGGTCGCGGTTCCGCTTCAAGACCGTTTCCAACTCGTCCTGCTCGTCCATGGTATTGAGGGTCCTCGACGAGGATGCCAACCGTCCGACCAGGCAATGCGAACTCAGAAAAAAGAAAACATGATGTGCATTGCGAAGGCGGAACGCGTTCAATTTATCGGAGAAGCGTCATCGACACGGATTGAACCTCTGCGAATTATGGACGGAGTCTGTGAGGTGCACCCATGCCAATACCTTGCTCTGAGGAAAACAGCCCCAGCCGACTCGTGGCCGCCGTGAAGGCGGGAGATTGTGGACTGAATTCGGTCAGACAACTGATGGTCGGGTGAGTGGATGGGTCGACGACGATCCCACGAGACACAGGATTTGGCATCTGATCATCGATTCGTCAGAATCATGACGCCAGTCCCCATTGGACAAGGATGATAATCGATCCGACGAGACTGGTCGAGCGGTTCCTGCTCTAAGCGATGATGAGAGAGACTGGATTCATCGACTCCTCAGCCCCAGTGGTTTCCTGTCAGATGCGTGCGATTGGAGGAGCTCGACGGACCGGAACTCCAAAGAATGTTCTCACCGATGGTGACCGGAGAGGAATCGTCGCGTTGAGATCGATCGGAAATCAGCTCCAGTCAGGTTGAAATCGGACCTCGAGTCACCGAGTCTCACCATTTCGCTGGATCCATGGACGTGGTACACCTTGCTCATGCACTTACCAGGTCTCCGGACGTTGTGCGCTGACTCGTCTTACTGATTTGAGACTGCAGGAGTTCGATCTCTTGACCTCAACCAACTCTCGTGTCTGCGACATGCAATCAATGTGTCGACTCATTCTCGTGGTGTTGCTGGCTTCGGTGCTGGTGACGAAGCCGAGCGTGACAACCGCCCAAACCTCGACCAAATTTAAGCCGGCCGTTGTTGCGCACCGAGGGGCTTCGGCCGACGCGCCTGAGAATACCCTTGCCGCGTTCCGACTCGCTTGGGAGATGGATGCCAATGCGATCGAGGGGGATTTCCGCCTCACCGCCGATGATCAAGTCGTCGCTCTCCATGATGCAACGCTCCAGCGGACCGCTGGTCGACCCGAGGCCATTACTGAGCTGACCTACGAGCAGGTCAGCACCCTCGATGCGGGATCGTGGAAGGACGACGCGTTCCGTGGCGAGACAATCCCCACCCTGGCTGAGGTCCTGGACATCGTACCAGAGGGAAAGACGATCCTGGTGGAGATCAAGACCGGACCCGAGATAGTCCCGTTCCTCCGACCGATCATCGAGCAATCCGGCCTGGAGCCCGAACAGGTCACCTTCATCGCCTTCGACTCCGAAGTGATTGCCGCTTGCAAGCAAACCATGCCCGAGCATAAGGCCTACTGGATCAGCGGGTTCCGTCGCGATCCTAACGGAGATGGACTCATTCCAACCGTCGATCAGTTGATTACGACGGCCAAGCAATGTCGGGCCGATGGGCTAGACCTCTATGCCGCGGGGGTCCGTCGCCCCGAGTTCGTCGAGGCGATTCGGGCCGCGGGCCTCGAACTACACGTCTGGACGGTCAATGATGAGCCGACAGCCCGGCGATGCATCGAACTCGGTGTCGACAGCATCACGACCGATCGGCCCGACTGGCTCCGCGGATTACTCGAAGAATCGGACGATCAATGATCGACGAAAACCCATGATCGGCCCGAGTCTGAGTTAAGGCGTCCGCCCGTCGCCGACGCCTTGGCGTGTCTCTGAGGAGCCGTCGGGATCATGGGGCCCATCGGCCTCAAGCTCGGTATCAGAGATCCACGTGTTGTCTTCCTTAGGACGATCAGAGATCGAAACGGATGATGATTCGGGCCCCGGTTGCATTCGAGCATTGAGATCCGTTTCGCGGCTTAAGGGTTCCTCGACTGCCTGAGTCAGTCGGTCGACCCCATCATTGAGCGTAGCCGGTTCACGAAGTGAGGGCGAACAGGGTCTGGGTCGACGCTGGCTGGTGATGACTTCCAGGGATGTTGATTGACCATCACGAATCACCGTCAGATTCATGATTGTTCCAGCGAGCGTCGTATCGAGCAGGGCGATGAGGTCATGGTGCGACCGGACGGTCATACCATTGACGGCGACGATCCGGTCCTCTTTGTGAAGTCCGACATGGGCTGCAGGCGTGTCGGGAACGATCGAGCGGAGCAGGACCCCCGGCTTGTCGAAGAGGCTGGAGGCGTCGAAATTGACGCCCAGATAGGCGCGACGAACCTCGCCCCAAGTCCGGAGTTGGTCGACGATCCAGAGCGCCTCGGCGGCGGGGATTGCGAAGGCCAAGGCGGTGGTCGGAGCCAGACTGTCCGACTCGGTCGTCGGCAAGCCGCTTCGAACTAGACCGAGCCAACGTCCCTGCATATCGCCCACGACCGCACCCAGATCGCCTGGGTAAAGCGCCACGTTGATCTGGATCAGGTGACCGAGCGGATGTTGACCGGGTTCGAACAAGAGGGTGCGATCCAGTCCTGAGATATGGCCCAGGCTGGTCGAGAGCGCGAGGCCATAGGGATTGCCGACCAGCAACACCTCCATTCCATGCCAGAGCTTCGGCTCGTCCGCGACGGTGACCGGCTCGATCAGACGGGGCTCAATCCGGATCAAGCTCAGCCCAGTCAACGGGTCGAGGGCGTTCCACTCAGCGCGATGGATCCGGTCCTGTGCGTCGCGAACCACAATCTGGCGATCTGGGGAAGTCGGGCCGTATCCAAGCGTCAGGATCTCTCCCTGCTCGTTGAGCACAACGCCGGTCGTCCACTGGTTGGGGGCCACACCCCGATCGGCTTGGCGATCGATCTCGGCGACTCCGACGGTCGACCGTCTCAACGATCGCGCCGCCGTTTGCCGGATGGCGCTCATCAGCGAGACGAACGCAGAAGCCTCTTCGGTGGAACGCGCGGCCGCTTCGTCTGGGACTTCGACCGATTCAAGAGACTCTGTGATTCCCTCCTGAACCTCGTCGATCGATGTCAAAGTCCTCAGACCCGGCCGGGGGGACGACTCGTCAGCCTGGCTGAACCATAATCCGAACCCGAGTAGGATCACCCCCGTCAGGATCGCGACGAGCATCCAACGTGCGCGATCGACCTCGATCGCGATCCGGGATGCGGCGGTACGCCAAGCGGGCACCATGTCGGTCACTCTCTTCTTTGGAGACGAGGAGGAGTCTGGCGTTGGGAAGGATCGCGTATCTAGGTTGACGAAGGGAGTGATGATGACTCCTGGTTTAGGTGCAGGGACCCCAATCAGTAACTCGCGACCTGAAACGGATCACCGACAGCCGGTGGTCGGCCATCATAGAGATCATGCGGTGTTGAGACGCGCCCACGCTGTTCAGAAGCGAGGATCGACGACCTGTCGATCATCGGCTCAGAAGGACCATCTAACGCTGAGGAGGTGATCACCTCATCGGCGACGCCAGATCGGTCACGAGGGTCTCGGATGGTATGAATCGCCGGATCGGTCGTTCGAGTTCTCTGAGTCCCCAAAGTGTCGGACGGCGCAGGCATCGAGGTCTCGGAGGCGTCTACGACCTGAGCCAAGTTTGCTTCTTCTGATTGGCTCCTACTGAGGATTCGGGCGATCAAGAGCAAGCTGGCGGCCGCAGCCAGGCCAAGCAGTACGATCTGCGTACGGGTTTGCCTTTTCTTCCGAGACGATGAACTCGATCGGCTAGAGACGGTCGGGGGACCGCTGACCTCGGCCCGCTCCTCGCGGTGCGCGGCGATCCGCGCGGCCAAGGCAGGCCAGAGCGATCCGCCTGACCCAAGCTCTTGCTCATCGGGAGGAGTTTCGGAAGCGATCTCGTAGCTTTCAACCTCGGCGACATTGGCTTCGTGCAGGATGTCGATTAGGTCACGCCATTGCCGGTAATCGGACTCCAACTCGGGATCATCATGGACTGCGTCGAGGACTCGCTGGCGTTGGTCGGTGGGCAGGTCATCACCGGCCAACAGGGGTAGCTGCTTCCGGACCCAACGGCGACGGAGTTCAACGCAACGATCGCGGTGCTCCTCAGATTTAGTGGACATCGCGATCCCCTTCATGTCGGGGGAGGTGGGCTGACGCGGGTTCACCTTCGAAAGGGCGAGTCGAAGGTTGGGCCGGAGACGAACGGGGTTGGTCCTTTGGGGAGGACTCGGATCCTCGACGGAGCCAGTGTTGGCGGAACATCTCACGCGCCTTGGCCAACCTCCAGCGGATGGTGGCTTCTCGACGGTCGACGATGGCGGCGACTTCCGCGGAGGAGAGGCCCTCTAGATCGCGAAGTACAAGGATTGTTTTGTAGGGCAAGGGCAGTAGATTCAACACGAAATGCACCTCCTGTGCGAGTTCGTCCCGAGTCCTGGGATCGGCCTGGGACGGTTCGAGAAGGGAACCGCCGCGACCGTCATGGGTATCGAATGAAGTGACCGGAGGGCCGCTGTGTCGTCGGAGCCGGTCCAGGGCGAGGTTCACCCCGACTCGGAACAACCAAGGGCCGAACCGCCGTGCAGTGTCGAATCGATCGAGTCGCGTGTAGACTTTCCAAAATGTTTCTTGGGCCAGATCGCGGGCCAATTCGCGGTCATTGACGAGACGGTAGAGAACGCGGATCAGCTTTCGCTCGTAACGCAGGACGAGGGCGGCGAAGGCCGGCTCGATCCCTCGTCGTGAGGCCTCGACGAGCTTCGCGTCGTGGTAGCCATCCCATCCGCTGGGGGGATCGTCGCTGATCTCGATCTCATCAGGATCATCGACCTTAGGGCTTGTCAGCCTCACCGATGCTTCTCTGGGCGTCGAGGCCAAATCGTCGTCACAAGGATTGGTGATTTTCGAAGGATGGGACGAACCCTCGTCCGATTCACCTTTCCAGACGAACGCATCTGTCATCGGATCCCTCCGTGACCGGTGGCTATGGTAATCTACGAAGTCCAGGCGTCGACGTGTTGGAGGACCGGACGGGTTTTGCGAGATCGCGACGGTCCGGGAAACCGACCGCACGAGATCCGAAAGCGAGGTCCGCGCCGCAAACCGATCGTAATACGATCACGAACGCGGTGGGATTTGTCCACGGACGGTTGCGCGAGCGAAACCGGAATTCGGTGATGGCTCTATGGGTCCTCTTGCCGGCTTTGAAGTCCGACCGTGTCGGTTCGGCGAGCGTCGTGACGCCCTAGAGCTGCTGTATCGACCATATCGCCCGTGGGCGCGTCGACAGGCGATCCGCGAACTGCTTCAGGACTCACGACGTGGCCAGGTCGATCTCTCGGGCTTGTGGGTGGCCCGACGGCTTCTAGACCAGCGTCTCGTCGGGGTGGCTCTGACGCAAGCGTTGGCCGGACACACCGCGGCGATCTGGCCTCCGGAGGTATCGCTACGTTGGTACTGGCAACGTCGGCGGGTCGCCTCCGCGTTGATCACAGAGGCTCTGGACGATTTGTCGGTCCGGGGTTTCGAAGTCGCCCAGGCCCTCCTCGATCCCAATGGGCCACGTCGTGCCGGTGCAGACTTGAAGCGCGCGGGGCTTCGCCATGTCACCGATCTAGTCCATCTCCAACGCGGCGTCGACATCGCGATCGCGACCACGCATTCGGGTACGGACTGGCGCTGGAGCAACTTCAGCCAGGAAGGCGCCTTCCGGTTTCGGCAAGCCTTGGAGGCGACCTACGCCGAGAGCCTCGACATGCCCGAGTTAAGCCAGGTCCGTTCTCTAGAGGATCTCTTGGCCGGACATCAGGCCCAGGATCGATTCGATCCTGCCCTCTGGCGGGTCGGCCGTTTGCCCAAGGAGCCCGAGGCGTTGGTCGTCCTGCTCATGGGACGGATCCCGGACCGCGGGCTGATGGAGGTCACCTACCTCGGTCTGAGTCCCACAGCCCGAGGTCGAGGCTTGGGACGCGCTGCGCTCGCCGAGGCGATCCAGACTGCCGGCGACGAGCCGAATGTCCAGGCCGTCCAGCTCGCCGTCGATCTCCGCAACCATCCGGCCTGCCGGCTCTATGAATCCACCGGCTTCGTACCGATCGATCGGAAGCAGGTGTATCTCAAGCTGCTCGGCAAGACGTCGACCTCAAGGGATCTCCCACGATCACCGGTCTAGTGCGGACAAGTTGACCTGGATCGTGGGAAGTTGGGGCTCGCATCATGAACCCCTTTCGAGGCTGGGTTGTCAGCCAATCACGCTGTCGGGAATCAGAAGCGATCCCAGATAGTCGCGCCGTAGACTGCCGTTGCCCCGAGGTCCTCTTCGATCCGGAGCAGTTGGTTATATTTGGCGATCCGGTCGGTTCGCGAAGCGCTTCCGGTCTTGATCTGTCCAGCGGAGGTGGCCACGGCCAGGTCGGCGATGGTCGTGTCCTCGGTCTCGCCGGAACGGTGACTGATCACAGCGGTGTAATGGCTACGACGCGCTAGATCGACCGCCTACATGGTCTAGGTGAGAGTCCAGATTTGATTGACCTTCACCAGGATGCTGTTGCCGATCCCCTTGGTGATGCCTTGTTGGAGGCGTTGGCTGTTCGTGACGAACAGGTCGTCGCCGACGAGCTGGACCTTCTCGCCAACGGCATCAGTGAGCATCTTCCAGGCGTCCCAGTCGTCCTCGTCGCAGCCGTCCTCGATCGAGCGGATCGGATACTGGTTGCACCAGCCTTCGAGAGTTTTGACCATCTGCTCGGGGCTCTGCGATCCGCCATCGAGGTGATACTTCCCATCCTTGTGGAACTCGGTGGCGGCCGCATCGAGGGCGAGGAAGACGTCCTGGCCGGGCTTGTAGCCCGCCTTCTCGACGGCCTCCAAAATGACCTCGATCGCCTCGGCATTGCTCTTGAGGTTGGGCGCGAATCCCCCCTCGTCGCCGACGGCCGTGTTGAGCCCTTTACCCTTAAGCACAGCTTTGAGGCTGTGGAAGATCTCAGCGCCACAGCGGAGGGCCTCGGAGAACCGGGTCGCTCCGAAGGGCATGACCATGAATTCTTGGATATCAACGTTGTTGTCGGCGTGCGCGCCCCCGTTGAGGATATTCATCATCGGCATTGGCAGGATCCGCGCGCCGGGACCACCCAGATAGCGATACAAAGGCAGGCCCGCCTGTTCTGCGGCGGCCTTGGCCGCGGCCAGAGAGACGCCCAGGATCGCATTGGCGCCGAGCCGTCCTTTGTTCGGCGTGCCGTCGCGTTGCATCATCGCCTGATCAAGACCGGCCTGGTCGTAGACGTCACGGCCGCGAGCGACCTCGGCCAGTTCCCCATTGACGTTGGAGACGGCTTGCGTGACGGCTTTGCCCACGTAGCGAGACTTGTCGCCGTCGCGAAGCTCGACCGCCTCGTGTGCGCCGGTGCTGGCCCCCGAGGGGACCGCTGCGCGACCCAGCGTGCCGTCCTCGAGGATGACGTCCACTTCCACCGTCGGGTTGCCCCGACTGTCCAAAATCTGACGGCCGCGAACCGCCGCAATCATCGACGCTGAGTTGGTCATCGCTCCCCAATCCCGGATGGTTCCCGAGCGACCTCGATGCGATAGACTCGGATCGAGGGGACACGGCACGCCACGGATCATCCCGCGGGTGATGACGAGGCGGGTCGACGACCACACGCGACCAATCGCGCCTCGGTGCCCTTCGGCTGCCGATTGAACCGCGAATGGTGGTCGCGTTGCAAGCCGGGAGACGATGGGATCATCGCGAACGGCTCATCAAATCTCGACTTGACGATAAACCCCGGGATTATTCGGAATCCCGGAGAAGAAGCAAATGCGTGGCGGCCCCCCCGGTGTTTGACGTGGAGCCGTGTGGGACGAGGCGTCGAAATCAGGGTGCCTCAAAAGATGAGGGTGACCGCCACGCGCTGTCGACTCACGGAGCAAGCTCTCGAGCACGCCGAGTTGCGTTCCATCGGCGTCCAGGAGCGTGCGGGCCTCGACCCCAACCGACCGATCACCATCCCGGCGAATCGGCTCGAGTTGTCAGGTCGAGACCCTCACGCTCCCGAATCGCACGGACACCCTCGTGGTGCCCGCACTCCAGACAGGGTTCACAGCGCCCATCAGACGGCGGGCCGTCTGAGCGAAGAGCCCTGTTGTTCGGTCCGACGCCGTCTTTGACGTCTTGAACCGCTCGGCTCTATTGGTATCGGTCACCAGGCCCCGACGCTTCAGTCCTGATCGGGATTCGCAATCGGGTCCAGCGCCGGGATCTCGGGCGACGGTCGCCGCCGAAGGACCTCGCGGAGAATCGGCAGGACATCGTGTCGGTAGAACCAAGGGGTGTCCTGCGCCATGTGACCGCCCCAATGGCCGTGGCCGAGCATTTGGGGTCGCCAACGCCAGGTCGAGAGTTTGGCCCGACGTCGGGGATCGTCCTGGACGCTCGGGGTCGTCCGGAACCCGACGAGACCGGCACCGGGCCGATGATGCCGGTCGATCGTCCCGAAGATCAGGGTGCCCGCGCCGAGGAAGATCAGGTCCATCGGCGAACTCATGACGACCATCCGATCCGAGACCGCATCCAGGGCGGGCCCGAGATCATAATCCGGGCTTAAGGCCGAGGCGATCAGGATGGCTGCCTCAACCGAATCGGCCGGAAGACGCTCCAACGCCCCGACCACGATCGCCGTCCCGCCCGACTTCCCGATCAAGACGATTCGCGACTCCGGATCGTCTCGACGCGACGCCTCGACACGCTCGGCCAATTCCTCGGCCCGTTGCTGGACGTGCGACCAACGGCTGAGGTCGGCCAGCCAGCGGCCCCGTCCATGACTCCAATAGAAACGGTGATACGTCACGGGCAACTCCGAGCGCCGGAGCACCTGCCCCAACCAACGCGCCCCGACATCCCAGCCGCCGATTCCGTCGGCCATGATCACTGTGCCCCGGGCGAACTCCTCCGAACCCGTCGTCCTTGGGGAGGTCACCGACAAACTCGACTCGGGCTCCAATGTGCGATCAGGAGGGGGCATCAAGCGGTCTCAATTGGGCTCTCAGACCTGGAAACGCATCAAGCATATATCAAAATGCTCTGGCACGAATCACTCAACCGACAGAACAGCAGAGACTCGACAAATCGATAAGCAGCCCTGTAGACGACTCGTCCCACCCGCTTCGGGACAGGACGAGTCGCCTTTCAATCATCAAGCCGTCGGCATTCCGGGATCCTCACCGGAACCTTCCTCTTCGGGGGCCGGTTCGGGCGATTCGGTCTCCCCTTCACCCTCGTTTTCCTCGACCGGGGGTTCGGGGGTTTCTTCCTCCTGCTCAGGCTTGGGCTGAGGGGACTCTTCTCCGGATTCGGGTTCCGGAGTCTCCTCGCTGGGCTTAGGCGCGGGCTCTTCAGCCGGGGGCTCTTCCTCCACAGGCTTCGGTGTGGGGGTCTCAGCCGGGTCCGGCGTCGGCTCCTCTTCGGCGGGCTTGGGCGCCGGGGTTTCCTCACTGGAAGACTCTTCCGCCGGCTTGGGTGTCGGCGGCTCAGCCGGTGACTCTTCCTCAGGCTTGGGCGCGGGCTCTTCGGCCGGGGTCTCTTCGGCAGGCTTGGGCGCGGGCTCTTCGGCCGGGGTCTCTTCGGTGGGTTCCGGAGCCTCTTCAGTGGGCTTGGGCGCGGGTTCTTCAGCCGGCGTCTCCTCGGGCTGAGCCGGCGACTCCGTCTCGGTGGCGGGCTCTTCTTCCATCGCCTCAGCAGGATCATCGGTCGACGGCTGTCCGGAGTCGCTTGGGGCCGGCTCCACTTCGATGTCGTCACCGGTCTCGGTGGCGGGTTGCTCGGTGGCCTCGCGTGCGGCGGTGATCAGCGGAGTCATGATCTGATCACGGCGATCATAGAAATCGATCAAGCCCTGCGACGGCTGGACGATCCGGACGTCCTCGGCAGCGCTGATATTCTCCATCTTGGCGTAGCCGGTAAACCAGGCACCGAAGGCCTCGGGCAGCACACCTTCCTTCGTGCCCAGCTTCGTCATGTCGGTGGCACGACCATCGATCAGGATCTCGAGGATCGGCGGCGTCCCAGTGAGGCTCGTCTCGACCAGTCCTGCCTTCTCCGCGGCAACGATCGCCTCGGCGACCGCTTTGCGAGCCGCTTCCAGCTTGGCCTGGACTTCGGGCGGGATCGAGGTCGCCTCACCGGTTGAGGTCGAGGGGGAGATCGGTTCCGGAGCCGATTCCGGCGCAGACGGTTCGGGCTGCGGGTCCTGCGCCCAGGCCGACGCGCTGGCCAGAACCATTGAGGCGGCAAGCAGCCAGGAGAGGCCGATTCTCAGGTAGGACACGATCTAGCACTCCAATCGTTGGGGGCTCTTTGACAGGGAGGTGCGGGGGCTGCGAACCCGAAATCGACGGGTCCACAACATCCCAACGCGACATAGCGTTCCGAGGTTCGGATCGGCTGAGTTTAGCGAGTCGGCCGAGACCTCGGCAACCATGACGAGGCTCATCGAGACGTCGCCAACTTACCCACGGCCGGCCCGTCGCAACCCGAGGGACGGTGATCGATGGAGGTCGGGTCGGCTGAGCGGTCAGGTCGCTGAGATCAGGGGCGGAGCATCCAGCCGTGATCGAGCGGCCCAGCGCCACGTCCGATCCCGGGGGCATGGCGGATCGCTCCGGCGACGAACGACTTGGCTTGAGCGACGGCCTCGCGGAGCGGGATCCCTCTCGACAGATGGACTGTCAAGGCGGCCGACAAGGTACAGCCGGTGCCGTGGGTGGAGGTCGTCTGATAAGGAGCCTCGGGCGTTCGAAACTCGGCGATTCCCTCTCGATCGGCCAACACATCGAGCGCTTCGGGCAGCGCGGAACCTCCTTTGACCAAGGTGGGGCAACCCCAACGGGTTTGGATCCGTTGCGCGATGCGGACGAGGTCCTCAACCTCTCGGATCGGTCCCGGCTCATCGAGTAGCAGACCGGCCTCGAACCGATTGGGCGTGAGGAGCGTGGCGAGCGGGATGAGCCGGTCTCGGAGGGCGCGGAGATCCTCGTCCTGGAGCAGACGATCCCCGCTCCGCGCAACGGCCACCGGATCGACGACCAAGGGGATCCGCGTCGCGGCCGTTTCCAAGGTTCGGCAGATGGCGTCGGTCATGGCGGCCGGCCCGAGCATCCCCGTCTTGATCGCCGCCACGGGCAAGTCATCCAAGACGACCTGGATCTGTTGCGCAACGAACTCGGGAGCGACCCCGAAGACGCCCGAGACGCCGACGGTGTTCTGAGCGGTCAGGGCGGTGATCGCCGAGGCTCCGTAAGCTCCCAGGGCCTGAAAGGTCTTCAAGTCGGCCTGGATTCCCGCCCCTCCGGAGGGGTCGCTGCCGGCGATGCTCAAGCAAACCGGGGGTTGGGACATCGGTTCGATGCGCTCCGAGATCGCGAGGGCCGTCGAGTCAACGGGGCTGACACAACAGGCTCGACGTGTCCAGCCCGAAAAATCGGGATCTGGGTCATGATCGTTCGAGGACCGACCGATCTCTGGACAGTGAACCGAAGGGACGAACCCGACGTCAACGGCAGGTCGCCCGAGCCGATCCGGGAACGGTGACGGGTCGGGGCCCTTGAGGGATCCCAGGAGGGGTTGGAGATGAGACGACGCCGAGGGGCAGACCGCACGCGGTCCCGGTCGATAGGTCGGAACCGTCCGCTACTGGAGTCGCTGGAGTCGCGGCAGTTGCTCTCCGGGGACGTCGGATTAGTTGGGCCGGTCGGGGGCGAGATGAACTTTCAGGACATCCTCCCGCTCTCGAGAATCGTCGACAACGACGTTCCGGTGCAGGACCGTCGATTCGTCTACACCACGCCCGAGGGCAGCCTGGTGACGCTGACCCTGTTCGGGCCGGGGACCTTGGAAGGAACCAGTGTCGATCCCGATGGTGTGTTGCACATCGTCTACAACGACACGGCCGAGAACGATTCGGGGACCGGCGAGTTCAGCGCGATCGTGGGCAACGTCGTTCGTCAGCGCGGACCGATCCTCCTGGGCAGCATCACCGACGCCGATGTGCCGCCCGAGGCCCTCTCAGGCGACGGGATCGGCCCCGTCGGTGCGGTCAACCTCCGCGAGTTCGACCTGGTGCCCGGCGGCGTGATCAACTTCACCGGCGGCATCGGGACCTTGCTGCTCCGCTCGGCTGGCGAGAACAGCCAGATCAACTTGACGAGCTTGCCGGCCCCAGACGCCGATGGTGACGCCTTCGACCCGGCCCTGGGTGCGACGCTCGCCTTCGGCGCCTTCACCGGGGTCGGTGGCTTGAACCTGCCTGGTGCGGCCCTGGGTGCGACGCCGGCCGGCGCGGATGCCGACGTCGACGGCATCGACTTCGATGTCTTCGGGATCGATGTCTCGATCCCGTTCGTCAATGGCGCGCGAGGCGCTGGCCGGATCGGCGACGCCAACCTCTTCGGATTCGACGTCGAGTCCTCGCAACTGATCCAGTTCAATGCCGAGACCGGCGCCGTTGTCGGCGACCCCTTGATCGTCCCGACCAACGGCGGCCCCTTTGCCGGAGCCAGCCTAGCGCGGGTCGGTCTCCAGCAGACGGTCCTGGTGGGCACGGGGACCGAGGTCTTCGCCTTTGACATCGACACGCGCGAATTCCTGGGATCCTTCGACACGGCCGGCGTGATCGGTCCGGATCGGACGCTGACCGGCCTGGGCGGAACCGATTCGCGGTTCCTAATCGTCGCCAACGACGATCCGATCGATCCAGATGCCAGCCCCGATGCCAGCTTCGGCGGGATCTTCGTCATCGACTTGGAAGCCAGCCTCGCCTCGGGCCAGGCGGTCACGACCAATCCCGGCGGACTCCCGTTTGTGCCCGGCCTCGGGGTCGTTCTCACCGGCGGCCTGCCGGGCACACCTGGCAGCGAGTTCGTCTTCGCCACCGGCGCGGCCCGGTTCGAGTCCTTCACTCCCACCCTGGCTCAGCCGGGTTTGCTGGGCTTGCAGGTCTCCTTCGACGGCACCACGATCTCCGAACTCGGCCGGACGCCTCTGACCCTGCCCGGCGGTCTCTCGGATGCGGCCGATCCGCTCGAATTCGCCGCCAACCCGGAATTGGCCTTGGGGTCGTTCAACCAGCAGTTGACCCGGTTCTTCGGTCTGACCGAGGTCGACGGTCGGCTCCAGAACAACATCCTGCTGGTCGATCCCGGCACGGCCACGGCCACCGGCGCCTTCACCCTCGACTTTCCCAGCGAACTGGAAGGCCTGACCGAAGTCTTCTACCCGGCCTTGGTCGATTCGGTCCTCATCGACGTCCAAGGAACGCTCCGCTCGTTCCGCTCGCTCGAGTCTCAGGGCCTTGTGATCAATAGCAATGGGCTCATCAATGTGGTCCAGATCCAAGAGGCCGAGGATGTGACCATCAGCGGACGCCCGGTCAATCACATCCGGATCCCGCTGCGGTCCGACGTCTCGATCCTCTCCTCGGAGCGCGACGACCCGGTCAGCGACCTCGATGTGATCATCCTCGACGATCCCGCTCCGATTGGTCCGCTCTCCCTTCCGTTCTGAGGCCGGGGAGCGCATCGTATTCGTCTCTCTGGAACGGACTCCGTTCCGGGGAGGCGATCCATGGATGGGCGAGGGCGAGCCGGATCGTTGTTCGGATTCGGTTCGCCTGCTTGACGCGCGATGCTTCGGATGACCACCCTGATCCGGATTGCCCTCGGCGGCCTTCGTGGTCACGCGTCGTGACCAAGGTCGTCGGGGATAGGATCGGACGGGGGATCCTCCGATGCGCCTCGATGATCGATTGATCGTGATGTTTGGGATTGCCAATGTGTTGGGGCTTGTCGTCCTCGCAGCCTCCTCGACGGCGATGGCCCAGGATTTCTCGTCTCCGCGCGTCCTGGATCCGGACGCCAAGCTCGAACGGCTCTGGAGCGAGGGCGTCTTCACCGAGGGCGGTGCGCTCGACAGCGACGGCTCGATCCTCTTCTCGGATATCGGCAATCGGCTCTTGCGGTTCGACCCGACCACCGGGGAGGTCTCGGTCGAACGCGATCCGAGCGGTCGCGGCAATGGGATGATCTTCGACGCCGAAGGCAATCTCCTGCTCTGTGAGGGAGCCGACGACGGGGGCGGTCGCCGGGTCTCGATCACCCCGCGAGACGGGGCACCTCGGACCCTGGCCGACTCCTTCGACGGCAAGCGGTTCAACAGCCCCAACGACATCACCCTCGACGCCTCCGGGCGAATCTACGTCTCGGACCCCCGCTACTTGGGCGACGAGCCACGCGAACTGGACGTCCAGGCGGTCTACCGGATCGACCCCGACGGCTCGGTCCATCAACTGGTGACGACCGCCAGCAAGCCCAACGGCCTGGTCGTCAGTCCCGATCAGCGCTACCTCTATGTCTCGGACAACGGCCCGCAGCGGAGGGCTCTGATCCGGCTCAACCTCGACGAGGACGGTCAGGTCTCCAACCCCCGCGTCATCAAAACCTATGGCCAAGGTCGTGGGATCGACGGCATGACGATCACCACCGACGGCTTCGTCGTCGCGGCTGCCGGCGCCGGTGATATCGCCGGGGTGACGATCTACCAGCCCGACGGCACGCCGATCGACCATATCCCGACGCCCGAGACCCCGACCAACGTCGAGTTCGGCGGCCCCGAGCGCGATATCCTCTACATCACGGCTGGAACCAGCCTCTACCGGATCGCCACCAAGATGACTGGGCATCACGTCTGGCCTCCTCAGGGCAGCGAATGATTGACAATTGCTTCGAATTCTATTTTGTTTTTTAGTGAGACCACCGATCTCGAGCAGCCCAAGATCAACATCGACCGGCTCTCCGAGTCATCTCGGGGGGTGGTCTATATGAGTCTCAGTCCCCGAACGTCAACGAGAAGATCGTGCGAAGGGTCGTCTCGCCTTTCCGAACGATGCTGGTCGGCATCCCTTCGACTTTCCGGCTCGGACTTTCTGGCCTTTTTTACTCGTCGATCCGGGGTCTCAGCCCTCACAATCGGAACCGCATTTCCGCCTCTGCGCATGGGAGTCCCTCACGACCGATCGCATCGAAGTCGGCCGATATTTCGATCCGTGTGGTGTCGGATTGCCAAAGAGGTCTCGCTCCTCGCGGTCGTGGACCCGATCTCAGATCCGCTCCGGCATCCCGTTCCGCGCGACGGTCTCGACGTTCGACGCGGGCCTCACTTCGACGTAACGACGTGTCGGGTCGACCCCACGGATGCTGGGTCGGACACGTCGAGCGGTCCGAGGCGCAGTCGATCGCCCGGCGGTGCTCCGGGATGCCGAGCCGATCATTCGCGCTGGGGGAGCGTGCGGCCCGTCCACGCCAGCGCCCCGAGGCTCCGTTCGGGTCGAACAAGGGGGATTGGGTGACTCGACGTCCCTCGCGATGCCCGAGCGACGGGGCATGGGCACCCATCGGCTCCTCCACCCCGCAGCGCTCGCACGTTGTCACGCCAGCGGTAGGCCAATGCCAAGGCGACTTGAATCGGACCGATCACGGCGAATGCGGCCGTCGCGACCAGGAGCATCGCGATGACCAGCATCGACGCGATGATCAGGCCCGCCAGCCCGATCAGCAGCGCCACGACGATCACCCATGTCGGCCCATCGCGTTTCGGAGCTGACTCCTCCGTCTCGGTCGATCCGGCAAACCCGCATTCGGGCGCGACCGGGTGCGGGGGTTCGGGCGATCGCGGCTCGTCGACGCGGGGTGGTTCGGCCGGCGCGACCCGGTTCCGATCGGAGTCATCGGCCTCGAAGACCCAAGCGGGTCGCGATCCGATCACGATCTCGATCGGCGCCTCCTCGACGACCGAGGACGCCAGCGGCGCGAAGTCGTTCGAGACGCGCCGATCCGTTCGGGGCGGTTCGTCGGGGCGCGCCGACGTTGCGGATCGTTGCGAAACGTCGGGGCTCGGATCGCGCAGGCCGATCCATAAACCCGACGCTCGAGCCTCCGCCATCGCCCGCCGGAGCGCGATTAAGAAGAGCGCGTGGGGATCATCGATCCGCTTTTGGGAGTGGGCCGCCTCGCCGCGCGACATCCAGCGGATGAGCGTCGGTTCATCGACCCCGACGGCCATGCAGGATCGGGGGACACCCCACCCTTCGAGGACGCCTCGGCAGATGGCGAGGGTGATCTCACGATTGGGATCCGCGCCAACCATCCCAAACAACTCCCCCGACCCGACCGACGAGCCCTCCGCGCCCCCGCGCGAAGATCACCCCGCCCCAAGTAGGATCAAGGGATTCGGAGAAAGCGTTCACAGGATTTTCAAGCGATCCCCGACACCAACCCCCGTCCGGCCATTTCATCGGAACGACCGAGCCAATCGGAACGGTTCCTCATCCCCCCGGTCATGATCGAACAAGGACACCGAAGGAATTGGAATACGTTTCGCACAGGGAGATATCGATGACCTCCCTTTTCCAGGCGCGCCAACGGTTCGGGTGGCAGCGATGGAATCGATCTCTCCCATGGAAGATATCGGGGTCTCGGTATTTGGCGGCGGGCCAACCGTTCGGGTGGCTGGGGACTGGCCCGCTTGGGGGCCAGACCCCGGGGACAACCTGAGTGTGTCGGCAAACCGTTCTGGGAGAAGTTTGCCTTTTCAAAACGTTTGGCGCCGGGGTCTGCTCCGCGTTGCGTCGCAGTCCCCAGCCACCCCAGCACGGCGCCTAGTGGGATTGGGACCAGGCCGAGCGCGGAATCGACCTCTGGAGCCGACCTCCTTTGTAAGTGGTCGGCTCTGTCGATTGCCTTCTCATCGAACTTTGAGCAGGGCTTCGGGTACGGGAACGCTATATCTTCGAGTCAATCTGCGTTTTGGCTCACATGTTTGTTCAAAAATCGATAAAGTTCTTGCGTGGCCGGATCGTCGGGCTTGCCAAGTTCGTTGTTCAGCCGGCTGTGGTTGCTGTCGCGCTTGCTGTAAACGGTCACCGGGATCTCGGCCTCCTTCAAGACGGCTTCGAGTCGGCGGGCCTGGGCTCGGGTGTCGGGATTGCCGGCGAAGTACAGGATGAGGAACGGCGGGATCTTCTTGCCCTGGGCCACGTGGGTGACCGCCGAGAAATCGACGTGCTTCGCCGGATCGTTCCCGAACTTCTGGCGATGACCGAAGGTGAACATCGCGCCGCCATAGAGGGTCTGACGAAGCTCGGCGGTCATGATGATTTTGGGAATGTCGTAGGTGTCCCCATCGACCGGGACACAGCCGCGGAGGACATCGAACGGGACACCTTGCTCCTTGAGGTATCGATCGTCGGTGCAGATCAAGGCCGCGAGCTGGGCCCCAGCCGAATGGCCCCCGACGACGATCCGCTCGGGGTCCCCGCCGTAGGCTTCGATGTTCCTGTGGACCCAGCCGAGCGACTTGGCGACGTCGTGGACCAGTGTTTCCATCGCAACATCGGGCAAGAGCCGGTAGTTCGTGGAGACGAAGAGGAACCCCCGCTCGGTCATCATCGTCGGCTTCAATGCGACGTCACCCTTGTCACCGACCTGCCAACCGCCGCCATGGATCCAGAACATAACCGGCAGACGCTCCCCAGCAATCTCCGAGGGAGCATAGATGTCGAGGACCTGACGCTCGTGGCCGTCCTCGACGTAAGGAACATCGGACGTCAGCTCTTGGGCCATCGACAACGGGCACGCAACGATCAGGTTCGAGAGCAACAAGGCTGCGATGAGTTTCGGGTTCATGTCGAGGGTCCATGCGACAGAGAAGCGAATCGAGATCTTTGCGTCACACCGAGAATCGATGCGTGTTCTCGACGTGCTCCAGGAACGCTTCGAGGCTGATGGTCCGGCCCGCCTTCACATCCTCTTAGTCGCGGCGGATGCCTTCGAGGGTTTCGGCTTGCTTTTGCTCGAGGCTCCGCTTGAGTAAGTCGAGGGCATTCTCGAGCACGTCATCGGCGGATTCGAAGCGACCGCTCTCGAGCTGTTCCCGAATGAACGGACTCCATTGATCGCTAATCTGGATGTCCATGATGATCCCATCGCCCAGCGTTTATTCGATCGCCCACTCGCCCGGATCGGCCCTTGTGGGGCCTGGCCTCTGAGTGGACCCGCCCCCCAGTCATCCTCGGCTCGGCCAACCCCAAGGGAGGCCG
Organism: uncultured Planctomycetia bacterium; assembly: GCA_964609385.1. Taxonomy (GTDB): domain Bacteria; phylum Planctomycetota; class Planctomycetia; order Isosphaerales; family Isosphaeraceae; genus CAZSSM01. Next base: position 71,412 of record CAZSSM010000030.1, read on the forward strand.
CGTTGGGGGGCCACC
>CAZSSM010000031.1:0-70741 GCA_964609385.1 uncultured Planctomycetia bacterium
GGGGCATGTTGATGGTCCGGGCCGACATCCCCTCGCCGAGCACCAGATCGACGCGGAAGTCCTCCATGACCGGGTAGATGAACTCCTCGACGCCGCGCGGTAGACGATGAATCTCATCGATAAAGAGGATCGACCGGGGCGCAGCGTTGGTCAGATAGGGCAGGACGTCCTTGGGATTGGTCAGGGCCGGCCCGCTAGTCATGGCCAGCTCGACACCCAGCTCGTTGTGCAGGACCGTGGCGAAGGTCGTCTTGCCCAGGCCCGGCGGACCATCGAAGAGGATGTGGGGCAGGGGCTCGCTCCGGACCCGCGCCGCCTCGAGAATGACCGTCAGCCGCTCGATGACCCCGCGCTGACCGATCACCTCAGAGAGCAGCTTGGGCCGCAAAGGGTCGCCGCTGGGATCGGCCCGCTCCTCACGGAAGCTCGGCCGATCGGTCCGCGCCTGCGGATCATCGCGGTCGTCGTCGCCGGTCAGGATCGGTTCACGGGCCATGCCGGGCCTCCGTGGCTGGATCATCGATGTCGGGATTTGTCAACGACTTAGTCTTGCCGAATCGATCACGCATCTTGTTGATATTGGTAGATGGCGTCGATCATATCGGGGACGGTCTTGAACTTCTTCTTGGTGGCTAAGACGCGGTCGATGGCCTCGCGGGCCTGGCTCTCCGAATGGCCGACCGAGAGGAGCGCCTCGTAGGTATCGCGGACGACTTCCGGCGACGCGTTGGGGGGCGATCCGTTGGCCTCAGCCGGTTCGCCGGGGGTGCCGGCGGTCTTGGGGATGGCCAAGGCGAACTTGCCGACCTTGCGACGGATCTTAGCGACGATCCGGTCGGCGGTCGCCTCGCCGATGCCGGGCATCGTTGAGAGGGCCTTGGTGTCCTGGTCCTGGATCAGCCGGGCCATCTCGCGGACCGGCATCCCCAGGGCCCGGAGCGCCTTGCGAACGCCGACACCGTCGACCGAGCAGAAAACCTCGAAGAACTCGCGGTCGATCGGGCTGGGAAAGCCGATCAGGCGGGGGATCATCCGTGAGGCATGCGCTCCGCCCTCGATGTAGAACATCGTGTGCAGCGTGACATCGTCACCACCCCGATGTTGCAGGGCGCGTCGGGTGTACTCGGCGACCTGGATCTCCAAGACCAATGGGCCGATCTGGAGCCGAACCGACTCCAGATCGACGGCCACCAGCTTCCCAGTCATCTCCGTGATCACCCGACCGATCCTCCTCAAAACCAGGATCCGAGCCCACTCACCTATTATTTTGTACAGGCATTATGACCGAATCGACCGTCCTTGACAACCGCGATCGGCCGATTCGCGCCGGGACTTGATCCCTCGTGGTTCATTCGCCCCGCAGGCGTTCGAAGAGGGCAGCGCAGTCGACGAGTTTGGCATCCTGCCCATCGTGGACGGCCATCCGAGTAATTGGGTAGAGGCTGGCCCCACCGTAGCGACCGTCCTTGGCGACGACGTAGAAGTTGACGTTGAAGTTGGGTTGTCCCCGCTCATTCCGGAGTCTGGGGAGCACATTGGTCTGGGCGATCCGCTTGCAGGCAGCCAGGGCGGCGTCCTGAGGTGCTGCGCCTCGACGCATCTCCTCGACGATCAGATAGCTGGAGCAGTTGAGCAGATTCGCTTCACCGCGGCCGGTCGAGCCGGCCGAACCCACCGCGTTGTCGAGGTAAAGGCCCGCGCCCAGGATCGGTGAATCGCCGACGCGACCGGGAATCTTGTAGGACAGGCCGGAGGTGGTCGTCACACAACCGAGGTTGCCGTGTGTGTCCAAGGCCGAGCAATGGATCGTGCCGGTCTCGCGGATCCCGAAGGATCGGCGGACGATCGGGTCGAGTTCCTCGACCGGGGGCGGGATCCGGTCGTCGCTGGGGTTGCTCGACTCCTTCCAGTGCAGCCAGATCTTGCGGGTCTCCTCAGTCAGCAGGTCGGTCTCGGGGAAGCCGTGCATCTTGGCGAACCGCAACGCGCCCTCACCGACGAGCAGGCAGTGGTCGGTCCGCTTCATGACCAGTCGGGCGACCGCCGCCGGGTGCATGATCTTTTGCAGCGACGCCACAGCCCCTCCGGAATAGGTCGGCCCGTGCATGACCGCCGAGTCCAGTTCGACCACGCCGTCCTCGTTGGGCAGCCCACCGTAGCCGACCGATCGGTCATTCGGATCGGCCTCGACCAAGGCGACCCCGGCGATGGCCGCGTCGAGCGGATCGGCCCCCTCGCGGATCAGGTCCATCGCTAAGGTGACCGCGCCTAGCCCGTTGCCGCTGGCCACCACGACCGGGGAGCCGGCGCCCGCCGGCTGGGTCGCCTCAGCGCCGAGGCCGAGGGAATGGCCCAAGCCGGCCGCCGCGCTCAATGACAGAAACGTCCGTCGATTCATCGTCGTCATGTCCTCAAACAGATCGCCGGCTCAAATCAAAGCGCCCCATGCAGCAATTTCCCAAGGGGCGTCGGGGCGACCCCGATCGGGACACAGTAGCCTCCCGAAACGACCATTACCAGGATCTGCTAAGGCCAGTCCGATCCAGTCCTAGCACCGAGGTCTGGTTCTTCGGCCTGGTCCCCAATCACCAGAACCGTCAGCGAATCGGATCAAATACGCAATCCAACCCGAGTATCTATCGAGTTCATCATCAATTTGAACGCACTACTAACACAAAAACCAAAATAGATCCAAGCCATACGATTCGCCTTAGATTCCGAACCGCCTAAGAGCGAAGGGGGGGACAGCCTCGATCGAGTGAGTCCACGAAGTTGCCCTTGGCCCGATGGCGAGTCCGGGCTAGCCTTCGCCCGGCCAATGCGCGTTGGGGACCGATCGTCTGGAGCGATAGTCGACCGAGGTGCAAAGGCAACGTGGTTGTCGCGGGTCAGGCACGGATGGTTCGGAGGGTGCGATGGGGCGTTCGAGCAATCCGGAACGACGGCCGAGCAGGCGATCGGGGATCGGTATCGGGGGCGTGTCGACCCTCGGGTTGGCGATCCTCTCTGGACTGACCATCCTGAACGGTTGCGGGATCGGGCATGGGCTGTCCCCGACCGAAGCGGCCCAGGCGATCCAGCACGAGGGTGACCCGAACGCACGCTATGATCTCTATCGCGAACTGGCCAACGGGTCCGACAAGCTCGAATTCGAGGAGCGTCAACGTCTGGTCACGACGCTCGTCGAACGCTTGGAGTCGGCGAACGAACCGACGTCGAGCCTGGCGATGATCTGTCGGGCCCTGGGCCGCTTACGGGATCCGGCCGGTCGCGAGCCGCTGAAGACGGTCATCGACGCGCGTTCCGAGACGATCGTCCGCGCGGAGGCGTGCTTGGCGTTGGGGCGAATCGGCCATCCCGACGATGCCAACACGCTGGCCCGGATCCTGGTGACCGACCCCGATCCGGCCGTGCAGTTGAAGGCCATCGAGGGGCTCCAGCACATGCGGCCCCGCGACCCGAGGATCACCCAAGTCCTGCTCGATCGGCTCGCCGGTGACCGCAACCCCGCGATCCGACTGGCCACTCTGGAGGCCCTCCGCGCCCTCTCCGGACGCGACTACGGGATCGACCCCGAGGCCTGGCAGCAAGCCTTGGCCCCGACTTCGAACGAGGCCCCCGAGCACGAGAACCCCGAGGAACTGGCCGGACGCTGAGATCAGCCCGCCCTCGTTTCACGTCTCGAGTGATCCACTTCAGCGATCCGGAGGCGTCCTCCGGATCGCACCCGATCACGATTCAGAGCAAGCTGGTCCGCTGGTTCGAACTGCTCGGCGACCGACCGGCCGACGTCGCTGACGCTCTCGGACCACACCGACGCGGTCCGGACCTTCTACGAACGAGGGAATCAGCCAACATGTTTAGCTAACGCTAGGAACGTCAGTTTACTGACCGATTGGAGAATGATTTATGTCGACATCGGGTTGGTCGATGATGACACGGACGGGGGCGACGAGGCCTGATCAGTACCCGGCCGTCTCCGATGCGGCGAACGTGATGGGTTCGAGTTTCAAGCGGGCGCGGCAGTCGTCCATCATGGACTGGGTCCGGCTGGCGCCGATGCGAGTGACGCCGAGGGCGCGAACCTCGAGGAGCTTGTCCATGTCGCGGACGCCGCCGGCGGCCTTGACTTGGACTTGCGCCGGCGAATTGGCCCGCATCAGTTTCAGGTCCTCGATCGTCGCGCCACCGGTCCCGTAGCCGGTCGAAGTCTTGACCCAGTCCGCGCCGATCTCGCCGCAGATCTGGCAGAGACGCACCTTCTGTTCGTCGTTGAGGTAGCAATTCTCGAAGATCACCTTGACCTTCTGGCCGGCGGCATGGGTCGGCTCGACGACCGCGCGAATGTCGTCGGCGACCTGGTCCCAGTCACCGCTGAGCACTTTCGAGATGTTGACAACCATGTCGAGTTCTTCGCCGCCGTCGGCCAAGGCCCGCTCAGTCTCGGCCACCTTGATCGCCGTGGTGTGGCCGCCGTGCGGGAAACCGATCGTCGTCGAGGCCTTGACCGTGCTCCCCTTCAACAACTCCGCGCAACGCTTGAGGTGGTACGGCATGATGCAGACGCTCGCCACATCATAAGCGAGTGCCAGCTTGATGCCGGCGTCGAGGTCGTCTGTTGTCAGCGTCGGATTGAGCAGCGAATGGTCGATCATCTTGGCGATGTCGAGATAGGTGTAGTCCATTGCGGGCCTCGCGGTTCGTAGGGAGGTTGGACACGGTTCGTCCCGAAGGAGGAGCGTGCACGTTGGATGCCCCGTTCATTGGAGCAGCCTCGTCCACTCCTGCCAAGACGCCAGTCCCCTGCTGGCTCGCTCATGCCGTCGGGTCGACCGTGACGGGCGCCTCGGGCCACTGGGTCGGCAAGGTTGGGCAGGAACCTGGCGACCCCGGCGTCGCGGTCGACCGGGCCATGCCGAGTCCGGTCACCGTCGGGGCAGGAAGTTCCGCAGATAGGTGACGCTCTGCTTCAGGGACAGCGTCCTCGAGGCCAGGTCCTCCTCGAACGCCCTGTCCTCGACCTCGACGCAGACCGGGCCGTGATACCCCGTGTCGCCTAGCACCGAGACGAACTTGCCCCAGTCGACCTCGCCCAGCCCCGGTAACTTGGGCGCGTGATACTCCAGCGGGTGCGCGAGGATGCCGACCCGGTCCAGCTTATGACGGTCGATCCGGACGTCCTTGGCGTGCACGTGGACGATCCGTTCGCGGTAGTCGCGCAGGGGGGCGAGGTAGTCCATCTGCATCCAGACGAGGTGCGACGGATCGAAATTGAGCCCGAGGTGGGGGCTCGGAATGTCCTCAAACATCCGGTCCCAGATCGCCGGGCTGATGGCGAGGTTCTTGCCGCCGGGCCACTCATCGCGGGTGAAGAGCATCGGGCAATTCTCAATGCCGATGCGGACACCGGCCGCCTCAGCGCGGGCGACCAGTGGACGCCAGGTCTCGAGGAATCGTGGCCAATTGTCGTCGACCGACTTCGTCCAGTCGCGGCCGACGAACGAGTTCATGCCGACACCGAGCAAGGCCGCCGCGTCGATCACCTGGCCGATGTGCTCAACGGCCTTCGCCGCCTCGTCGGCGTCGGGCGTTAGCGCGTTCGGGTAGTACCCCAGCGCCGAGATCGAGACGCCGTGCTCCTCGCAGAGCCCCTTGACCCGGTCGGCGGCGGCCCGGTTGAAGCCGTTCACGTCGATGTGGGTCACACCGGCGTAACGGCGCTCCGCCTTACCGACCGGCCAGCACATCACCTCGACGCAGTCGTAGCCCAACCCCGAGGCGGTCTTGAGCACTCCTTCGAGGTCCAGGTCGGGCACGATCGCGGTCACGAACCCCAGCGGCATCATGGCAGGCGGCCCCCGATGGTTTCGGCCGAGCCGGCGCCGTGTGGGCCGGCTCGCTCCTTCCACTCTCCAATTCTCGATGGTATCACGACCCGATTGGGAAGGCGCGGTGGCGCCTCGGAAAGCCCCCAAAACGATCACAAAGTCAATTCGGCTCATAAGGCCAACTTGGTGAGTAGATGGTCGGTTCCTGCAATGCCAATGTCGTTCAATGCCAATGTCGTTGAGAACGACGACCTAGCAAGGAGCCAGACGGTGGACTTTCCAATCCAAGACCTATCGCCGCTTCGATTCTCGTAGCAACCATGGCCTCGGCCGGATGCTCCTCGATGATATTGAATAAACTATCGGCTCAAGACCTGTTTCTTATAATGAGTGCAATCTTAGTATTTTTCATCATCTGTGATTTTTCAATACCTACAAACACGATTTCGAAATCCAGGAGGAACACGAAAGAGGGAAGCTCTGGAGGACCTTTTCAGCTTCTTCACCATCACGGATCGTGGCGGAGGCGACGGAGGTGAGAGCGGTTGTGGAGGCGGAGGCTGTGGTGGATGCGGCTGTGGAGGTTGTGGTTGAGGCGTATCGATCTCTGGATCGATCCGTGCGATCCGATGATCGCGATACCGCTAACGATCGAACCGCGAAGGGATCGACAAGAGGTCGAACCACCGGTAGGATCCCTTGGGCGAGGTGTCGTCGGTCTCGACCATCGGTCATCGAGGGCCTGTGCAACTATCGCCACATTTGCCGGGGTGCGTGTCGCGCTGAGGAGGACAGCTCAAGAGCCGTTGAGATACCCGGACGCTCCGATAGACCTGTCCCCCTCCGTTTCGCTACGCGCAATCGCGGTCATCAGGACCGCTTGTCAATCAAGCTCGACGATCGTGATGGCATTCCAAGGGTTCATCGGGATCAGCAGTCGATTGCGCTTCGGGTCGTAGCACATCGAGGCCGCGCTCGGGATGCCCGATGCGATGATCTCGGCAGGCTGTCCGGGCCGAATCCGTGAGACAGTCCCGATGCGTACGCTGCTCACGTACTTCGTGCCGTCTTCCAGGATGACGAGGCCGTCATTGCCGGCATCGACGGTGTTCTCGGTCTTCAGAAGCTCTCCATCGGGCGAAAACGTGAGCACAGCGGTGTCACCGATGTTGACGACAACGACGTTCCCATCGTTGTCGAACGCGACACCGTTGGGGGCATTCAGCGGTGCGCCGTCGACGATTACGCTCGCATCGCCATTCGGTTGAATCCGATAGAGGCGCCAGGGATTTCGCGTCTGCGACGCGTAGATCGTGCCGTCTTTGGCGACCGCGATATCGTTCAAGAACACCGCATCCTCGACCTCGATGCTGTCGAGCGGTTTGCCCGTTTCCATGTCGAACGAGCGGATGACATTGATATCGGCGACGTACAGGCGCTCGTTAACGATGTCGCTGCCGAGCGGATGGTTGAGTGTAAGTCCGTTTCTGTTGACGCCGATCCACTTCAGCGTGTGCGCCGTGCCGTCGGGATTGACGAGTGAGACATAGCCGTCGTTCGGGATGATGTTTTCGCTGATCCCTGCGTTGATGACGACATAGAGGTCGCGCTTGACGTCGTAGGAGATGCTCTCGGCGAAGCGGAATCCTCCGTAGGTCCGAGCGTTCGGGGACATGTTGAGCGGCTCGCCGGCTCGAAACGGCGCATCGCTCGAATCTTGAGCATGGGCTGGAGCCAGAGTGGTCAAGGCCGTCACGAAGAGGGCCGTTCGAAGAGCGAAGGACAGGGACATGGGAGACTCCTAAGCGTGGAATGTTGCAAACCCCTTGGCAAGGGACGATCTTCATGAACTCCCAACACTATGCAGGCCGCGTTCTCTCCTCGTCAACGCCCTGGACCGTTCTCTTGGCACCCATCCAAGCCAACGCCAACCACCGAATTATTTGCGTCATATCCCCATTTCATCCGGAACCACTGGAAATTGAAGACCACTGGGTCAACGCGGTCGAACATAGGCTGACCAGCCGATTCTCTAGAGGAGGTCACCGTCCTTGGGACCTCAAGCCTCGCCAATGGCCTGGTCATGAGGGAGAGGAGGCGTTGATCGGCAATCGGGCTACAATAACGTTGCCTGGTGTAGGTCGACATCGGTTCCTTTCACGCCGCCGATCCGGAGATCGGCGAACGTGAAAACCGCGCTGGATGTCTGATCCGATATCGCGCGGCCAGTTGGACCTGATGGGCCGCTGGGCGCTTGGACTCTCTCCCGATCTCTCATCCGGAACCGAATTGACTCCATGGACTCCCATTCGCTCGGTCTGCTCGAGTTCCAGACGATCCGCGAGATCGTGGCCGGTTACGCCTCCAGCGCGTTGGGCAAGCAGCGTGCGCTCGATCTGACACCGCAACGCGACCTGCGGACGATCCGCGATTGGCAGAGTCAGACCAGTGAGATGGCCGAGGCGTTGGCCGCCGGCTTGGCGCCGCCGTTCGGCGGCTTGACCGATGTGCGCGGCCTGGTCAAGCGCGCAGGGGCTGGCGCGGCGCTCGATGCCGAGGAACTCGCCGAGGTCGTTGAGAGCGTTCGCGCCATCGGCGAGCTGGACCGTTGGCTAGCTCGAATCGGGGAGCAGTTCCCGAGGATCGGCGGTCTCCGGATGACCGTCGGCGACTTTTCCAGCCTGGCCAACGAAATTGAAGGCTGCATCGACAGTCGGGGGATCGTGCTGGACACGGCCAGCCGACGCCTGGCCGGCATCCGCGCTGAGATCGCCTCGACCGAAGAGCGGATCCGCGAAACGCTTCGTCAGATGCTCCGCTCAGCCGAGGTCCGCCGCTGCCTGCGCTACCCCAACTTCACCACCGTCGGCCACCACTATGTGCTGCCGGTCTCCAAGGATTATCGGGGCGAGATCCAAGGCGCAGTGCACCGGACCAGCTCCACCAACGAGACCGTCTTCATCGAGCCTCAGGCCATCGCCGAGCATTCAGCGCGACTCTCGTTCCTCCGCTCCAAGGAACAGAAGGAGATCAAGCGGATCCTCCGATGGCTCAGCGGACAGGTCGGTCGGGTCTCGGCCTCGTTGCTGGTGACCCTCGAGACGCTCGGCGAACTCGACCTGATCCACGCCCGGGGTCGTTACAGTCTCGACTATCAGATGGCTCCACCGGACTTCAATCGGGCCGGTCAGGTCTATCTGACCCGCGCCCGGCACCCGATCTTGGAACACTTGATCCGTCGACGGCTGGCCGAGCGTGAGGAGATGGCGACCCCACGCACCGACGAAAACGCCTCGCGCACCAACGACGACGCACCGGTCACGACCGAGCTGCCCCAACCCGCCTTGGAAGGCCCCGAGCACGTCATCCCGATCGATCTACACCTGGGCTTCGAGTTCCGGCTGATGGTTATCACCGGACCCAACACTGGCGGCAAGACGGTCGCTCTGAAAACCTTGGCGCTATTGGCTGTCATGGCTCAGTCGGGCCTGCATATCACCGCCGGGCAGGGCTCAAAGCTGCCGATCTTCGACCAGATCTACTGCGACATCGGCGATGAGCAGAGCCTCCAGCAGTCGCTGTCGACCTTTTCCTCGCACATCCGGCGGATTTCGGAGATCTTGGGCAAGGCGAGCGAGAAGTCTCTGGTGCTCTTCGATGAGCTGGGCGCGGGCACCGACCCGGCTGAAGGTGCCGCCCTGGGCCGCGCGATCCTCGACGAACTCGATTCGATCGGCTGTTTGGCCATCGTCACCACACACATCGGTGACCTGAAGACCTATCCGCTAGCCAACCCACGCGCCACCAATGCAGCCGTTGAGTTCGACGACGAGACGCTGCGACCGCTGTATACGTTGCGGATCGGCGACATCGGCCGATCCAACGCCCTGAAGATCGCGCGTCGGCTCCAGTTGGCCGACCATCTCATCGACCGCGCGGGCAACTATCTGGAGCAGTCGCGGGGCCAGGATCTTCCCGAATGGGAAATCCTAACCAACTTGCGCCGCGAGGCCGAGGAGGCCAAGCAGAAGGCCCTGGACCTTCAGGCCGAGGCTGAGCGGACCCTCGACTCTTATCGCCAGAAACTGGCCGACCTACAGAAGCAAAGCGAGCGCGACCAACGTTTGGTCGAGGCCCGCGAGCGGCTCAAGGCCGGCGACCGCGTCGTCGTCGAGCGGTTCGGCTACGACCGACCCGGCCGCGTCGTCAAACTCAACCCCAAGAAGCGGATCGCCGTCGTCGCCGTCGGCGCGATGCAGTGGGACGTTCCGCTCGACGAGGTCATTCCCCAGGTCCTCAACGACCCGACTACCGTCGAGTCCGAAGCCCAGGCCAAGGCCAAACAAAAGGGGACGCTCGCCGCCACGTCCGCCAAGGGCAAGGCCCGACGCCTCGACGAATTCGAGTGAGCCGGATTCATCGGGATCGGCCGATCCACCCGCGGCGGTCGTGTTGCTCGACGTCGGCCGATCGCGCATGATGCGTGGACCCGGATCCGCGTCCGATCCCCTCACGCGCCCCAATCCGCTCGGGAGGACTACCATGAGCACGACGAACCGGGTCGAGACGACTCCCCAGGTCATCTATCCCGATTCCGACGGCGAGCCGATGGCCGACAACTCCCTCCAATTCCGCTGGATCGTCACCGTCAAGGAGGGCCTCGAGGCGCAGTTCCGCGATCGGCCCGATGTTTTCGTCGCCGGCGACATGCTCTGGTATCCGGTCGAGGGAGACAACACGATCCGCCGCGCCCCCGACGCCATGGTCATCTTCGGCAGGCCCAAGGGGGATCGCGGCTCCTACATCCAACATTTGGAAGACGGCATCGCGCCCCAAGTCGTCTTCGAGATCCTCTCGCCCAACAACACACCCGCGGAGATGCAGCAGAAACGCGATTTCTATCAGCGATATGGTGTCGAGGAATATTACCAGTACGATCCCGAACCCGACCACCCGCACCTCCGAGGCTGGATCCGCCGCGACGAGGCCCTGGAGCCGATCGCTCAAATGAACGGCTGGGTCAGTCCGCGTCTGGATGTCACATTCGATCTGGTCGGCTGCGACCTTGTGATGGTTCGTCCCGATGGACGACGCATCCTCTCATATCAGGAGACGGATCTCGAGCGAATCCGGGAACATCAACGCGCCGAGCAGGCCGACCAACATGCCGAGCAGGCCGACCAACGTGCTGAGCAGGCCGACCAACGTGCTGAGCAGGCCGACCAACGTGCTGAGCAGGAGCGTCAGCGTGCTGAACGCCTGGCCGAACAGCTCCGGCAGCTCGGGATCGACCCCGAGTCCCTCTGACCAACCTGGACACGAACGAGCGAACCGGTTGTCGTTCGGGAGACCCTAGGTAGGGCCTCCTTCTCCTCGAGTTCAGGAGACCGTCGCGTCACGCTTGAGCATGATCGTGGCCAGCGGCGGGATCGTCAGTTGAAGGTGGCAGGGCCGCCCGTTATGCGGTTCGGGCACCGTCCAGCGCCCGCCCGAATTGCCCACGTCGGCTCCGCCGTAGTAACGTGAATCGGTGTTAAGGATCTCGTGGTAAAAGCCCGCCTTGGGCACTGCGATCCGGTAGTTCTCCCGAGGCACCGGCGTGAAGTTGCTGACCACGATTACCGAATCCTCGGGATCCTCAGCGCGTCGGAGGAACGCCACGACGCTGTTCTCCCAGTCCTGCAACTCGAGCCACTCGAAGCCCTGCCATTCGAAGTCGACCTGGTGCAAGGCCGGCTCGCGGCGATAGAGCTGATTGAGATCTGCTATAAGGTTATAGATACCCTGATGCGAATCGTAATTCAGCAGTTCCCACTCGACGCTTTCCGCAGCCCGCCACTCGTTCCATTGAGCCACCTCAGCCCCTTGGAAGAGCAATTTCTTACCCGGATGCCCGTACATGTAGCCGTAGAGCAGTCGGAGATTGGCGAACTGCTGCCAGTAGTCGCCGGGCATCTTCGAGAGCAAAGCGCCCTTGCCGTGGACGACTTCATCATGGGAAAGCGGCAGCAGGAAGTTCTCCGTAAAGGCGTAGATCAAGCTGAAAGTCAGCTTGCCGTGCTCGTACTTGCGGAAGACCGGGTCCTTAACGACATACTCCAGCGTATCGTTCATCCAGCCCATGTTCCACTTGAGGCTGAAGCCGAGTCCGCCCAGATAGGTCGGCCGCGAGACGCCGCCCCAGGAGGTCGATTCCTCAGCGACGGTCAAGACTCCGGGATGCCGCTGGTGGACGACTTCGTTCATCCGCTTGAGGAAGGCGATCGCCTCCAGGTTTTCGTTGCCCCCGTAGATGTTGGGAAGCCACTCGCCATCCTCGCGCGAGTAGTCCAGGTAGAGCATCGAGGCGACCGCGTCGACGCGGAGTCCGTCGATGTGATATTTGTCTAGCCAGAACAGGGCGTTGCCCAGCAGGTAGTTGGCCACCTCGGTCCGGCCGTAATTGTAGATCTTGGTTCCCCAGTCGCGGTGCTCGCCCAGGCGCGGATCCTCGTGCTCGTACAGGTGGGTGCCGTCGAAGAAGCCCAGCCCATGGATGTCTCGTGGGAAGTGGGCCGGTACCCAGTCGACCAGCACGCCATAGCCATGACGGTGCAGCTTGTCGACGAAGTAGGCAAAGTCGTCGGGCGTGCCGAACCGGGAGGTTGGCGCGAACAAGCCGACCGGCTGATAACCCCAGCTACCATCGAAGGGGTGCTCCGAGATCGGAAGCAGCTCGATGTGCGTGAAGTGAGTCGCGTCGAGGTGCTCGACCAACTGATCGGCCAGTTCGCGGTAGGTGAGGAACCCATGATCGCGCTCCCAATCCCGCTTCCAGGAGCCGAGGTGCACCTCGTAGACGGAGAGCGGCCGGTCCAACCCCTGTGTTTGAGCCCGCTCGGCCATCCAGTCGGAATCTTGCCAGGTGAACCCGTTGATGTCCCAGACGATCGAGGCCGTGCCCGGACGAAGTTCAGCGTAGAACCCGTAGGGATCGGCCTTGGAGACTAGGTAACTGTTGTGACGGCTCTTGATTTCATATTTGTACAGCTCTCCCTCGCCCAGTTCGGGGACGAAGATCTCCCAGAATCCGGTGGGAATGCAGCGCCGCATCATATGGCGTCGGCCGTCCCAGCGGTTGAAGTTCCCCACCACGCTGACCCGAAGCGCGTTGGGGGCCCAGACGGCGAAGTGGACCCCACGGACCCCCTCATGCTCGATGATGTGGGCCCCGAGCCGCTCGTAGTTCTCGTAGTGCGTCCCCTCGTTGAGCAGGTGCAGGTCGAACTCGGTCAGGACCGGGCGGAACCGATAGGGATCCTCCACGGTCACCTCGCTCCCTTCGGCATCAACGTAGTGAAGCTGGTAGGGGCCCGGATCGTCGAGGCCCTCGACAGTCACCTCGAAGATGCCGTCAGGATGAACGCGGTCCATCGTCAGGCGTTCCGAGCCAAGTCCGACAGCCGCCTGAGCCGCTTCGGGCAGGAAGGCACGGACGCTGGTCGCGCGACGGCCATCGACCTCCACGACTTGCCGTCCCAGGACCGAAAACGGATCGCCGTGATCCCCATGGATCAACACGTTGATATCGTCCTGGGAGATCGTCGGACCCTTCAGGTACGTCGATGCCATCGGCGCGGCCACCTTTCGTTGATTCGCGAAGCTAGGGTCTCTGCGGAGTACACAATGTCTGCGGCGAGCCTCCGCCGTCTTTGATACTCCGTCGCGGGCCCAGTCGAGCCTTGCGCCAGCCTAGTGATCCCCGTCACCGGGTTCAACAGGAGCCGACGACGAGCGGGGACAGACTCCGCGGCCGTGCCCTCGAAATCCGAAGGGTCCGGCTTGCGACCCTGACCTTCAACGTCGTAACCTCGACCGACCTATCCGTTCTGTCGATCTTCTAAACACTGCGAAGATCATGCCATACTTCGAGTCCGACCGCGTCCGCCTTCACTTCGAGGACCACGGCCAGGGCGATCCGTTGGTGATCCTGCCCGGCGTCGGGGGCGACCATCGCGCTTATGCCATGACCGCCCGCCAACTCTCCCGGCGTCGACGGGTCGTGATCCTCGACCCACGCGACGCCGGACGCTCCCAGCGGTCCGACGACGGGTATACCACCGATGACCTAGCTCGGGATCTCCGTGAGTGGTCTGCCTGGCTGGGCCTGGAGCGGTTCGACCTGTTCGGCCATTCGTTGGGCGGTCTGATCGCCCAGGTCGTCGCCGTTGAATCGCCCGAGCTGGTTCGGACCCTGATCCTCTGCTCGACCCATCCCGGGGCGACTCCTTGGCGACGCGCCGTGCTCCAGAGCTGGATCACGATGCGGTCGCATCTCGACCCCAAAGCCTTCACTGAGGCCGTGTTGCCCTGGCTGGTCGCCCCCAGCTATTTCGCGACCAACCCCGAACAGATCGACGGTCTGATCCGGTTCGCCGAGAAGTCCCCCGATCCCCAGGACGCCGCGGCCTACACCCGACAGGCCCGGGCCGCGTTGGAACACCGCGACGACCGCGACCTGGCGGCCATCACCGCGAGGACCCTGGTCCTCTCGGGACGCGATGACCTAGTCAACCCGCCCGAAGTCGCCAACGAACTGGCCGGGCGGATCCCCGGGGCCGAACTCCGACTGCTCGACGGCGTCGGCCACCTGCCCCACGTCGAAGCCGGACCCCGCTTCCGAGCCGCCCTCGAGGAGTTCCTCGATGCGACCGGAAAGGCCCCATCATGACCATCCCCGGATCGATGATCGACGCGAACGATCCCCAAAATACCCCCGCCTCCGAGGTCGATGCCTCCCTCGCGCCTGGCCTAAATCCCTCGACCGTCCCCGAAGCGCTGGTCAATCGCGGGCCACTGGCCGACCCCGCTGTGACCTACCGACGCCTCTTCGCCGGCTCGATCGCCCTGATGATCGCGACGACCGCACCGTTGTGGATCGGTTCATCGCGGTTCCCTCAAGTCCCTTTCCTGCCCTGGTTGACACCAACGCCCGCTTGGTTCGAGCCGACCACCACGGGGCTCCTGCTGCTGGGACTCGGTCTGTCCTGTTGGCGGACGTCGGCACGGATCGGACTCGGCCTGGCCTGGATCGCCCTGGCCACCTTGATCGTCGGCGATCAGCACCGGCTTCAGCCCTGGGCCTACCAATTCCTGCTGGTCGCGCCGGCCTTGGTTCTCCTGAGCGCACGCCAAGGGCTCGGGTTCGCGCGGCTCTATGTGCTGATCCTCTACATTCACTCGGGCCTCTCGAAGCTGGACTACGCCTTCGCCCACGAGATGGGGCCGTCGATGCTGGAGGCGTTGACCGAACCACTGGGGCTGAACCCCTCGTCGTGGTCTGAGCGTTGGCGGACTGGTCTTTGCCTGGCGATGCCGGGCGCCGAACTGCTCTTCGGGATCGGCCTGATGTTCCGTTGGACCCGGGCGATCGCCTGGATCGGTTCGATGGCGATGCATACCACGTTGATCTTAATCCTGAGCCCTCTCGGTATGGATCACAGCCCGAACGTCCTGATCTGGAACGCGAGCATGCTGCTCGGGAACCTCGTTCTGTTCCATCCTTGGACCGACCGCTGGTTCGCCTTTGAGGCGCCACAGACCGAAGATGCCTCGGACCGATTCGCGCCCGGGATCCGGTTGATCTTCCTGGCCGCGGCGATCTTGCCGGCCTTCGAACGCGTCGGCTGGTACGATACTTGGCCGAGCATGGCTCTTTATGCTAGCCACAACGAACGGGCCACGATCTTCGTCCATCGGGATCACCTCGACGCCTATCCGGACTGGCTTCGACGCCAGATCGCCACGAGCGATCAGGGCGTCCCGCCTTGGCATCGGGTCGACGTGACCGCCTGGAGTCGAGCCGTCCGAGGCGCTCCGGCCTATCCCCAGGCCCGCGCGCGGTTTGGGATCGCCGAGTCCCTGGCCGCCCACTATGGTGGCGAGCACCCGGTCCTGCTCGTCGTCGAAGGACGCGCCGACCGTTGGACCGGCGTTCGCGATCGCGAAGCGTTCCGAGGGCTTGAGGCCATCCGACGTCAGGCCGATCGGTTCACCCTCAACGCCCGCTGCCGACGGCCACGACGCGACGCGCCCGACGCCCAAGTCGATCCGTAACCGAACCCGACATGTTCCAGCCATCGGAACCCGTTTCGAGAGCCTCCGATGTCGATGACCGCCTTTTCAAGCTCGCCACTCTCCACGCTTCCGCGTTCTAGCGGGATCCTCTTGCACCCGACCTCGCTGCCCGGCCGGTTCGGCCAAGGAGACCTCGGGCCTGAGGCCCATCGGTTCGTCCAGCGCCTCGCCGACGCCGGTCAGACCTGGTGGCAGATGCTCCCGATCGGCCCGGTCGGCTTCGGCGGCTCGCCCTACCAATCGACCTCCTCATGGGCCGGCGACCTCGGCCTGATCAGCCCGATCCCGCTCCATCACGACGGCCTGGTCAACGCTGCCGAGGTCGACGCCCTGGTCGATCAGTTCGACGACCCGACCGGTGTCGACTACCCCAAGGTCGCCAAGGCCAAGGGCGCTCTGTTGTCCAAAGCCTACACCCGCTTCGACAACGACGACGAGGGGTTCCACCACTTCTGCCGCGACCAGTCGTCCTGGCTCGATGACTATGCCCTGTTCATGGCCCTCAAAGAGCACCACGACGGCCAAGCCTGGAACACCTGGCCCGAGCCGCTCGCCGCACGCAAGCCCGAGGCCTTGGCCGAAGCCCGCGATACCCTGGCCAGGCCGATCGACTTCCAACGATTCGTCCAGTACCAGTTCGAGCGCCAGTGGTCCGACCTCCGGGCCACCTGTCGCGCTCGAAATGTCCGGCTCATCGGTGATCTTCCGATCTTCGTCGCCTTCGATAGCGCCGACGTTTGGGCGAATCGGCACTTGTTTCGACTCGATAAGGATCACAACCCGACGCACGTCGCCGGCGTACCGCCCGATTACTTCTGCGAGACCGGGCAGCTCTGGGGTAACCCGGTCTATAACTGGCCGATCCACGAGCGCGATGGGTTCGCTTGGTGGGCCGAGCGGGTCCGAGGCGCGTTGCGCCGGGTCGACCTGATCCGGCTCGATCACTTCCGCGGCTTCGACGCCTACTGGGCCGTTCCGTTCGGCGAGCCGACGGCCGTCAACGGGACCTGGGAACCGACGCCCGGTGAGGCCCTACTCACAGCACTCCGGCTCGACCTCGGTGGGCTCCCGCTCATCGCCGAGGACCTCGGCGAGATCAATGACGACGTCGAAGCACTCCGCGACCGACACGGCCTACCCGGCATGCGTGTCTTGCAATTCGCCTTCGGCCACGACCCCAAGGCCTACGACTATCTCCCACACAACTTCGTGCCCCACTGCGTGGCCTACACCGGAACCCACGACAACGACACCTTGCTAAGCTGGTTCGCCACCGACGTCACCGATTCAACGCAACCCCCCGAGGAGATCGCCAGCGAGCGCCGGTATATCCGACGCTACCTCGATGCCCCCGACGCTCCTCCCGAGCAGGTCGTCCGCGGCCTCATCCGCCTCCTC
Organism: uncultured Planctomycetia bacterium; assembly: GCA_964609385.1. Taxonomy (GTDB): domain Bacteria; phylum Planctomycetota; class Planctomycetia; order Isosphaerales; family Isosphaeraceae; genus CAZSSM01. The sequence continues at coordinate 17,343 of CAZSSM010000031.1, forward strand.
CACGGCTCGGTCGCGGACTTGGCGATCGTCCCGCTCCAGGACCTGTTGGTGCTCGGCAACGATGCGCGGATGAACCGACCGGGGACCGCCCAGGGCAATTGGGCCTGGCGCGTCCTCGAAGGCCAGATCAGCGACGAGGCCTTCGCCTGGCTCGCCGACGTCACCGCCGCCTACGCACGCTGGAACGGTATCCCGCCCCACGACTTGCAACCGCCCTATCAACAGGCCCAGCTCGCCGGCGTGAAGCCTCATCGTCCGCCCGAGACGACCGATGATGACTCCGCCGCGAACGAAGGATTGCCGACGAAGAACACCATCGAATGAATTATTTAATTTCAACATTTGAAAAACATTCATATCCAAACAAGCTGCGATGGGATGGCTGATCCATCTCGTCGTTTCAGGCTTCGAGAGTCGGCCGGATTTTTCTCGACGAACGCCCCGAGATCAGACTGTGGTGGGGATCCGTTAGGAGTCCGTCGACTTTCCGGCCTTTTGAGCCGCTCGATGCAGGGTCGCCGCCGTCACAACCCGAACTGTTCGGACTGCCCGGCGCGCGAGGCTCCTCAACGGCCTTCTCATCAAAGAAGGTCGATTCCTCGATCCGTCGTGTCCGTATTTTCAAAGATCCCACGCTCCGCATCGATGGCGGACCATTAGTTCGGCCCGCTCCAGCGCCCCGTTTCGCGGTGTCGATTCGATGATCGGCGATCTCCCTCAACGCGTGATCCCCGGAGGATTTCCGGGCGTCCCAGCCCCACGGATCGAATGGGCCGGCGCGTCGGACGGGCGATCGTCGAACCGAACGACCCGGCGAGCTTCTCGAGGCGCTGTGATGCTCATTCGAGTTGGGGCAGCGCACGCGACTCCAACGCGATCCGGCCCAGCGTTCGGACGTATCGATCGATCTCGACACGACTCGAGATTCGACCGTTGGGTCCCGCGAACCGCCCCGACACCTCAAGGACGAGCCGACGACCGCGGAGCATCGCAAGGCCCGATGCCCAGGTCCGCCCGAGCCAACCGAAAGCCCCCACGATCCGGCGAATCGCCCCGATCGCGCCCAGCACGATCGACCAGGCGATCATCCCGATAATCACAGGCGGCGCGATCAACAAGACGAGGACGGCCATCAGGACCCAACCGCCGGTCGTGATCGGCGGTCCCGATACCGGTTCGGGATCCGATCGCATGCCGGTCGCTTCTTCCAAATCCATCACGCAAGTTGGTTCCACCGGTTCGTCTCGATGGGTCTCGGACGCGTCCGGGTTCGAGCCGGGATCATACACCCAGACGGCATGATCGCTCGACGGCCATTCGGTGGGAGCGATCAACACGACCCGTGTGGCCAGCGGAGGCTCCAATAAGAACTCATCCCGGACGGGATATTTACGCCCTGATACGCCGATTGTTGGGTCCGACCGCTCAGCCTGTACGCTTCGAACCGTTTTCGACGGGCGTTGATCAAGGACCGTACCACGATCTGCATGGCCGACGATCGGCTCTAAAGCTGTGCGTCGTGGTTCGATCGGACCGTTGCGTTCGAACAAGGCCTCGTGGACGCGGATCAGGAAATGGGTGTACGGATCCTCATCCTCAGGGTCATCGAGATCGGGGTCGAAGTCGGATCCGCGCTCGATCCAATCGTCGAAGGAGGCGCGATCGATCCCGAGCTGAAGACAGGCCAGGTCAAGTGGTGCTCCGGCCCGAAGCATATGGCAGAGCCGTGCCGTCAACCATCGATCGGGGCCCTCGCGAACCATCCAACCCTCACAACTCTCTCGATCTTATACCCGGCCGATCTGCGCCACGACGCCCATGATCGATGCCGACAAGACAACATCAGGCGATGCGCCAGTCTGGTTCACGGATAAAATGGGCCAGACTCGACACGAGACCTTTTGACCAAATTGATCGACCCGATCCACCCGATCGATCGGACTCGGCCGGACCTCCAACCGCGCCTGGATCGCGTGGTCGAATCACCCCAACTTGGATCACCTCTTGAGAGACTTCCCAACTCACTAACGATCTCGAGAGGCAAGTGACTATCAACTGATGAGGACACCTCATGAACGATGAGGACCAGTATTTCCGAACCTGGCTCGGCGAAATCGTCGACGCCTATCGTCCCGACGATCCCAAGTCGGCCGAGCCCCTGCTGGTGGCCTCGGACCGGCTCTTTGAGCTGGGCGACCTCTTCGGCTCGTCCGCGATCCGCGCCCTCGCCGAAGGGTCGATCCGAAAGGCGTCGATCCGAGTTCCGCACAAGATGATCGACTCGCCGATGATCGCCTACATCGGCCATCCGCACATCCATATCATGCTCTCACACTTGGATTTCATGGAGACTCCGGAGGGGATCGCCTCGCTGCTGATCGCATCGGAATTTCCTGGAGCGGTCTCAATCAATCCAGCGCATATCGGCTTCCGCCTGAAGGAGATATTTGGATCCCCGATACTCGGGAAGGTCGAGTCGCTGAGCATCCATGGTCCCGGCCTCTCCCCCCGAACCATTGACGAACTTGTCGGCTCACCGCTTGCCCATCGACTCCGACGGCTTGAACTGGATCGCGTGGAGTTGGAACCGGCCGATGTTCGGACATTGACCCGTGGCCCGTTCGAACAGCTCGAGATCCTGATGCTCCGTTCGAATCTCATAGGCAACGATGCGATCGAACTCTTGGCCGGAGCCGCTGCGCTAGGAAACCTCCGGGCACTCGATCTCGCCGAGAACCAGATCGGCAATGCTGGTGCCCGAGCCTTGGCGCGGTCGAGGACCTTGGCGTATCTGCAATGGTTGGACCTGAGCGGGAACATGATCGGCCATGAAGGGGCCTTGGAGTTCGGCGCGACTGACGCGTTGCTGAGCCTGAGGGGACTCGACCTTCGGAGGAACACGATCCATGATCCCGAACTCGCCGCCTCGGTTCAGTCGATGCGCGTCGGCCCGCTCGATCTGTTGCTGATGGACACCACCAACCCGTTAGGAGTCGTCCAGTATTATTCATTGTCCGGACTTGGGACGATTCGCGACATCCTCGCAACGGGGTCCGTCATCGACACAGAAACCTTCGGCGAACCGGATGCCGAGGTGCCCACGACTCCAGACCAGCCGGATCGATGCTGAGATCTCGATCGTGGGCCGGCTCGGGAAGATCACTCGAGATCGGCGTTGACGAGCAGGGCGACCGGGAGGACGTCGAAGAGCTGGGACAAGGGCAGGGCGGGGACGTCGTTCTCGAGGAGGACCGGCTCGTGGACCTCGTCGGTGAGCAGGTTGCGGAGCCGGGCGTTGGCGAGGGCTTCGGGTAGGACGAGGTGGGTCTGGCTCCAGACGTCGCCGAGGGGAGCGACCTCGGCGTGCTCACCCATCAAGGGAGCGACCAACCGCGCCACTGCGCTGAGGGCGAACTGGCCGTCGAGCTGGCGGAGCGAGGCAACGACCTGATAGCGCCGCTCGCCGTCGGCTTCCACAGCGCGGTAGGACCCGTTCTGATAGAGCGCGGGCTGTTGTCGACGATGATCGAGCACCGTGTAGATCAGATACAGCTTGATGGCCCCTGAGGACGCGTCGCCGTAGAGGCGTCGGGCCAGTTCGGCGCGGGGGGTGCCGATCTCCAAGGAGCCGCGGAGGGCGTCGAGGATCCGACGTCGACGGTCGAAATCGACCGGGCGTCGATTGTCGGGGTCAACGAGGCTGAAATCCCAGAGTTCGCACCCTTGGTAGATGTCGGGGATCCCGGGTGAGGTCAGCTTGAGCAGGGTCTGGCCAAGCGAGTGGACGATGCCAACCCGCGCCACATGACGGATGAACGGAACGATATCTTTCAGGAACGGATGGGCATCGGGGCTCTGAAGGATTTCTCGGACGAATGAGGTGAGGTTCTCGACGTATGACGGATCGATGTCGGTCCAAGTTGTGTTGACCTTCGCCTCACGGACGGCCTTGGCGATGTAGTCCTGGACGCGGAGGACGTAGTCGTTGGGTACGGCGATCGGCTCTTGGGGCTCGTCCGAATCGAAGTCGAGCAGTTCGAAGGGCCAAGTCCCGACCAGAATCTGATAGAGCAGATATTCTTCGCGGGCATCGGGCACGATCCGCTCGTCAGGCTGGGTGATCTTCTTACGCGCGTTCCAACGAGCCCAACGGGCCAGCCGAGTGTTCCACTCCTCGGGCAGTTCGCTGAGGACGTTGATCCGGATCCGGGTGTCCTCACCGCGCTTGGTGTCGTGGGTGGCGGTGGTCGAGAGCCCTGGCCAGCGATCCAGGCGCATCAGGTTGAGCTGGTGGAAAGCCTGAGGCGAGGTGCCGAAACGGGTCGGGTCGTTGCCGACCTCGTTGAGCGAGGCGAGGCGGAACTGTCGGTAGTTTGCCGTATCTTCCAGACCTTTGGCCATGATCGGACCGGTGGTCTGCTGGAAGCGAACGATGAAGGTGTCGAGGGTCTGCTGACTCTCGGCGGTGAGGGCCAACGGTAATTCGCCGAGCAGGGCGTCTTGGAGGAACTGAAAGACCGAGGCGTCGATGGTGGGGATCCGTTGCCGGGCGCGGGCGACGGCCTGCTCGACGAAGGCGCGGTCGCGGGGCTCGACGACGTCGCCGGGCCGGTGATAGGTCCGGTAAACGGGGAACCAGGCGATCACCTCGCGGAGGGCGCGTCGGAGGTCGTTGAGCGTGAAGTCGCGGCTGTTCCGACTCGACTCGGAGACCCGATTGAGGCTCCGGGCCAAGGTGTTCAGCTCGCTCGCTAGGGCCGAGCGGGCGATCAATTGCTTGGCCTGATAGGTGACCTCGACGAAGCTGTCGCGGTCGCCGGTGAACTCGACATAGGTCGTGCTGATCGGCTCGGAGCCGTTGGGGTCGACGAAGAGGCCGTTGAGGGCGTTGAGGAACTCGTAGCCGACGGTGCCGTCGATGGGCCAATGGACCGGCAGTTCCTCACCACGGCTCAGGATCTTCTCAGCGACGATCGGGTACCGGGCGAACAGGGAGGAGTTGTCCTCCTCCAGGTCCATGGAGTGGAGCCGCTTGAGGTACGGTTCAACGGCGTACCAGGGTGGCAAGGCGTTCGACAATGAGGACGGATCGGAGATCCCGGAGGGGTCGGGGCTCTCGGCGACATCGCCTTCCAAGTTCGCCGCGTCGATCCGGGGACGGTCTGTTGGGTCGACCGGCTCGGGGTTTGTCGGTGTATCGGTCAATGAGGGTTGGGCTTCGAGGAGCTCCTGGTAACGGCTCCGGCACTGTCGGAGGAAAATCTCGTGCTGGAGCCGCTCGAAGTACTCGGAGGGGTCGGCCAGTCCATCGGGGTGGTCGATCCGAAGGCAAGAGACGTTGCCTTGGGCGACCCAGTCGAGGATCAGGTCGTGGGTGGCCAGGAAGACGGGGGGGTCTTCGGTCCGGAGCCCGGCCAGCTCGTTAATATCGAAGAAGCGTCGGTAGTTGATCTCTTCGCTGGCGACCCGCCAGTAGGCCAGCCGGTAGTGCTGGGCCTCAAGGATGGTGTGCAACGCATCGAAGCTTCGGGGGTCGCCAGGTATGCCTTGGAGCCGGTCGATGGTCCGGTCGATCATCGCGGCGATGGGCGGGCAGTCCTCGATGAGCCGTGCGATCCGTCGCTTGATGACGGCGGTTTCCAGGAGGGTTCGCTGGCGAATCTCAGCGAAGGTTTTGTGCTGCTGGGGAACCGGCAGGTTCTCGGAGGAGGCCAAGATGCTCCGATATTCCAGGAGGTAGGGTTGGTCGCCCTCATCGAACTGGAGGGCCAACTCGTCCAATTGATCGAGCGAAGCGCCGAGGATCTGAGCGTAGCTGGAGGCACAGAGCGGGAGCTTGTGATCATAGTACTGGAGGAAGAAGGCCCCGTCCTCGCGGGCCAACCGGAGCTTACCCGCCTCCAAGACCAGGCCGTACTGATTCTCCAGGATCGGGAGCAGGACACGCCCCTCCAGTTCCTCCTTGACCGGATGCCAGTCGATATCGAAGAAGTGGGCCGAGGGCGCTAAGGGGCCGTTCTCCAAGACATCCAACCAGTATTTGTTGGGTCCAACGATGCCCATATGGTTGGGGACGACGTCGAGGACGCGACGCATACCGCGTGCCTCGAGCGCATCGACGAGACGCTGGTGGTCGTCCTCACCACCGAGTTCGGTGTTGACATGGCTATGGTCGAAGACGTCATAGCCGTGCGTGCTACCCGGTCGCGCCTCCAGGTAAGGCGAGAAATATGTGTCGCTGATGCCGAGGACCTCGAGATAGTCGAGAATCTCCACCACCCTTGTGAACGGGAACCCCTCGTGGACCTGGAGCCGGTAAGTGACCCGAGGACGTTGCGGCGGATCCTCCGAGCGAACCTGCTCCCAGAGTTGATGCGCGAGTGCCTCGGCCGGCTCGAGGGACTGGGACGCCGGCGAGCCGTTAGTGGCCATCGCCTCGCGTTCGTCGGCACGCGATTCGTCCATGGGCCGGTCTCTCCTTCCGATGCAGAATCAAATCCCAATGGTGACCGACCGACGTCTGGGCAGGTGGTCGGGTATACGGATCGCAATGAGTCTACAACGATCCTCGTCCGATCTCACTAGAGCGATTCGTATGCCGAGCTCGGAATCGCTCGACGCTTCTGTCCAGGGCGTCCTCATAGCTGGACGACTAGTGACGCGATCAGCTTGAGTTCGAGGAGTGAATCGACCGAGTATCGGCCCAATCGAGATTGATCACAGCGAGTTCAAGGCGACCGGGACTCGGATGCACCGCGGGGTGCGATCCGAGTCCCAAGCCTGATGAGTGATCGAACGATGAGGGCTGGATAAGAGGATACCAGAGCGTTCTGTCGTCATTTGCCTGGTGCCTGCAGGCAGACCGACTCAGTTGTCCTCTGGAGAAACGCTTTCCTTGAGAGCCAGTTGGTTGACGATCGTGGCGGCGTCTTCAGCGCGGGATTCCGAGCCATACTTGGCGACGATCGCCGAGTGAGAGCCATCGGTGTAGACGCCGACGACCCCGAAGAGCCCCTTGACCGGAACCATCTCGGCGCGGACGTAGAGGCCCGAGCGGATCAGGGCGGCCAGGTTGTATTGCCAGAGTTGGGTTTCCGCAAGCTTCATCGCCATCTCATGCCCCTTCAGCTTCGTGACGAGCGTTTGGGTGAGTGATGTCGTCTTATTGTGGAGACCGGATCACCATCGGCAAGCCAGTGTGAACTGGAAGCCGCGTGATCCGATCTGTCTTGTCATGAAGCGGTCCGAAGAACCCGGCTCGGACAACGCGTCGATTCGCCAGGCGGATGGTCTCGGAAGATCAAGCCCCTCGACTGAGGAAGAGCCCATGGGGGTCGTAGAGGTTCGCTGATGCCACCGAGTCTAAGCTCAGTTTACAACGATCTCCGGCTGTTGTGTCGACCGAGAAATCTGCCATAGGGGCCCTAGCAAAGGAGGGGCCAGAGCGATCGATGCCGGCCTGTCATCAAGGCCCGGTCGCTTCCGTTTCGTGCGGAACATACCGCCCTGTATTGATTTAGGTTTCATATCCGCCAAAGACAAACCGAGACGATTTACCGAAACTCTCAAGAAACGTTCAACCATGACGTCCTTCGAGACGGCTTGGGTCTGCCGGAGAGATCGTCAGATCGTGCCGAAGTGGCGGGCAACAAATTGCCGGGTGAAAAGCCGGCTCAGCGAAGGGGGGACGGAGCTTCGAAGCGCTGACGAACCGCAGCAATCATTCCCAAGGGCACGACCCGCTCGCCGCAACGAGCGGGCAGGATCTCGACATGGTCACGGAAGGGGGCGAAGACGTGTTCGCTCAACGATTGTTTGAGCGGATCGAACCAGAGCGGTTCGGGTAAAAGAGCGACGCCTCCGCCGACGATGAGCCGCTGGGGGGCCAGCAATGTGACGACCTGGGCCAGGCCGATCCCGAGCGTCCGAGCGCCCGTTCGAAGGATCGCGGCCGCTTCATCGTCGCCATCGAGAGCCGCCGCACCCAGTTCGCGAGCGGAGACCTTCATGGGATCGCCGTCGACTCGGGAGAGCAAGAGATCGCTTTTTATAGCGAGTTGAGAGGATGCCTCGCGACGTCGGTGTGCCAGGCTCCGCCCTCGGAGGTCCAGGGCCCAGCCCGAGGCGAGCGACTCGAGCGTGACCAGGCGCCCTGAGTCGTCAGCGATCCGGAGGTGGCCGACCTCCAAGGCGCCCCGGCCAGCGCCCCGGTAGATCGCGCCGTCGAGCACGAGGCCGCCGCCGATTCCGCTGCCGACGGTCACATAAACGACCGGATCGGCCTCGAGGCCGGCCCCGAAACATGCTTCGCCCAGCGCGGCGGCGTCGGCGTCGTTCTCCAGGACGACCAGCCGATCGATCAGGGCCGTCCGCGCCCAGCCCTCGATATCGATGTCGTCCCAACCGGTGATCTGGTGCGAGCAGACGACCCGACCTCGGGAGCGGTCGACCGGTCCGCCGAAGCCGATCCCGATCGCGATGAGCCGCTCAGGGTCCCAACGCGGGCCGTGGCCGGAGATCGATCGGCCGTCGTCGACACCTCGGCGATCGCGGATCTCGGCCCAGAGCGTCTCAATGGCTCGACGGATACCGAGGGCCCCTTGAGCCGGATCGACCTGGGTCCGTCCCTGATCGAAGAACGTCCCGTGTAAATCGGCCACGACCACCTGAAGCTTGGTGCCGCCGATCTCGACGACCAGGCAGGTGGGCTGTTCCAATGAGGACGCCCCGACCGAGGACTCCTGTGACGAACCCCCAACGAATTCCGAGGACTGCGCCCGCGCCATGGACATCAGGGATCTCCTGGACTTGCTGACCGCCGTGTCGATCACCGGCCTGTTTCATGGTGCCTTGGCCTGGGGAGCCTGGCAATTGGCCCGACGGGTCCGGCCCGACGCCGACGCCTGGACGGTCGGCTTGGCCGCGCTGACGCTAGCCTGGACGTTCGTGACCGTCGGCCTGCAAGGCCTGGGCAGCCTCGGCCTGATCGGTCGGGGACCCTTGGCCGTCGCCGTCGGGCTCTGGGTCGCGATCGGCCTGGCGTGTCGATTCCTTCCCGTACGAGGAGATACATCCGGATCTGGAGAAACGAGTCGGTCCAAGCCGGACGATCCCATCGACTGGTCATCGAGGATCGCGTGGGCATTGACGGCCTGGGTGGGCCTGAGTTTGACCGCCGAGCGGCTGATCTTCTGGGTCCTGGTCAGCAGCGACGGGCCAATCTATCACCTCCCGTTCAGCCTCCGTTGGTGGCAGGACGGTCGATTAAGTTACGTGCCGGCGCCCTTCGGCGAGACGGCGGCGACCTACTTCCCGGCCAACGGCAACCTCTGGTTCACCTGGCTGATCACCTGCTGGGACGGCGACCGGCTAGCCCGGATCGGCCAGATGCCGTTCTGGGTCGTGACCGGCCTGGCAATTTACGCCTCGGCGCGTCGGCTCCAGGTCGGCCGGAGCGCCTCGATCCTAGCCAGTTGCCTGTTCCTGACGATGACTCCGTTGCTCGCCTTCTCGGTGCAGCCCAACGTCGACACGATCTTCGTGGCCGGCTACGCCCTGGGGATTTTCTTCTTGATCCGTGGTTTCCAAGTCGACGGGAAGGTGGCCGACCTGAACCTGGCGGGCCTCGGACTCGGACTCGCCCTGGGGACCAAGGCGCCGGCCCTGATCTTCGTCGGCGCGACGATGCTCGGCGTCGGGGCTTTGTTGCTGACCGGAAGGCGTCGATTCGGGAACGGAGGAACTTGGATCCGGCTGGCGGCCCTGGGAGTCGGGACGCTCATGCCATCGGGGTTCTGGTGGGTCCGCAACGCTTGGGAGACCGGCAACCCGCTCTATCCGTTGCACTTGGAGGTCTTCGGGCAGGTCCTCCTGAGCGGCTGGTACGACCGCGAGGCGATGGCCTTCAGCAAATATTACCTGCCAATTACCGATGTCGGATCGGCGATCGATATCGTGCTCTCGGTCGTCGACGCTCGATTGATGCCGCTCTGGATCGTCGGCTTGATCGGGGTGGCCTGGAGCGCGTTGCGAACGGGCAGTGGTGGTACGGAGTCCGATCGGGCTCGAACGCGCGGCCTGGCGATCCTCGGCGGTTGGGCGTTTGTGCAACTGGTCCTCTACTGGCTGGCGATCCCGTACCGGACCCAGCAACGGTTTCTGTTTCACGCCTTGGTGCTGGGGGCGCTGCCCGTGGCCGCCCTGCTGGATCGCGCCGGCTGGCTCCGATGGACGTCGACGGTCTTATTGGCGATCCACCTCGTGACATGGCACGGCTGGCCGTTGGCTGCTCGGGGGGTCAGCGAGCCGATCCCTTGGGACTTCTCCCGATTCGTACCAAGCAACACGCCGGCGGTCTTCCCGGTCATCGACCTCGTCCAATCCCACCTTGAGAATGGGCAGACCGCGCGACTGCTCGCCCTGGTCGTCTCCGGCGTGTCGGCGACCGCAGGCGCGTTGTTGATTGGTCGAGGCCGGGGGCAAAGCGGGGGCGCGGGGTCAGACCGAGATCGAACGTCCTGGATCGCTGTGGTCGGTTGGAGCCTCGGGGTCGTCTCGTCGTTGGGGGGCACGAGCCTGCTCTATTGGCCATGGTCCTGGGAGATCGACCGGCGAGTCCTGCATTACGACCCTGGTTTCGACCAGGACTACCACGGGGTCTGGCTCCAGTTGGAGCGGGCCACGGCCCAGGATCCGGACGGGTCGACGATCGCCTATGCCGGAACCAACCTGCCGTATTTCCTGATGGGCTCGGACGGACGGAACCGAGTCCGATACGTGAACATCGACGTCCATGGAGACTGGTTAATGCACGATTATCATGCTGAAGCCAAGGCCAACGACGGACCGTCGACCTGGCCGACGCCACGACCGGGCTGGGACCGGGCTGCGCCGGACCTCGAGGCTTGGTTGGCCAACCTCCGACGGCTTGATGTCGACTGGCTGGTCGTCGCGCGGACCGACCCGACCGAGGGTCGGCACCTGCCTTACGACCAAAGCGGTTACCCGATCGAGTTAGCCTGGGTCCTCGCCAGGCCCGAGATCTTCCAGGCCGTCGAGCCGGACCAACGACCCGGGGCCGTTGTCCGACTCTTCCGCGTCCGCTTCGACCGGGCGCCATGACCGACTAGTCGAACCGAATCACGATCTCAGACCCAAATCGACTTATTGATCGATAGGACGCACTGCAATTTAAAACAAGTGAAATATTTAATTTTTTATATTAGCATTATGATTAATTTTTAAATCCAACTGGACAAAATATGTACCTTGCTTAACTAAGGAGGGGCTCTTTCGAAACAGGAGCCCTGTTCGTCGCGTCGTCGGGCTTGAGGCGAGTCAGCGTTGGGTCCGGGCGATGGTTCGGATGACTCGAGCGACGTCCGAACGGAGACGGCGGCTTCCTGAGAAGGTGTTCTGGACGGCTTTCTCGACACGGGCGACCGCCTCTCGCTCGACCTGCGGGAACCACTGCTCGATCGCCCCGGTGATGGTGTCTCCGAGCAATCTAGGGCCGGTCTCGCCGAGGCGGCCGACCTGATCGACGGTAACATCCGAGTACTTGAAGTCAGCTCTCATCACATCCCATCCGAGCCGAGATCCGTTATCGTGAATGTAGGCGCGCATATGCATGTATAGGTGGGCGCGAGCCCGGCCCTCCGCATCGAGTCCCCAGAGTTGAACACCCATCTTGTACTGCCGGCCCTCAGCGGCAGCACGGAAGTATCCTCGGACGTAGACCTTAAAGCGAATCTCTAGTCTGCCGGGGGCTTCCTCGATCTCATAGATACGCACGTCAAACTCGTCACGAGCGTTTTCCAATCGAGCCCAACCACGAGACCACATGCCGTCGTTTCGCTTCCGATAGATCTTCTCGAGGCGGGAACGGATTCCTTGGGTGACGAGCTTCGTCTCCCCCGTCCAAACCCGAGCTTGGTGCCCTCACCCGTTGCTGAAGTTGGCGGTGAGTCCCCCCAATTCTCGGGATAAGTTTGCCCTGAGGGCGCCCGAAATCGCCCCTTCCAGCTCTTGCTTGGGCGATTGCGCCTCAGTCGTCCCAGAGATGGTCACGAGGATGATGACAAGTCCAACCATCCCTCGAAAAGACCTGCCACTTGTCGATCCATTCATGGTTACGATCCTCAGAGTTGTCGAAGATTCAGGGCGGAACGGCCCGCCCTCCATCTCAAAACCCACAAACGTTTCTCGACCCCGCCACTCATTCGCGGATGTGTCCGCCCTCAACCGGACGTTTTTTTCCGAGTCGGTATCGTTTCTTTGAGCAGGTCGTCCTCGATGGAGCGGAGATACCCCTCAGGGTGGCGGTAACTCCAGGTCCACTCCTTGGCTCGATACTCCAGCAGCGCACGCACCCAGCGCCACGTCAGAGGCTAGCTCCACGTCAATCGGGCCCGACGCTCGACCGCATACTGGCGGAGTTGCTGGCGGGCACCGCGGCTGGAGTTGGTGTTGGGCAACTCGGACTACCGCAACCACGCGTTGTCGGCGTGTTTGGAGTCAAGCAGGGCACAGGGTCCGTCGGAAGGAATGTGCGATAGTCCGTCCGACCAAGTTGACCCACGACCTGATGAGGGCCTCGGCCGAGCAGTCATGCCAGGGTTAATAAATTATGATCGATATCTAAGATGTGTCGGCACCAGAAAGACCTTGTGAGGATGACGCGGCCTGTAGCCAGGTCGCGTTGTGAGCTGTTAAGTTGGGGTCTGGGACCGTGGGAGGGACGAGCGGAAGACGCGGTCCTGGCGGCGATGCGGCCTCGGACTATCGATTCCATACAAAACAAATGATCGATCGTCCCGAGTGCCCCCTCGATCCTGGCCGAATCGTCCCTTAAGGTAGTGGTGCCGTCGGGACGACGGCGAGTGGATGGACCACGGAACATTTCGGTAGGATGAAGGTGACGACCGATATGGCGACAGCACAAACAGCGCACTTACCTGAGGGGGCCGCGGAGGTCCTCGCAGCGGCCCGCTCGGTGACCTACGCCGGCCGGGTCGAGGACCTGGTGGAATTGGCCGTGGCCAACGCCGATGAGCGAGGCTACCACGAGGTGTCCTACGAAGTGCCCGGTCGCGGCCGGGTTGTGGAGGCCCGCGCCTGCCGGGTCCGCAACGGGATCGCGGCCAACTACCTCGAGCCCTACATGCGGCGCCGCGACCCAGACTGCATGGTGATCGCCGACGACCGACCGACCAACAAGCCGACGTATCAAAATCGCTTCGGCGTCCCCTTTGAGCCGGTTCGGGAAGAGACCTTCGCCTGGTTGAAAGACCAAGACCTGGCCTGCTTCTTCTTCGACGCGGGGATCCGAGACCGGGGCGTTCCGGCCATGGCGATCTGCCCGGCCAACGCGGGCTTCTTCGCGCTGGGGCTGGCTCTGCTGCAAGGCATCCTGCCGCTGGAAGAGATCGACGAGTCCTTCCGCCCGGGGGCCGTGATCTACATCGCCCCGCCGTTCCGACACACCCACTTCGACTGCAAGCAGGTCGTGGTGCACCGGCGCGGCGACGTCCACGAACTCTTCAGCTACAACCTCTACCCCGGCCCCTCGGCCAAGAAGGGGATCTACGGCGTCCTGATCAACTACGGCGAGTCCCAGGGGTGGATCACCGCACACTGCTCGACCGTTCAAGTGGTCACGCCGTATGATAACGTCTGCACAATCATGCACGAAGGGGCCTCGGGCGGCGGCAAGAGCGAGATGCTCGAGCAGATGCACCGCCAGGCCGACGGCCGGCTCCGGTTGGGCACCAACACCGTCAACGGCGAGGTCCGCTCGCTGGCCATCCCGATGGGCTGCGCCCTGCACCCAGTCACCGACGACATGGCGATCTGCCACCCCGAGGATCAGCTCGCCGAGACGTCGCGGTTCCGCAAGCTCCGGCTGGTCGACGCCGAAGACGCCTGGTTCGTCCGTGTCAACCATATCACCCACTACGGCACCGACCCGGCGCTGGAGCGGATGACCATCGAGCCGGACCACCCGCTGCTCTTCCTCAACATCGACGCGGTGCCGAGCAGCTCGGCCTTGATCTGGCAGCACATTGAGGATGAGCCGGGCAAGCCGTGCCCCAATCCCCGGGTCGTGGTCTCGCGGAAGATTGTACCGGGCGTCGTCGATGGGGCCGTTACCGTCGACATCCGCAGCTTTGGTGTCCGAACCCCTCCCTGCACCCGGGAGCGCCCGACCTACGGGATCCTCGGGCTGTTCCACATCCTGCCGCCGTCGCTGGCCTGGCTCTGGCGTTTGGCCGCCCCTCGTGGCCACGCCAACCCCTCGATCACCGACACTGCCGGGATGACTTCCGAGGGGATCGGTTCCTACTGGCCGTTCGCGACCGGGCGGAAGGTCGACCAGGCCAACCTGATCCTCAAGCAGGTCCTGGACACCCCGGACACGCAGTTCATCCTCGTGCCCAATCAGCACATCGGATGCTGGCAGGTCGGCTTCGCTCCCCAGTGGATCACCCGCGAGTACCTGGCCCGCCGCGCCGGTGCCCCGTTCCGGCCGGAGTCGCTGGTGCCGGCCCGCTGCTCGCTGCTCGGATGGACGCCCAACACCGTCCAGGTCGAGGGCCAGCTTATCGGCCACTGGTTCCTTCAGGTCGACCATCAGCCCGAGGTCGGCCCCGAGGGCTACGACGGTGGCGCAGCGATGCTGGCCAAGTTCTTCCACGAGCAAATTCGTGGATTCCTCCACGAGGACCTCGACCCCCTGGGACGCCGGACCATCGAGTGCTGCCTGGAGGGCGGTAGCCTGCAGGATTACATCGACCTGTTCCCGGTACGTGACTGATCCGATCCATCCGATCGGATGTTTGAGTCCCCTTCAGTCTTCCGGCGGCACGAGGTCGTGCCGCCGAGACCACCGAGCGCATGGTCAAGTCGCTCAAACCTTGATGTGAGTCGGGCCGGACGGACGTCCTTGGTCCTCGTCCAGGTCGATCGCCGACACCCTCGGCCAGTACGTCAGCATCGTATGGCAAAGGGAGCGCCCCCTACCGAGCCCGCTCCCGGGCGAGGTCCGAGGAGCGTCTCCCTGCAAACCCAGCGGTTGGGGATCCTCTGGGCGGTTGCGTTCGCATTTTTGCGCAATCCTGCCTGGAACTGAATTATGGTATGAGGCCCTCGTTTGAGGGATTTTTTGAATAAACGCCACGGATCCTCGGCCGGCGTGCCACTGATAACTCGGGAGGGCCGGCTGGACCCAATGGGTTGCCCGCGCCGGGCCCGAGAATACGTATCGACGGTTGGTGATGGGATTCGGGAGGCGAATCGGATGCGGTTGACATTGCGGACCCTGCTGGCCTGGCTGGACGACACCTTGCCGCCGGCCAACGTCCGGCAGATCGGCAAGCAGGTGGCCGAGAGCGAGAACGCCAAGCAGATCATCGAGCGGATCCGTCGGGTGACCCGTCAGCGCCGCCTGACGATCCCCGGCGAGGGCCAGTCGCAGGCGGTCGACCCGAACCTGGTGGCCGACTATCTCGACGACGTGCTCGATCCGGAGCAGACCGCCGAGTTCGAGAAGGCCTGTCTCCGCTCCGACGTGCAACTGGCCGAGGTGGCCAGCGCGCACCAGATCCTCAGCCTGGTCGGCCAGAAGGCAAAGGTCCCGCTGCCGGCGCGTCAGCGGATGTATGCCCTCGTCCAAGACCCGACCGGAGCATCCCACCGCGGCGGAACCCGCCACGAGGACGGGAGCAGCAAGCCCTCGGACGATCCCCAAACGCCCCAGGTGGGTCGGTTCCTCCTGCAGGCCGCGCCGGTGGCCCTGGTGGTCTTGCTGATCATCGGGTTCGGCTGGGCCGCCATCCAACTGGTCGACGAAGACGCCCCTGAGGCCCTCGCCAATGTCGAGTCCTCCGCGACGGCTGAGGACGACAATGGGGGCGACGCAAACGACGTCCCGGCTGAGCCCGGGGCAGGCGAGACCGTCGATGATGAGGAGAACGCCACGGCCCCGGCAGGCGACCAAGCGCTCGAGACCGAATCGTCCACCGAGGACGCCAACGCCGACTCGAATGGATCGGACGGCGAATCCGAAGCCGACTCCGGCGAGGAGGTCGAGACAACGAACCCCGATCCGCCCGGCCCGATCGACTCGACATCGAGACCGCGCGTCACCGCCCTCTTCGAAGAGGGCCAGGTCCGGGCCACCGACGGCCTCCTGTTCCGCCAAACCGACCAGGATGGCTTAACCGGCTGGGAAGCGCTTGATTCCGACGCGACGATCGGGTTCGGCGACCGCCTGGTCAGCCTGAACGCCTCGCGCGACACGATCCAACTGGGGAACTTGCAAGTCCTCCTGATCGACGAGGTCGACCTCCGGCTGACCGACCAATCGACGCCCGACCGACTCGTACTCGCCCTGCGTTCGGGACGGATCCGCCTCTCCTCGGACGTCGACGACCTGACCATCGATCTCGACCTCGGCCCCACACGATTGCCGATGACCCTCGCACAGGGCCAAGTGGTCGGCCTCGAGATCGACCTGAGTTGGATTCCGGGGCGGATCGGGACCGATCGGCCGACCCTCGTCGTCTCGGTGCCGACCGGCTCGGTTTCACTGGGCGGCGACTCGCCGACAACCCTGGAGGGCGAGACGGTCGGCCTGGTGGCCGCCAACGGTCGGGTCATCCCGGCGCTCGATCCAACACTGCCCGACTGGATGGTCGATCCGGACCGCTCGGTCTTCGAGCAAGCCTTGGCCGACGGGTTCCGCGACTACTTCGGGTCGGACCGACCCCTGACGCTGCAATTGGCCCTGGCCGAGGAGGACGAGAATCCCGACGTGGCCCGCTTGGCCGTCGCCTCGCTGGCCGCCCTGGACTATCAGAACCTGATCCTGCCGGTCCTGGAGCGGACCGATCGGCCGGAGATCCGTGAGGCGATCATCGCCGCGCTCCGTCGACAGATCGCCCGGGGTCCCGAAGGCGTCCGGGAACTCGGAGAACTGCTCGCCGGACAGGACCGAGGCGACGCCTGGCAGCAGGCGATACTGACCCTCCTAATCGGCTTCGACGCCGAGCAGGAGGCCCAGCCGAAGACCTACGCCGACCTGATCGAACTGCTGATCGGTCCCGACTTCGACCTCCGCGTCCTGGCCATCGATAATCTGATGGAATTGACCAACTCCGACGCGCTGGGCTACGACGTCAACGATCCCAACCGCGGCTACCGCGCCTGGCGCGAGGCGCTGGAACAGGGCGATATTCCCATCACAGACGACCAGAACGCGCGCCAGAGGTGATCGTACGATCATATCCCCAGCATTCGCTAAAGACTCGGGAAATCAGGGCGTCACTCGCTCATGAGTGACACCCTGACACGGAAGATCGACCTCAAGAGCGGTCGTTCAAACCAGATTGGAAGGGATGCCTCAATCAAGTCCGGACGTCAGATCGATCGCAATCTTCTCCAAGGCTCCCGGGGCCAACCGGGACATGATCTGCTCAGCGTAACCTGGATCAAGCCCAAGTCCATATCGCCCGAGAACTTCTGATCTGAAACAGGGATACGAGAACCGGTCGCTCGGCGCACTCGATAGGGAGGCGGGAAACGATGCCGATTAGTGCACTTATATAACAATAAATGCTCCAATTATCTCATGACAAACACGAAGTGCGACCTGCTGTTATCGGGCCCGGTCCTCGGCCGGGACCGTGTTTCCCCTGCCCGTTCCACGCACCGTATGGCATACCCGGGGAATCGATCCTGCTAGCTGAGAAGCTTCCGCCGTCACAAAGTGTTATCGAGTTGATGGTTACGAACGGAGCGTGGCATCGGCAAGGACCGGATTTCGTGAGGATTGGCGCCACTCCGTGTAAGGAATCCGGAGCCGGACGAATTTACTCCTAGGGATTGATCCACCCTGGCGAGGCCATCCGGACCGGCATCCGCCAAGCTCTCGAAGAATCGCCTGACCTCTCGAAAGATCAACGATAATTCTCGGACATCTAACAAGTGACAGATGTCCTCCAGGTCGGACTCCTTACGACGGGCGTGAAGACGAGCTTCGTCTTCCACGCGTACCGAACGCGGAGCGTATTCTCATGGTCGATCTTCCCGAGACCCGCCACAGCCTCCTCATCCGTTTGCGTTCGATGGACGACACCACCGCCTGGGAAGAGTTCGTGGTCATCTACGAAGCGGCCATCTATCGCTTCGCTCGCTGCAAGGGGTTGCAACGAGCCGATGCCGAGGACGTCACCCAAGAGGTCTTGCAGGCAGTTTACGGTCGCCTTCCCGATTGGGAGTTGCGTGAAGGAGGCGGGAGTTTCCGAGCCTGGTTGTTCCGTGCGACCCGGAACCTCGCTGCCCGAACCTGGAACGACCGACATCGATACGTTCCATGGCGACACGACACGACAGGCGACGGAGAGGTCGACCACCTGCCGGACCCGAGTGCGGAGGACCAGACGCTCTTCGAGTTGGAATACCGCCGGGCGGTCTTCCACCGGGCCGCCGAACAGGTTCGCCACGAAGTCCGTTCCTCGACCTGGACCGCGTTCTGGATGACGGCGGTCGAGGGGGTCACAGCTGAAGAGACGGCTCGCCATCTGAAGATCTCGGTCGGTTCGGTCTACACCGCCAAGTGCCGCGTCCTCGCTCGAATGCGGGCGATGATCCGAGGTCTGGAGGCCGACGGTTCGTGTCGACCGACCTGAACTCCCCGCATGTTCTGGACCCGAGTTCGCGTCGAGCGATTTCCCGAAGCAGTTCGTCGTGGGGTCTGGGGCGGTTAGGGCCGTTGCATACGTCACCACTCATCAAGAAAGGACCCTTTCATGTTCATGTCGCGTTTCATCCCTCTCGTTCTCTTGACGATGCCCATCTTCGGTGTGAGCCACGTCTCGGCTCAGGACGAGGCGATCCGCCCCGACCTCGAGTCAAACGCTTCAAATCAAAATATAATCGATGGATCGATGGACTGGGTCGAGGACGTCCGGGGCAAAGGGGCTGTGAGCATCCGGGCTCGTGATGGGGACACTCTCATCCCGATCGACGGGCTGGAGTTCACCGATGGTGTCATCGAAGTGGACCTCCTCGGTCAGAGCGCCCCCCCGCAGAGCAACTTTCTGGGGATCGCCTTCCGAATCGCCGATCGCCGGACCTTCGACCTCGTCTATCTGCGGCCGTTCAATTTCCGGGCCGACGATCCTGTTCGCCGTTCCCATGCCATCCAGTATGTCTCGGAACCCCGATTCGGCTGGTCGGTGCTCCGTCAAGAATCACCGGGGACGTACGAGAGCGCGCTCGATCCAGCCCCTGATGGTGATGACTGGGTCCACCTCCGACTGGAGATCGAGAAGCCAACAGTACGTGTCTACGTCGATGGCGCGTCGGAGCCGAGTCTCGTGGTTGAGGAGTTGAGCGACCGCGCGGGGGGTGGGTTGGGCCTTTGGGTCGGACCCGGAGAAGGGGGGCACTTTGCCAATCTGCAAATCGAACCGGCCAGCCGTTGAACGAACTGAAGGTGGCGCGACGCGTCGTACGCCTCCATGCTCACGAACTCTTGCAACCCGAGGAGAACGAGGTGGTCTCATGGAACAACATCTCTCATGTTGCGACACGGCACGACTGGAACGGCTCTTGGCCGAGGAACTCGAAGGCGTCGAAGCGGACGAAGTCCGCAATCACTTGGAATCGTGTGAGCCTTGCCGACGACGGCTCGAAGACCTCGCTGGAGAAGGGGGCTGGTGGGAAGATGTCCGAGAACTCCTCAACGCGGATCTCACGCCGTGCCATGAGACTCACGCAGTGTCGACACGCGACCGGGTCGAGGCCACGGGGATCGTCGCGCGGTTGGCACCAACGGACGACCCGACGAAGCTGGGCCGCCTGGGGAGCCATGAAGTCAGTGGTGTCATCGGTCTCGGCGGTGCCGGGGTTGTCCTCAAGGCAACCGACCCCCACTTGAATCGCCAGGTCGCCATCAAGGTCTTGCTCCCGACGCTGGCACACGGTTCAGCGGCCCGGCGGCGTTTCCAGCGTGAGGCCCGCGCCATCGCGGCGATCACTCACCAACACGTCGTCCCGATCTTTGCAGTCGACGAGTTCGACGGCTTGCCCTACATCGTCATGCACTATGTGGCGGGGGGGGCCCTCCAGCAAAGAATCGACCGTCAGGCCCCGTTGTCGGTCCTGGAGATCGTCCGAATCGGTGCCCAGGTGGCTCGTGGCCTGGCCGCCGCTCACGAGCAGGGAGTGATCCACCGAGACATCAAGCCGGCAAACATCCTGCTGGAGGAGACGGTGGACCGGGTCCTGGTCAGCGACTTTGGCCTCGCTCGGGTCCTGGACGATGCATCGACACATCACAGTGGCGTGATTTCCGGAACTCCGCGGTATATGTCACCGGAACAGTGTCGTGGGGAGGTGGCCGACTTTCGCTCCGATCTCTTCAGCCTGGGGGCGGTCATGTACGCGATGGCCACCGGTCGGGCCCCCTTCCGCGCCGAGACCGCCCTGGGAGTGATCCGCAAGGTCTGCGATGAGGATCCCAGCCCCCTGCGAACGATCAATCCCGAGATCCCCGAGTGGTTGGACGCGTTCGTCATGCGGTTGCTGGAGAAGGACAGGGACCAGCGATTCGGACGAGCGGAAGACGTTGCCGATTTGCTCACCCGGGAACTCTCGCACCTCCAGAATCCGACGGCGGTCCCCGAGCCGACTCGGGCATGGACTCGAGGTTCCCGGTCACGTGCGCCGGGTTGGGTTCATGGGACGATGCGGCGGCGTCATATCGTCCCGGCCGGCGTGGGCATCAGTCTCGTTGCCCTGATCCTTGCTGGGGTCTTCTGGGCGACGCGACCCCAGGAAGAACCGAGTGCCCCCAACGTCCCCTGGTCGCCGAGCCCGCCGAGTTCGGCGGACGCTCCGGATCGCTGGCCCGCCGGCGAAGGGTCCGACGACGATGAAACAAGTGATGCCGAGCCTCGCTGGTCATCGGATCGGGCGATCCCATCCAATTATGCGAAAGGATGGGCCGAACCCGCGGGACGAATCACCAAGGTGGTCC
This sequence comes from uncultured Planctomycetia bacterium, assembly GCA_964609385.1. Classification (GTDB taxonomy): domain Bacteria; phylum Planctomycetota; class Planctomycetia; order Isosphaerales; family Isosphaeraceae; genus CAZSSM01. The sequence continues at coordinate 38,386 of CAZSSM010000031.1, forward strand.
CGGCCCGGACGGACGGGCTCGTGAAGCTTGCCGTCGACCGTGGTGACTGGATGATGCCCACGATGGACGACGAGACCACTTCGAGGAACGTGAATCGTGGCATCACGATTCCATCGCCTTCGGCTCCTTCAGGTTCAGCGGACGAGGCTGACCGATGGCCCGAGTTCGAGGATCGGCTCACCAAAGTGTTCATGGTCCGACCCGGGGGAACCCTGAACGTCGTGGCCGATCGGGGCAGCATTACGATCCAGACGGTCGACGACGACGTCGTCACCGTGGAAGTCACACGCCGTGTCGCTGCGGAGGACCAAGAAGCTGCCGCAAAGATCTTGAAACGCCACACCATTGCCTTTGAGCAGGATGGACCCAATGTGGCCGTCCGCGGAGCCATGATTCCCTTCGAGGACCAAGAGATCAAGGTCTCGGGCCTGGAGATCACGGCCGAGGTACGAGAAGCAGTGCGTGAGATCTTGAACCGTCGGATGCGGGATGTCGCGTATCGCATCACGTTACCGCAGTCCTACGACGTCGAGCTGACGACGGCGGGGGGGAGAATCCAAGTGCCCGACTTGGATGGCCAGGTCCGTGTGGAGACGGCTGGCGGGAATCTGGACTTGGGCGAGATCACGGGGGTGGTCTGGGCGCGGACATCGGGAGGAAGCGTCGACCTCGATGGATCCGGCGCGCGGGCGGAACTCCGGACGTCGGGAGGATCGATCCGGGCGGGCGATATCAACGGGTCCCTTGTTGCCCATACATCCGGCGGGAGCATCCGTGTCGGTCACGTTCGCGGTCCGGTCTCCGCCAAAACCGGAGGTGGGGGCATTTCCATTTCGGGAGCGGAAGGGGCAGTCGAAGCGATGACTTCAGGCGGGAGCATCGTCGCGACCATCACGAAGCAGCCCGAAGAGGACTGTCGGTTCGTGACCAACGGGGGAAGCATCCGTGTCTGGCTCGCAAGAGAACTCGCGTTAGACATCGATGCCCACGCCCATGAAGGAATCGTCAGTGCTCCATTCGTCCGCAATGATCGGCGCAGAGACCGCTTGCAGACCGCACTGGCGGGGGGTGGTCCGACGATGCTCTTGCGGACTTCGGCGGGCTCGATTCGTTTGGGATACACGGAGGACGATCGCTGAAATCGTCCTCCGCGAAGATCCTCCGTTCGGGGGAACCGGGCCAGACCGGGGGCCCGTGTTTGAGGCGACCAAAGGGTTCGGGGCCCAGGCGGCTGCATGGGTCCCGTTCCGCAACGCGCTGCCCATCCGCTTCGACATGCCTCCGAGATCCGGCAGTCATATCGAAGCCTTCGGCGCAAGATCTCAGCGAATCCGACGTGTTCCGATAAGAGAGGCACGCGATTCCCACGTCTGTGACGGAGTCCACCTGTTGCCGACGAGGAAGCGCTCCTACAATCCGTCACCCACAAGAACCGCCTTCAACATACGACGAGACAACACTAATGGCCAAAGCACATTGCACCAGTCATCCTCAACCGCATTGGACAGTTCGCCATGCGTTATCCGTGCTCTCCGCCGCTCTCTTCGCGCAAGCGCCTAGCTACGGCCACAACGACCACGCCTTCGTGGCTGCGGCGATGCCGGAAGTCCGCGTTGACGGCGACCTCTCGGACTGGCCCGAGTCCGACTCTTACCCCATCTCGACCGTATACATGTTCGATGGCCACCCCGACACGCCCGACTTCACGGGGCGTTTCCGCGTTGGGTGCAATTACGAGGGCAACGCCCTCTTCGTAGCGGTCGAAGTAGAAGACGACACGTTCGTTTTCGACGCCCCCGATGATATCTGGAGCTCTCGCGATGCGTGCGAAATCTTCCTCGTGGCCGACCACGACACCCAATTCCGAGTCCCACTGCAATTCGTATATCGAGACAAGCCTGCCATTGCGAACGGATGGGCTTCGGACGCGGACCCCAGCGACACGTTCATGGTCTCGCGACGCGCGAATGGTTCCCGCGTTACATACGAGTGGCGAATTGCGTTAAATTTTCTGCAGGAACAACATTTATCTTTGAAAAAAGGGGCGATCTTCGGATTCGACGTCGCCTATGTCGATAGGGATTCGGCCACCGACCTGTCTGTTCTCAGTTCCTCGCCCGGGGGCGCCAAACACAAATCCTCGTTGGAGCACGGCGATCTCGTGATCCCGCCGGAAGGCGGTTCCATGGGCCGCGTTCGAGGCCGCGTGCAAATCATTCCGCCGAGGCCAAACCAAGACTACCCACCCGTCGCGTTGCAATCGAGCGACGCATCGCGGATCTTTCGTCAGGTCGAGTGCGACGACTTGGGTTTCTATGAAGCGATTCTGCCCACAGGCGCGTATGCAGTAAGTCCTGTTGACAGCATTTCTTTGCGCGTTTCCGACGACCACCAGGTCCACTTCACGGTGGATTCTTCGGGCAAGACCGTTCCACCGCAACTGCCGTTACGAACCCTGGATCCGCCGGACATCATCCCCGAGAGGGGGATGCTCTGGCAGGATACGTTCGACGAAGCTGGACTAGACGAGTTTGTCCGATCTTATATGAGCTACTATAGGATTCCAGGGTTGTCACTCGCAGTCGTCAAGGACGGTCGTGTCATCTATTCCAAGGGACATGGTGTAAAAGATCGCACGACTATGCGTCCTGTGGCTGATACGACCATCTTCGAAACGGCATCGATGACGAAGCCCGTCTTTGCCTACGCTATCTGCCGCCTGGTTGAGCGTGGGGTGATCGATCTGGATAAACCTCTCTATGAGTATTTGCCCAACGACGACCTTGCCGATGACGAGCGATACAAGCTCATCACAGCGCGGCTCGTTCTATGCCACCGCACCGGCCTGCCGAACTGGCGTGAGGGGCCGCTCACGATCGGCTTCACGCCGGGGACCGGCCAGAGCTATTCGGGCGAGGCCTACGGATACCTCGCGGCGGTCGCCAGCCACCTCACCGGAAAGAGCATTGAAGAATTGATGCAAGACGAAGTCTTCGAGCCACTTGGCATCGAGAACACACACCTCACGTGGACTGCGCTTGCAGACGAAGAGATCACAGCGCTGCCCCATAGCCGAAAGAACAGCCCGATCGTGAAGTCGCAATGGAGCGAGCCGTGGGTGGCCGGGTGCTTACAGACCGACGCGGGGAATTTCGCAAAGTTCATCGCCGCAGTAATCGATGTGCGCGGGTTATCTAAGTCAATGCATGAAGAGATGTTGCGACCACAAGCAAATCTCCCCGAAGATTCCGACGATCAGAACTTCGGGCTTGGCTTCGTTGTGGGCACGTCGCCCTTTGGCACGTATTACGGACATGGTGGACAAAACCGAGGGTTTACGAGCGCCTTCGAGATTCTCAAAGAAGCAAGGTGCGGTTACGTGTTCATGGTAAATAACTATCAGGGTCCGTTGCTTCACGACGCGCTCAAAGCGTATCTCGTCACCGGCCGGGATCGTCCTTCGAAGGCGAACGGGTCGGCGTTGTAACTACGTCGGCAGACCGCCGTCGTATTCGACATGGCCCGTCCGCCTCCATCGCTCGGATCATCGCCCGTATCCGAGCCAGGACGCGGCACTTGGCGGTATAGACCGAACCGACCGAGATCTTCAGATGGCCGGCCGCCTCTTCAGCTGTGACCCCCTCGACCGCCGTCATCCAGAACACGTTCCAGGTCGTGCAACGGACTTCGTGGCGAACCTGTTCGGCGGCCCGGTGGAAGACCGCCCGGCGGTATTCCAACTCGAAGAGCGTCTCGTCCTCCGCACTCGGGTCCGGCAGGTGGTCGACCTCTCCGTCACCCGTTGTGTCGTGTCGCCACGGAACGAATCGATGTCGGTCGTTCTAGGTTCGGGCGGAGGGCAACGGACCGGCCCCAGTGCGGTCGACCGTCGCAAGCCTGGCACGAAGCAGACGGTCATGACCGATGCTAATGGGATCCCGTTGGCGATGACCCATGACCAGGCCAGCGGCCCGGATGTAAAGACCTGGGAACCGCCCCTCGAAGCGGTCCCGCCGGGCCGGGGCCAGCTGGGTCATCCCCAGCGATGACCAATGAGCCTGGACGCCAACCGGGGCTTCGACAACCGGGCGTTGCGTCAGCGGTTACAACGACTAGAGATCCGACCGAAGATCGCCCGCCGCCGCACCCAGCACGACAGCGGTTTGGGTCGGGTCGCTGGGTCAGCGATCCGACGATGCGAAGGGTCAGGGTATAATTGCCCGAGCCGAGGTTGGTCTGCGTGGCGAGGAACTGAATCGTGCCGGGTTCTTGCTTGGTGACGAGACTGCCGAGGATCGGCAGGCCGTTGGGGCCGGTTAGGACAACATCAGCCAGGCCATTGCCGACGAGGTTGATCGTGGAGGTGTCGAAGACTTCATTAAACTGAGCGATTAAACCCGGTGGTCGTGGGTGTGATCGCAACCACCTGGAGCTTGTTAACCTCGACGGCTCCGATGTCGACTTGTCCATTGAAGCGATCGAACGGGGCCCCATGCTGATCGGTTGTCAAGGTTCGCGTCTTAATCACCCAAGGCGAGTGCATCGTCACCGGCATCGAGGGCGGAGCTTCCGGCCAGGGGATCGCCTCAAAGCCCGAGCCTTGCATCAGACGTTGGGTGCGTTTGCAGTTATCCGTGTGCCGTCACAGGCCAACCAAAAGCATACATTCACCATGATCTATAAATGTTAGTTTGCAGTATCAGCTAATTTTTGATGTTTGTTAACTTGGGGCTCGCTTCGGCTTGTGGAACGAAGGGATTACCTGGAAATTCAGAATCCCAGATAAATCTTATCGCTTCTTGGTAGAGTATTTGCGAGTAAATCTGAGACCAATATGTTAGGTGATCTTTTAAATATGGGGAATCTTCTGGTCGGATTGTTCCAACGAAATGCCGGGCTTTCTCGGTTTGCCCCAGGGCTTGGTACGCCATCGCGAGGTACACTCGCACGAGAAAGTCTTCCTGGCCAGCCTTAAACTCGTCGCATTTCCGAAGAACTTCAATGGCCTCGGTGAACTGGCCGTGACGGTACAGGGCGATTCCTAGCAGGGTCAAATTGTCGGCCTGAGGATTCTCAGCCGTCCGGAGCCGTCCATACTTTCCCTCCGCCAAGGACAACGCTATGCGGGCTTGCTCGGGTGGGATCGGCCCCATGAGGTTGGCATCGAGAATTACATTAAACTTGTTCGTTTCCGCTTGCATCGGATTCGAAACCGCAAAGCTTTCTAGGAGCCTGACAGTAAAGCTTTGATACTCTTCCACTCTGCCCGAGGCGAGCAGGGCACACGCAAAGATCCACCAACTTTCCAGGTGAATAGACCCCAAGACATTCATGTCTGTGTAGAACGAGGATTGAGCCAACTGTGCCGCTCGATCCCTCTGGCCACCCTTCGCATAGAGGCCGGTTAAGAGGCTACGATTGTAGATAGACAGACCTTGGAGTTGCACATGGGGGGCGATCTCGAGGGCCTGATCGATTCGGCCCGCTCGGCAGTGGTCGATGAGCAGGCCGAGTTTGTAGAGGTTGGGTGCCCCTGCGTCCAAGGCTGAATCGCGTTGGCGAATGACTTGTTCGTCCTGATTTAAGAGATCGAGAATTCGGGCTCGGTTGATCGGGATCTGCCAAGCTCTCCGCTCTGGGGACTCCTCGATCCGATCAAGATACCAGAGGGCGAGCTCTGCCTGATTGCCCTCGAAGTTCCCCTGGCTTCGCATGAGGAACCAAGCAACCATCTGATCCGGATCCACTTCCGATTCGAGTTGGTCATAGAGTGCGGCAGCCCGATCGAGCCGACCGTTACGGCTCTCGATGCGTGCCAGTCGGAATACCAAGCTTGGCTCGTCGGGGCGAAGCTCGATCAGTCTCCGAAGATGCCAGCTCGCGGCGATCAGGTCTCCATCGGACTCAGCGTCTTTGGCTACGTGGAGATGCCATTGATATAAAACCTCGTCCAATTTTCTGGAAGGACCCAATCTTCGCAGAACCTCGGTCGGATCATCGATGGCCTGGTTCGTTGAGGGCGAGTCGGTTTGATCACGAGCCGAGCCATCGAGAAGAAGACCGTCGTCGGGAAGCTTGGCTGTTGGCTTAGAGATCGGCTCGCCCTGGCTGATCTGGATGGGAGGAACAGGCCAGGCGGTGACGTTGGCATCGGATTGAGCGATTTGAAGCTGGTCCGACTTGGGTGTGAAGGCGATCTCCAGCACCGATGCCGAATGTCTACGGGTCGGCCCCAACCGCAAGTGGGTCTTTGCGTCCCAGAGGCGTACCGAACCGTCCAGGCAGGTTGTCGCTAGGGTTGCTCCATCCCGACTGTAGCAGACCTGCGCGATCGGAGTGGGGTGATCGAGAACCGACCCGGCTGGCTTGCCTGTCTTTGTGTCAAAGACCTGCACTTGGTTAGCATCGATCGTGATTGCCACTCGGCTGCCGTCTGAAGCGATCGCGGTGGGGTGACTATTGAGGAGCGACCGGGCGGGACTAGCTAGGGTGATCGGAGGCTCGAACGATCGCATAGCGATGTTCACGTGATAGATTTGAGATTTCCAAGTGTCAACCAAAACGAGTTTCTGTGCATCTCTTCGGAACTGCCAAGTGACTCTCAAAGAGTGATCAAGCTGTTTAGGAAATGGGGGGTGCAGCGGCAAGTCGGGCATGGCCAGTTGACCGGTGGAGACATCCCAGATCCGAATGATGGGTTTTCGTCCCCAATCTCCCCAAGAATACCCAACCAAGTAGTCGCCGTCGGGGCTGTACTGGATGGGGTTTATTGGTCCTGGATGCAGGAACTTTCGGGAGAGTCGTTGGGCGGAAACATCATAAAGAGCCACCCCATTAACTAAGCCTAGGGCCAGAAATTGCCCCTGAGGGTCAAAGGCCAAGGAGTGGGCCAAGGAGTTTGTTTGGAAGGGCGGTACGGCATATTGACCGGTATCGGCCTCAAAGATGGCCAGGCTCTGCCCCGGCCAGAGATTTCGGGCGTTTCCTTTGAGATTCACTCGAGAATAAATCGCGTAGTACCTCCCGTCGGGGCTGTAGGTAGGATCGGAAACGATCGATATCTCCGGTGGGCCGATCGGCAATCCAGTTACGGTGCTATACTGCCCCGCGCTGAAAGAAAAGGCTCCCCTGGCTAGAGCGGTCTTCAGAGAGGGACGTCCTTGGTCAAGACCAAAGACGACCGATCCCCCGTCGGGATGGAGATCGGCATGGGTGTAGCGGATTTGCCGGATCGTCGGCTCTGCCAAACGAGGCTGCAACGGGCCTGGCACGTGCCAGAGTTGCGTGATCAAGTTCTGTTTGGGGTTGGAGACGAGAAAGAGGGTCCCGCCAGGGTTGAAGAGCACCGTCGGCTGGCGAGGCCCGCCGGGCAAGGGGATTGCCGAACCGACTTGGCGTCGTGACGCAAGGTCAAAGTAGCGGAGACGGCGGTCATCGCACTGAACGATCATCGTACGGCGATCGGCGGTTAGACGAGCGCCTCGACGGGCGGCCAAGGGTCGCCACCCACCCGGTACTCGACGGCCGTTGGTCGGATCCCAGACCTCGATTTGGCCGTTGTCTCGCAAGGTGTAGAGGAATCCACCGGATTCGAATCAGTCGAGTCCATGAGCATCTGCAGCCAGTTTGATTCCCGAAACATCGGTTTGTGCATCGAGGTCGAAAAACGTCAGAGCATATTTGGGACTCTCCCGGTCGAGTTCCGTCGGCACCAGAGCGAGGATGTTGTGGCCAGAATCATCTTGAATGGTATGGAGATAGCGGCCGTTAAGCGATTCGAAGACGCGATCCCAATTGAGCCTGCGAGTCGGGCCGACCTGGCCCATCGGATCGGTTGACCAAAGGCTGAGGTCATACTGAGGTAACTTTCCTGGGGTATCTCCCCTGGTCACCAAGGCCAGATGGCGTCCATCCGGCCAAAAGGTCGGCCGCCAAGATCTCGAGCGAGGCTCAGGCCTTTGGGATGGCTTGGAGAAGGGACCAACAAGGCTTTGTGAGTCTCGAGAATACAGTTGAATTTGTTGGTCTGTGAAAAATCCACCACTGCCATTGATCCGATGATTTTGCCCGAGGATCAACCACTTCCCGGTGGGGTCGATCGCTTGGATCGATCCGGGGACTCCGAGCGGTTCGGTGGTCGCTTGGCCGTTCACGAGGTCGAGCGTTCGGAGGATGCGGCCCTTGTCGGTAACGTAGTCGAGACGGGTTCCCAGTTCATCGACAAACCGAGCCACCGATAGCGGGGGAAGCGTCTGCTGCATGCGGGGTGAGGATCCCTGCCAGGCCGCCACATCTCGGCGCAAGGCTCTCAGGTAGTCGCGATCGGGCTCAGTGGCATCTGGAGCATTTTCGAGCGTTTGGTTCAGTCCGACCAAGACTTCATCGATCCGACCGAGGTCCCCGTCGGTATGGGCCTGCTTGACTCGGATCCTTGCGGCCTGGCGATCGGCCTCCAGGCGTGCCAGCCGCTCGCGTTGACGCGCTTGACGTTCCTCGTCACGCGCTTCCAGCGCCTCCTGTTCCTTGGCGGTGGCGCGTTGCTCGGCTGCCTTCGCCAGCCGAGCTTCCTGGTCGGCCCGCTGAGCCTCACGCATAGAAATGACTAGTCCCGTAATCATTGCCAAAGCGACGGCCACGAGGGAGATGGCCACCGTGGGATTGCGTTGGGTCCATTTCCAAAGCCGCTCCGGGCTGGTGATCCGACGGGCTTGGACGGGCTCTCCTTGAAGAAATCGTCTCAGATCCTCGGCCATCTCGCCGGCCGACTGATAGCGACGACGCGGCTCCTTGTCGATGGCCTTGAGGACAATCGTCTCCAGATCCCGGGGGACCCGCGGATCGATCGAGCGGGGTGGGTCGGGGTCGTGCCGGGAAATTTGTTCGATCAGGTGAAGCTTGTCAGGCGCCTGCAATGCCGGGCGGAGACAGAGCAACTCATAAATCGTCAAACCGAGTGAATAAATATCCGATCGCCGATCACCCGGAGAACGCAGTCGTTCGGGTGCCATGTAACGGAGCGTGCCGAGCAGCTCGCCAGTCTCGGTGAGCGACTCATCGTCGGTCTTGGCCAGTCCAAAATCGGTGACCCAGACTCCGCCCGAATCATCGATGAGCAAGTTGGATGGCTTGATATCACGGTGGATCACCGATTTGCCATGGGCATAGTGGAGGGCATTGGCCGCATGTTGGCCGATGATCGCGATACCCCGCATGTATTGATTTTTCGGTCCCTGCGAAGTAATTGTGCTTGGCGCTGAATGGATCTGGCCCTCCGATTGGCTTTGTATCGTTCCCGATCGCAGCGATGCAGGTTCGCCTTCGCCCTGGAGTTGGTTGCGATGGAGCCACGTTCCGTCGCGGAGGGATTGGGAGATCGAGTTGGCCTGCGTTCGAGGGCACTCGGCCTGGTTGGCGATGGGCCGGTGACTTCGGCCGGTAGTTTGCTCGGCCTGTAGTTCGGCAATAATCGCATCGAGCGGCTTGCCCTCGATAAGTTGCATGGAATAGTAACTCGTCGACCCTTCTTGGCCGACTTCGAAGACCGGGACGATATTCGAGTGGTGCAGACGGGCGGCTGACCGAGCCTCGCGTCGAAACCGTTCGGCCCAACGGGTCTTGTTGGCATAATGGGGAGGCAAAATCTTCAGGGCCACCGGGCGACCTAGGGAGAGCTGAACCGCCTCGTAGACGATGCCCATTCCGCCCCGGCCCAACTCGCGGAGGATCTGATAGTCGCCGAGGCGATGCTGATCTGGAAGGCCCCCGTCCATCGTGGAGCGTTGTGGTTGATTCGAATCAGAGTTCAAGTCTTGCACAATCGCCGCGGCGCGCAGGACCCGGCCCAACTCCTTGGCCAACTCGGGATATCGCTCCTGATACTCGGCCAGGCCGGGCTGTTCTCCCCGAGCTTGGCGTTCGAGAAAATCTTCGATGATCTCGGCGATTCGGGGATCGATGTCACTCGAGTCGTTCATGGGTCGATGGCCGTTTGAGTCTCTCGGGGCGGTTCGGAACGGCACCGCTCAAGAAGGTTTGTGATAGAAGTGGGGGATCGCTTCCAAGGCTTTGTCTAAACGACGCAGAGCTCGGACGTGTCGATTGCTCGCCGCCGAGCGATCGATGCCCAGCACCAGGGCGGCCTCAGTATTATTCAAGTCTTCGAAATACCGTAGAGCCAGAATCTCCCGGTCCAACTCGTGCATGCTTTCCAGGACCGTTTGCAAGGCTTGCTTACGCTCGGCTCGCTCGAAAGCCTGGCTGGGGGACGTGAACTGACCCAGGAGGCGCTCGGCCAGCGAGTCGCTTGAAGCTTGAGTCTCATTTGGGATCTTGAGGGAGATCTCGCGACCGACGTCGCGTTTGTCGGTCTGCAAGTGGAGGCGATGGAGTTTGGTCAGCCGTTGCAAAGTCAACGTGCGGAGCCAGAGGAAAAGTGGGAATTCGGGGGTCTTCTGCTGATGCTCATGGTACCGGTTGGCCACATCCAGATACGCCTCTTGGAGGACGTCGGAAGGATCCAACCGGCTCCGCAATCGCCGATCCATGCGCAGAACGATCATCCTCCGCAACCGCTCGCGATGGAGGATCCACAACGCGTGGAGGTCGGGATCAGAATCGTCCTTCCCCGATGGAGGTCGTGGCGACGAGGGATCTAGGGGATGACTCATCATCGAGACCTCGAAACGCATGCGCGCCGATGGGGGATTCCCTGAAGTTCCCGGTGATCGAAGCCTATCATCTTCGACAAGTTGATCACGATGCTTGTGATTGCAAAGAATTCTTTCGGGGATGTCAACTGCTGCTTTGGCTCGGGGATCACGATCGAGATGGACGCCCCCCAAAAAAATCCTCCTCGATACCCTGTGCTCAGTCCACAGTGTTCCGGCGAATTCCCTGTAGGGACCTGACTTGCCCCCACGATGCCGCGCCAAATCCGAGCCAAGATGGCCGCGATGAACTGGCTTGACTCAATCGCTCGAACCGCCTGACTGCTCGCTAAATCCAGGACGATCGTTCCGCTCGTGGATCACCGGAAACCCGTTCGACTGGGCCAGGTCTCGCCTCGGAATCATTGCCTTCCTCTTTGGTGGGCCCGCTCACTTTGTGTCTTTGTAGATTCTTTGTGCATTCATCGAGATCCTCTCCATGCGTCATGCTATTGGTCGCTTGTTTGGTCGAATTCTTAAGGCCGGTCGTCACCAAACCCAGTGGAGACCTCGTGATCGGGCAGGAAGACTCCATCGCGCACTGGCTCCAGAATCGCTTGAAACGCGAACGTTGCTATCGATCTCCTCGGCGTTTACCGATTCCGACACGGTCCAAATCGACTCTGATAGCGATTCCGTCCTCAATTTGCGAACCGATGGGGACTTCTTGCAGTGGAGTACCGACGGCGGCGACTACTCCTCTGATTTCGATTCCGCAACGTCTGGGATCCAGCCGATCGAATTCACGGGAAGTACGTCTCAGAATTTCGAGATCTTGATTGACGGGCCAACGTTGCGACTGGAAGACATCGCGACCCAAGGCGCATCGCTTCGCTTCGAAATGGACCGGGGTGTAATCGAGGTCGCAGCCAGTTCCGAGATCACCACGGTCTTGAACTCCACCTCGGCGGGCAGCCTCTCACTCACGGGACGTAATTTGATCACCGTCGAGCCGGGGGCGACGATCAACACCGGTGTTTCGGACCTGTCGCTGAAGGTCACCGAAGAGCCCGGTACATCGCTGGCTTCGGAACGCTCGACCGCCACCATTGAACTCGACGAAGCGAACCTGATCGGTGGTGATGTGGAGATCATCACATCGACGGAGTCCAGCGCAAACTTTGGACTCGAAAGTGTTGCTCAATTATTCAATGTCTCCCTAGACAACGTCACCGGGCAAAACGTTTCATTGGGCGGTGCCGTGGCGATCTCCAATTCGACCTCGGAGATCACGATCAACGGTGGCGCAATTCGAGCCGGCACCCTCACCATCGATGCCGATTCGGTCGCCGATTCGGTCGCCAACGCGGCCTCCGGGATTGTGGGGGTCGCCTATGCTGAGGCCAATCCAACCGCGTCGATCTCGATCGATGGCGGAGCGGTCATTGAAACGACCGGAGATGTCTCCGTTTCGTCCCATGCTCACCAAGCTCTGGCGGCACGAGCGATACACTATGCGGGGGGGTTGACTTCGACGAAGAAGGAGAAGGTCAGCCTGGGCTTCGCCATGGCTCAGGGCGATCTGGTCTCACGAGCCCACTTGGGCAATGCCTCGATCGATGCGGGGGGATCGGTCGAGATTACAAGTTCCGGCGAGAAGGAGCTCGCCGTCACCACAGTTACCGCGACTGGCCGAGAGGGGGCAGGTGGGCTTGCCCTGTCGATCGTGACCGTTCAGGCGGATGTGAATGCGACCGTTGAGGGCCAAATCGAGGCCGATGGCGATGTGTCCGTCTTAGCGGATTTTTCTTCCGAGTTCGGCAGCATCCTCAGTCAAATGTCCGTGGGGGAATCCGGGAACATCTCGACTACCAAGTCAGTTGTGGTGGGCACGATAAGCCCATCGGCCCAACAGCGACTGGGACGATTTCAAAACGATACCACGGCCGGCTCCACGGGGATTGCTGGTGGGTTGACCTTCGCCTTCCAGACCAACAACGTCCAAGCCCGCATCGGTTCGGGAGCTTCGGTCGAGTCGACCGGCGGGAGCGTCCTGGTCGATGCCCGTTCGTCGGATCGTTTCCGATCTCGGGCCACGAGCAAAGTCGAATCCAGTGCCTCGGCCAAGAACACCCGCGATAACGCGTTGAGCATTGCTTTGCTCGTCGGCAATCTGACGAACCATGTCGAGGCCACTATCGGCCAGTCGGCCAGCGTCACCGCCGCGGGAGACGTGACGGTCCAGTCGACCGCGCAAATTCCTTGGGAGCAACGGTGGTGGAGATGGAACGACCTGAACACTCTAGAAAAATCATTTTCTATTGGAGAAAAACTCAATGGGAATCTGGGTGTTCAGAATGGGCTTTTCACCACCTGGGCTCAAGCGTCTGCCAGGAGCGAAGAGCGTACGCTGGGTGGTTCGATCAACGTCTTCAGCTTCGACAGCATCAGCAACGCGGTGATTCAGGAGGGGGCTCAGATCACCGCAGGGGGACAGACCTCGGTCGTCGCACTCAACGAGAATGACACGCTCAACAATTCCGGGCAATTCCTGACGGCCTTGCCGTTACCCCGTGGCTATGGGCTATCCGGCGCTGCATCGCGGGGGTCTGGAGTCGGGGGATCGGTGCTCACCTCGGTCTACCGGGGAACGACCAACGCCAAGATTCTCTCCGACGCGGTGGTCGACACGGGCAGTCTCCTGGTGCTCGCCCGGACCGATGACCGATCAATCGCAACGGTCGTCCAAGGTGGCGTCGCCGAAGGGATGCTGACCTTCAACGGGGCGGCGAGTTCGCTCAAAGTCGACCACTACACGCTGGCCCAGATCGACGACGGGGCCCAGATTACGATCGACGCTGGCCAGGTCGTCCAAATTCCCCGTGATTATGACGTGATCGACCTCCGCGATCAGGGGTTCTTCTCCGATGTGCCCATGTTCGACCCATTGGAACAGATCGATGGGACCGACGACGAGCCGGTCTATCGAGTCGATCCTGATACCAACACGATCACCCTGCCCTTTGCTCATGGCTTAGAAGACGGCGACATCGTTCAGTACATCAATGGTTACGGTGAGGATCTCGAGGGTGAGGCCGGCAGTATCGGGGGCTTGACCGACGGCACGTCCTATCAGGTCATCGTTGTCGGTGAAACAACCGTTCAACTCGCCGAGTTAGAAGACGCCGAACTCACTCCGATCGAACTGGACTTGGAGTCGACCTCCGGATTTGGACATACGCTTCTGCCCGGCTTCGACACCGAGACGGACGTTTCGGACAACACGATCTCAGGCTTGCCCGAATCCTGGCATCCCGAGAACGATGATAACCTACCCGTCCGCTACTTCCCGGCCAGCAACGCGACGGCCTTCCCGACTCTATCCAGCGGCGGCCTCTACTATCTCGACGTCGTGGCGCCCGGCTCGGCCCAACTCCTCGATGCGCCTGATGGCAACGTCATCCCGCTTGATCCCAATAGTGCCGAGGGGGTCCATTTTCTCATCCCCGTCAGCGTGACCCTCGACTCCGATGGGGCTGGGTCCGAAGTCGACTCGTATACCCTGAGGCGTAGAAACCCGCTGCTGAGCCTAGATACCAATCGTGACGGCCGAGTGACCACCGATGACGACCACATCTCAGCATTAACAGATCAATATTACGTTATAGACGTTAGTATGGCCGTTGTCTCCGATGACTTCGCCGGCCTCTATAGCGGAACCGGTGCGTTCTCCCGAGGCCGGAGCCTTGGGGCGGGGGTGTCCATTGGGGTGAACCAAATCCATCGCCAGACCCGGGCGGTCGTTGGAAACCTGGTCCGAGACCTGAGCCCTCACCTGGGGATTGGTGTCGATATTGCCGATCAAATTTATCTAGGTTATGAGCACGGGCTCGCCGAAGGGGACCTGGTCACCTACGTTGCCGGTGGCGATGAAAGCATCGGCGGCCTCCGCGATGGCGAGTCCTACTTTGTCAACATCATTGGCGACTCGGACAACTCGGGCGATCCGACGATCAAGCTCGCCCGCTCAGCCCTGGAGGCGGCCGAAAGCCTGACGACCCTCTTCGGACCCAACGAGATCGCCTCGGATCCAGGCCAAGACACGATCGACCTGGGATACGTGCATGGTTTCCAACTTGGCGATCGGGTCATTTACGACCCGGGCACCGGTGCAGCGATCGGCGGCCTCGAAGCGGGTGGCGAATATTACGTCATCCCCATCAGCCCGACCGAGGTTGCCCTGACCGATGCGATCTCCTTGGCCACGGCCTCGTTCGATCACATCTTTGATCCTCTGGACACCGTTCGTGACAATCAGCTCGTCTTTGGCTATGAGCACGGTTTGTCTGATGGTCAGCGGCTCGTGTACACCGACGGGGGCGGAACAGCCATCGGAGGCTTGACCGATGGCCAAGTCGTGCAAATCAGTGTCGTGGACAATTTCCGAGTCCGCCTCCAAACCTTGACCGGCGATTCCATCTCGCTCGACGCATCCAACTCTGCGGGTCGAGCGCACACGCTCCATCCCGGTCTGGTTGCCGATGCGAATTCGATCTCGGAGACGAACGAAATCGACTTAGGCGATGAGCACGCCTTTGGTCACGAGAGCGCCGTTCGTTACTCAGCGGTGAATCCAGGGGGCTCAGCCACACCAATCCCCGGGTTGGTCGATGGGCACGTCTACTATGTCGTCCCGACTGGACTGACGACGCTCCGCTTGGCTGAGACTCCCGAGTTGGCCGAGAAGGCCCGCTGGTGGTTCTTCGACTCGGTCGAGACCTTGACGAACGAAACCGACGATCAAGGCAACGTCGCAACGACCATCACCTTCGGAGCGCCTCATCCCTACGCGCTCAACGATCCGCTGGTCTATGGAATCGATGACTTTTACGCAGACCCCGATTCCGAGACAATTTTCGCACTGCAATATATTGATCCGGACACCGGATCACTCGAGACGCTGACCCCGGGCCAGACCCTCTACGCGATCCCGACCGGTGGCGAGACCGCTCTCGACTTCAACTTGGGAAGCGACGTCACGATCTACCAAGGTTTGCAATTGGCTTTGTCCCCCGATGGTCAGCCACTGGAGCTGGTCAACACCGACGCGGCGGGGGTCCACGGCTTCCGGTCAGATGTCTCGGCCATCACCGTTTCACCTTCGGGCGAAACCGACACGACCCACCTGTTCCAAGCTTATGAGCGGATCGATCTTGATGGGTCCGTTGGCTCCGGGACGGGGCACAGCCTTCGCCTGAGCTTGGATCCCTCGGTGACCACCCAAGCGACGCACGGCTTGGGCAAGACGTTCGATCCCTCAACTATCACAGTCCGCCAGAAGCAGCGGACCCTGGACCTCGGTTTCGAACACGGCTTCGAGACTGGGGATGCGGTCATTTACAGTAATGGCCGTGGTGAGGATATCGGTGGCCTCGGCCATGGTAATATTTACTATGTAATCAAAATTAGCGATACGAGATTCCGCCTCACCGAGACCGCCGAGGATGCTCTGTCCCGCAAGCCCGACGCCATTCAAGTTGATGTCGACGTGGCGACCGGATCGCTGCACGGCTTTGGCAAGGTGATCGACCCCAACCCTGGCGTCGACAGTTCGGCCGACACGATCGATTTCGGCCAGGCCCACGGTCTGACCGACGGCCAAACGGTCCTTTACCAGACCAACGGCGGCAATGCGATCGGCGGCCTCGTCGACGGCCAGGAGTATACCGTCTCGATCGTCGGTGAGGAGGGAACAACGATCCAGTTGATCGACCCCGATACCGGGTTGGTCGTCGACTTGGATGGGACCCTTGCGACCGGGGATCAGCACGAATTGGCTGAACCGGTCTCTTCGACCGGGTTTATCAGCTCGACGGGGAGTAGTCTGGTCACCGCCAACAACAACGGCGAAATCATCTCGGTCTCATTGGCTGGAGTCTTGCTGAGGCAAGATCCAGGACGGCAGTTCTCCGTGTCTGAGACACGCTCCACGAGCGAAGCCAAGTTCGGAATCGGCGGGGCGGGGAGTGTTGCAGTCCAGATTGTCCGCGATACGACAGAGACCATCCTACGCGATGCTGATGTCTCGGTCACCGACCTTCGACTTGCCGCGATGAATGAAACTTTCATTGCGAACGGAACCGGAGCTGTGGCCCTGGTCAGTTCCACGGCGAATTCCAAAGGTTTAGCGGGTGCCCTGTCCTGGAACGCCATTCGGAATCAAACCCATGCCCTGATCGATAACACCCAGCTCACGGTCACGGCAGGCAACCTGATTGTCGATGCCGTCGATTCCAGCATGATCATCGGCGTGGCATTGGGATTAGCCGGGGTTGCTGGGAAGTTCGGCTTCGCCGGTTCCGTCGTGAACAATGTGATTGCGAGCGATGTCTCTACGCGAATCGTGAATCAGTCAGACGTCACGGTGGTGGGCATCTCAAATCAGACAGAAACTGGAAAAGTCATTCTCGATACAAAGAATAACTCTACTATCTATGGTGTATCTGGTTCTGTGACGTTAGTGAAAAACAATACTTCGGATAAATCAAATGCTCAAGCGCAAGCCGCAAGTCTAAGTCAACCTGATGGATTAATCCAAAGATATAGTAGCGCGAGTTTCTCGGAATCTCGTAGCTCTTCGCAATCTTTGGGGGGTGTCTTTAATTCCGGGAATGATCCATCGTCATCCAATGCGATTGCTAACAGAAGGTCGGTTAACAAGTTAGGAATCGGCGCGGCCCTGGTCATCAATCGAATCGTCTCTCCGAACCGAGATCAGGGTGACCCCATCGGCACCTTGGCGATGATCGAAGATTCCAACGTGACGGCCGATGGAGTGGTCGAGCTGCTGGCCGATACGACGAATACCATCGTCGGAATCGCAGCAGGCATTGCCGGAGTGACGGGCACCGGCGGCAAACAAACTGCCCTCGCCTTGAGCTTCAGTATCAACACGGTAGCCGTTCCCACCCAAGCCCGCATCCGAGGGGCAGGATCGGGTGGTGAGGGAATCACGGCAAGTCGAGGCGTCCGTCTTCTGGCCGATGATCGGTCATTCATCGGAGGGGGTTCCGGCACGGTGGCGATCGTGTTGGGACAAACTGGTGCGAACGGCACACAAGGGGGAGCCTCCGCGAACGGCTTGGCTCTTACCGTCAACAGAGTCGAGAACCTGGTGACCGCCGAGATCACAGACACGACTGTCACGACCGATGCCGGCGATGTTCAAGTTATCGCCAATTCGGTGCCGTCGATCGTTGCCGTCGGAGCGGGTGGGGTTGGCAGTAGTAACCAGGGTCGGCAGGGGTCGTTCTCGATCAACACGGTCAAGAACCAGACGGCCGCTTCGATTAGCGGATCCGACACCGTCGTCGATGCCGAGGGTAGCGTGCTCGTCTCCGCCTCGGATGAGACCGATGTGTTCTCGCTCGGCGGCAGTATCGTGATCAGCGGGACATCGGGGAATCAGTCCAGCAGCGTGCTCTCATCGATCGGCATCGCCAATTCGACGCTCACGTTTGTCAATACGGTCCAAGCTTCGGTCGGCGATGGCGTCACGATCCAAGCCGACGGCCAGTTGGATCCGATCACCGGCCAGGATCGCGCCGGCTTGCTCGTCTTGGCCAACTCCAACGATACCCTCACGACGATCGCCGCCGGCGGAACGGTCGACAATGCGGACGGCAACTTCGCGATTGCCGGCTCGGCCACTTTCACGAATCTCGATGAGACGACCCACGCCACGATCGGTGCGGGCGCGAGCATCAATGAGGCGACCCGAGGAGAGTCGAACTCGCAGGACGTGGTCGTGCGGGCCAATGAGGAGACGACGCTCGTTGGGGTGGCCGGGGCTGCCGCAATCGGGCTGCAAGGCAACGGGATCGGGGCAGGCATCGATGTGACCACGATGGACAAGGACGTTCTCGCCCAGATCGGGGCCGGTTCGGTCGTTGAAGCCGAGGGGGACGTGATCGTGCGGGCCGTCTCCAACGAAGATGCCTTCTCGGTCACCGGTTCGGTCGCGGTGGGTCGATCGGACTTCGCCATTGCGGGTGGTGTGAATAATGCCGAATACGACATCACCACCAAGGCACTCATTCTCAGCGCCTCGGACGACATCACTCACGTGACCGCAGGTGACAGCGTGCTCGTCTCGGCCGAAGAGCGGACCGAGCTGACCGTGCTGAACCTCAACTTCGCCTTCGCATCCGATCTTGGAGTTGGCGGCGCCATCGGGGTCCCCAATATCACCAAGACGACCGAGGCTTCCATTGGCGACTCCGCCGACGTCGATGCCTTCGCTAGTGGCGATGGAATCGATGTCCATACCGGAACGTTCGCGACCTTCGACGAGGATGAGGACCCGAACACCTACGGGACGAACATCGACCTGGATAACTCGAACCTGCCCTTCGACGACCCCAGCTACTTTAAGAACAGCAAGGCAACGCCCGAGCAGATCAGCGGGTTCCAGGGCGTGGCGGTCACCGCGGTCAACAGCGACCAGGTCGAGATCTACAACGCGGGTGCGGCGGTGGGGTCCGACTTGGCCATCCAAATTTCCTTCGCATGGAACGGCGTCGATGTGACGACGCTTGCCACGATCGCCGACAACGCTCAGATCAACCAGGACGCCACCGTCGACGAGAGTGCCGGTGAGAACCAGTCGGTCCACGTCGCCGCCGGCGGGGACTTCTTCACGCGAACGATCACCGGTGGGGCCGCGATTAGCAAGGGCCAGACCAGCTCGGCGGCCACATCCGGCATCGGCGTGAGCGCCGTGGTCATGGACACCCAGGCACGGATCGGCGATTCGGCCAACGTTCAAGCACGAAGGAACGTCGACGTCTCGGCCCAGAATTTCGAGGACATCCTGGTCATCGGCCTGGCCGTGGCGGGGACCTCCGGGACCTTGGCCGGGGCCGGCTCCTTCGCGGTCTTCGATCTCACGAACACGACGATCGCCTCGATCGGTGACAACGCGACGGTCTTTGCCGGTGGCAATGTGGTCGTCGTCGCCCAGGACATCACCGACTCCGACATCATCGCGGGTGCCGCGGGAATCGCCTTCAAGGGTACGGGCCTCGGTGTTTCGGTGGGCCTCTCGCTCATCCAGAAGGACACGACCGCCTCGATCGGTGAAGCGGCGACCGTCGACGCGTTGGGTCAAGGAACCCAAAACACCTTTGAGATTTTGACCAGTGATCGAGCCAATGACGATTTTGTGACCGACTCGCTGCGAGGGGTCGGTGTCAGTGCCTACTCGGTCGAGAATCTGTTCGCCGCCACAGCAGCCGGCGGCGGCGGAAAGGCGGTCGGCCTGGCCGGTGCGATCACCTGGCAACAGGTCGACTCGGACACCACCGCTTACATCGATCGCAACGCCCAGATCAATACTGACGCAGAGAACGACTCGAACGCGCACAGCGGACAATCGGTCGCTGTCACGGCGATCAACCAGGTCCGCGCTACGGGCCTGGCTGGTGCGATCAACGGCGGAGCCGTCGGGATCGGAGCGGGTCTCGATATCGGGACGATCGCCAATGATACGAAGGCGGCGATCTTGGAGGACGTGAACCAGGACAGCACTGCCGGGACGGACACCGGCCTCGTCCAAGCTCGCCAGGATGTCCGAGCCGAAGCGGCTTCGGAGCGAACGATCACCTCGTTCGCGGCTTCGGCCGGCGGCGGGCTGTTCGCCCTCCAAGCAGGCTTCTCGCTGTGGACGATCGGCGATTCGATGAACGGCCAATATGACGTTGACGGCGAAACGGTGGATTCGTTGAGCGGTCTCGATACCGAAACCGAGACGATCGCCGATGAGATCACAACGGTCGATGCCGGCTTCGAAAGCAGCGAGTCGATTGATCCGGGTGACAACTCCGAGGAGGTCGCCGAAGCGATCGGCAGTGGCACCGATGGCCTCAGCCGGTTCGCTGGTCGCTTGATCTTCGGAGAATCGTTGGTCAGCACGACCGAAGCGGTGATCGGGGAAAATGCCACCATCAACGCCGGTCGCGATCTGACGATTCACGCCTATGAGGAAACCCAGATCACGTCGATCGGCGGCGCCGTTGGGGCAGGGGCGTTCGGTGGAGGAGCCGGGATCGCCATCGCCAATGTGGCCTCCAGCGCCTCGGCGGAGGTCGGGTCGGGGTCGTCGCTCTCGGTGGGCCGAAATCTGACGATCTCTGCCGCCGCCGACGAGACGACCGATATCTATGGCGTCGCCGGCACGGGCGGCTTGGTGGCCATCGCCGCACAGTTTGCCGTGTCGACGGTCAACAGTGTGCAAAGCGCGATCATCCACGAGAATGTTGAAGTTCTCGCGGCCGACTCGGTCACCCTCGAGGCCCAACACACCCGCGATCTCCACGCGTTTACCGCTGGTGGTTCGATCGGCTTGGCGGTCGGGGGAGCCGCTGGGGCGATCGTCGTTGGTGGTGGCACGGTCGAGGCGATCGTCGACGATGGGTCGAAGCTGGGATCGACCGACACGAAGCTTGGCTCGGTGACCATCTCGGCAACGAGCACGACGACCCAAGCTCGGGCCGAGGCCTATGCCGTCACCGCAGGTGCAGGCGCAGCGGTGACCGGCGCCGGAGTCCAGGCTCGCATTGACCCGGTCGTCCAAGCCGCGACGCTTGACTCGGTCGAAATCTATACGACCGGAGACGTCGAGATTCTGGCCAACGCCGAAGCTCAGGTCATCGCCCAGGGGTTCGGGGTTGAAGTGGCCGGCGGTGTCGCCGGCGGCGGTGTCAGTGTGTTGGCCGTCGTTTCGCCGCAAATCGTCGCGTCGGTGGGTTCGAACAACACGATCGAATCCGACGGAAATCTAAGGATCCTCGCGACCCAAGGTCTCCTCAACGATCAACCTTCGGCCCTGGCCACCGGATTCGGCGTCTCCGCGTCGTTCTTGGTGACCATCGTGGGCGCGACGGTCGAGGCCCGCAGTGAGACCTCGGCCGATGCGGCCATTGGAACGGGAAGTACCATCACAGCAGAGACGGGTACCGTCTCGGTTCAATCGTTGATCCTCAACGATCTGAAAGCGAACGCTGACGGTGGCAGTGGTGCGGGCATCGTCGCGTCGGGGGCCCACGTCTCCGTCATCGACGCGGCGACGACCTCCTCGGCCTTGATCGGTCATGGTGTGAGTGTCACGGCGAACGCCCTGGAAATCCTCGCCACTGGCTTTGAGAGCCTCGACGGATCTGCCGAGAACAACAAGTTCTCATTTGGATTTACCGCGAGTGCCCAGAACTCGTCGGGAGCCGGCTTCGCGACCGAAGTTGATATCGCCAGCGAGAGCTCGACGACCGCAGCGATCCTCAACAACACCCGTGACGATCAAGTCATCCAGGTGAACTCGTTGACGATTCGAGCCGGCCAGACTCATGCCTTGACGGGCTCGTCGCACGACTTCGCCTTAGCGATCATCGCTGGTCTGGGTGGTGCGAAGTATGTCGCGGATATCGACTCCGATGTGAACGCCCTGATCGGGGAATCGGTCGTGGTCAACGCCACGACGATCGACATCTCCGCCAGCAATAACGCCGAACTGTCCGAGGACGATCAAGGGATCGGCCAGGCCATCACGGTTAGCAGTACGACTGCGGGCATCGGGGCCAAGAGCAAAGTCCTCAACGACATCAATATCGATTACGATACGGAATCCGGTATCCGCGACAACGCACAAGTGAATTCCGATTATGTATTGACGGGCAATCGCTCGGCTATTATGGGCGGAGTAGACATTCTCGCGACCAACGATGCTCACCTACTGAGCTTCACCGACCTGGGCAGCACGAGCCTCTTCGGTGGGTCGATCAACGCCGAAACGCTGGTGCATCTCCAGCGGTTCGATGCGACCGTCAGCCTCGGTGAGGATGCCACGCTAAAGAGTTCTGGCGAGATCAACCTGGCCACTCGCTCCAGCGCAACGCTGACGGCCTCCACCACGGCCTTGGGCAAGAGTCGAGTCTTCCCCGACGATCAGACCCTCGGGTCGACCTCGGTGAACACGTCCAATGTGGTTCAGGTCGCGAGCGGAGCCCTGATTGAGTCCGAGGACGATGTCCACCTTCTGGCCGGGCAGGATGGGGTCCTTGAAGGGGTCAATGGATCTGTGCCCAAGACCAATCTCTTCTTGCTCGATGCCGACGCCGACACCTATGCGACCAACGTGATCCCGGATCCCCGCAACATCATCGCCGAAGCGTTACTCATCCAGACCAATCTCGTCCAAGTCGAGTCCGACTCACGGGTCCGGGCTGTCAGCGATGCCTCGTTGTTGACCGAGCCTGGAGTCGTCATCACCGAGGCGGTCTCCTCGTTCGAATCGAACTACGGAAGTTCACCGACCACGAATATCGAGTCGCAAGGCGAGACGAGCGTGGTTGTGGTCGATGGCGATGTCGAGGTCGGCCTGTTCAATCGCAGGTTCTTGGAACTCAATCGAAGCGGCATTGTCACAGCCGGCTCTGACCAGAACCTCGAGGTGACGATCGAGGAGAACTTCAGCCTCGACGAGGCCTTGGAAGAACGAATCAATACCCTTGTGGCCGAGAACGCCTGGTTCCAAGGAACCTCCTTGGCCACAGCCTATGCCGAGCAAGAAGCCTTCTGGTCCGAGCTGATCTCCGATCTCGGTGGCACGATGGACTTCACTGGCAACCGGATCCGGGTCTCCGGTGTCTCGCTCCCCACGGCGCGGATCGATGCGATCGACGCCACCTCGGGCAATATCACGATTGAGGGCCAAGACCTTCGCGGTCGGGGAACATTGACAGCACCGACCGATACGGCCATTGAAATCATCAACAATTCGTCCTTGACGCTGTTCCTCGACGGATTAGTCATCCCCGACCGACCGGGTGGTCAGATTCGATTCAATCAAGTTCAAGTTCGCTCCAATTCGGAAATCGCCAGCTTGAACGTCAACCAAGTTCTCAATTCGCTGGTCAATTTGGACTTTGCCTTCAGCTACGAGACCGGCAGCACGGCCGATGCCTCGACTGAGCCGTTGATCGCCGTGACCAACGTGCCCAATGCGGGCCAAGCCGTGATCGCCAACCTGCTCTTCGAGGGCGACGTCTCGAACCGGAGCGGTGATGTCACGATCGACGGTGGTGATGGCAGCGTGTTGATCAACGGCAGCGTGACCGCTGGCAGCCTGTCGATCGTCAGCGGCGGCGACTTCGTCTTCGGCGGCTCGGATAGCAACGGCGATGGCTTCTTCCACGTTGGCGGCGATCCGTTCGATCTCTATTCGGGATTTGCCCAGGCGAACGAATCAGCAAGGTCCCTGATTTCGAATCCCATTTCCGCAATTGCTGGGACCAGTGGAAGTGTGAGCGACGATGCGGGCTCGACGATCGTGGCGGGCAACGTCTTGATCACGAGCGAGAACATCAACGTCAATGGCGTAATCCAAAGCGGAATCCCTTATCACACTGTCACCATTACAGATTCTGATGGGTCTTTAAGCGCCCTTCTGGCACAACTAACGGCGACACACAATGTACAAAAGATTTTTGGTTCCAATGCATCTCGGTACACAAACCTCGATTCGAGGTACATCGAAGTTGCATCGGGCAACACGAGCGACACCCTGTTTGATGACGTTGCCGAGACACTTGCCCTCCGGTGGGATGCCGAGGAACAGACTCTGATCCTGGTCGGTTCGATCGAGGTCGAGGGCGGCTTCATGCAACTGACCGCTAACCGGATCCTCAACACGTCCGGGGGTGAACTTCGGGTCCTTGATGGCTACGGCACTATCGACGTCGAGAATCAAACGCCTTTCCCGATCAACATCGGCGACCTCGATGTCGGAAGTGGGACCGACGATGAGCAGGGGATCGAGGGAACCATTCGGCTGGTCGAGAAGGCTCGCAGAAACGAAGCGGCCCCGGGTCAACGATCCTTGGTGACCACGATCACCCGTCTTGGTAATGAAATCCAAGTCCTGACCAATGAGACCGTGGACTCTGACGGCAACCCGACGCACTTAACCACTTCGACGGGCCGTACAGTCCAATACGAACTACAAACCGGCTCACGATACAACTGGGTCTCCTCGGGTTCAGAAGGAAGCACCCAAATCTATCGATTGAACACGACCAATTATTCGCCGTCCTTCAGCGAAATCAGACAGCCTCGGAACCTGATCAGTGACGTCAATAATGAGCAAAGCGAGCTGGAATCCGCTGGCACGTATGTGGAAGTCAATGCGAATCAATCAAATGATGTTTACCGTTATCGATTCACCTCGGACGACAGCTTGGACGACCGTTATTGGTACGAATTTGTGACCGAGGTTTACAGTATCTTCGGGAATCTGCTTCGGACCGAGTACGAAAACACGATCACCGAATGGACCAAAACGGTCACCACCCACACGCATAGCGTGAAGGCCGATTTTCCGATCGACATCACCTTCGTCGGTGACGATCGCGGTGGGATCACCGTGGACTCACTGGGTTCGGTGATCATCGGCGGGACCGTGTCCACGCGGGGCGGGACCCTCGAGATCAACGCCGGCGTCGATACCGATGGGACCGTTTCGAATACCGATGCGACGATCGAGTCGGTCGACGCCCTCGGCCTCCTCACGGCCAAGGATTTCGAGTTGCATGCTCCGGGTGGTATCGGGACGCTCGGTCCGGTCTACCTCGATCAAACGTACGGCGAGGTCAGCTCTCGGGTGAACGCCTCCAGCCAGAGCCAGATCCAACTCAGCTCTCCCTCGGATCTGCTCTCGCTCGGCGTGATTGAAACCGCTTCAAATGGACTGGTGCAGGTCGAGGCGACCAATGGAGCCATTTTCAAGGCTTTGGGGCCGTCCCCTGTGATCTCGACCGGTTCGGTCATCCTCTCGGCGGCCTCGGACATCGGGTCGTTCTCGCGTCCTTTGAAGATCGACACCGCAAGCGAGGCCTCGGGAACGCTGACGGTCTTGGGTGGGAATCGGGTGTTTATCCAAGAGGTCCACGGTGACTTGGACATCGATTCTGTCCAAGCCAACGCGGTGACCCTGGACGTGCCCGATGGCAGCCTCCGGGACGCTACCGCGTTCGCCTCGGCCGAGCGTGATTCGGACACCATCAGCGAACTGGTCTCGCTCTGGGAGAGCCTCGGTCTGATCAACCAGGCCGCTGAGGAACGCAAGGCGTTGATCCTGAGCGAGACCGTCGAGCTGCGAAACTATGAGTACGCTCAATACTGGGCCCAGCGGAACGAGATGGTTGACCCCACCGATCCAGGCTCCTTTGAGTTCCAATTCAGTGATGAGAAGGTCACTTGGATGCTCTCCTTGGGGAACACCAACGAGGAGATCTCCAATCTCGAGGCTGACGCAACGGCCCGCTTCTTGGAATTGAATGCGGTCTTCGGCCCTGGTGGAAGCTACGTCACGACCAACGACACCGGCTACGATCCGAACACGTTTGACTCCAGCTTCAATTACCAGTTAACCGACGCTGAGACCGAGGAGTTGACCGCCGACTTCGGGTTCACCGAGGACGGCTTGCTCTGGAACCTGTCGCTCGGAGTCACCAACCGCACCGACACCACGGCGTTCGAAGAAGCTCCCAACATCATCGCCGAGACGATCACGATCACCACCAGCGCGTCGGTTGGCGACCCGGCTGATGAGGTTCAACGGATCCGAGTGATCGACGGGGATCTGGCCAACATCGCGGACGACTCGGAGAACTCGACCAAAGTTGCCTTACTCTCGGCGGACCCGGCCGATCTGAATTTCTATCTCGATGAGAATCCCAACCTTGTGGCCGCTTGGCAACTTGACGAGGCCAATGGAACCACGTTTGCTCAGAACAGCACTGGTAATGGGTTCGACGGACAAGTGCTTGGAGGAACCTTTGGGACTTCAGGTGCGACCGCAGAGACCGGCACCGCGATCGACATCGACGGAAGTGGAGGTATCCGCATCCCGAACAGCCCAGCGCTTCAATCGGGGCAAAGCTTCACGTTCGCCGCTTGGGTCAAGCCCACTGCCAATCAATTGGGGACCGTATTCACCACGCTCGATTCTCAGTTCAATGGCTCGATCCGATATCAAGGCCTGTCTCTGTTTGCCACCGCCCAAGATCGTTGGCAGCTGAATTATGCCAATCAGCAAGAGAATCTGACGTTCCTCAGCGGTGGCAATGTCTCTCTCAATGATTGGTCACACCTTGCAATCACCTACGATGCGAACACGAATAGGATTACGCTCTACGTCAACGGTTCGGTCACAGGTTCGACCACGAACGGACACACCGCCTCTAATCTGGATTGGATCGGCCTCGGGTCGACCGCGGCTGGTACGACTTCCTTCCACGGCAGCATCGACGATGTCGGGCTGTTCAACACCGCTTTGGGCCAGACCGAGATCCAGCGGCTGATCGGAAATGGAATCGTTGTGGAGCCGACCCCTTGGTCCGAGGTTGACGACGGTGACGGGATCGTCGAGCCCGACGAATATAACCTGATCGAACTGACCATTCGCGAGGATGTCAACGTCTCGGGGACCAGCGCCCAGTTTGCTCCCGTGGTCAACGCGATCGGCGACGGCATTCTCCTAGGTTCAACCCAGAGCATCCAACTCGGTCAGATCAACGCGGGAACGAACGACGTTCGCATCAAGTCCGAGGGGGGGATCATCGATGACGTAAACGATACACGTACAAATATCGTAGCGAACAACTTGATCATCGAATCGGCCGACGCCAATATCGGCTCGTTCGCCCTACCGATCACCTTCGATTTGAGTGGGGAGCTGACTGTCCGGAGTGGTGCGTCAGCCTACCTCTCCTCGGCGGGACAGGCCAACCAGGCTGTCCACCTCAACACGGCGATCGTCGATAACACCCTGACGCTGACCGCGCCTGGTGCCATCCTTGATGCCAACGATTCGGTGGATGACCAGGGCAACCAGATCGTGCCGGTGGTCAACGTGATCGCTGACTCGGTCGAGTTCTACGCCGATACTGTTGGCACAGTTGAGAATCCCGTCGAACTCCAACTCGACGACCAAGGCTCTCTTGGTGGTCTGATCCAAACCCGATTGGACGTCACCGGACTGGGTGATTTGCTCGTCGATGGTCTGGTCACCCAGACCGGCCAACTCGTCGTCAATGCGGAGCAGGATCTGTTGCTGGGACTGATCGATGCCCCTGAGGGCCAGGTGTTCCTAACCTCTGAGACCGGCTCGATCCTCAACAACACCCTCTCGGGCATCAACCTTTTGGTCGCCGAGGGAACCCTGACGGTCTCCGCGACCGGAGCCACGATCGGGACCGAGGCCAACCCGATCATCGTGCTCGATGGCGCGATGATTACGGCTGATCCCGTGGACGTCGCCTACATCGAAGAAGCTGCCCGTCCGCAAGGGATCTTCCTCGAGGGTTCGACCATCAATGTCGGGTTCTGGACCGAATTGGCCGACTTCAATGGCGATGGCTACCTTGACGTCTACACCGCCAAGGAGATCGGCAATACCAATGTCTATCAAGCAGAGATTTTCCTGAACAATCAGGACGCGACCTTCTCAAGCATCGGTTTCGTCGGGCGCAGCAAGACCGCCCATTTGGTCGCCGGTGACCTCAACCAGGACGGCTTCGATGATCTGGTGAGCTTCGATGTCGATGATCAGGAGGAGCTGGTCATCACTGTCTACCTGAACGATGCGGATGGGACAGGCTCGCTCTCGGAAGGACAGGTGATCACCCCCGGCGTGGACTGGTCAAGATACGTTGTTCTAAATTCGAGAAACGTACAAATTATTGACGTAAACAATGATACATTCCTTGACATCACGTTCAATGACCCCGCTAATCTTCAAATTCTGACCTACCAAAACACGGGCAACGGACAATTTTTGGAACTCGGTCAGGTCAGTTACGCCGGGGTGGAAACATCCTCGATACCCGTCACGGAGTGGACGACCTACGAGTTCGCCGAAATGACGGGCGATACACACCTCGACCTCATTCTGATTCCGCTTGCCGCAGGTTTGCCTCATATGATCATAGCCCAAAATTTGGGAGACGGGACTCTGTCTCCAGCCGTTGCTGCATACATTGATGCGAATAACAGTCTTGGAAATGTTTTGTCATTTTTCCAGAATTTCGCTATTGGGGACATTAATGGAGATGGCCTGAACGATTTCGTCTACGCCAAACAGTTCAACGGAGGGCGGGTCGACGGTCTCGAGTTTGCCAAGGCCTACTTCATTAATCGGGGCGTGGGGACTGTACCCACCACGGAGTCCGATATCGCCAACCTGGCGGGATCGACCCTCCTGCATTTCGAATTCGGAGGCGCTTTAGGCACCACGGTCTCGACAGAGCCGGTACTAGTCGACCTGGATCTCGATGGGGATCTCGATCTAGTTACGGAAAACGTCGGACGTCGATGGAGCGATGATGGAAATGAAATCTGGGTCTATCAAGATGGAGAATTTGTCGAAACAACTCAGAATTTCCCTGCGACAAGTTATACAGGTGGTAACGTGGTGGTCGGTGACCTTGATCGGGACACCGACCCCGACGTGATCTTCGCCAATCAGATTTGGCTGCAGGATCGTGACCCGATTGTGCGACCCGAGCAATTCTTCAGCTTTCCCGAGAACCGCCTCGCCGGCACACCCGTCCACACCATTGAAATCCTCCCAGTCGGTGATCAAGTGACCTTCTCACTTGATCAAGTCACTCGAGGTGGAGTCGACGTTACCGACGATTGGGCGATCGATCCCGATACCGGAGTCATCTCAGTCGTCGACCCCGCGGGCGTCGATTTTGAGTCGGACCCGGACAGATATTATTACTTCACCATCACGATCACCAGCCGCTTTGGTGCGGTCGATACGGGGACCATTGAAGGACGAGTCGTCAATATTAATTCCGACGAAGATGACTACGGCGAATTCCGAGGAGACTTGACGAACTACTCGATCGATGAGAATGCCGAGACTGGCGTGACCTTCGACATCTCCCAGTTGGCGTTCACCAGTAGCATCTGGGAGTCGAAAGAACTCGACGGTTTCTTTGGCGATTACCTCACCGCCTATGAGATCACCGGTGGCACCGACGGTTTCGAGCAGTTCGCCGTCGATGACCAAGGCATCCTGACCTATCTCGGCGGAACGCTCTCGTATGAGGATCTGCCGGACGATCAGAAATACGTCGACCTGTACATTCAAGTGTTTGACTCGGAGAACACGACGCAAGGTCCGGGAACGCTTCGAATTCACGTCAACAACGTGTATGAAGGCCCGACCTTCAAAGATGCCCCTCGGCTCGTTTCCAATCCGATCGATGAGACCGTTGGGACTCCGACCCTGGTCTTCGATGGCGGTCGCGATGATGAGGATGGCGTTTGGCAGAGCACCACGGTTGACCAAACCCATAACTACACCCTCGGCAGTAACGTCACCCTCAACGCGGTGTCTTCGAAGCGGCTCGGCATCACTGCCGCCTATGACTTCCCCGGCAGTGCCTATGGGGATGCGTCGGGGATTGGCATCGCGCAATCCTTCCGGGACTTGATCACCGATACCACCGGCGACGCCTTCTCCTTCGAACTCTGGTTCCGCCCGCACGACCTGACGACCAATCAGGTCCTTTGGGAAGCGGGTGGAAGCCAGGTTGGAACGTCGTTGGTCCTGATCGCGGATCCGTCGACCGGCGAAGCCATGCTTCGGTTCACGGTCCGCGACGGTGCCAATTCCATGATTGCGGAGGCCCCAATCACCTCGACCGGCGACTTCATCCATGCGGCGGTCACGTTCCAAGGAGGCTCGAATTCCAGCCAAGCTCGTCTGTACCTGGATGGCGAACTGGCTGCCTCGGCAAACGGGTCCGGCCTCTTGATTTGGACGGGCAACGATGGAAGCGGGCTTGGCGGAGCTGTTCAAAACACGGGCGGGACGGGGACACCCGCCGGTGGTGATCTCAATGTCAATGGATTCGATGGCGAGATCGCCCTGGTCCGATTCGATCAGGAGCGACTCAGCGAGAATCAGGTTCGCCAGCGTTTCCTCAATGTCGCCGGGCCGATCCTCGATCTCCGGGCCAGCGAGGCCTCTGATGAGGATCTCACCTGGAGCCATGTCGGCTCGGCCCAAGGTCTCGACACGGATCCCTTGGAATATGTCCTCGGAGAAAATGTCAGTCGGGTTGCGGTCGAGTCGACCTCGGTTCGAGGCATCACTCATGCCTACCAGTTCCCCGGCGGAGCCTTCGGCGACGAGAGCGCCTATGCCCGGTCGACCAAGTCGTTCCAGGAACTCGACATCGATCCCACGGACCAATCGATGTCCTTGGAGTTCTGGATCAAACCCAACGACCTCGACACCAATCAGGTGATCTGGGAGGCCGGTGGTGCGAGCTTCGGCGCGTCTCTAGTCATCAACGAGGCGGCCTTCTCAAGCAACCAAAGGAGTCTGCAATTTATCGTTCGTGGCGGAAGCCCCTTTGCGGGTCCTTCCCAGCCCGATTACACATTTGTTGAGACGTTTTTGACTGACTCACTTCTCGACGAATTTCAGCATATCGGCGTGAGCGTGGTTCTCAACTCGGATGCTTCGATCGAATTAAACCTATACCTCAATGGAGAATTGGTTCACCACAACAGCGGAACGCGTGCGAGAGTCATCGACTGGAGTGGATCCGACCCCAGTGGTTTGGGCGGTGCGGCCGATGTTACGGGCGCCTCGGGCAATAACCTAACCGGCGACATGGAGTTCCAGTCCTTCGACGGCCAGATTGCCCTGTTCCGAATGTATGGAATCCCGCTCACCGACACCCAATTCCAAACCAACTATCAAAGCGTCCTCCGCGGCCACCACGTTACCGTCGATGAAGGAGCGACGGTGAGCCGAACTCGCAGCTATGCTACCCTCGGCACAGACCCGGTCACGCTGACCGCTTCAGTGGGTTCGGTCGTTGACAATGGAGACGGAACCTGGACCTGGACTTACATCGCCGAGGGTGGCCCGAATGCCTCGCAACTGGTGACCGTAACGGCGACCGAAGCCAGTGGCCTCGCGGTGGACACGAGCTTCAGTCTGACGGTCAATAACCTGGCACCGACGATCATCCTCGGTACGGCATCTGGTGATCAGGTCGGCTCCGTGCTGGTCGGGCCTAACTTCGACGGTCAATATACCGGGACGGTCATCGATCCAGGCAACGACTCGGTGAGCCTGTCGGCCGATTTCGGGTCGATTCTCGATCAGGGTGATGGCACGTGGACGTGGAGCTTCGATTACGCCGATGGTCCGGTCGACGGCCAGCTCGTGACAATCACCATCACCGACGAGCTCGGGTCTACCTCCAGCGAGACGTTCACGCTCGAAGTCGATGATGAGAGTCCGCAGTTGACAACAGACGACACGACCCTGTCTGTCAACGAGGGCTCCACGATCTCGGCTGTGGTGGCCGTCAGCGACCTCACTTCATCGACGCTTGAGACGAATCTGGGCTCGGTCGTCGACAATAGAGACGGAACCTGGACCTGGTCCTGGTCTCCGACTGATGGTCAAGACACGACCGAGACAGTCACACTGACCGCAACCGACACGGCGTTCAATGAAGCAACTCTGGAACTGACCGTGGATCTGCTCAACGTCGCTCCGAGTGTCCGTCTCTCGCTTGACCAGACGACCATCCAACCCGGTACATCGGTCAACCTCCGGATCA
>CAZSSM010000032.1:0-70188 GCA_964609385.1 uncultured Planctomycetia bacterium
GAGCACAGGATTGAAAATCCTGGTGTCGTCGGTTCGATTCCGACTCTGGCCATTGTGAGATATCTCGATTCGATTGCCCATCGCTGTTATCCAAGTGAGGGGTTTCCGATCGGCCAGGTAGCTCAGTTGGCAGAACGAGGGTTTGTTAATCCCATCATCTTCGGTTCGATTCCAACCCTGGCCGCTCGCTAAGGACCTAAGCGCTCAAGGTGTTCCGACTCTGATTATCGGAGAAAACGGTTCGATTCGGGGATTTCGGTGATTTGGGTCATCGCGAACCACGATAGAGCCTGTTACGATCCTTGCCAATTTCTGCTGACTCGATGGTTCAGGTTTTCCGGAGTGACGATGGCTCGGCTCGGATTCTTGCCCCGGTCGATTGCCGGGCGCTTATTGATGTGGTTTCTGCTCATTTCTTTGATCCCTCCGGTCATTTTGGCGATCTCAATGTCGATCCTGCTGGGCGGGGGGCTTCGTGAGGTCTCGCTCGACTTCATGGCCGATGCGGTCGAGAGCCAGATCGAATTGCTCCAGTTCTTCGAGGAGGAGCGGCTCGGTGAGGTCCGCGCGATGGGGCGTTCACCGGTCTTTCGCGACCTCCTCAGCGTAGGTCTCGATCCGACCGGCGTAAGCGAATCGGTCATCACTGAGGATTCCGCGGAAAACTACGTCGCTTTCGAAGGGATTCTTCAGGAGTTGGGATTCTCCGTTGGCTTGGTCGTCGATCAAAGGGAAACAATCACTTTCGGCTCGGGAGCTTGGCGCGATCTGCAATCGATCGCCGAACCGCCGATCGCCAACACCCCCTTAGAATCAGCGATCCGAACGATCCTGGCCGGGGGCAACGAGGCCATTTTCAGCGCACCCCACGTCTATGAAGGGTTGAACATCGACGTTCCGGTCCTCTTCGTTGTCGGACCGGTT
The DNA here is from genome assembly GCA_964609385.1 of uncultured Planctomycetia bacterium. Classification (GTDB taxonomy): domain Bacteria; phylum Planctomycetota; class Planctomycetia; order Isosphaerales; family Isosphaeraceae; genus CAZSSM01. Next base: position 925 of record CAZSSM010000032.1, read on the forward strand.
GGCTCGAGCGAGGTGATCCGTGGCGCCATCGTCGTCCTCATCACCCCGAACCGGATCGATCAGCTCTTCGACGTCAGCAAAGGACGTCTAGAGACATTCGATGTCTACGCCGGTCAGCGGAGCGGGGACGAGATCCGGTTGGTCACCACCTTGCGCGGCCAAAGCGCCGAGGGTGAATCGGGCGAGGCAATTCAACTGGCGCCCGGCGAATCGACCACAAGGGGCGAGGCGATGCGGTTGGCTCTGGATGATCCGCAGAACGGAGAGGTAGAGATCGGCAAGGGGGAGGTGATCGGCCTCGATGGGGAACGCTACCTCAGCGCTTGGGGCTTTGAGCCCCGATTCCAGCTCGGCGTCGTCTCCGAGGTAGCCGTCGACGAAGCATTGAGACCGATCCGAGACTTTCGGATCGTTTCGGTGGGGGTCATTGGGGTGCTCGGGGTCTTCGTCGTGCCGATCGCCTTGCTAGTCTCGCGCCGGATCTCGCGGCCGATCCAGCACAGTGCCGAGATCGCCAGTCTGATCGCCGGCGGCACCCTCAGCCGTCAGGTCGACCAGAGCGGCGAGGGTGAGGTCGGCGTGCTCCTGGACTCGCTGAAGTCAATGATCGATCAACTCCGCAGGCTGATCGGCAAGATTCAGCAGTCGAGCTTCTCCCTGATGTCGACGGCCTCGGAGATCGCCGCGACCGCGCGTCAACAGCATCAGACTGTCCAGGACTACGGTGCATCAACCAGCCAGGTCGCCGCCGCCGTCCATGAGATTTCGGCGACCAGCCAGGAACTAAGCCAGACCATGACCCAGGTCAACGACTCGGCTGTCTCCACCGGCGAGTTGGCCGAGAGCGGCCGAACGAGCCTCGGTCAAATGCAACAGACGATGCAGCGGCTGGCGGAAGCGACTTCCTCGGTCAGCTCGCGGCTGTCGGTCATCAGCGAGCGGGCCGGCAATATCAACTTGGTCGTCACGACGATCACTAAGGTGGCCGATCAGACGAACCTGCTTTCGATCAATGCTGCGATCGAGGCCGAGAAGGCCGGCGAGTACGGACGCGGATTCCTGGTCGTGGCGCGCGAGATCCGACGCCTGGCCGACCAGACCGCCACGGCCACCCTCGATATCGAGCGGATCGTCCAAGAGATGCTCGAAAGCGTCTCGGCCGGCGTGATGGAGATGGACAAGTTCCACGAACAAGTCCATTCTGGGGTCCAGCAGGCCGAGTCGCTGGCCGAGCAACTGGGCCAGATCATCGAGGCGGTTCGCGCCACGCTGCCTCGCTTCGGGATGGTCCACGAAGGGATGCTCTCCCAGGTCAAGGGGGCCGATCAGATCAGCGACGCCATGGCCCAGCTCCGCGATGGCGCCACGCGGACCACCGATTCCTTGGAGGAGTTCAACCGGGCCACCAAGCAACTGCGCGATGCGGTTTCCGACCTCCAAGAGGATGTTTCGAAGTTCGAGACGTAATGAAAGGGTAAGGGCCTTTGCTAACCGGCCATCTAACCTTTCGGGTTTGACATGCGGGATGACGATGTCGTCGCATCCCTAGAGACGGTCAACCCTATCCTTCCTGGGCCAGGGCGAGAGACCTGATGTTGCTGTTGCTCTTCGAACTATCCGGTCACCGTTTCGCGATCCCGTCACGGTTCGTTGAGGCGATCGTGCCCCGTGTCGCGTTGCGGCCAATCCCGGAGTCGCCCCCGTCGTTGCTGGGTGTCTTCAACCGAGTTGGTCGAGTCGTTCCGGTCGTCGACCTGGGCCAATTGATGTTCGGTCAAGCCGTGCCGTCTCGGTACAACTCACGGATCATCCTGCTGGGTGGTGAGGCGATGCCGATGACGACCGCCGAGATCCCCTGGATCGGCGTGCTGGCCGAACGGGTCGACCAGATCATCGACGGGGCCGGTGCCTCGGAAACGTCCGAGTCGTTCCTGGGCTCACCGGAGTATCTCGGCCCGATCATCGAACGGGATTCCGAGCTGATCCAGTTGGTCCAGCCCGACCGACTCTTCCGCTCGCGATTGGTCGATCCCAAAGTTATGTCGAGGCTTGGCTTGGAGGGCTCGAATCCCGAGTTGTCCGATGACGTATAACGATACGAAAGCCTTCAATGCCGCGGGCTCGGTGAAAATGCCGGGGATTTTCAATCGGCTCGCCGAGCGAATTGGCCTGGACCCGCCGGTGCTCGGCCAGAGCGCATGGCGCTCCGCAATCCGACGTCGACGTTCTGCCCTCCGACTCACCGGCGAGGCTGAGTATGCAGAGCGTCTAAGTCGAGATACCGCCGAATTCGACGCGTTGATCGACGAATTGGTTGTCCCGGAAAGCTGGTTCTATCGCGACGCGACACCCTTCGCCGAGGTTCGCCAGCGGGCACGTCGTTGGCTGGTCCAGGGGCATGCTCGACCGTTCCGCGTTCTCAGCCTGGCCTGCGCGCGGGGCGAGGAGCCATATTCCTTGGCGATGACCCTGATCGACGCGGGTCTGCCGAGTCAGGCCTTCACGATCACCGCTGTCGATATCAGCCAACGGGTCCTGGATTACGCACGGCGCGGGGTCTACTCCGAGGCCGCCTTCCGCGAACTGCCCGAGCCATTGAAGCGGCGATTCACCCGTCCGGAACAAGGCGGTCGCCGCGTGACCGATGAGGTCCGCCAGTCCGTCCGGCTGGTCCGGGCCAACCTGCTCGAACTAGACGACCTCATCCCCGACTCGAGCGCTGAAGTCGTCTTCTGCCGGAATGTCCTCATTTATCTGACAGCCGAGGCCCGTCGACGCGTCCTGAGTCAATTGGAACGGGTTTGCATCCGAGAAGGTCTGATCGTCGTCGGTCGCGCTGAGCAATCGAACCTGGCTCTGAAGGCGATCCCGTCGACGGCCATGGTAGGTCAAAGTCGGGCTCCCGCCCGATCGGCGGGCCGAATCTCGTTGCCGTTCCCGACGATTCCGTCCGCGTCTCCGCCTCGGAGCCCAATCGCCCACGTTTCTCGTCAGCGCGATCGGGACAAACAGTCGACCATCCCCGCGCCGATCTCAACGGGGAACATCGATGACGGGGCCGAGATCGATCGGGCCATCACCTTGGCCGATCGTGGGGATTACCCGGATGCGCAGCGAATCGGCGAGGCGATCATCGATCGCGAGCCGACCAACGCACAAGCCCACGAACTGCTCGGCCAGATCGCCATGGCCCAACAGGAGTATGACCAGGCCGAAGCGCTTTTTGCCAAGGCGGTTTACCTCGATCCCGACCAGCCCGACGCCTTGCTAGCCCTAAGCCTGTTGGCCCGTCGACGCGGTGACGGTCGAGCCGCCAACGCGCACGAGCGTCGGAGGCGTCGCGCCCTGACGCGGAGGGACGACGCGTGAGCCGGCCGCGACCGAACGAAGACTCGGAGACTCGGTCCACGCCCGTGACGGTGCCTCAGGAATCGCCGATCTCCCAGGCTCGCCGCCTCTTTGATCGGGTTCCTCCTCAGGAATACCTCGAGGAATGGTCCGAACGCCTCGCCCGCAATGCCGAACCGCCCCCATCGCCCACGACCAGCGTCCTGATCTTCCGGATCGGCGGCGAGTGGCTCGCCGTCAACACCGCGGACCTCGTCGAGGTCACCAATGTTCAGCCGATCCAAACGATCCCGCATCGATCCGAGGCGACGCTCCGCGGCCTGACCAACATCCGCGGGAGCCTGCAACTTTGTGTCGGTCTGGATAAGGTGTTAGGGATCGACCCGGATATCGACCCCAGCGCGGATCGCTCCACGCCCGAATCGTCCTCGGAAGGGCGTCGGATGGTGATTCTCAATGATCCGTCAGGCCCTTGGGTCTTCGTCGCTTCGGAGGTGTTGGGGATCCGCCAGATCGACCACGAACAGTTGCGCCAAGTTCCCGCCACATTCCCTCAGGCCACAAGTCTTTCTCAGGCGGTCTTCACCTGGGAAGATCAGACGGTCGGGTTGCTCGACGCGGCCCGGTTGTTCACCGTCCTGAGGGAGCGTTGCGCGTGACCGAGGATCTGGGCCAGTTCTCGCTGAGCGATCTGTTCCGAGGCGAGGCCGAGTCGCAGCTCAAGACGATCGTCGACGGACTGCTCGCCCTGGAGCGAGCCGAGACCGAGGCCCAGGATACGACCGCTGATCCGGCCTCGCTGCATGAGGTGATGCGGGCCGCGCACTCGCTGAAGGGGGCCGCACGCGTCGTTGGGCTCGATGAGGTCGAGTCGGTCGCCCACGCCTTGGAAGACCGCTTTGTGGCCGCCCAGAAGGATCCCAATGGGACGGCCCCCGCCGGCATCGATGCGATGCTCCAGGCGGTCGATCTGCTCCAGGAACTCATCGCTCTCCCCGAATCGGACTGGGACGCGTGGCGCGAGGCCAATGCCGAACACGTCAAGCACGCCTTGACGAACCTCAAGGACGCCCAAGCCGTCCCTCCGGCCAAGTCCGAACCTTCCTCCGAGGGCGAATCGACCGACAGGTCCGTCCCCGAACCTGCTCCTGAGCCGGCCACGAACGACCATTCCAAGCCGGACACCGACCCCAAGGCCAACAAGCCCCCAAGCGTCCAAAAGCCAACCGATCGTCCCATCGCGGATGGTCCGGACGCCCTTACTCCGGCCGTGCGATCCGATCCAACCCGGCCAGGTCCACGTCACCCAGAAGAGTTGACCCAATCGGCATCTTCCTCCTCGGCTACGCCAACGGCGCGACCGTCGGCTCCGTCGACGACGAATGCGGAGCCTTCCGAGCGGGTCGTTCGGGTCTCGGCCGACCATCTCACGCGCTTGCTCGCTCTGGCTGGCGAGGCGCTGGTCGAAACGCGTCGGCTCCGCCCATTGATCGACGAGTTGGCCGGGCTCCGAATCCGATACCACGACCTGAACCGGAAAGTCGACTCGCTCCATCGTCGGATCGCGGAGTCGCACGCCTGCGGGCGGGTCGAGATCGCAGGCATCCAGGAGATTCGGACCCAGACACCCCAATTGCAGCAGAGCTTTCACCAGCAGATCGAGCGTCTCGAAGGCTTGGCGCGGCGGACCGAAGACCTCAACGAACGTCTCCACCACGAGGTGATCGCCAGCCGGCTCCGACCGCTGGCCGACGGGATCCAAGGCTTTCCGCGCCTGGTCCGAGACCTCGCCCGAACGACGGGCAAGACGGTCCGGTTCGAGGTCGACGGCGAGCAGACCGGCGTGGACCGCGACATCCTGGAGAAGCTGGAAGCACCACTGAATCACCTGATCCGCAATGCGATCGACCACGGCGTCGAGTCACCTGAGGGCCGACGCGTCGCCGACAAGCCCGAATCGGCTACCGTCCGCCTGGAAGCGCGCCATGTTGCCGGGATGCTCCAGGTCAGCCTCAGCGACGACGGGCGCGGTCTCGACACCGAGGCGATTCGTCGACGCGTCGTCCAACGCGGCTTGGTCCAGGAGGCCGTCGCCGAGCGGCTCGTCGAGCATGAGCTGTTGGAGTTCCTGTTCCTTCCCGGCTTTTCGACTCGGGATCAGGTCACTCCGGTTTCCGGGCGTGGGGTTGGTCTCGATGTGGTCCGGACCATGGTCCAGACCGTCGGCGGTACGATCCGGGTGAGCACGACCTTGGGGCGTGGGACGACCTTCAGCCTGCTCCTGCCGATCACGCGGTCGGTCATCCGTGCGCTACTGGTCGAGGTCTCCGGCGAGCCGTATGCCTTTCCTCTCTCTCGACTGGACCACGTCCTGGAAGTCGAACCGGATCAGATCGAGTACGTCGAGGGGCGACCGGTTTTGGCCTACGATGATCAGACCTTGGGGATCGTGCCGGCCTGGGAGGTCTTAGGCCGATCCACCCCGCCATCGCCAGACCAGCGCTGTCCGGTGGTCGTGGTCAGCGATCGCGGGTCCTGCTACGGGGTGATCGTCGATCGGATCGCCGGCGAACTCGACTTGGACATCCGCCCGCTCGACCGACGCTTGGGGCGCGTGGCCGACATCCAAGGAGCCTCGATCCTGCCCGACGGCCGGCCGATCCTGATCCTCGATGTTGAGGATCTGGTCCGTTCGGTGGACAATCTGATGCACGATCGTCGCCCCCAGATCACCTCAGCCACCTCGAAATCGAGGGATCGGGACAAAACCCGACGGATCCTGGTCGTCGACGACTCGATCACGGTCCGCGAACTGGAGCGGCAGCTCCTGGAATCGCGCGGCTTTGAGGTCGATGTGGCCGTCGACGGGATGGATGGCTGGGACGCGGTCCGTCAACGGTCCTATGATTTGGTTGTCAGCGACATTGACATGCCGCGCATGGACGGCATCGAACTGGTTACCCGGATCAAGGCCGATCCCGATCTGGCCGCGATCCCCGTGGTGATCGTCTCGTACAAAGATCGTCAGGAGGATCGGGTCCGCGGCCTGGAGGCCGGAGCCAGTTTCTATTTGACCAAGAGCAGCTTTCACGACCAAACGTTTCTCGAATCGATCCAGGACCTGATCGGGGACGGGGACCACCCATGAGGATCGCGATCGTCAACGACTTGGCCTCGGTCCGCGAACTCCTCCGACGCATCGTCGTGGAGGTGGCCGGGCATGAGGTGGCCTGGCTGGCCCGCGATGGAGAAGAGGCCGTCGAACGCGCTGCTGAGGATGTGCCCGACCTGATCTTAATGGATCTGATCATGCCGAAGATGGATGGCGTCGAGGCGATCCGGCTGATCATGGAGAGCCATCCCTGTGCGATCCTCGCGGTAACCGCCTCAATCAGCTCCAACCTAGACAAGGTCTACGAGGCGATGGGCCACGGCGCTCTGGATGCCATCGACACACCGACCTTGGCCAGCCGAGACCACTATCAAGGCGCCGAGGCCTTGCTGGACAAGATCATCTCGGTCGAACGCCTCTTAGGCGCGCCCTGCCGCGTGGCGACCGGTTTGACCGGGCTGAACACCCGGCCGCTCGCCTTGATTGGCTCGTCGACCGGCGGTCCCAAAGCGCTTCAGGAGATCGTCTCGAACTGGCCGGCCGAGGCGCCTTGCCTGGTCATCGCCCAGCACGTCGATCCGGCCTTCGCTCAAGGCCTCTCGAAATGGCTCTCGGAGGCCGCCGAGCGGCCCGTCGATTTGATCGATCCAGGCATGGAGCCTGAGCCGTCACGGATCCTGGTCGCGCGCACCGACCGCCACCTGGTCCTTGACGAAGACGGTCGGCTCAACTATCAGGACGAGCCGCACAACTCGTTCTATCACCCCTCCATCGACGTCTTTTTCAAGTCGGTCAGCCGTCGATGGTCCACGCCCGGCGTCGCGACGATCCTGACCGGCATGGGCCACGATGGTGCCGAGGGACTCTGGGCCCTCAAACAGGCCGGTTGGCACACCTTCGCTCAGGACCGCGACTCCTGCGTCGTCTGGGGCATGCCTAAAGCCGCCGTCGAACTGGGCGCTGTCGATCAGGAGCTTCCCCCCATAGCATTGGCTGAAGCGATGATCCAAAACGTGGCTGGGTCTCGCAGTGATTATGTTTGATCGTCAATAACATCTTCGCTTGGTTCATCCCGAGGCGGGTTCGTTGCCGACCGTCGCTGGGAAGGACGTATGGTTCATTGACCGTATGGAAGGCCGTTCGGGAATCCCGTCGGGGACTCAGACGCGATAGGATGGGGCACGTCGCCGATGCGTCGGGACGCCTCGGCGCGCCCGGATAGCGACCGTCCCCCTGTCCCGTCCGAGATCGACGATCATGGCCACTACGACTCCCAGCCCGACCGAAGCGCCGGTGACGGTCCTGCTCATCGACGACCAGGCGCTTATCGGTGAGGCGGTCCGGCGGATGCTCGGCGACCAGCCCGAGATCACCTACCACTTTTGCCAAAACCCAACCGAGGCGATCGCGCGCGCTGATCTGGTTCAGCCCACCGTCATCCTCCAGGACCTGGTCATGCCCGAGATCGACGGCTTGGAGATGGTCCGTCGGTTCCGCCAGCACGAGCCGACCCGGGACGTCCCCTTGATCGTCCTCTCTAGCCGCGAGGAAGCCAAGACCAAGGCCGAAGCCTTCGCCCTGGGCGCCAATGACTACCTGGTCAAGCTGCCCGAGGCGATCGAGCTGGTCGCCCGAATCCGCTATCACTCGCAGGGCTACACTCGGCTCCTGCAGCGCAACGCCGCCTACCGTCAACTCCAGGAGGACGTCGCGCAGGCAGCGCGCTACGTCCAGTCACTGCTGCCCGAGCCGATCGCTGAGTCCCCAATTCAGACCGACTGGACGTTCATCCCCTCGGCCGCATTGGGAGGCGACACCTTCGGCTATCACTTCCTCGACGACGATCGGTTCGCCTTCTATCTGGTCGATGTGGTCGGCCACGGTGTCGGCGCGGCGTTGCTCTCGGTCTCGGTGCTCAACGCGATCCGAAGCCGATCGTTGCCCTCGACCGATTTCCGCGATCCCGGGCAGGTGATCGCCGCATTGAACCGGACCTTTCAAATGGCGCAGCAGGGCGACAAATATTTCACGGCCTGGTACGGGGTCTACGATCGCTCGTCTCGCCGGATCCGCTATTCCGGGGGCGGCCATCCGCCAGCGATCCTGGTGCCCGGACCCGGTAGCGGATCGACCGATCCGATCCTCCTGGAAGCCGATGGGCCGATGGTCGGCGCCTTTGAGGACCTCGACTACGGATCGGCCGAGATCGATATTGTGCCCGGTTCGCGAATCTACCTTTTCAGCGACGGGGTCTACGAGGTCGCCGACCGCCAAGGCACCATGTGGCCCTTCTCCCAGTTCGTCAAGGTCCTGGTCGGGCTCAAACATGACGACGGCGGCGAGCTGACCCGACTGGTCGATCACGTCCGCCAATTCACCGGCGCACACGATTTCGAGGACGACTATTCAATCTTATCTGCCCGATTCTCTTGAGGTTGCCGATTTTTCTGGTTCTTCCCGCTGCGCGATTTGGCGTCCGATTGAGTTGCCCGATGGTCCCTCGTAGAATCGGGTTCACTCGACTTGGATGGCCCACGTCCCAATCTCGGACGATCGTGTGGCACGTCTTCCATCGAAGTCCTCTCATCCCTCCATCTCAGCCGATCGAACATGCCCCTCTGGAGATCAATAATGCGTCGCTTGATGCTGGCTTGGATCCTCTCGATCGTCGCCGCGGTCAATGCCTCAGCCGCTGACGAATCGGCCGTCCGCAATCTGCTCCGCTACATCCCCAGTTCCACCAACACACTGCTGGTCTACGATGTCGCGGCGATCCTGGAATCGCCGATCGCTAAGGCGGAGAACTGGGCCGAAGAGATGAGGAACGCCTCTGCCCGAGGCCTCGCACTCTCAACGGAAACCGAGCTGTTGGTCGTCGGGACCGAACTGGGCGACTCTTGGTCGGCCGAGGCGATCTACGGTGTCTCCCAGATCAAGACGGATTTCAGTCCCGAGATCCTCGCCCGCGCTGAGCGTGGATATACCGAAACGATTGCCGATACTGAAGCGATCTGGACCCCACGCAACACCTACTTCCTGAAGCTTGACGAGAAGATCTTGGGAGCTTACTACCCCGAGGATCGCCAAGGTGTCTCGCGTTGGCTCCGATCGGTTAGTCGCCTCCCGAACATCTCGCCCTTCCTGCAGCGGGCCGCCTACCGCGTGGCGGGGGATCAGGCCGAGAGTCAGATCGTCCTGGCCATCGATGTCCTCGATGCCCTCTCGCCGATCCAACTGGAAGAAAAGCTCGCCGTCCTCGACTTCGTCAAGGACGCAGGAATCGATCAAGCTGCTGCCGCCCGTGCACTCGCCTCGGCCGTCGGGATCACCCTGACCGTCGAACTGACGGACAAGGCTTATGGGATCCTCGAAGTCGAGCACAGCGAGGATGTCACCGTCCTCGCGCCGATCGCCAAGCAACTCGCCCTCCACGCCTTGGAAGTCAATGGGCTGTATGTGGCCGACCTTGAGAACTGGGAAGCCGGCGTCGTCGGCAAGCAGTTCATCTTCGAAGGGGAACTGAGCGAGGTCGGACTGAAGCTGATCTCCAGCTTCGTTACGGTCCCCACAGCCACCCTCGATGAGGAATCCGCTCAGGGCAACGTACCCATCGATCAGGTTGACCCACAGATCGTGGCTAAGGCTACCCAAGAATATTATCAATCGATGCGAGCTGTCGCGCAAGAATTCTATGACATGAAGCCTAAGATCAAGAATCGGCCGCTCTCCTCGCAGGGGATCTGGCTGGGCAAATTCGCTACCAAGATTGACCAACTCCCGGTCCTTAACGTCGACCCCGAGATGCTCGATTTCGGCCGCGTCGTCACCGCTGCGCTCCGCGACGCCTCGGCCGCCTTCCGTAACGTCAAGCTCCGGACCCAATACCGAGCCAGCAGCGGGAACTACGGCTACTACGGCTCCGGCAACAGCTACGGATACGGCTATGGCTACGGCGGATACAGCGGTTGGCAAAACAACGTCCAGTCGCGGATGAAGAACACCATCCGCCAGGAATCGACCTCGGCCACCTTCTACGTCAACGGTCAACTCGATCAACTCAAAAACCTCAACACCGAGATCCGACAGCGGATGACTCAGAAGTACGGGATCGAATTCTGAGGGAATAGATAGCTAACGACCTGTTTGATCTCGATAACTTGTTTCGACCCAACGCGCAGGTCAAACGAAGAGTTTCTCCCCCCTCAGCCAGCGCAATATCTTAGGATCGCGCTGGCAGAGGGAGGCATTGGTGACTCGGCCCCTCTCACCCGTCATTGAGGGTGAGGACAATATAGGCACGGCCGGATACCCGGCGACTCCTGATTCGACGGGATCGAGGTCACTCCCACTGACGGATTTGGGCCAGCGATCGCTTGAGCCGGACGAGCAGTCTGTACTTCTCGCTCAAAGCGACGAACAGGACAAGGCTCAAGCCGAGCCCGAGCATGATCGCCCATCGAGCCACGGCATTGTCGAGACCGGCACGGGTCGCCTGGTAGCCGACGTCGATCAAGAACGTGACGAATCCCAAGACCAGGAAGACCTGGCTCCGGATCGTTATGCCTACGCCGATGGCCACCAGCGAGGCGACCAGGACCAACGCCCACGAGAGCAGGTCGGCCGTCCGCCAGATCGGGATCGACAGGCTGGTCAGGATCAACACAAGGCCCAGGGTCCGTAGGATGTTCAAGCCCGACCGACCGAGTTCGCGTCGTGCCGTCTCCGCGAACAGGAGGGTCGACAGACCGATCGGCAACACGTAGAAGCCCGGCTGTTCGACCAAGCTCCAACCGACGCGGAACCAGACCATCGCTAAGAGTCCATTAAAGATCAAGCCCGCCAAGTAGCCCAATCCACGCCAGCCGCTCCTCGACGCCAAAGCAGCGTAGAGCAGCGTCACGGCGATGCTGGTTAGGATCATCGTGTCGGAGGCCCACCCGGATCGGAACGTCGCCGAGAGGCTCAGCACTGGCAACACCAACGCGCCCGCAAAGCTGGAACGCACCATGGCCTTTCGTCCCGGCCGATCCGAACTTCCGGGACCGCGTTCTCCCAGCCCCTCGGCAATCCCCAGATCGATCAGCGCCAGGCCGAACAACGCGATCGCGTCCCAGGACGCCTGTGCGGGGAATCCCAGTCGGCCCGTCAGGTAAGCGCCCAGCACACACGCCTGAGCGAGATAACCATGCCAGACGACCCCATGACGGACCGCACCTCGGAAAAGGACCGAGGCCAGACCAATCAGCACGCCCGTATCCAACAGAGCGGACTCGGGAGCGACCGTTCCCCTCGACACGTCATGAGTCAGGCCCCAACCGACGCAAACGGCCACCAGCAGGGCCAACCAAAGCTGCGAACGCTCTAGAGCGTCATGGACTTCGGCCCACCTTTCACGACCCGACAGCAGCTCGGCCAGTCCGGCTTGGGCGATCGTCAAACCGAGCAGGCCCAGACTGATGACCAAGCCAGTGGCTGGTGGGCTCGCGATCCCCAACGATTCGGGGATAACCCAAGCCAGGGTGGTGATCGTCAACACAGCGGCGATCGTCGAGGCGACGACCGCTCCACGCCGACGTTGGGCGATCGTCAACGCTGCCAGCGCAGTCGCGATCGTCCCGAATTTCCAGGTCAGTCCGAGGGTCAACGCGTACGGTCCCATCACCAGGCCGAGTCCTGACAAGACGACCGCGTCGAAGATCAGGCCGTCCGCGTATTGTCGCAATCGCGCACCGTCGATCGCTCCGGAGCCAAACGGCAAGGTCAAAGCCGTCTCCGACGATCGACCGCTCAGGCCGATTGCAAACAGCGCGGCGATGAGCCCAAGAGTCGAGGTGACTGTGGGGATCGGCTGGGTTGCTCCCCAACCGGATACCCCAATCCAGGGTGCGGGGTCGACCAGCGTCCAGACTACGATGGCTGCGAGGATCAGGCCAATCACGCCGGAACGCACCCCGTCGGGAAAGATCGGCATCCGGACGCTCGCAACCGTCAGGACGATCAATGTCGACGTCAAGGTCCACCAACCCGAGTGGTCGATCGCCGAGACGACGGACGGGACGATTGCTCCGAGGCTGTCGGCCGTTGTCAACGCGACCAGGATCAACGCTGACAGCAATGACAGTGTTGAGAGACCCCTCGACCAATCTCCGATCGCGCTGCGGGTCCAGGGGAACTGCCAGCCGAGCCCCTCCAGGATCCGACGTGGTCGATCGAGCCATGGTCGCAACTCAAACCAACCCCAACCCAAGAGAATCAGCATCAGCGGGACATGCGAGATCGTCGGGAGCCAGCGATCGACCAGCGCGATCACACCGAAGCTGGACAAGCCAAACGCGACGTCGATCCAGCCCCGGAACGGCAACCAACGGACCACTGCCGCGAGGATGACCGCGGCGCTCAGCGGGATCCCTGGGGCGCGTGACCAGATCTCGTCGGTCGCCACGATTGAACCGATATGGTTGACGAGACCGAGGACAATCAGGACAGCGCAGGCGATCCACCATGGGCGTTGATAGGCCAATTCGACGAGCCCGAGGCGACGGCAGACCGGCACACGGACTGCATCGACGAGCGCCGCGACCAGCCACCAGAGCGCGGCTAGCCCCATCAAGGTCATCGAGGCGATCCGACCGGTCGGGTCGATCGAGTACGCCTCAATGAGCGCCGAGGTCGTCAGGATCGTCGCCACCGCGGCCATCCATCCGATCGAAGGGAAGCTGATCGTCAACAAGAGGACCGGCACCGCCGTCAATGCCAACGCCAACGACCACGTGGCGTTCAACGGCAGGCTCAGCCCGATCAAGCAGATCACGGCGTGCTCCCAGGGCCGCGACAACCGGGGGCGGATCGACTCGGGGAGGAACCGGTTCGAGACGCGCCCAATGATCCAGAACCCGGTCGCTAGCCCCGTGGCCAAGAGTCCGAGCGTCGAGACGTGCCCTTCCTGTCCGTCACCGATCCAGAACAGAGTCACATAGGCCGCAATGACCAGTTGCGCCGAGGCAAGGTAGGTTGTCGACGACCGTCGCTGCCAGAGCGAGGCGGCCAAGTAGAACGCGGTCAGGACCAGCATCACCGGCATCAGGATCGGATAGCTATCGAGAGAGATCGAGGCGGACCACAACACCTGCAACGAACCGATCACCGCCAGATACATACAGGCCGCGCGCCAAGTGTTGGCCAGAGGCAACGCACCCAAACGTCGCGCGAGCCGGCCTCCCCCTAGGAGTAGGAAGGCGGTCAACGCCGACGCGCCGGCCAGAACAGCGATTTGATCGGCGGAGGACAAGGGAGACGGTCGGCTGTAGGATTCCCAAGCCCAGAGCGCCAGGAATTGACCGCTTAGCCATGCTAAGCCGGCCGCGACCACTGCCCCCATTCTCGGGTGTTCCCAACGCGTCAGTCCAAGGGCGACCGATGCACCAAGTGCTAGGACACCACCATATGAGGCCAGGCCGAGCGAGCCTTGGGCGGTCCACGGCCAGAGCAGGCCCACCACGAGACCAATCCATCCAACAACTTCCGTTGCGTACAGCCAACAGGCAACCGGCTTGTCGGACGATCGCCTCCGTAACGCTTCACCGAGTCCCAGCCAAGCCCACGCCACCATCAAGGTCGTGATCCCAAAGCTCCACGCCACCCCATCGACCGTCCCGAGCTGGACCGCCACCACGCACAAGATCGCGGACGTGAGACCGGCCATCGCCATCCCAGCGATCGGGGCGGACGGCCGATGTCGGTTCGCTCCGATCCAGGTCAACCCGACCAATGCGAACGGGCCGATCAACCCTCCAGGTTCTCGAAAGCCGTCCCACAAGCTGAAGAGCGAGCTGACCAACACGACCAAGATCGGAACGACAATCATCCCGTGGACGAGATGGCGTGCGAGACCTTGAGCGGGATCCGCGAGACCTCGACGACGGAGGATCTCTACAGCCAACCAGAGCAGGGGGCCGGTCGCCGAGAGCGCGAAGGCGACATCGATCGGAAGGAGCGTCGACGAACTCCAACCCAGGACTGGACCACTGGCCAGCATGCCAGCGGTCAGCCCGAAGACCCACGAGGCGACCGCCCAACCGGCCAGGGGCTCGTACCTCGTGCGATATCGAGTCCCCATGGCGAAGACTGTGCCCGCCGCCAGCCCGGTCGGCAGGATCGCGATCAGATTCGAGGGTTCCGGGACCCAAGGGGATCCCAAGAGCACCACCATGATCGCTGCATGGACGATCGCCAACATCCCCGCGACAACGCCCACGTCGATCCGGATCTCGGGCTCGATAATCGGGATCAGCCCGAATCGTCGGGAGCTGGTCTCACGTCCGTCTCCCAACGATATCAAGGTGGTGAACGCGACGAGCGAGCCGAAGCAGGACAGCGCCGTCGAGAACCAGACATCGCTCACGATTCGGGTCGTCAACGATTCGCCCAGCCCAGTCACCAAGGTTGCACCAATCACCAAGTACCCCAGCGCTGCGTAGGCCAGCGATTTCCTGGGAAATTCCTGGTAGAGGAGCAGCGCGAGGATCGCCAGGCATCCCAGACTCGCCGAGGTCGTCCAGATCACCACCGGGTCCCAGATCAGACCGGCCACGATCAGACCGAACGCTCCGACTCCGGCCAAACGGATCATCCGCGCCAAGGATTGCCGATAGGGGTCGAGTTCCTCCGATCTTGGGATCAGTCGCAACCCGAACCAATACGCCACGGCGATCCCGGCCACGCCCAAGGCACGCGATCCCAACGTCAGGTCGGCGATCAGGGTCCCGGCCAGCATCGCTGCGCCGATCCCGGACCCGCTGGCCAGCACGACCAGCCAGGGTCTTCGGAACGACCAGGCCATCACTCCCAAGGCGACGGCGTAGCCGGCCAACCCGATCGCGCCGGCCAGCGGTTCGATCGCAGAGACGGCCGACCCGACCACGCTCAACGTCAAGGCCATCGGCAGCAGGTGATTGGCCAGCCGGGCGTCCCCCCATTGAGAGCGGATCCACCAAGCCGTGACCATTAACAGGGTGACGATCGGCAGCCCGGCCCAGCCGAGGAACGCGGGCGGCAACGCCGATCCGTAGCCGAAGAGTTCGGCCAACGACGTGCTCAAGAGGCCCGACCACGGCTGGGTCGCCTCCCAGACGGCCATACCGAGCACGCCCGAGGCCGCCATCGTGCTGTAGAGCAACGCCGGATGACGCCAGATCTGCAATGCCTGTACATAAACTGCTATGACCAAGCTTGCGGTCAGACCCGTGTTGAGCGCCGCCAGCGAAGGAACGCTGTCGAGCGGACGGACGACGGCCAAGGTCAGGGCCAACGCCGCGAGGACGTAGCTGCCGATTCGCATTCCGATCACGACTCGACCACCGGCGACCTTCGAGATCGCGCCGGTTGTCATCAAGGCCGCGCAGGCTCCCAGGGCTGTCGGCAAGGCGAACCAGAGCGGCGCCATCATCGGGATCAGCATGCTGATCCGAACGGTCGTCCAAAGGTGGGCAAACGCCAAGACGCCCAAGCCGAAGCCCCAATCCCGCGCTGAGGGCGGTTCGGGACCGTCGTGCTCATCGAGTGGTTCGGACCATGCGGGTTTGCTCAGCCGCCGTGTCAACCAAGATGTCGAGGCTAACAGCAACGCCGAAGAGCCCAGCAACGTTAGGACGCCATCGACTAAGGACCCCGTCGCCAGCCAAGGCGATGCCAGCATCAGGCTCCCTTGGGTGAGCAGGGCGAACGCGATCGGAACAGACGCCGGACTGGTCAGACGTCGACTCGTGACGGCTCCCAGACCTGCCAGGCCGATCCACGCCAAGCCGACCAAAGCAACTCGGATCCCGAAGGGCTCCGGGCCGCTCAGCATCACCGAGGTCAGGGTGAAGTTCATCGGGATGAGCAACAGCGCCATCAGCAGGATGATCCGCCCGGCCTGATCCGCCCCCCAACGCAGCAAGCCTCCGCCCAGCGAGGCGAACGCCATGCTGTAGACCAGCAACGTGAAACAGCGACCCGTCGTCGATCCGAGCAACTCATCACCCAGCAGCAAGGCGGCGATCGCCGTCGAACTAACCAGCAAGAGGATCCCGCCCAGCAGCAGGATCATGCGCTGCCAATGCCTTTGCAGGACCGCGAACGCCGACTCGACCCAGCTCGGTCCGATCGCGACCGGCTCGGCAATCGCGACCGGTGTCGACGCCTCAACGGATTCCCGAACCTGTGTCGTCGAATCAACGAGTGGCCGAACAGTCACGGGTTTTGGTTGAGGAACGGGTGGAGGGGTTGTGACCGTCGGAGCCTCGCGCTGGAGTTGCTCGGCGATCGCGTCCCGGACGACTCGAAGTTGTTCCTGGCCACGTTCGACGCCTTCGCACGCCAGAGCGTGTGCCTCTTCCAATCGTCGGCGCTCCCGAAGGCTCTCGACCCCTAATGACCAAGCGCCGTCATGGTCTGGATCGAGTTCACGGACCTTGCTCGCCAAGCGATCGACCTCGTCGAAGTGGCGGAGGACCATTGAGGTCCGGGCCCGCTCGATGCATTGGCGAACCCGTCCCCTCGTGATCAGTCGATCGCGACGCGTTTCGTACTCCGCACGAATCGCTCGCTCACCGTTCGCATCGATCCAGCCCCGGTGACGCCAGCTCGGCAATTCGTCGATGACATAGCGGATCTTTCCGAGTTGCTGCGTCTCGATCTCCTCCAACCCGAACGCCCTTGGTGGCGATGATGAGGGCAATGGAGGTGGCTCGGCCTGAACGGTCCGGTCCGATTCCGGATTGAGGTCCGAGGGCTCGGCGCTCGACCGATCGTCATCGACAAGATCGATTTCGAAAGGCGGGTCCGGCTCGGTCTCAGCTTCGGAGCGGCTCGCGGGGGGGATCGTCATCGCATCATCTCCTCAGTCGCGCGGATCGAATCGACGTCCGCGCGACCACGGACTCCCGTTGTCGTTGTCTCCGACCATAGGTCAAGGTCCGGACGACGATGTTTCCGTCGTCCGGGACCCTGCTAGAGGATTCCGATCGCGTTCCTCAGCCCGACACGAAGAGTTCCGGATGGCGCCGAACTGTGGGGACGACTCGAGATTCGTCGGAGTCATCCCAATCCTGTCAGGAATCGCCGAAGGACGATCCCGATAGAAACGGACGGACTGCCAATGAGGTGTCTGTCCGCTGATTGCTCGATATTTTCAGTCTATGGTGGGACTGCTCAGCCATCAATAGCCGCGGCCGGATCGGGCAGGGGGCGGGCGATCTCATCGACCCGGTAGCCGAAGCCGGCTCGGCCCTGGCAGGTCGACCAATCGACCGAACCCTCTCGTCGCTGATAGAGTCCTTCGTGGATGCGGGCCTCGAGGGCTGAGGCTTCGGGATAGAACTGCATGCCGTTGGTCTCGACGCCCATGATCGTCCCAGCGTGCGCGGCCAGTTGGACGTGCGGGATCTGGGCGAGCATCGGATTGGTCAGATCCTGGACCATCAGGGTCATCCCATGCGCTTTGGCCCAGCTGAGGCTCAGCAGGGCACCGGTCTGGGTCTTGCAGGTCTTCAGGGCTACGCCGGTCCAGCCTAGCTCGCGACCGAGGCGCACGAGGGTCCAGTCGTGCGCGCTCTCGTCCATGAACAACGGTTTGCGCGCCGAGACCGAGCGGACATCGATCGGGTGTGCCTCCAAATCGTAAGGGAAGGGTTGTTCGACGTAGAGGATCATGCCGAAGGTCCGAGGCTCATCGAGCACGAGACGATCGAGAATCTCGTTGACATATCCCGGATCGGTGACGGTGCAGTTGAAGTCGGCCGTCAGCCAGTCGACCCCCTCCTCCTGCGCGATCCGCCCGACGCGCACCAAGCGATCGTAATCCCAAGCGTCATCGTTGCCCCGGAGCTTCACCTTCAGGCAGGTCAGGCCGTCGCGTCGGATCCAGTCGCGGAGCAGGACCGGATAGCCGTCGTCGGGCTCGTCCCCTTTGAAATCGGCCTCTTCCAGTGCGTCGGTGCCCCCAATCAAGTGCCAAGCGCGAAGCCGTGTCGGGGCCTGAGGCTTGAGGAACTCCGAGGGAAACCGACCCGACCAGTCCCAATCCTTGTTCGAGGCCGACTCCAGATACGCGTCGAGGTCGTCGTGGAGCGTCTCGGAGCCGTACAGATTGTATATGGGTCTATCAAGTATGTTTCCGTAAGCATCATGCACGGCGATGTCGAACAGCGAGGAGCAGACCAAGGCCGACAGCCAGGGCATCGGCTCGGCCTCCGCGCCTCGCTCGGCGTTGAAGTCGCGATGAAGCGATGGCAGGACCTGCTCGTTGAAGCCATGGCCGAGTTGGAGCGGATCGCCGACCCGGTCGAACTGCGCCCAGGCGTCGGCCAACTGCTTGGTGAAGCGGATCAGGGCCTCGTTGCGTTCGCTCCAGGTTAGTTGGCTCGGCCAAGTCCATTGGGCGCTCAGGGGAGTTTCGCCCCAGCCGAAGGCGGACCGACCGCGACCGTCCTCAACCCGGACCTGGACCCGAGCACAGACCACCTCGGTGGTCACCTCGGGGCCGAACTTCAAGGGTACCCGCGTCACCACGGGGAGGAAGTAGAGGCGGACCCCACGAACCCGGATCGCTTGTGCTTGGCTCATCACCGCCTCGTTTCCTCTCGAACGCATCGCCGATCGATCACAGACCTGGTCCAGGCCGACATCGGTGCTCGGTCCCCTCGCCAGATTCCCGTTAGACTCTTGAGCCGCTGCCGTTGAGTGTATCAACCGGGGCTGGATCGCCCGAGCCCCCAGCCGGTCGCTCGATCGAAGACTCGGAGCGCCGACCAGGGGATCCGGATCGCCACGCGATCGCCTTGCGGTTCGTCGAGGCCCGGGAACCGTGCGCTGAGGGTCGTTCCCGCGAACTCGATCAGGCCGTACCAACCCGAATCGCATTGCCGTGAATGGGGTCGGACTGGACCGCCGATAAGTTCTAGGGTCTCGTCGGTCCGTCCAACCGGTTCGGAGGAGCTTGGACCGAGCTCGGCGTCCGAGACCCTGCTTGCGTCGATGGGAACGACCTGCGCCGTCCAGGCCGGGATCCCGATCCAGCAGTCGCTCCCGTTCCCCGCTTGCGTCGGAATCTCCGACTGGAGAATCCTCAGATCGGTTTCGGATCGGATCGGAACTCGACCGATCGGCCTTCCCGAGTCTTCACGGATCTCCAAGGCATCCGATGCCAAATGACCCGAGAGAAGGATCCAACGATCAGGCCCACAGAGCCTCGCGACCTCGATATGGCGGGGGTGATCGCGAAGCGCGGCATACCGATCGATCTGAAGCAGTCGTCCCTGTTCGGAGAGGACGGCGATCCGATCGACAGCGCGGGCCAGATCGGCCCAATCGTGACTGACAAACAGCGTGGTCGTACTGAATCGTCGTTGCTGATTCCGGAGGACCTCGGCCAGCGTCGCGCGTCGGGGTGGATCGAGTTGGCCGAACGGCTCGTCGAGCAAGAGGACGGCTGGTCTTCGGATCCAGGCCCGTCCCAAGGCGACGCGCTGGGCCTCGCCTCCTGAAAGCGCATGGGGCTTGCGATCAGCCAGGTGGCCGATCCCGAGCACCTCGAGGATCTCGGCGATCCGCGAGGCCCTTGTCGATGGCGCGAGCCCGGTCCGGTTCAAGGCGAAGACTAGGTTCCCTTCGACACTCAGATGCGGCATCAAGGCCGGCGTCTGCTGCATCATCGCGATTCCCCGTCGATGGGGCGGAAGGCGGTCTACTGTCGCGCCATCGATCTGAATCGAGCCGGCCTGATGCCGTTCCAGTCCAGAAATTACGCGGAGCAGGGTCGACTTGCCCGCCCCGGAAGCCCCGACCAATCCCAAGGCCTCACCGCGATCGACTCGGAGCGTGACTTGGTCCAGGGTCGGCCGGGATCGACCTGGATGGCGGAACGTGACCTCGGAAACGCTCAGCATTGGGGAGTTCGCCTCGATAAACAGTCGGGCTCAGCTTGAGCGGTCGCCGGGAGATCGCCTCACGTCGTCGTCCTGTTCGGGGTCCTGGTCCCGACCCGCCTCGTCGATGATCTGCGAACGGAAATAGTTGGCTTTGCCGTGTTCGCCACGCTCCTGGAAATAAGTCGCGACCCGACGGTTGGTCTCTGGGTCATGCGGCTCGCGTTCGAGCAAGAGCCGGGCTTGCTGGACGGCCTCCTCGCCGCGACCGTGTTCGAAGAGCCAGTCGACGATCCGGCGCCGGAGTTCCAAGTCGCCGGGGTTGAAGAACAGCTCGCGTCGGTATTCGTCGGCCACCACGTTCTCGCGACGGATCCGTTGGCCGATGGCGAACTGCTCGGCGGCCTCGTCGACCCGACCCTCCAGCCTCAAGAGCCGACCGAGGGTGTAACGCGCCTCGGGATCGTAGGGGAACTTCTCGATAGAGCGATCCAATCTTTCATGAGCGCGATCATACTGCTCCGTAACCAGGTCGATGGTCGCGCCGATCCGAAGAAACTCCGGGTCGTCGGGTCGCAAGTCCACGGCGCGGTTGATGAGGTCGACAGCGCGCTCGCGCTGTCCGAGTTCGCGAGCGTTCTGGCCGGCTCGCAAAAGGACGATTGGATTGTCGGGCTCCAAGGCGAGCACATGCTCATAGTGAACCGCGGCCTCGGTAAAGCGGCCGATCTCGCGGAGTTGGTTGGCCAGGCCGAGCCCGGCTTCCACGTGATCTGGTTCGCGCTTCAAGGCCTCCTCATAGGCCCGGATAACCCGGGCGGCGCCGCGGTCGCGGGCCACTTCGGCGAGTGCTCGAACGCAGTGCGGCTCCGGGTCGTTGGGGGCGTCCCGGATCCAGCGGTCCAATATGGGATCGACGGCACCGATTCGATACGTGTTGACATAGATCTGAGCCAAGGCACGCGCAACTTCGGGCTGCGGGCGCTCCTTGTCACGCAAGGCCTCGACCAGAAACGGCTCGGCGCCCTCGGAATCGCCGTCCAAGGCCATGACGACGCCGAGGATCCCCTGAATCAACCTCGTGTCGACACCGCCGTTGCGGGCCGGGTCGAGGTGGATCAGGGCGGTTTGCGGATCCTCTTGCCGTAACGCGATTCGGGCACGGAGATAGTGGGCCGAACCCAACATCGGAGACTCGTTGAGGAGTTGATCAACCTTCGTCTTCGCCGACTCGTACTCGCCACGATCCAGCAGGTCGCGGATGATGCTCAGGGCATCGTCTCGCTCCGACGAGCATCCGACCGGGACGATCGCCGCTAAGGCTAGCCCGACCAGCAGGACCAAGGTTGATCGGCCATCAGCCCGAAGGCCCAGTAGTCGATTCGGGTCCTGCTTCCAAGAAGCGAGCCGTGACACGAGGAATCGTCCTTCCACGGTTCCGAAATGAATGTGATGAGGGTCCGTGGTCGGGAATGTCATGGAGCATTGATGACCGCCGATCGGAACCACAGTGAAGTCAAGGGATCCGGGCGATCTCGTCCTCGTGACCGTCCATTGACGGGTGGGAGTCATGCGAGGTCTCGGGCACCAACCGCGCGACGCCGTCGGCCTCACGAGTGAGACCGAGGACCTCAAACAACTCGGACATTCGGCGGAGCACGGCAGCCAACCGTTCTTGACGCTCCGAACCTGGAGCATTGAGCGCGTCGATGTATTGATTGAACACGGGTGTTAGCTCGCCCTGGGCCTCGACGATCCGACGATGCCGTTCGATCGGCTCACGCGCCTCGCGATCTTTCCCGAGTCGCTTTCGGATCCGGAAGAGCCGGAACAGGGCGGGGGGGTCGTCAGGCTCTCGCTGAACGACACGTGTGAAGGCTTTCTCAGCCCCTTCGAAGTCCCCTTGCTCCTGCAACCAGACGCCCCGGAAGTAGAGGCAACGCGGTGTGTCGAGCGCGTCGTCTGGGACCTCGCGAAAGATCGGCCCCATCGCGTCGATCTGATCGCGGTGGGAGAGCATTTCCAGGCGGGCCTGTTGGATCAACGGCTCGTCGGGATGCTGCTTCAGAGCGATTTGCAGGTGTCGGTCGGCCTGGGCAAACTGAGTCTTGGCCTCGTCGGGATCGGGGGCGGTCCGGGCCAGGTAATCCCAGGCCATCGCCAAAGGGACCCGCGACCGCCAGTCCTCTGGATCGGCCTCCACGTAGCGCGAAAGGACCTCGACACCCTCCTTGGCCGAGGGGCGCTCGGTCTCGATCAAGGTTCGGAAACTCATGACCATCGCTTCACGCTGGGCGTCTAGAACTCCCTGGGAACGCTGATAGGAGTTCCAGATCTGATCGCGCATCTCATCGATCCGGTTTTGGATCTGATAGAGGTTGAGCAGTTGTCCCTCAACGTCGCCCAATCGCGGTCGTTCAACCGGATGGTTGGGATCGTCTTGCAGATAAGCCGACCAGGCCCGTTCGGCGCGTCGGGCGTAACCGGCCTCGATCCAGATCTGTCCCTCCAGGGCAAGGGCGGCCTTCTTGTTCGGGTACCAATCGGGCACCTGTTCGAGTCGGCTCGCTGCACGGATCGGTTCGCCACGCGCCTGATCGAGGGAGGCGCGGAGCATCAGGGCATCGCCGTGATGGGGCGAGCGCGCAAGCAGGTGATCCAGGAGCCGAACCGCCTCATCTTCCCGGCCGCTCTGAAGCGTCTGGAGGACCTCACTGAACTCGGGGACGGGACGCCGAGTCCATGTTAGCCAGAGGTTCACCACTAATAAGGAGACGATCATTAGCCAGAGCAAGGCACCGACCCATCCGATGCCTCGACGGGGACGCGAATCCCGAGTCACGGTTGCGGCTCCTCCGAGATCAGCGATTCAGGCAGAAACCCCATACCTCCGGTCTGGGGCTGCTCGCGACGCAGCGTGTTGAACCGTTCGAGCGCCTCCCGCTCCCGTTGGCGATCCCCCCGAATTTTGTGGGCCAGGCTAAGCTGATACCAAGCGAAGGCGGACGAGGGATCGATCGTTAAGGCCTGATCCAATTGGTCCATCGCTTCGTCGATCCGACCCTCCTGGATGTAGGTCCGTCCCAGTTGGAGCCGGGGGAACAACCGATTGGGTCGCTTCTTGATCGAGCGACGCCAGAGCTCACAGCCGCGTTCCACGTTCCCGAGTCGGCGATGGGCCAAGCCTAGCAGGTCGAGCAGGCGGGGATCGTCGGTGAGCTGGGCCCAAGGGGTCACCCGTTCGACCGCCTTGTCGTAGCGTTCGACGCCGACCACGCTTTCTGCATAGCGTCGAAACACCATGATTCGATCGATGTTTGGTGGAAGCTCGACCAGGTCGGGATCGATCTCGAGCAAGTTGGAGTAGGCCCACTCGCAGTTGACCAAGTCGTCGGTCTCGTAATAGAAGCGGCCCAGCATCGCCAGGGCGATCGGGCGATGTTCGGGGTTCTCGGCCAGCCGAAGGGCCAACATTTTGGCGTGACGGGTGTCGCCCCAGGTGTAGAGCAGGGCAGCGAACCGTCGGAGGACCATCGGATCATCAGGGTCCTGCACGATAAGTTCGTCGTAGGCTTGGATGGCCTCTGTCTGGAGGTTGGATTGGGCTAAGCCGAAGGCACGGATCTCCAGGTCATCGCGACTAAGCTGGCCGTTTCGCCGAAGATCCTGGTAATAAGTCTCCGCACGGGCCCCATAGACCAACTGGCTGAGACTCAACGCGGCGATCCGCCTCGCATCGTCTCTCCAAGGACGATCCTCGAGCACATCCTCTGCGAGCCTGAGCGCTTCGAGATACTCGGCGCGTTGATAAGCATCGTGGGCCTGCACGATCCGAGGCTCTTGAGTGGCATGCCAAAGTGTGGCGATGATGAGAGAGGGAAACAAGACGATCCCGAGCAAGCTCGCCGGCGATGGGGATCGTTTGCTCTTCGGTGGCGGGTCTTGACCTGAGCGGACGTCCGGTTGCTCGACGACCGTGTCCAACGCGAACTCTCCGTTGATAGGCGCGTTCACGATTGATGCGCGAAGGAAAACGGCCTTACTTGTGGTACAGGACCCGGACGCCGAGAAATCAGAAGTGATCTAGGCCGAGTGGTGAACCGACTGAGAAAAGCGGGCAGACCGTACCATGAGGCATTATGGTGCGGTCTGCCCGAGAAGCCGATCGCTTTGACATGATCAAAGTCGATGATGATTGGGTCTAGGAGGATATGACCGCTTGTTGGTCAATGCGATCAGCCCGGGTAGTTATCGCCTTCGCCCTCACCAGCGGCCGGCTCTTGCTCTTGGGTTTCGTAATCTTCGTAGCTTGAGACGCCGCCTTCGCCGCTGCCGGACTCTTCGGTATCCACTTGATTGGGTTCCGAGCAACCGCTGAAGACGAACAGGATGAGAGACAGGGCGGCGAGGAGGCGGAGGAACGCGTTCACGGGTAGACTCCGAGATGCTTGCGAATGTTGGTCGTTTGAAAGGTTGCAACGTGCAAGGGGAGAGGTCGGGTCGACCTCAGGTCGCCTGCTCTCCTGGGTCGTGTCGCTTGGTCACGACTTGGTCGATGCGGAGCGGGCACGATATGGAGGAGGGTGGCTATGTCCAGTATCGAGACTGGCGCGGAGAGCGTCAAGATTTGGATAGTTCGCAGGCTAGATTCGATGAAGGTCGCGAGCTACTCCAGATTGATCACCGAAAGCACGCAGCACGTGCGCCGAGCGTTATCGGGTCGGACACGGTCAGCAGCAGAAATCGGGCCAGTCTTCGTCTAAGATCACTGAGCACGCGTCGGCCGAGGCCGAGACGCAGGCGGCTCGATCGAGCCACTCTCGAATCCGCTGACCCGACGAGGCCGGCATCGCGGCGTTGAAAGTGACCAGCGGTTCGGGATCGCCGATCAACTCTCAGGGCTGAGCGGATCCGCCCACTCTGACGGGCCGCGCCACGGGAATCGAAGCGAGGAGGTCCCATGAACGCGATACACATCGAGGGGTTGCGGAAGACCTACGAGAACGGCTTCGAGGCCCTCAAAGGGATCGATTTGGAGGTCGAGCAGGGGGACTTCTTCGCGCTGTTGGGACCCAATGGCGCGGGCAAGACGACGGCGATCGGGATCATGACCTCACTGGTCCGCAAGTCCTCCGGCAAGGTTGTCATCTTTGGCCACGACATCGACCACGAGTTCGAGCAGGCCAAGGCCTGTCTCGGCGTCGTTCCCCAGGAAATCAATTGCAACCTGTTTGAGACCTGCCGCCAGATCTTGGTGCACCAAGCCGGCTACTATGGCGTGCCACGCCGTGAGGCCAACCAGCGTTGTGAGCGATATCTCAAGGAGTTGGGCCTCTGGGAGAAGCGGGACACGGTCTCGCGCGCCCTCTCGGGTGGCATGAAGCGACGGCTCATGATCGCCCGCTCTCTAGTCCATCAGCCCCGTCTCCTGATCCTTGACGAACCGACTGCCGGCGTCGACATCGAGCTGAGACGTACCATGTGGGACTTCCTTCGCGAGATTAATCGCGAGGGGACGACCATCATCTTGACCACGCATTACCTGGAAGAGGCCGAGCAGCTCTGCCAGAACCTGGCGATCATCGACCATGGGGAGATCCAAGAGCGGTCCGATATGCGGAGCTTGCTCCGACGTCTGGCGATGCAGAGCTACATCATCGAGCTGGGGGAGCCTCTTGAGGACGTTCCCGAATCAGACCACTTCCGGCCCGTTCTCTCGGATCCTTCGACCTTGGAAGTCTCCCTGAATCGCGAGACTTCGCTCAACGAACTCTTCGGCTGGCTCAACCAGCACGGCCTAGTCGTCTCCAGTCTAAGGCCCCGCGCAAACCGACTGGAGGAACTCTTCCTCCAACTGGTCTCCAAGAAACCGGCCTGAGCTTGAGCCAGGTGAATCCCATTCTTCGAAGCCGGCCCCGAACCGATCGGGCGCATGGCGCTGCCGTACACGCTCTCTAATCTGACGGGCCGCCATCTCTGCTCTGCGCAGTCCTCCTTTTCAACATAACCCCATGCGGAACCATGCTGAGCTATCCCAACCGCGTCGCCTTCATGACGATCGTCCGCAAGGAGGTCGATCGCTTCCTACGGATCTGGGCGCAGACGTTGCTCCCGCCGGCGATCACCATGTCGCTCTATTTCATCGTCTTCGGGCAGTTGATCGGCCGTCGGATCGGCACGATCGGTGACTATTCCTATATGGCTTTCGTCGTGCCCGGCCTGGTCATGATGTCGGTGATCAACAACGCTTACTCAAATGTGAGCAGCTCATTCTTCAGTGCCAAGTTTCAGAAGCACGTCGAGGAGATCCTGGTGGCGCCGGTGCCAGACTCGCTGGTCATGATCGGTTATGTGGTGGCCGGGGTGATGCGCGGCCTGATGGTCGGTCTGATCGTGACTGGCATCTCCTTATTCTTCACGAGCCTCCAACTGCACAACATCGCCGTAACCCTCTCGGTGGTCGTCCTGACGGCGATCCTGTTCAGCATCGGCGGATTCGTCAACGCGATGCTGGCCCGCAAGTTCGACGATATCGCCATTGTGCCGACCTTCGTGCTGGTCCCGATGACTTACTTGGGCGGGGTCTTCTACTCCGTCGAGATGATCCCCGACCCTTGGCAATACCTGGCACGGGCCAACCCGATCCTCTACATGGTCGAGGCGTTCCGTCATGGGATGCTTGGACCGGAGGCCGCGTCAATCGACCTACCCATCGCTTACTTGATCATTTTGGCTTTCATTGTCATTTTTTATGGGATCGGTCTAGCTTTGATGAAGCGTGGAGTCGGACTGCGGTCTTGATCATTTTCGAGTCGTCTCATGACGAACGGTTGGTATCGAGGATTGGGGTGTCTCAACCATTGGTTCATGGACTTCAAGCTTCTCTGCATAGGGCATCCAGACCTTGACCCATCCCGGAATAGCTGAGGGACCATCGGACATCGGCGGTCAATCACTCCGGTTTAGGTCCATCACGTTCGAGAAGCGGTCGCCAACGCCTCTGGAAGGCGTCGAAGGCCGACACGTACGTCTCCTCCAACGGTACCTCAACGCACCCTCGAGAAGCGAGGAACAACGGCTTTTCGGTGAGACGATCACCGACGGCCGCCTGCACGCCGTACGACCGCACGCTCAAGTCGGCCTCGTACGAAGCGAGCGTGAGCGGTCGGTCAGGGCTCGGAGCTTGAACGTTCTCAAGGAACTCCCAAATTAAGGCGTGGATCCCGTCCGGATCGCGTGGCCCGGGCGGCAGTAGGTCGAGGATGAGCAGGTGGATCCGCTTCGAGAGCAGGTCGGCCACCTTGCGGACGAACGTCTCGATCCCGTTCCTGCTGCGTTTGTTTCCGGGCGAGACGATCTCGATCATCGCGATCAGACAATTGCCGCTCACGTGTCTCACCACAACGTTTGTTTGCTTACAGTGATCATACTGCATTTCGGTCTCGCCCCAGATCTCCAACTTCGGCTCGGCCAGCGCGAGGTGCCCTTCTCCCGGGTTGTGTCGGACGGGCCGCAACGGTTGACTTTCGTCAATGTTGGTCGTGCCTTGGAGTTTTAGGACATCGAGTCCGAACCCACCGGCGAACTGCTCGCCCATTGCGTCGTAATCCGGCGGGAGGATTCTGGAATTGAGCGCTCGTTGGAGTTCCTCGATCCACGAATGGTGGAAGTGATGGAATAATCCGGCTTCAACACGAGACCAATCATGAACCGGCATCGGCCTCCTCTCCAACGTTGACCGGAGGGCCATGACTTTCGGCGAGTATCAGGTAGAGGGGATCGCCACCGAGCCGGTGCGGACTCCGGTCCTGGACGAGACAGTGGTCCCAGTTGCCCGCCTCGTGCAGGAAGTGCTCAATGAGCTTGCAACGCCCGTGCTCAGAGGCCTCCAGCCAGGCTTTGATCGCCTTGGTCGGGAAACAACGGTTGGAGAACGTGATGATCAGCGGGCCGCCCGGCCTGACGACGCGACCGAGGTCGCGGAGTACCTCGACCGGGCGGATCAAATAATCCAAGGAAACGCAGTTGACGACCGCGCCGAACTGGCCGTCGTCGAACGGCAGGATCGGCTGTTCGTTGAGGTCGTGGACCACGAAGTCGTCGAGTCGAGTGTTTGCGGACAGCTCTTCTCGGTTGAGGCCCAAGCCAACAACCCGGGGATATGTCTGCTCCGGAGGTAGGTGGCTAACCCAACTGCTCATCAGGTCGAGCACTGCGACATCGGCGGGTAGGAACTCCCGATAGATCTGGGTGACGGTCGCCACGGCATCCTCATCGATGTGCTGGACAAACCGGGGCAGGCGATAGAACAACGAGTCGGGCGCCTCATCGATCCGATGGAACGCGTCGGCGGGCAGTGGCTTGGTCATCATTGTGCAATAGGGACCCGGCCCATTGGGTCCGGACCACCCCTCCCAAAATCGGATCGGAACGACCGATCACGTGCCAACAAGATCGTTCGTTGTCTCGTGTACCGGAAACGCACCCTCATCCTGGGATTCGACGTCGCTCCGTTCAATAGATCTCTGCCCGATCCGCAAGCCCGGTGATCTGCTGGAACAATCTGTGCGGTTTGCGGACGACGGAAGGCGCCGATGTCTCTTTAGTGAACGAAAGGATGCGATCGCGAATCCAGGTAATGGGTGCATGTAGGCCCCCTTGCATCCCCGTATCTGTGTCGTCAGTCATTCAGTTCAAGATGGAGATTTTGCACGTAAGTTCCATCGGGTAGATAAATTCTAATCAGAAAATGGTTTCGTTTTCGTTAAAGCCACAATGTTCGATTTCTCAACCTGGTTACCTGTTACGCAACTCAAGATCAGAGCGGTTCTCCTCTATTTCAGTTTCTTGCGGGGACGAGACGTCAGCGACCGCTGGGAGTCTTGAGGCGGAACTCGCGGAGTCCGAAGGTGATGCAGCCGGCGACGATCAGGATCAGGCTAGCGCCGATCAGGATGGCGAGACTGGTTGTCAAATCGGGTGCTGTCTCGGGGTCGATCGACCAGTTTTCATCGATCTGACCGGTCCAAGTTTGCCAGACCACACGCGCGTGATAGCGAAGGGTGATCTGTCGGAGCAGGAAGTCGAAACCTGAGAGCGCCCATTCGACGGCCACCAAGTAGAGGATCCCCAAGCCCAGCGGGCTCCGGAAGATCAGGCCGACCAAGGCGAACAGGGCCAGGTAACCCAAGGTCAGGAGGGCGACCATCGCCATCGTCGGCACGATCGGCCAGAGCTGATCGACCTGCTCGGGATCGACCCCTAAGTTGACCTTAACCACCAGCGCGAGCAGGGCGATCGCCGAGCAGGACAATGTGACGGCCAGGCAGTAGCTGCCCAGGAACTTGGACAGATAGATCGACCACCTCGGGAGCGGCCGGACCATCAGGTAGGTGAGCGTCTGGTCTTCGATCTCGTCCCAGATCATCCCGGCAGCCAGATAGATGGCCAAGATCGGCGCGATCCAGTCGGCGATCATGGAGAGGCCGAGCGAGCGTCCCAGGCCGTCGATCTGTAACGGGTCGTCGAAGTCGCCGGTCAACCGAAGCAGGAGCGCCAAAGCCGCAGGTAAGGCCATCAAGAGGACCAGTCGGGTCAGCTTGCGGAACCGGAACGACTGACCGAGGGCCAGGCCGATCAGGACCATCAGCGAGCCCAGGCCCAACCCGGCTCGACGGGCGGGCGTTCGGGCGTTCGTGGTCGAGGGGTCGGCAGCGTTGGGCGCGGAGGGGGGCGGCGTGATGCTCATCGGAGGCCCGGTCACCCTTCGATCAGGTAGTGGAAAACCGCCTCGAGGCTGGCGTCCTGGGAGGTGACCTCGTCGATCGGCAGGCCATGGTCCAGGACGATCTCGGGCAGGCGTTCGTAGAAGGCGTCGGGTCGATCGGTCTCGACCTCAACGACCGGCTCGGCCTCATCGCGCGGGACGCGAACGCCGAGAACGTCCTCGAAGCCGACCAGCAAGGCGGCCAAGGCGCGGGGCTGGTCGGTCCGGAGTTGGATCCGGTGGGGGTGTTTATCGATGAGGTCGCGGATCTGCTGGACCCGGCCCACGGCGACCAAGCGTCCTCGGTTGATCAGCAGGACTTGCTGGGTGATCTGCTCGACCTCATGAAGCACGTGGCTGGAGACGATGACGGTCCGACCTTCCTCGCCGAGAGTGCGGACCAGGTCGATCATCTCGCGACGGCCGATCGGATCGGTCCCGGTCAATGGTTCGTCCAGGAGCAGGACGTGCGGATCGTGGACCAGGGCTTGGGCCACTTTGGTCCGCTGACGCATCCCTTTGGAGTAGCCGCGGATCGGCCGATCGCAGTTGGCTGTCATGCCGACGCGTTCGATCACCGAGGCAGCCGCCTCGCGCGCCTCGGAGGTCGACAGACCGCTCAGCCGAGCGCAGTTGATGACGAACTCGCGGCCGGTCATCCACTCGTAGAAGGCGTCCTGCTCGGGGCAGAGGCCCAAGTCCAGGAAGCTCCACGCGTTGTTCCAGATCGGCCGACCGTTCAGGCTGACCCGCCCCTGGCTCGGACGCAACTGGCCGCTGGCCAAACCCAAGAACGTCGACTTGCCCGCGCCGTTGGGACCGAGCAGGCCCGTGACGCCTGGACCAATGGCGATTGAGACTTTGTTCAGGCCGATCACATTGCCGTACCACTTCGAGACGTTCTCGAAGACCAAGGGCAAGGTAGCGGTCGGTTTGTCGATCGATCCCCGACCGTCCATCGGTCTCGGAGCGGGATCATTCAAGGAGGGGATGGTGCCCGGTGTCGGTTTGTCGTTGGTGATGGTCATTTCAGGCGATCCAGCGATTTGACCCGGGCGCTCAAGATTAGGACGGAACCCAAGAGGACCCCACCCAGCACGATTGCCGAATAGGAGGGATCCACAACGTTTTCTCTCCAGAACCAGTTGTTCTCTTCGTCTTCCTCTTCGCCTTCATCGTCGGGATCATCCGTCGACTCGTTCGGACCATCGTCTTGGCCACGATCTCGGGGCGGTCCGAAAAAGGGTCCCCGACGACGGCTGCGCCCGGACATCCCCTCGGGTCGCGATCCGGGGGGTGGGCCACCACCGAAGAGGAAGCCGGTCGGTTGGTTCCGTGAGGACACGTCACTGATGACCTGCTGACCGTCCTCAATCGCCCCTTCGCTGTCGATCAGCGTGAGCCGGAGATGCGAGAGGTTGCCGGTCAGCGAGATCAACGGAGCGTAGGCGACGTTTTGATTCGAGAGGATGTTCGAGCTGGCCGATCCGACGAACCAGAGGACCAGCCAGAGCACGCCCACGACCCGGACGTTCCGATTCAGGGACGATAGGGCCAGCATCGTTAGGCCCAGGACCAAGACGACGATCAGGCTGTAGAGCAGGCTGGCTCCGAACAGGGACGCCGTCTGCGCGATCACTTCCACATCGAAGCTCAGCAGGACCCCCAACACGTAGGCGGTCACTAGCGGCACGACCATCACCCCCCCGACGAACAGGCCGATTGCGGCGAATTTGCCCAGGAAGTAGGAGGGTCGGCTCAACGGTCTCGACAGGTAGAGCGGGATGGCGTTGAACCGAAGGTCCTTGCTCACTTGGTTCGACCCGACAACGAGCACAATGAACATCGCCAAGAACGTCTGGAGCCAGAAGAAGATCCCGAAGATCACGGTCCAGAACGGGAGTCGCACCTCGCTGAACGAGCCTTGGAGGTCCCGGACGATCGGTATGAAAAGGATGACGAACGACTGGATCAGGCCGACCTGTTGTTCGAGCAAAGCGAAGAGGACCAGGATGACGATCAGGAGGATCGCTGGAATCATTGAGAGCAGCAACAAGAAGACCAGCCAACGGTTACGGAGCTGCGCACGGATCGATTGGTCAGCGATGACGGCCCAGCGGGTGGCGAACCCGGAGGTCCGACCCCGCCAGTGCTGGTACCCCTGATCGAAGAGAATCTCGGTAGGCGCATGGCCCTGGGGATCAGACGGCGACATGGGACTCCTCGGATCGTGGGCCGACGGCGTCGGGTTCGGTCGGGATCCCATTGGTCGGGTCGTCGGCCTCGGACTGGAGGGCGCGGAGGAAAATCTCCTCGAGGTTGCTCTCCAACGGCCGTAGGGATCGGATCTGGATTCCGCTCTGTCGGGCGACTTCCCAGAGGGTCCGCGCGTTGCGATCACCATCGAGGGTCACGAGGATCCGGTCCAGGTGCGACTGGATGGTTAGGCCGATGGCCTGGAGGGCTGCTTCGAACCGTTCGTTCTCGGCCTTGACCCGGACCTCGAAGATGTGCTCCTCGGGGCGCTTGAGATCCTCCAGACGGCCCTGAGCCATCACGCGGCCTTGGCAGAGCACGATGATCGTGTCACAGACCTGCTCGACGTCGCCGAGCAGGTGGCTCGAGAGGAGCAGGCTCATTCCGGTCCGCTCGTGAGCGAGGTCGCGGGCCAGCTTGACCATCTCGACACGGCTCTTGGGGTCAAGGCCATTGGTCGGCTCGTCGAGGATCAGGAGCTTCGGGTCATGCACCAGCGCGGCGGCCAGCTTGAGCTTCTGCTTCATACCGGTGGAGTAGCCTTCGACGGGCCGATAGCGCTCCTCGCCCATCCGGACGTAGTTGAGGACCTCGTGGGCGCGCTGCATGGCGTCGCTTCGTGGCATCCCGCTGAGCTTGCCGGCGTAGGCAACGAACTCGACGCCGTCCAGGCCCGGAAAGAGGCATTCGTCCTCGGGCATGAACCCGACAGCCTGGCGGATGGCCAGTCGCTGGCTTCGGATGTCCAGTCCAAGCACCGAGCCGCCGCCCGAATCGATCCGGATTAAGCCCAGAAGCGTCCGGATCATCGTGGTCTTGCCTGCCCCATTGGGGCCGAGCAGCCCGATGGCCCCTTCGGGCACCTCCAGGCTGAGGTTGTCTAGGGCGGTGACGTGACCGTACGTCTTGGTCACCTCTCGGAGTTCAAAGAGCATCGAGCATCCCCGGAGTCGAGCAGGTCGTCGTCAGCGGCCCCGCTGTTTGGCGGTACATGTCAAGGTAGGCCGCGTTGAGCGGGCGAGTCGTCGGGTCAAACAGGTGTGATTGTGCCGGTGCAGGCCGACTCCCGCAACCGAACGTCGGTTCGAGGCCCTGAGGGGGCTTGTGTTCGCCGCATCAGCGCCGACAATGAACCGGCCGACGTCCCAAACTCGGGCCCCGCGGGGAGATCCAACGTGCGACACGACTCTTACCCTCCTATTCGTTGGGAAGATTCGATTCTTGGTCCCGATGCCCCGCGATCGGCACCTCGAGACTGCCGAGGCGGGGTGGCTCCGATGGCCTGGACGTTGGTCTTTCTCCTGGTCAGCCCCCAACTCGTCGGCTGCGGCCTCTCGTCCCACTCCTCAGCCGAGCGGATTCGCTTGGGGGCCCGCGGTGAGGCCAACCGGTCGACTCTGCCCGCGCTCTTCGAAAGAGGGGACGAGGTCGAGATCCTGTTCCTGGGGGACAGCATCACCCAGGACGGACGTTATGTCGAAGTGATCGAGACACACCTGGTTCTCACGTACCCTGAAACCCGATTCCGTGTGATCAATCGGGGCCTCTCCAGCGAGACGATCGCCGGGACGTCCGAGCCCGATCATGATCCCCCACGCCCTTGCCTTTTCGATCGCCTCGAACGCGACCTAGGCGGACTCGACCCCGACCTGGTCGTCGCCTGCTACGGCATGAACGACGGGATCTATCACGATCCGACACCAGAGGTCCGTCGCCGCTATCGCGAGGCCTTAGTGCGTTTAGTCGAGGAGATCGGCGATCGGACCGACGCCGTCTTGGTCGTGGTCACGCCGCCCCCGTTCGACTTCCAGGCCTTCGAGGGACGGTCGCTACCGGGATCCCGTGCGCCTTATGGCTACCAAAACCCCTTCCCGGGTTACGACAAGGTGCTCGCGGAGTTCGCCGAGGACGTCCGCAGCCTCCCCGACGGCCTCGATGACGATGTCTCCGTGACGACCATTGCCATCCACAAACCGCTCCGGCAAATCCTCAAAGCGTGCCGACGGGACGATCCGCGCTACCGGATCGCCCCCGACGGGATCCACCCCGACGAGACCGGCCATCGACTCATGGCGCGCTTGATCCTCAATGGACTCGGTGTGTCGGCCGACGAGCAGATCGTCCCCCTGGCGGGCGCCCCGCCAACCTTCGATGGGGAAGTCCCGGTCGTCCCCTCGTTACTCGACGCGAAGCTGACCGCCCAGTTGACGTCTCGCGATTCTCCGAGCCCGCGCTTGATCCTTCAAGTCCCCGATGACGTCCCGCTCGACGATTCGCGGTACCGCCTCGAGATCGACGAACGCCCGATCGCATCGTTTACCCCCGAGGAGATCCGTGAAGGGATCATCCTCAACGCCCTCGATGCTTCGCCAACCACCCAACGCGTCCGGGAAGTCCGCCGTATCATCGCCCAACTTCAACGGCTCCGAGACGCCGGTTGGCTCTTCGAGGCTCCCTACGCCCAGCTCAGGGGCAAAGCCAACTTGGTGAGGGATCGCTTCGGGTCGGACCGCAACCGGATCGCCATCGAGGTCGAGCGCCTTGAGCGTCGGCTCGTCGAACTCAATACCCCATTGAATTTGCGGGTTCGACTGAGACGCGACTTCTGAGCGCAGACCATTGTGTCCCGCCCTCGTCCTCAACCCTTCGAAACTCCCCCTGTTGACCAGACGATCCGCGACTGGAGACCACGCCGTGATCTCGAACCGCCCCGCACATCGACCCACCTTGATGATCATCCTCTCGCTGACTCTGGTGACCTTGGCGATCGGCTGCCGCGCCGAGCCGGCCGAGTCGACCTCGACGGCGCGCGACCCCAACGCGCCGCCGAACATTGTGGTCGTGTTGATCGACGATTTGGGCTGGGCTGACCTGGGCTGTTACGGCCAGACGTTCCACGAGTCGCCCCGGATCGATTCTTTAGCGAGCGAAGGGATTCGGTTCACCGACGCGTACGCGGCCGCACCGGTCTGTTCGCCGACGCGGGCCAGCCTGATGTCGGGCCAATACCCGGCCCGGCTGGGCCTGACCGACTTCATCCCCGGTCACTGGCGACCCTTCGCCAAGCTCAACGATCCGGACACCATCCCCGCCCTGCCACTCAACCGTCTGACGATCCCCGAACGACTCCAACAGGCCGGCTATGTCTCGGGCCATTTCGGCAAGTGGCACTTGGGCAATCAGGGGTTTCTCCCCGACGCGCAGGGTTTCGACGAGTTCGTCGTCACCAGCGGCGCCCATCTTTTCCCACGCTACCGGACCAAGCCTCAGACCGAGGCCCTCGATCAGGAATACCTTGCCGACTTCCTCACCCGTCAGGCCATCGACTTCATGGAGCGGAACGCCGATTCCCCGTTCTTTGTCCACCTCTCGCACTACGCGGTGCACATCCCGTTGCAGGCCGAGACGGACCTGATCGCCAAGTACACTTCCAAGGTCCCGGCCGACTCGCGCGTCAACCACCCGACCTATGCGGCGATGATCGAGCACGTCGACCGAAGCGTCGGCGCGGTCCTCGATACCTTGGAACGGCTCGAGTTGGCCGACTCAACGGTCGTGATGGTCCTCTCAGATAACGGGGGCCTCTATCGACGCTTCGACGATCGTGGCCCGGCGGTCACCTCCAACGCTCCCCTGCGCGACGAGAAGGGGTCGCTCTACGAAGGAGGGATTCGGATCCCCTGGATCGTCCGCTGGCCAGGCGTCGTCGAGCCCGGGACCACCTCTGAGGTGCCCATCAGCACGATCGATCTGCTCCCCACGGCGCTCGAGATCGCTCGGCTGTCCCCCGACAACGGCTATGGCGTTGGGACCATCGATGGGTCCAGTCTCGTCCCGCTGCTCCAGGGCAACGAAGCACCCCAACGCCCGTTCCTTGCCTGGCACTACCCGCACTACCATCACACCAGCCCGGTCAGTGCGATCCGAGCCGGCTCGCTCAAGCTTCTGGAATACCTCGAGACCGGCAAGACCGAACTCTACGACCTCGAAGCGGACCTCGGCGAGACCCGCAATCTCGCCTACGAACGGCCCGAGCAGGCCCAGCGACTCCGCGATCAACTCCACGACTGGCGCGAGCAGCTCAAGGCCCGAATGCCCGTGCCCAACCCGGAGTATGATCCGACACGTGCCGGCCTCTGGGCTCCAAGGCGCGACAAACCCCGCCGTTGACGGAGACCCAGAGAATCTGTACAAACTTACACTATAAGGTTCTGGTCCCTCGGCGCATCGGATCCGTTTTGACGTTGAACCGAGGGTTGCGTTTTGAGGTGATGGATTGATTGTGGGGGGGCACCTTTGTTGAGGAACCTTCCAGGGTCGATCGATCGCCAACGGCGGATCTCGGTGTGGTGATGAGCGTGAGCGAGTCGGCATCGACGGTCACCTGTGAGCAGGTCCTCCGTGAGCAGTTCGGCCTGGTCCGGTTCCGGCCCGGACAGGCCGATGTGATCGCGGCGGTCCTGGATGATCGCGACGTGCTCTGTGTGATGCCGACTGGCGGAGGCAAGAGCCTTTGTTATCAGCTCCCGGCGGTCGTCAAGCCGGGCCTAACGTTGGTCGTGAGCCCGTTGATCGCCTTGATGAAGGACCAGGTCGACCAGCTCCAGCGTCGAGGGATCCGCGCCGCCCTGATCAACAGCTCGCTGGAGCCCGATCAGCAGGCCGAGCGGATCGAAGGAGCCGAGGCCGGCCGGTACGACCTGCTCTATATCGCGCCGGAGCGGTTCCGGAGCCGACGGTTCATGGCCGCCATGGCACGGGTCCGACCGGTCCTGTTGGCCGTCGACGAAGCGCACTGTATCAGCCAATGGGGCCATGACTTCCGACCCGACTACGCGCGGTTGGGCCAGGCGCGGGTCGAGCTAGGCCAGCCGCCCTGTATCGCCTTGACGGCCACGGCCACCCTCCGCGTCCGTCGCGACATCGTCGACCAACTCCGGCTTCGTGAACCCCGGACCTTCGTCACCGGATTCGATCGGCCGAACTTGACCTATGAGGTCGCCTCGGTCCGCGGCGACGACGCCAAATTCGCCCGGCTGGTCGATCACCTGGAGGCCAACCCCGGCCCGGCCGTCGTCTATGCATCCAGCCGCGCCCGTTGTGAAAAGGTTGCCGGACGACTCAACGCCGAGCGTCGACGGACCGCCGCCATCTACCATGCCGGCCTCGAACGCGAGGAACGTCACCAGGCTCAAGAAGCCTTCATGGCCGACAAGGTGCGCGTCGTCGTGGCCACCAACGCCTTTGGGATGGGCGTTGACAAACCCGACATTCGCTCGGTCATTCACTTCAATCTGCCAGGCACGTTGGAAGCCTATTACCAGGAGGCCGGCCGCGCGGGGCGCGATGGCCAACCGGCGCGTTGCCTCCTGCTCTACTCGGCCGGCGACCGAATGCTTCAGGAACGCTTCATCGAGAGCGAGAACCCTTCACCCAAGGTCGTCGAGCAGATCTATCGTGCCCTGCTGACCCACCGCGAGGATCCGATCGAAGTAACCCAGTCGGAGCTTCGCCAACGCCTCCACCTGGATCTCAACGATCAGGCCGTTGGGATCGCCCTGCGGATCCTCGAAGCCGCCGGCGCCCTGGAGCGGTTTGACCCCCAGGAGAACATGGCCCTGGTCCGGCTCAATGTCGAGCCGGGCGGGCCGTCGCTGGTCGAACGCCTCTCACCCCAAGCGACAACCCTTCGGGTGGTCCTCCGAGGCATCGAGGCCCTCTGCCGGAACGATCTGGGCGAACCGGTCCCGTTTCCCCCCGACGAGTTTGCCGAGCATCTCGGGATCGAACGCGCCGCCTTGACTCGTGCCCTGAAACAACTGACGCGCGACCTCCCTCTCGACTACATCCCGCCGTTCCGTGGCCAGGCCATCAAGCTGCTGGATCGTTCGAAGCGGTTCGAGGACTGGCCGATCGACTTCGAGGCCCTCCAGCGCCGGAAAGACGCCGAGTACGAGAAGCTCAAGCTGATGGTCGCCTACGCGACGACCAGGCAATCGAAGCGCCAGTTTATCTTGAACTATTTCGGTGACGACGCCGTTCGCGACGGTGATTCCGAAACGCCTGAGGCATTTGAAGCACATCAAGAATCGACGTCATCAGGCGGGCCGACCACCCGGATCGCCAGCGAGCAGGGGCGAGTGGTCGTCCTCAAGGCCCTCTCCGGAGTCGCCCGCGCTAAGGGGCGGTTCGGCAAACGGCTGATCGCTCAGATGCTCACCGGCTCGAAGAGTGAGAAGGTCCGTAAGTCCTGGCTGGCCAAGCTCAGCACCTTCAACTGCTTGGCCGAGTTCACCCAGGACGAGGTCTTGGTCCTGCTCGACAGCTTGGAGCAGGCCGGGCTCGTCGAATCGCAGGACTCGCGAACGTCCCCACCCCGACCGCTCTTGGCCATCAGCGCCGAAGGACACGACCACCTTCGGATCCTGATGGAACCCGAGTCGTCGGTCGATCTCGAACTGCCCATCGTCCTAGCTGCGAAAATCATTGGGAATGACGCGGAGCCATCGACGCACTCTGGATCGACCTGTCCTGAAGAATCGCCTGCGGATCCCGCCGCCGACGATTCGAGCGACGGCCACGATGGCGACGAGTTAGCCGAGGCGGACCAACCCTGGACTCGCGACCCGCTCTGGAGCCGGATCGTCGAGCAGTGCAACCAATGGGCCGACGAGGCCGGGATCCCCCGCTATCGCGTGCTAACCAACGAGACGATCAAGCGGATCGTCCTCGAGCGGCCCGCCAACGTCCGAGCATTGGCAGGCATCCGGGGGATCGGCCCGTCGAAAATGGAACTCTACGGCGAAACCTTGCTCGCCTTAATCCTCGAACCTGTCGAGAAACATCCACGCGATCCGACCACGACTTACGAATCGGATAGCGATCCAAAGGATGTCGAACGCCCAGTCCCACCAAGGCCTCCCGAAATCGAGCGGGACCCTGACGAATCGAGCGGCCTCCTGGCGTGTACGGCCGGATTGGCCGACCGCACTCCAGAGGAAACCACCAGGGTACTCCTCGATCTGGGCTGGAACGTCCACGAGGTTGCGCACACTCGCCGACTAGGCCTCGACGTCGTGATCGAACATGCGATCCGACTGGCCCGTCACGGTCGCGACGTCCGGTTATCGGCGTTCCTAGACGATCGGACCCTCGACGAATGGACCGAGGCCGATCGGCACGATCCGGAGGGCTTTCGTAACGGAGCAGATCCTTTGAAGCTCCGCGAACTGTTCTTGATCGCTCACCATCGCGATATCTCGGAGGATTGATCGACCCCTGGAGAGGCGAACGTCAACAGCCCGATCGAGAGCCGTCGACGCGCCTCCCTCAGGAGGTCCCCCCATCCCCTCGACATCGAGGACGGCAGTTCAGACGCTGTGACGCGAACGGCGTCCGAAGATCCAAGAGAAGGCCGAGTTGCCCACAGCCAACACAAACGAGCCGAAAGCAACACAAAAGCACGCGATCGCCACGACGTTGAACTTGAGCAACATCGCAAAGAAGCCCACGATCAGCCCAAAAATCATCCAGCTCAACAGCATCTCACCACCCTCCGAGCCCTCAGGCTTCTGAGATTGCGGCCATCAACCAAGACGCCCGCCCTGCGACGCCCGCCCTGCATCGGACGTACGGATCGACCCCTCAAGGCGCAGCGGGCCACGAGGCCCCGACGAACGTGTCGCCGGACCGAACATCGCCTCGCCTTGCGCTTGCGAGATCGTAAAGTTCCAATCTCTTCGACTACTGACGCGGACCTGATCTCACGCGATGAGACCTGCGACCGGTCCAGCCGGACCCTCCAAGTCGCCCCGCCGTGGGAATCTTAGAACATGGCCGTCTCGTTTTCTCATCGTTCCTTCACAAATTTGCCCGATTTTGTCCAGGCGAGTTTCGAACTTCCTCAAAACTCACACCTTAATCGGCACGCTGTAACCGGGTTGCTCGCGACCGGTGTCGCGAATCAGATCGAGGATCCGGCGCCATTGGGACTCGGTGACCGGCTGCACCGAGAGACGCGCTCCCCGTTTGAGTAGCATCATTTGTTCCAATCCCGGGACCTCACGGAGTTCGGCGAGGCTCAGGATCGGCCGAACCGCAGTGATCGCCCGGATCCGTATCTGATACCAAATCGGAGCATCAGCGTGACTTTTTGGGTCGAAATAGCGGGATTCAGGATCGAACGCAGACGCGTCGGGATGTCCGCCGAGGATCACCTCGACAAGCCCGGCGATCCCAGGCGGCTTGGCGTTGGAGTGGTAGAACAATGCCCGATGACCGGGCAGAATCTGGTCACGAAGCAGATTTCTTGCCTGGTAATTTCGCACGCCGTCCCAGTTCGTTTCCTGATCGGGCTCGCCGAGCAGATCGTCGAACGAGTAGGTGCTCGGCTCCGATTTGAGCAACCAATAGGCCATGACGTCCCGCCCTCTTGATGACCGATCCGTACCCGCAACGCCCTCGTCGACGAGGTCCCAGGCCGATCATGGTCCGAACCCGACACATCGACCAGAGCGATCCGCGCGGTTGGGTTCGGCTCCGTTTCGACGTTCCGGCCCGAGATCATACTGGCCAAACGGATCCGGTAGGCGACCCGACGAATAGGCCGGTCCCCAGCCACTCTGACCGTTGGCCCACCCGAAGAAAGCGGGATCCACCGGGATCGACCCATGAGCCAAACCACGTTGTTCGGATCCCGTGGCGCCCACTTTTCAACCTCGCGTCCGCGGTTGAGGAATATCCCCCGATCGGCATAGAATACGAAATCTTGGAATCCGGCCGTGTGGCCGGAGTTCCGTACTCATGTTGCTTCCTCTTCCCGACGAGACCGACGATCGATGGCTCACAAAAAGGGACAAGGCTCTAGCCGCAACGGACGTGATTCGAACTCCCAGCGGCTGGGAATCAAGCTGTACGGCGGGCAGTATGCCCGGGTCGGCAGCATCATCTGCCGACAGCGTGGGACGCGTTGGCGCCCCGGGAAGTACGTGGGCGTCGGCAAGGATTGGACCATCTACGCGCGGGTTGAGGGACACGTCTACTTCGACCAGAAGGGACGACGCATCAACATCCAGCCGCTCGAACCGGTCGGCGTTGCCAGCACCAACGGCCATTCCGAGCCGTCGACCGCTCCGGAACCGACTAATCCCGAGCCCGCCCCCGTCGCTTCGGACCCCGAAGTGGCCACCAGTGAGGCCTGAGATCCGGACCGGTCCCCGGATTGCCTGGGGCCAGCGTCAATCCCGATGAGCGAGTGAGTCGGCTCGAAGGGCTCGGTGATCCATGTTCGTCGACCGCGTCACGATCCACGTTCGAGCCGGCGACGGTGGCAACGGCTGCATGGCCTTTCGTCGTGAGAAGTATGTGCCGCGTGGCGGTCCCGACGGTGGCGATGGCGGCCACGGGGGCCATGTGATCGTCAAGGCGGCGGAAGGCCTCACGAACCTCTCGCACCTGTCCTACCAGCGTCACTGGCGGGCCGATCGCGGTGCGCACGGCCAAGGATCGTCCAAGACCGGTCGGACAGCCGACCCGAAAGTCATCGAGGTGCCCGTTGGCACGATCGTCCGCGATCGCGACCGGGGCCACGTGCTCCGCGACTTGAAGCGGCCCAACCAGTCGGTGATCGTCGCCCGTGGCGGTCGCGGTGGGCACGGCAACAAGCATTTCAAATCATCGACAAACCAAGCCCCTCGCGAGTTCGAGAAGGGCGGTCCCGGCGAGGAGCGACATGTCGTTCTCGAACTGAAAGTCATCGCCGATGTTGGCCTGCTGGGTCTGCCCAATGCGGGCAAGTCGACATTGCTCTCGAGGATCTCCCGGGCGCACCCAGAGATCGCTGATTATCCCTTCACGACCAAGTATCCCAACCTCGGCTCGGTCCAATTAGGCTACGACCGCGGGTTCGTCGTGGCCGACATCCCCGGCCTGATCGAGGGGGCTCACGAAGGGCATGGGCTGGGACATGAGTTTCTCCGCCACGTCGAGCGGACCCGACTCTTGGTCCATCTCATCGATGCCAAGCCGATCGACGGCTCCGACCCGGTGGAGAACTACCGGACGATCCGCCGCGAAGTGCTCCAGTACAGTCCCAACCTGGCCGGCCGCCCCGAACTGATCGTCGTGACCAAACTCGATGTCTCAGGAGCCGAAGAGGCCCGCGAGCGGATCGAGGCCGAACTCCGGACCGAAGTCCACGCGATCTCGGCGGTCACTGGACGCGGACTCCCCCAACTGCTCGAGACGATCGACGCCACCTTGGCCAAGCTCCCACCCAGCCTCGACGAAGAGCCCAATCGCCGCTCGGAACCTGGGATGACTCCCGACCCATCGAGGGCCGATCCTGCTATTTCCGGCCGAGACGGAACGTCATGACCGCGTCCGGAAAAGCCGTCTCCGACCCGGTGGTCCTGGCCGATCTGGGCAATACCCGATTGAAGTACCTCGTCCTCGACCCCGAACGCGCCCACGATACGGATCCTGAGACCGCCGAGATCTCGACGCATTCCGTCGAGGTCGCACACATCCAGGACCTTTCGAGATCGAACGTTTTTCCCGAAGAGGCGATTGCCGGGGCCGACTGGCTGATCGCGTCGGTTAACCCGTCGGCCCATGAGGCGCTTCATCAACGTCTCCAAGGTGGGTTGATCCACCCGCGTCGGGTCCGCTGGCTCCGAAACGCCTCGGAATTATCGCTCCGTCACCGCCTGACCACACCGGAGACCACCGGGGTCGACCGCGCTTTGATGGTCCTCCGAATCCAGGCTCGTCGCGAACGGGAACGGCTTGGGTCGGCTTCAGAACCGTCACGGGCCTCGGCGGTCGTTGCCTGCGGGACGGCCGTGACAGTCGAACGGATCGAGCCGGACGGGACCTGGGCCGGTGGAGCGATCTTCCCCGGCCTCCAACTGCTCGCGCGGACCCTTCATAACCAGACCGCGCAGCTCCCCGAAATTTTCGAACTCCCGGAGTGTCCGGAGCGACTCGGCAACTCGACTCGGACGGCCATTCAGGCGGGCCTCCACTGGGGATTACTCGGCGCGATCGCGATGCTGATCCAACCCGATCCCCATGCCTCGGGATCGACGACCAGGCCACTCTCAGAGATCATCGTCGCGGGCGGTGATGCTCATCGGGTCGCCCATGGTTTGAAAGAGATCCTAGCGCAGAACCCTAATCCAATGGGGCAAACACCTCGGATCAATGTCCGCACCTCACTGGTTCTCGAAGGGCTCTGGACCTGTTGGCGCGACAATCGGATCGCCGAGCGGGTCCGATCGAGCGAGGCCGTCACCGATGACGACTGACGGATCCTCAGGAACGACTCGATACCGAGTCGTGACTGCGGCCGGTCGCGGGGCGATCGCGGCGATCCGGATCACCGGGCCCTCGGCCCTGGAGGCGGTCGACCAGATCTTCCGATCCCGATCTGGTCGGTCCCTGCAACGCGACACTTCGGGGCAACTCCGCGTCGGTCGGATCGGCGACGGCTCGGGCGACGAGGTCGTCGTCGTCGTGGAATCGACCGACCCGCCATCCCTGGAGATCCAGTCGCACGGCGGGACGGCCGTCTCATCGATGATTCAGCGCACCCTTGCGGGGGCTGGCATCATACCCGCCCCCGAGCCGATCATGTTTGGCGATGACCCGAGACCCACCAGAGCTAGCCGGTTGGTCCAAGAAGCTTGGCTCGATCTCCGATCCATTGAAGCTCCCCGCGCCGCCGAAGTCCTCCTCGATCAGGTCGACGGTGCGCTCGTTGAAGAGCTTCACGCGCTGGTCGCGATGCTCGATGAACCGACCGATGACCGGGTCATCGAAACGATCGAACGTCTGGAGGAACTCCAAGGGCGTGGACGTTGGGGAACCCGACTGATTGAGGGG
The DNA here is from genome assembly GCA_964609385.1 of uncultured Planctomycetia bacterium. Classification (GTDB taxonomy): domain Bacteria; phylum Planctomycetota; class Planctomycetia; order Isosphaerales; family Isosphaeraceae; genus CAZSSM01. The sequence continues at coordinate 45,194 of CAZSSM010000032.1, forward strand.
ATCGGCGTGGCCATCGTTGGCCGCCCCAACGTCGGCAAGAGTTCGCTGATCAATGCGTTGGCCGGCGTCAAGCGGTCGATCGTCACCGATCGGCCGGGCACCACCCGCGACGTTGTCGAGCTACGAACCGCCATTGACGGCTGGCCGGTCCGGTTCTTCGATACCGCCGGACTCCGGACCACCGACGACCCGCTGGAACGACAAGGGATCGCGAGGACGCGTCAACAACTCGAGCAAGCCGAACACGTCGTGGTCGTCTTTGACCGATCGCGACCGTTGGAACCAGAGGATCTCGAGCTGCTCGACTCCGACGCGCTTCGCGACGCCTTGCCGGTCGTCAACAAGGTCGACCTTCCTCGCGCTTGGTCTTCGCTGCCGAGTCATCGACCAGCTATCGCGGTCTCTGCCCGCGACGGGACCGGATTGGACGACCTGATCGTCGCGATCAGCCGACGGCTCGCTCCCCAGCAGCCCGATCCAGAGAGCCATCCAATCGCTGTCCCGTTCCGCCGCTGCCACGTTGAGGCCATCACCGAAGCTCTCGACGCGTGCCAAGCCGACCAACTCGCGCAGACCCGAGCGATTCTCACGCGATTATTGGCCGATGGAGTAAGTCTCGAAAAAAAGTGCTGAAGTAAAATTATTAGAAAAACAAATATTACGAAATGAAATATTTGATGCATTCCTATAAGAAATTGATTTGGGGAGTCAGCGATCGTCGTCGAGTCGGGCGGAGATTGTCGACGGGGCATTAGGCTCGGACGGCAAGGGGATCGCGTTGAGTCGAGGGCCGAGCCCTTGAGCCGGGGCATCATCGCGGATTGAGAAGGCGTCGGCGGGCCAGGAACTGGGCGAAACCTCCTCGGCGATCAGGTCGGCCACATCGAGACCGACATCGCCGTGCTGCTCGTCATCGCGCGAACCGACGAGCATCGTCCAACGCGCCAGGTCGTAGAGCGTTGGTGACTTCTGATGCTGTCGATCGCGGCGGTATGTCTCGATCCGGTGGTAGGCGACGCCCAGGCTCCGCCAGCGTACGCGTTCCAGGATCGCGTCATTGTCGCCGTTGCTCAAAAACCCGATCAGAGGTTCGCGGCCACCGTCGGTGCTGAGGATCGAGTCGGTGACTCGGAAGGTGATCGGGGGCAGATCGATCCGGTCCAGGTCGATGAGCCGGTCGATCCCGAAGAACGAGGGAGGCGGTCCGAGCGGATCGCTTTCGATTCGGGCCAGGCCGCCCAGGTTAATGCTGGTGACCCGATTGAAGGTCAACGTCAACTCGTGGGGCGTCACGCCGACGCCGCGCCCTTCGGAAGCGATCAATGCCCCGCCGGTGACGACAACGACCTGATCCAAGTCGAGTTCGAGCGAGCGGTTCAACGGCGCGACGATCCCCCGGCCGTCGGAGCGGAGCCGCGATCGCTCGATCCGAATCCGGACCGGGCGGTCTGACTCCTCGAAGGCGAACGGCTCGGGCTTGGGGGGATCGGACTCTTCGGGAACCGTCAGCAAACGCACCGCACCGCGCCTCGAGACGGCCGTCAACGTTACGTCGCGGAGCGTCACGGTGCCTCGGTCGACCTGGAAGAGCCCCAGCCAGCCCGATGCACCACGACGATCCGAAGCATCGACGACCGCGCGGCGGTCCTCCAAAATCAGATCGATCCCTTCCAGACGAAGGGTCCCCTGTTGAAGCCGGATCAGCGACCCCCTCTCCGCTTGGGAATGATCCAGGAACGGCTCGGGGCCGTCGGCCGACGGCTGAAAGATCAGGACCGGCCGTGCCGAGCCGTCGACAGAGGGCGCGGCTCGGAGGATCACCTCGTCTTCAGAGTCGATGGTGATCGTCGAGTCCAGAACGATCTCGGTACCCGACTCGAGGATCAACGGCTCGCCGTCGCGGGGCGGTTCGGCCAGCGCACGTCGGAGGGCATCGGGATCCGAGATCGCGATCGGGAAAGACCGAATGGTCGAGGACGTTGCCTCGTTGGGGATTGGCTCGACGGCTTGATCGGCCTGTGCCGACAGAGTGTTTGTGTTCGGATTGGGCATCTGTCGATCCCGTGGATCTTCGAAGGACTCGAAGTCTGTCTCGCCCTCGATATCTCCCCAAAAACCGAGCGGCTCGCGGACCATCGATTCGGGGTCGGTTGGAACAGGCTGCAACCGCTGGTCATCTGAGGGTGTCGGCGACGGTTCCGAAGAGGACAGGGGATCAGGAATGAACGGATTCGGGATCTCGGTCCCCTCAGTCCTGATGGTGCCCGGTCCTGCGATCGCGCGCTGTGCGATGGCCAGTCGATAGGGGTCGCGTGGATCGAGCAGGGCCCCCTTGATCGTCCCGCGATTCGACATCACGCGGGGATTGAGGCTGAGGACTTGCTGGAGCCGCTCGCGATCGACCAATGCAGACGGGTCGACCCGACCCGCCCAGATCGTCTGATCGGACCAGGTCGCGTCGACTTCGCGGATCGGTCGACCACCTTGAACCCAAGCGTCGAAGGTCCGGACATCCAGGGTGGATGCGGTGGAATCGACCAGGAACGACTCGACCCCTTGATAGATCGTCCCGCGTCCGAACCAGTCGAGTAGCCGGGGGTTGCGAGTTTCGACCAGCACGAAGCCGGGGTTGCCTTCGGCATCCTGACCGATCAGTGAATCGTCGAGCCGGATCGAGGTAGGCCGGCCGATTTGAAAGCCGACCGCGTCTGGGGCCAAAGCCAGACTAACCCGGTCGAGGGTCACGCGCGCCCTTGATGCGATCGGTCGCTCCAAGGCGAGGGGGTCGACCTCGGGGTCATCATCAAATGCCTCGTCGGTCCGGATCAACGGACCGCTCCCGAGTAAAACCGAGTCACGGATCGCGATCACCGTCGGACCCCACGATTCGATCGCCGTGAGTTGGTCGGCGAAGCGACAAAGCTCGATCCGCGACGGTTCGATCCGGGCCGAGGCTTGATCGTTGCGGGTGATCACGCGGAGGCCGATCAACGTGCCGGGGCCTCGGCTCGTCTGCCCGACCGGTCCTTGAAAGACGCAGTCTTGAAGCGTCAGATCGGTGTCCTGAGCGACCAAGCCGGTCAGGGGCCAACCCATCGGTGAACCGTCGAGTTGAAAGACCAAGCCTTGCATTGTGATGACGGCGTCCTCGAAGCGGAGGACCTCGGCGTCACCGTTGCGCGGAACTTGTGCGTCGGAAATGTCGGTCAGGATCACGGTCGGCGCCCGAAGACCGTCCAAGCCTTCGTCGGCACGGAGGGTTAGGGTTGTCTGTCGGCGAACGATCGGGCCGGTCGTGCCTGAATCGATCTGCTGGGTCGTGAGGCGATAGGGACCGGGATCAGTCAGGATGATCTCGGAGTGATGGGGCGCTTGGCGGATCGTTTCGCCGAGGTCGTCGGTCGAAGCGACGCGGATCACCCGCGAGGGTCCCGGCTCAGGGGCGCCGAGGATTGAGGAATCGGATGATTCGTCGTCGAACTCCGGGGTGGTCTGGAGGGCCCTGGGATCGACCAAGGTGCCGGTGCTCTCTTGAACCTCGCGGAATGTCAGATCGCCCTCGAAAACGCTTTGTGAAGCGAACGAATCGCCGAAGCTCCGCTGCTGCTGATAGAGCCAGAGGAAAGCGGCGGCAAAAAGGAGCAGGAAGGTCAAGGCCGGCACGGCCCAGTAGAGATGGCCCAACCAGCCCGAGACCAGCAAGGTCGTCGAGTTCGACGCATCATCCACATCTGAATCGTGCTCGAGTCCCGTTCCGTCCAAGAGGTCCAGCGCCTCGATCAGTTCATCGGGGCTTTGATAGCGGAGCGCCCGGTCCTTCTGCATCAGACGGGCGATGATCTCGGCGAGTCCTTCAGGGATCTGGTCATCGAGCTGACGGAGGTCCGGAATCGGGTCTTCCTGATGCTGCAAGAGTTTCTGGAGGACCGTGCCACCCGGATAAGGCGGTCGACCGATCAGTGACTGGAACATGGTGCAGCCCAGCGAGTAGAGGTCGCTGCGGACATCGACGTCGCGCGGATCGCGAGCCTGTTCCGGACTGATGTAATCGAACGTGCCGAGGTGGGTGCCCGAGGCGGTCAACTCGTTCCCGAAATCTCCGCGTTCGAACCGACGCGCTAGACCCATATCGACCAGCTTCGCGCCGCCGTCCCAGGTCACGATGATGTTCGACGGCTTGATGTCGCGGTGGACCACCCCGCGGCGGCTGGCATGCCGCAGAGCTAACGCGATTTGACGAGCATATGTCACCACTGAGTCGGAGTCGAGCGGGCCGGATTGGTCGACGATCTGCTTGAGGTTGCGACCCTCGATAAACTCGAAGACGATATAGTGCAGGTTCTCGGCATGGCCCAGGGCGTAGATCCGCGCGATGTTTTCGTGGTCCAACTGTGCTGCGGCCCGACCCTCCTCGGTAAACCGGATCGCGATCTCCTCGTCGACAGCCAACTCGGGCGGCAGGATCTTGATCGCCACAGCGCGATCCAGGTTTGTGTCGCAGGCTCGATAGACCGCACCCATCCCCCCGACGGCGATCGACTCCAGGATCCGGTACTCGTCGAGCATTGTCCCGGCGCACAAGACGGCCGAGAGTCCAGGGCGAGGCAGGCCCTCGAGAGACCAGGGTGACTGCGGATCGGGGGCAGGCATCGTCGGGATAGCAACCCCAATCTTCGTACGGTCTTCTTCCGAAGCAGATTGAGGAGCACGAGCTTCCGCATCGATGCTGTTGGAGCCACTCAACATGCCCGACGATCGGTTCGTTGGTTGATCGTAAGAGGTATTGGCGAATTGATCACTTGAATCATCTTCGGATCGCATGTCTCAGCGCCTGGGGGCTTGGCGAAACACGGCGAGGCACACGGATCCCAAAGATCAATTCGCAGACGAAAAAACGGATAAAATAAGACGATCGAGCACGACGGAACTATAGACCGCCTCCGAACATCTGTCAATCGAGACACGAGGCTTGAGATGCGGCTTTCCAGGGCTCGACCGTCCAATGAGCGCGATTTTCCCGCCACCCGAATCCTCGTGGACAGGACCACTGAAATGCCGATGCCGATGAGGTCGTTCCTTTGACCGATCCGTCTGGCTCCGACCCATTCGTGCCGCCGATCGAACTATGTGGGGTCCGGGTCCATAATCTCCAGGGGATCGACCTGGACCTGCCTCGCAACCGCATGATCGTAATGACCGGCGTGAGCGGTTCGGGCAAGAGTTCCTTGGCTTTCGACACCCTTTATGCCGAAGGCCAGCGCCGGTACATCGAGACCTTCTCGGCCTACACCCGGCAGTTCCTCCAACGGTTGGACCGTCCCGAGGCTGACCGGATCGAAGGAATCCCGCCGGCCATCGCCGTCGCCCAAGGCGGTCACAATCGACGCTCCAGCCGGAGCACCGTGGCGACCGTCACCGAGATCCACGACTATCTGGCCTTGCTCTATGGCCGCGCAGGCCGGGTCTTCGCGTTGGGTTCGGGCAAACCCATCGTGCCGTCGACGCCCGTCAACGTCGTTGAGGCGATCGAGCGGCTCGACGATGGTCAACGTTACCTGATCGCCGCTCCGATGGACATCGGACCGTCGACCCGGCTCGACCTGCTCCTGGATCTGCTCCGCGAGGAGGGGTTCACCCGAGTCCGGGCTGGTACCGAGGTGGTCCCGCTCGAAGAGACCGAGCGAATCGTTGAAGCGATCGCTCGGGAAGAGCCAGTTCACGTTCTGGTCGATCGCCTGATTCGTGGTCGCGATCCCGAGCCTCGACGGACCGACTCGATCGAGACGGCCTTCCGACGCGGTCTCGGTCGCTGCGACCTGATCGTCGAGGAGATCGTCTCACGGTTCATCCGAGGGTGGATCGACCCAGAGACCGGGGACCGCTATATCGCCCCCCAGCCCCGACTCTTTCAGATGAACAGCCCCCTAGGGGCTTGCCCGCGCGGCCAGGGATTGGGCGGTGGGGTGGCCCTCGACCCCGAGCGAATTGTTCCGAATCCTGGTCGATCGATCCGCGATGGAGCCCTTGCACCATGGTCGACGCCGGCCTACCGAAATCACCTAGAGGATCTTCTGGAGGTCGGACCGCGCTTGGGGATCCCGACCGACCTCCCGTTCGAGCAGCTCAATGCCGATCAAGTGGCGTTAGTTTATTCAGGGTCGAAGCGGGACGGCTTCTTGGGGCTCCAACCCTTTTTCGATTGGCTGGAGCGCAAGGCATATAAGACCCATGTCCGGGTCTTTCTCAGCCGGTTCCGGACCTATCGACCGTGCCCGGAGTGCGGCGGGCTCCGGCTCCGACCCGAGGCGCGTGCGGTCCAGATCGATGGCCTGGCGATTACCGATTTCCTAGGTCTACCGGTTGGCGAAGCGCAGGCGCGGATCAACGACTGGATCGCCAGGGCCGACGCGTTGGGCTTGACCGACGCCTCGAGGATGACCGGACAGATCGCCTCGCGACTGGAATACCTCGAACGCGTCGGCCTGGGCTATCTGACCCTGGACCGGTCCGCACGAACGCTGTCGGGAGGTGAGTCGCAGCGGGTTGCCCTGACCCAGGCGCTCGGTTCGGGACTGGTCAACATGCTCTACGTGCTCGACGAGCCGACCATCGGGCTCCATCCCCGCGACAGTCAACGACTCGTCGAGATCCTCCAGGCCCTCCGTGATCGGGGCAACACCCTGGTCGTCGTCGAGCACGAGCCGACAGTCATGCGGGCCGCCGACCAAATCGTTGACATCGGTCCAGGCGCAGGCCAGAACGGCGGCACGATCGTCTTCCAAGGGCCGCCCGACCAGATCGCGACGGTCGACGATTCACCGACGGGCCGATTCTTCGCTGGCACGCTGAGGCGCGACTCGGAGACCGCCAGGACCATCAGGACCCTCGGCCCACAAAGGCTCCGGCTCCGAGGCGCACGCGGGCACAACCTGCAAGGCGTCGACCTGGAGATCCCCCTGGGCGCCTTGGTGGTTGTCTCGGGCGTCAGTGGATCCGGTAAGACGACCCTCGTCCAGCACTCGCTCTATCCCGCCCTGGCGAGTCGGCTCGGCGACGAGGTCGTGAGCGGCGAGCCGTACGACACCCTCGAAGGCTTCGAGCCGCTTAAGAGCGTCGCCCTGGTCGACCAAAGTCCGATCGGTCGGACCGGGAGATCCAACCCCGTGACGTACGTGAAAGGCTTTGATGAGATCCGTAAGCTCTTCGCCGAGACCTCCGACGCGAAGGTCCGGAACTTCCGGGCCGGTCACTTCAGCTTCAACGTGCAAGGCGGGCGCTGTGATGCCTGTGAGGGGAGCGGCCTGCTGACCGTCGAGATGCAGTTCTTGCCCGACATCCACGTGGCTTGCCCGGATTGTCGGGGACAACGCTATCGGGCCGAGGTCCTGGCCGTGCGCCACAAAGGCTTGTCGATCGCCGACGTGCTGGCGATGACCGTCCGCGAGGCCTTCGGGTTCTTCCGGAACCGTCCCAAGATCCAGGCCAAGCTCCGACCGCTGCTCGACGTGGGCCTGGACTACCTCCGGCTCGGACAGCCGGCACCGACGCTCTCGGGCGGCGAGGCGCAGCGGCTCAAGCTCGCCCAGCACCTAGCGGGTGTTCCCCGCGCCCTCAAGAAGGGGGTCGAGACCGCCGACGTCCAAGGCAGCACCTTGTTCCTCTTTGACGAGCCGACCACCGGCCTGCATCCGGCCGACGTCGGCGTGCTCCTTCGCGCCCTCCGGACGCTGGTCGACCTGGGTCACACCGTCGTCGTTGTCGAGCACGACCCAATGGTTCTCGCCGAGGCCGACTGGATCGTCGACCTCGGCCCCGAAGCCGGCGATCAAGGCGGTCGGATCGTCGCGCAGGGGCCGCCCGAACACCTCCGAACCCAAGAGACCCACACCGCTAAGGCCCTCGACGCCCACCTTCGATCCCAAAACACCGACGAATATTCCCCGAGCCCCGACGTCCATCCGGCAACTCCCGACATGACCCAGCCACCATCCAAACCGAAGGCCAAAGCCACAACCAAGTCGAAGGCCAAGGCGACAACCACGACCAAATCGAAAGCCAAGACCCCCTCAAAGGCGAAGGCATCGTCGAAGACGAAGACAAAACAGACGCGAGCGAATTCCAAATCCAAGTCCTCAGACGATGCTCCGAAGTCGAGCCGTTCGAAGAAACCCCGCAAGTCGGACGAAACACCGTGATCGTGGGAAGGGACTTGTGGTCACTACGACAACGAACCCAAGTCCTCAAGCGTTATACGCCGGATAACTGACCCTGACTCGGTCTCTTCTTGTCGGTCCTTTCTTGGGAGTGCTCCTCGATGAAAGCCGCCCCTTTGACCTGGCTCGACCTGTCGACGTTGCTCGGTGTGGCGGCCCTGTTGGTCGCGATCCCCTCGGCTACCGGACCGCGCGACTCGACGGAGATCGGCTCCGTCGGAGTCACGGTTCCCTCCGAGCCCCAAAGCGCGTTCGCAGAGTTCCAACGCAAGGCAGACGAAGGTCCGCCGGCATGCGTCGTTCCTGAGCGTTCCGGCCGGATCGCGCGGGCCGATCGTGGCGATCGATCAAACCGCAATGGACGCACCAATCGGGGTCGGAACCGGAACCGTGCGGGGTCGTTCTTCGGACCCGGCTCGATTCCCGGCATGCCCGAAGCGTTCCGCAAGATGGCCGAGTCGTTCGCGTCCAACCCGGCCGGCGGCTTTCCACAAATGATGCAGAATCTGGCCGAACTCGAGGACCCCGCCCTCGACGAGATCACCCTCACGGCCGAAGAGGAGCGCAGGCTTGGACGTCAAGCCCTCAAGCAGTACCTGGATCGGGCCCGCGCTCAGGGACATGAGACCGTCGAGGACCGTCGACGGCTCCGATACCTCGATGACTTGGTCGCCACGATCCATCCGCTGATGAAGCACGGCGAACGGTACTCCAAGATTGAGGTGACGCTGCTTGAGGCGCCCTTGGCCGATGCCCACGCCTTCCCCGGCGGATTCCTGGTCTTTACCACCCCGCTGTTCGACGAGCCCGATGAGGCGGCCATCCTCGGGGTTGTCGCCCATGAGCTGGCACACCTCGATCGCGGTCACCTCTACGGCTATGCCAAGCGTTCAAAGCTCTTCGAATCGACCTATCAACAGGGACCGATGGGGTCGGGAGGCTTCGACACCTTCATGACCCGCCAAATGGCGCTCTTCGGCCTGATGATGAACCCCTATCGGCCCGAGCACGAATCGGAGGCCGACTGCGTCTCGGCCACCTGGATGTACCTTCGAGGTTACGACCCCCGCGCCCTGGCCGACTTCCTCGACCGGATGCATGCCCGGATCAAGGACCGGCCTGAGAACCCCAACGGCTTCGAGTTCGGCCGTTCGCACCCCTACTCGCTGGCCCGTCGCGACGCGGTCAACGCTCGATACGAGCAACTGATGACCTGGAGGCGCCGCGATGACCTCGGGCGCTACCCCGAGAACCTCCGACGCCTCAACGCCAGAATTCGCCAGAATCGCAACCGCTGAGCTGTTCATCACGCATCTGTAAAATAGGCATTACGACCTTGGACACAAAGACGTAACATGATCAAAGTAAGTTCCAACGCACCCCGGATATCTGAAGAATCTATCCGGCCGCGAGCGGTCGTTTTGCTCAGCGGCGGGCTCGACTCGGCGACGACCTTGGCGATCTGTCGAGCCGAGGGCTATGTACCCTATGCCTTGACGATTGCCTATGGTCAGCGGCATGCCGTCGAGGCCGAGGCGGCGCGTCGGGTTGCCTCGAGCCTTGGGGGCGCCCGGCACGTCGAGATGGCCTTGGACCTCAGCACCTTTGGTGGCAGTGCTCTGACGGACCCCGGACTGGAGGTGCCCAAGGATCGCCCCGACGAGCAGATCGCTTCAGGGATCCCGATCACCTACGTGCCGGCGCGGAACACGGTCTTCCTGGCGTTGGCCCTTGGGTTCGCCGAGACCCTGGGCGCTGCCGACCTCTTCGTTGGGGTTAACTGTGTCGACTACTCGGGCTACCCCGATTGCCGACCCGAATACCTCCGCGCCTTCGAGGCGATGGCCAACTTGGCCACCAAGGCGGGTGTCGAAGGCACTTCGAGGTTCCGGATCCACGCCCCGCTAATCGACCTCGACAAACCGGCGATCATCCGGAAAGGACTCGAACTGGGCGTCGACTACGCCTTGACGCATAGCTGCTACGATCCGGACGAGCACGGCCACGCCTGCGGTCGCTGCGACTCGTGCCGGATCCGACTCGACGCCTTCGCCAAGCTCGGTATCACCGACCCGATCGCTTACGTTGATCGGGGCACTCCTTGATCCTCGTGGGCCTCAACGGGGGTCGGCTCCGAGGCGGGTTGGTGGGCCGGGTGCACCACATGCCCCTCGACCTGAGCTGGCTCCTCCACGTCGAGGATGGGTTGCGCGTCGGCCGGATCGGTCGACGTGTGCGTCGGAGCCGGTCGCTTGTGGAGTCTGAGGATCCGATCCGTGAGCAGCGAGCGGATTCGGTTGAAGAAGCTCTCATCATAGCCCGCTTGGTAGGCCAGGACCGAGCATGTCAGCGAGAAGGCCAAGTACGTGTTCTGATCGAAGGAAAAGATTGAGGTCTGTGCGCAAAGGCCCGGCACGACCATGACGACGAGCGACGTGATTAGGCCGGCGATCGCCGAGGCGATGTAACACGAGAACGTCTCGGCGATCGGGACCGACGCGGGGTTGGCCTGTCGACGGTTCGACAGGAACCGATGCCGCCACATGCCGAGACAGGATGCGATCGTCCCAAGGATGCAGATGCTCGGGATCGGCCGGGTCAAGGTCAACATGAACATGTTCCAGGCGAGGACTATAAAGTTCGCGTCTTCGACACCGTCATATCGGGAACTGGGCACCTGGCTCCCGATCGTGAAGACCAACAACCAAGCAAACAGGAGTATGAGTCCGATAACGTTCCGAACGAGTGGATCAAGCCGGCTCGGCTCGCCACTCGGATGCTGTGGATCCGGAATCAACGGCTGGATTGACATCATGGTGACCCCGATAACAAGCCAATGGTTTTGATGAGCTTTGCACCTTGCGAGTGTTGTCCCTTGCGAACGTCAATCGGTGATCAGGACACCAACACCATCCGTAAGGAAACCCAAAACCCGCCAAAAGAATCAAATAATTTGGAGCTCGAGCCTGAGCGACCGTCGGGAATCTGGTTGATTGGGTAGACGTGGACGAGATGTCGAACACCTCGAGCCGATTGCGATCGGTCTCCGAGCCGTTCATGATGGAGTAGGTCGAAGCCCCCACCGTTTTCGAGGAGATTCGCTATGCCTTCGCGACGACAATTCCTGCACGGCACAACGGCCGCTGCCGCCTCGATGGCGGTCGCTCAAAACGCGTCTGGTCAATCTCAAAGCGATGATCAACCGAACCGACCCGAGATCCCGACGATGCCCCAGGTCAGGCTCGGTCGGACCGAGGCCCAAGTCTCGCGGATGGGCATCGGCTGCGCCCCGTTTCAGCGGACCCGCGTCTCCGTCGACGACATCAAGCGGACGCTCGATCGCGCCCTGAAGCTGGGCATCAACTATCTCGACGTGGCCCCCAACTACGGCAATGCCGCCATCGGCTTCTCCGAAGTGAAGATGGGTCCGGCGATCCGCGAGATCCGCGACGAGGTCTTCCTCGTCACCAAGACCGAAGAGCCGACCTATGAAGGCACCTGGCGCCTGCTCAACCAGAGCCTGGAGCGGCTCCAGACCGACACGATTGACCTGATCCACATCCACAACCTCGGCTTTGAGAACCGCTTCGAGGACCTCGATTTCGTCTTCAGCGATCGAGGCGCTTTGGGCGCACTGCTGGAGGCCAAGGAGCAGGGGATCATCCGATTCATCGGGGCCAGCGGCCACATCTATCCATCACGGTTCCACTACGCCATTGATTCGGGTCAGATCGATGTGATCATGAACGCGGTCAATTTCATCTGCCAACACACCTACGACTTCGAGAACAAGGTCTGGGCCCGCGCCAAGCTCGAGGACATCGGACTGGTCGCCATGAAGGTGCTCGGAGGCCAAGGCGGTCGCGACGGCGGGTTCCGCGTCCCCGAGGAGATGTACGAGAAGGCGATCCGCTACGCCTTGTCGATCCCCGGCCTCTGCGTGGCGGTCATCGGCATCGAGAACATCGAGCAGCTCGAACGCGCCGCGCAGGTGATCGCCAAGGCCGAGCCTCTGACCGACCGCGAGCGCCATGAGATCGCCACCGAAGGGCTCCGACTTGCCCAGACTGACCGCTGGAAGCTCGCCTACGGTTCCCCGCTGACCTGAGTGGTTCCGATCTGTTCGAGATCCCATCGATGTCATCCTGAACCCCCGAATCCTTGGGCAATAGGACCTCGATTCGAAGTTGAGTACGAATTGACTGGTCTGATGACCGCCAATAGATTTCCTTGTGAGATGCCGTCGACTCCGATAGTGTCTTCTAGTTCACCATCGGTTCGGCGGACGACGTGGAGTTTTGGTCTTGTCGGGGAATTTTACCCTTGTCGACCACAACAAATTCGATCGGTTCGATCCACAATCCTCGCGAGACACGGAACGCGTTCCGTAATGCCTTAGGGACCGTCTCAACAGGGATCGCGGTCTTGAGGGAACTCCTCGAAGATCGATCCTCCAATGTGAATCGACCGTTCACTCCCCGCGAGTGGGAGAATGTCCTGTCGGAAATCGATGCCTTGGGCTCAGAACTCGCGAACGTGAAGCGTTCAGCAATCAGCGCGTACGGATCCGAAATCGAGCCGGGATGGCGTACACCTGGAGCCGCTCGAGATCGGTTCGAGAGCATGTGCCAACCGACCACAACCGATTCAGCATCGCTACTCTCCCTCACCGAGGTTTGTCGTCGACTAGGACTGGATGATCAGCGGACCGTCCATCATCGTCTTGAGGTCGGAACGCTCCTCGGTTGGGAAGGTCCAGAGCAACAGTTCGTGTTTCCCGCTGACCAATTCGATGCCGATGGGCAGGTGCTGCCCTGCTTGGAAGAATTACTTTCGGAATTCCCCGATCACTTTTCCGCTTGGCACTGGCTCAGTTCGCCTCATGTCGCTTTGAAGGGTCGGATACCGGTCGAATATCTCAAGGATGGAGAGAATGGTCCGAGCTATAAGGAGAAATTTGAATTGCTGAAGTCCGCTGCCCAGGGTGATGCCTGGGGCGCTTTTTCCTAAAGCGCTCCGCCAGAAAGGACCGGTCGGTTGGACTTCTCCCCATATTGCTCCAAAATTCAACAATGTATCAAAGCACGGCCCCACATGGGTCCGTGGTATCGCATCTCGCGTCGCAAACATGCGAGCACGCCACTGGGGGTGAAGAGCACGACAGCGCATCGGTTCAACAATCCAAACCAAACTTACGGTGTCCTCTATCTAGGCAGTTCGGTCCGCTGCTCTGTCCTCGAAAACATCGTCCGCGATCACAAAGCCGTTCCCAAATCGATCATCGAAGATCGGATCGTTTTCCGTCTATCGTTCCGCGACGACGTCGATCATCACTTGATCGACCTCCGGGAGATTCCCCTCAGTCAGCTCGGGTTCTCTGCGAATTCGATTGTGGAGAGCGGAGGCGATTACGACCAGTTTCAACGGTTTTCCAAGTATGTCTTCGAACAGCATCCCGAGGTCGCCGGGATCCTCTACCCATCGCGATTCGACCCCCAAGGCCAGTGCATCGCGCTGTTTGGACGAAGTGACGACTACTTCGAGGAATTGCTCAACATCGAAGAATTCCAAGATGGATCAAATTGGATGTTGATCATTCAAAGTGACGAGGCAATGGAGACGCTTGCTAATTCGGTGAGCATCCTCGATCCTAACAAGGCCCACGATGTCTCTGATCGACTATCAGGACAATAAACCGAACCGTGGGTTGGCCAACGTTTATCGAATCGGCGAGAGCACGGCCCGCCAGTCGAAGGGAATCTCGACCTCTTCGCCCTCTTCGGGGGGCGTAAAGGGCTCGAACGCGCCGTCTCGATAACAGAGCCAGAGCAGGTTGGACGACTCCAACGGGACGTCGAACCGGAACGTCGCCTCGGCGGGCCGACCCTCGTCGGTGAGGGTCGTCACCGTGACCGTCATCCCGGTCAACGTGATTGTCTCTCCAGACGCGAACGGCTTACGCTCGCTACGGAAGACTCGGTCGAGGATGAATCCGAGATATCCCTCGCGGGGCCGGACCATGAGCGTCCGCTCATCGAGCCGGCCGATCGTCACCGATGGGATCGTCGGCGCGAGCACCCGCATCGCTCGTGGGACGGACTGCCCGCGCAACTCGCGTTGCAGGAGCAGATAATTTGCATGAATCGGACTCGGGGCATTGACAATGACGACGGTCCGATCCTCCAACGACGCCAACGGTTCTCGAACGGACAAACGCTCCTCGATCCAACGCGGACCCAAGGGATGCGCGGCGCGGAACGGCAGGACGATCGGGGCCAGGACCAATTGAGTGGCCACAAGCCACCAGGCCAACGCCGAGGCCGGAAAACGCCAGAACACGCTCGTTGGTCGTCCGTCCTCGCCCCCATCGCCCTCGACGACGCCGTCTCTAAACACGAACGCCAGGTAGCGTGCGAGCAGCCCCGACGCGCCGATGCCGACGAACGTCAAGAGGCGGTCCATCGGGATCGTCGCCGAGACGGGAACCGCCGCGAACAGCATGCCCGCCGCCCAGAATCGGGCGACACGATCGCGTCGGAGCAACGGGGCCATGAGGAGGCCGATCGCCCCTAAGTACGTAACCGCGAAGCCCCAGAAGAGGGTCGAGGCTGGAGGTTTGAGCACAACGGCCAGATCGGCCGGGATCGGACTCCATTGGCCGAGTAGAAGAATCGGGAAGCGTTCGAAGGCGGCTGTCAGGAAGCGTACGGTGTCAGTCACCGGGTCGATGTAGAGGCCCACGTCCCGGACGCCGTAGCCCCAAGACGCCCGGAGCGTCGCCCAAGCTAGGACCACCACCCCATACGGCCCGAGGGCCAACCATCCGCGCCAACGTCCTCGAGGGTCGAGGAACAGTCCGTAGGCGGCCAGGTAGGCGCACGTCCCGACCCCCTCTTCCTTCGAGAACAGGGCCGCCGCGAGTAGTACAGGCGCCGAGCACATCGCCAACTTGGAACCCTCGCGCCTCCCGAGGTCATGCGTGATCACCGCCATGACACCGAACGTCGAGGCGACCAGAACATTGCGGTTGGCCAAAAACCCCACCGTCGCCCCCCGCGCGTCGTCCATGGCGAAGAGCAGGGCCGCGACGACGGCGATCCAAGAGGCACCAGGCATCCGCCGATAGAGCACCGCCGTCACGGCCACCAACGTCCCAAGCCAGCCCACGCTCTGGGCGTGCATCAACGCGGGAGAGTCAGGCCAGAGCGCATAGTCGGCTCGATGGGTTAGGACCGTCAGGGCTTGCAGGAACTCGGCCTTGAGGACCGGGTCGGTCCACCAGGGGAAGAACCCGACGTCGATGAGCGGGCCGGTCCGTTCCGGATCGCCGCGGAAAAACCGGAACATCTCCGATGGCGGGCCGAACAGTTCGCAGAGGCTCGACTCCCCAAGGAGGACCGTCCGGTGATAATAGTCATCGAGCATCCATCCATTGCCCAGCGACGGCAGCGTCAGCACGATGGCGAGAACCGCGACCACCACCGGCAATCGACGCCTCGCCAATCGCGATCCGGTCCGGACAAGCCAACTTCGCCCCTCAACGTGCGTGTGCTCCCCGCTTGCCATGGCTTGGACTCCGGATGATCCTGACGTTCCGGCTCGCAATCGAGACGGACACATCAGTCTTAATTGGTATTTGAGGTGCTTCTACGCATGAAGAACACTACGACATGCGGAAAAGCTGTATCGGTTAGGGCCAAGCGGATGAAGGCTTCGTCGCCGCTCACCGCGATCGACGATAACGAATGGTCCGTGACTCCCTCCCGCATGGGTGTTTCCTCCTCGGTCCTCCTCGTTCGGGCCGCGCTAGCAAGCTCATCGGGCCTCCATGATAACGACGGTCGTGCCGATCGTTTTGAAAAAAGGGCTACGAGGCCGGCTTGGGTGTGCAGCCGACGAAATTTCTATGAACGGGTCGCCTCGATCGCTTGATCCTATGGAGGGAGGATGTCGTCTCGAGGCAACGGGACGGGTCCGATGTTAGGGGTCGTCGGTGTCGTGGAGGTCGTTCGAGATGGGCGTTGCGGTTCCTCGATCCATCGTCACCAAGCGCATCTGCGACGCCGTCCGCGCCGGCCTGCCGCTGGAACGAGCGGCACGAGCTGCTGGGGTCGACGTGTCGACGCTCCAGGATTGGATCCAACGCGGTCTCGATGTCGAGGCCGATGTCCGCGACGTCGACCCCTTCGCGATCTTCGCGGGGACGCTTCGCGAGGCGTTGGATGACGCTGAGGACGCCTGCTTCGAGCGATCGAGCGACCACACGAGTCCGTTCGGGAGGGAATCCGAGGCATCGAGGCCACCCGTCGACGAACCGAAGGGTTCGGATCGCAGCCGAGCACCGAGATGCCCACCACTGGCGTGGTTGGTCGTCGAGGAGGCGCCGATCGAGATCGTCATCGGCTCGCGGCCCGTCTGGGTCTACGAGTCCGAACCGCAACCATCCACGATGTCGAGGGTCGAGCGACCCAGCTTCCATGCACCGCCTCCCGCGATCAGGGCGGATGCGTGGGACAAACCCAATGACATTGAGCCGGATCCGGTGGGTGATGAGCGTCCGTCGAATCGGGATAGGCCGATCGCCGTGATGATCATGGCGACGATTGTCGTGTCGTTGGTGGCCGTCGTCGCGATCGCGCTGGCTGTTGTGGTCGTCGCGATCGCGCTGGCGGGGGTCGCGCTGATCGGTCCGACCCGGCTCGCGATCGGATTGATGTACCGCTGGCGGGCCGGTTTGCTCGCCCTTCGGGGCGGCGGAGCGATCGGGTTTCCATATCCGGTCGGGTCAACGTGGTGCCGGTTGTCGCGGGCAGTTTCGCCCGGCCGATCGGTGCCGCCACCCGACCGGATGCTCGGTGCGGCATCGCTGACAGGTCGCTCGCGACCCCAGCGGGAATGATCCGATCGGCGCCCCGGAGCATCGCCGGGCAGTCGCGTCACGCCTCGAACCGGATGGAGCGTGCGACCCATCGTCCGTGGGGTCGGGACACGCCTTCATCGCGTCGAGCCGAGGCCGTCGTCGACTGTCCTCATGGTCCTTCTCAGCGGACCGTGCGACACAGGGCGCCGGAGCGGATCCGAACCTGGATCCATCGAAGGGAGCGTCTGCTCTTTGGCAAGTCGGGATCGCACGGATCGAGATGTCGGTCGATCTTGATGAGATCGTTCGAGTTGTCGTCGCGCGCGCCGAGGCGCGATCGCGGTTCGGATTCTGAGGGCTGAGACCCCGAATCGACGAGTAAAAACGGCCGGAAAGTCACGGCCGGAAACCGAAGCGAAGCGACGAACCGACCGGAGCACGCTTGGTCAGAGAGGCTTGATGCAGTCTTCATGAGATCGGGCGCCCATGACGAGATCGTATGTCGACCAATGAATGCTTATGTGAATTAATTGGTGGCTATACCCTCTCCTCAGATAGACCACCGGTTGGTGTGGCTGGGGACTGGGCCGCATCGGGCCAGACCCCGGGACCGATCTGAGTGAATGGGCCAACCATCATGGAAGAGGGTTGGCCGACTCAAGACACGAGAATCGGGGTCTATTCTGTGTTCCGTCGCAGTCCCCAGCCACCCGTTCAGGGCGTTTGGCGGGGTCGGGGCCGACCAAGATCAACACTTAAGCGGTCTCATGAGCCTCAACGACTCAGATGCTGGTCGGCGAACTTCAAGTAGACGAGCCAATCTTCGAGAGTGACGTCATGCCTTCCGGGCCGGATGTGGTAGCCGATCTGGCCCAGGGCGGGCGTGCTGAGCGGGGGCATGGTGTCGACGGGCAATCCCGCGGTGCCGAGCAGCCGATAGACCGGGTCGGCCCCCAGGGCGGAGAGGAACTCGCCGCGCGGGTCGGCCCAAAGGTCGTCCTCCGCGCTACAGACGAGGACCGGTCGCGGGGCGATCAGCGCGATCAACGTATGCTGGTCAAATGGCAGGTCGGGCTCGCGATCGTTGTAGTTGCGGAAGTTCCGGCAGAACCAGTGGGGGAAGGACGTGTTGATCCGCTTGACCGTCTCGCCGAAGGTCCGACGGCTCAAGGCTGCGCCGCCGCATCCGGAGTCGTTGGAGATGACCAGGGCGAACCGCTCGTCCTGGGCCCCAGCCCAGAGCGCTGTCTTGCCGAGGCGCGAGTGACCCATCACCGCCACGCGTTCGGCATCGACCTCCGACTGGTCGCCGAGCACATCCAGGCCACGGCTCAGGCCCCAAGCCCAGGCCCCGATCGCGCCCCACTGATCGGCCTCAACTTGGTCCTGACCCGACTCGAGAGCCAGAGTCCGGACCCCTTCGGTGACGGCGCCGTCGTAATCCGGCTCGATGTCACCGTAGTAGATCGTCGCCACAGCGTAGCCTCGCTCCAGGATCGTCCGGACCGGCCAACGCGATGAGGCGGAGCTTCGGGACGCCTCGGTGGCCCGGTTGCCGTCGGTCCCCCTGGAGGGGCGGTCGCGGACCCAGGCCTTGGTCACAATGACGGCCGGGTCGTCGTTGATCGCCTGGTTGCCCCCGAAGTTCAGCGCCAGGAATGCGGGAACGGGTCGAGGGACGTCCTTGGGGATATAGATCAACAGATCGATCGTTTGGCCATCAGGATCACCGTTGAAGAAGATCCGGACTTGCCGACGGATCGCGAGGCCGTCGTAGGCGTCTTCGGACTCCTCCAAGGTTTCCCAACGCATCGAGGTCGGCCGACCGATCGGCGTGACCCCGTACATCTGGGTGGCGAAGATTCGGAGCAACTCGGGACGCCGGCTCGTGGTCCAGGCGTCCGGGTCATTGATCGGCGTGCCATCAGAGGAGCGGAGCGGATCGGGTAGCGTGTACGACGGCACGAGCGCTTCGTCCTGGATGCCCCGGTTCTGGGCCGAGGCGTCGTGGCTCGAGTGCGTCACGAGGAGAACTCCCCAGGCGATGGCGAAGATCCAAGGGTGTCGATCGCGCATGGTCCACGTACTCCTGAACGAGGATTGAGGTGGGGTTAGGACCTGACCGGGTATGGCGTATCGGGCCTCATGGGGTTGTTGAAGGGTCCTCGGTCTTTCCGGCCTCGGGTGTCGGCTGGAGCGAGATCAGATGGAGTTCGCGGGTCTGTCGCTCCTCGACCAAGCCCGGTGCGCCGGTCATGAGGTCGGTCCCCTTGGCGGTCTTGGGGAAGGCGATGCAGTCGCGAATGCTGGTCAGGCCGGCGAAGAGCATGACCAGGCGATCCAAGCCCAGCGCGATCCCGCCGTGCGGCGGCGCCCCATACCGCAGCGCGCTCAGGAGGAAGCCGAACTGCTCCTCAGCCTCGGCTTCGCTGATCCCCAGCAGCTTGAAGATCTTGGCTTGGAGCGCTGGGTCGTGGCAACGGATGGTGCCGCCGCCGGCCTCCTCGCCGTTGATCACCAGGTCGTAGGCTTGGGCTCGGACCTTGGCCGGGTCGGTCTCCAGGAGTGGGATGTCTTCGGCCAGCGGCATCGTGAAGGGGTGGTGTTCGGCGACGTAGCGACCCTCCTCGTCGTCCCAGGCCAGCAAGGGGAATCGGATCACCCAACTGTAGTGGAACGATCCCGTCGGGATCAGGTCCAGGTCCTTGGCCAGCTTGAGCCGGAGGTTGCCGAGCGCCTGGCTGGAGACGTCCTGGGTGTCGGCGACGATCAGGAGCAGATCGCCGGCCTCGGCCTCCAGCCGGGTCAGCAAAGCCGTGCGGGCCTCGTCGGGGAAGAACTTGGCCGTCGGTCCGGTTAGGGCGTCGGTCTCGACCTTGAGCCAGACCAACCCTTTGGCGCCGAACTCCTTGACGAAGTCGGTGAGGCCGTCGAGGTCCTTGCGGCTGAACTTGCCGGCGCCCCCGGGGACGCGGAGCCCCCGGATCCGCTTGCCCGACTGCAGGGCCTCGTTGAAGACCTTGAACGTGGTCTGCTCGGCCACATCGGCCAGGTCGCGGAGTTCGAGGCCAAACCGCTGGTCAGGGCGGTCGTTGCCGAACCGCTCCATGGCGTTGTGGTAGTCGAGCCGGGGCAGAGGAGTTTCCGGCACCTTGCCGACGAACTCCCGGGCCATTCGGACGACCAGGTCCTCGATGGTCTCCAGGACGTCTTCGTCCTCGACGAACGACATCTCGACGTCGAGCTGGCTGAACTCAGGTTGGCGGTTGGCCCGCAGGGCCTCATCGCGGAAACAGCGCGCGATCTGGTAATAGCGGTCGAACCCAGAAACCATCAACAACTGTTTGTAGAGCTGGGGCGATTGGGGCAAGGCATAGAAGTGCGATGGATGGATTCGGCTGGGGACCAGGAAATCGCGGGCCCCTTCAGGGGTGCTTCGGCCGAGCATCGGCGTCTCGATCTCCAGAAATCCCTTCTCGTTCATCGTCTGGCGGATCAGTTGAACGAGCTGGTGTCGGAGGATGAAGACCCGCTGTAATTCGGGGCGTCTCAGGTCCAGGTAGCGGTGCTTGAGCCGGATCTCCTCGTTAGTTTGATTAGCCTCTTGGATCTCGAAAGGCGGGGTCTTGGTCGCGTTATAGATCTGGAGTTTCTGGGCGTGGACCTCGATGGTCCCGGTGCTTAGCTTGGGATTGATGTTCGCCTCGTCCCGGCATTTGACCATGCCTCGGACACCGATAACGAACTCGTTGCGGAGGGTCTTGGCCCGCTCGATCAACTCGGCGCCGGCGTCGGGCTCGAAGACGATCTGGGTGACCCCATAGCGGTCCCGCAGATCGATGAAGATCAAGCCGCCCAGGTCGCGTCGACGGTCCACCCAGCCGTTGAGACGCGTCTCGGTCCCGGCCTGCTCGGCCTTCAGTTCCCCACAGGTGTGTGTGCGCTTCAACATGGTCGCGTGACCTTCCCCCCTCAAATAACTCGACAGAGGCCCCGGGGCCGTTCGGCCCGCCCATCGTTGGCGCTCCGGGGCCCGAGACGCTGTTATAGCATGGCCATGAGCCGGGGGGACACGCGGCTCGTTGATGAGGCCTCGAGTCCCACTCTCTCACGTCCGATGCCGTTGGCGAATCAAAGGACCCGACACCGCGGGATCCCCGACTCGGAGGACCATCGATGACCTCTTTGCTGATCGCCGTCGCTTGGCTGATCGTCGTTTCGAACCCGCAACAGCCCGATGCCGGACCCGGGCTCTGCCCCTCACAGGAGCTGGAGGCTGAGGCCTGGGTCTTCGATTTCGAAGAGGCCGGGCTGGCTCGAAGCTGGACCGCCGGCGGGCCGATCCGCGCGGCGCGTCGACGGATCACCGAGCCACCTTCCGCAACGAGCTACGGGGGCCACGTCCTGGAGATCTCCGCTCAGGGCGGCGCAGGCATCTACACTCGACCCGACACGCCACTGCCGGAACTGGATCGCCAACGCGCGTTTTCTTTCTGGATCAACGCCCGCGACGTGCGGGCCGGTCAGCCTCTGGTCCTGGAGATCCGCTTCGCCGAGGTCGGCCGACCGGCCTGGCTCTGGCGGAAGGTCGAGGTCGATGCGCCGGGCTGGCAACGGATCGAAATCCCTTTGATGCGGTTCCGCCCCAAGACCGGCGTGTCGGTCGATTGGGACGATGTCCGACGATTCGGCTTCACGTTCCGAAACGACGGTGACGTGGCCATCGACACGATCCGCCTGGTCTCCGGTGACGGCCCCGATGCGGCCGACCTGAGCCTCGAGCAGCTCCGACGGGATGCCTTTGGTGATGCCGAGGACGTCCGGGTCCGTCAAGGCGACACCTTCGCCGTTCTGACCGACGATCCGGGCTTAGACCTCGACGCCCTGATGGCCGCCCTCGACACGATGGCCGACGCGACCCGAGTTGACTTCCCCGACCTGTCCCCGATCGATCGACCCGTGCCCTTGGTCGTCTTCGCCCGCGAGACCGACTATCGGAACTTCTGGCCTCAGTTCGCCGAGGCCTACAACGCCGAGATCGCCGAGCCGACCGCCGACGGGTTCACCGCGTTGGGAATCGCCACGACCTCGAGCGGAGACGATCCCGGCCACCTCCGACCGGTCATGATCCACGAGGCCCACCATGCCCTCTGGTCCCAGATTTCGGGCTTGGGCAACACCAGCGCCTGGCTCGCCGAGGGCCTCGCGGTTCGTTATCAGCTCCGTTACATGAACCGATCTCTCGACGGCCTCATCGACCGGATCATGGCCGGAAGAGCCACCGTCCTCCCCTGGACACGCCTGACCGACGGTCGCCCGATCACGACCAGCCACTATTGGCAGGCGGCCAGCGTCATCGCCTGGATGCTTGACGACCCCCAGCGTCGACCGGCTTTCCATCGGGCCCTCGAACAGATGCGCATCCGCTGCTCGACCGATCTCCGGCCCCTTGCTGAGCCCATCTTCGGCCAGTCCCTGCAATCCCTCGAAGAACAGTGGGTTCGGGATGATCCATCGATCGAAGGGACGGATCCGATCGGGGTGAAATGACGTCTATTCCGGAATCATTGAGCCATGAAAAAAGGGCGTGATCCAGCAGATTGGATCACGCCCCCTTGGAGAAGAGATTCGATCGAGAGTAACGGCGTCATCCTCTCCCGGAGGAGAGGATGAGTGAGCGATCAGGACTCGTCGCTGGGAGTCGCTTTCTCGATGTCGGCGCTGCCGACGCCGGCCGGCGCGGCCGATTCGGGCGGGATGGAGTCGGCCTCGAAACGGAGCTTCTTCTCCTCGTCCTCGCCGACGACCGTCGCGACGATCCGCTGCTGCCCCTTGAAGTTGCCGCGGAGGATCTCTTCGCTGAGCGGGTCTTCGATGAAGTGCTCGATGGCGCGGCGGAGCGGGCGGGCACCGTAGTCAGGGTTGAACCCCTTGTCGATGAGGAACTCCTTGGCCTCGCCTTCGAGAACCAGTTCCAGGCCGCGATCCTGGAGCCGACCGCGGACCTTGGCCAGCTCGACGTCGACGATCCGGTCGAGGTCCTTGCGGGTGAGGTGCTGGAAGACGATGATGTCGTCGAGCCGGTTGAGGAACTCGGGTCGGAAGTACTTCTCCAGGGAGACCTTGAGCCACTCCTTCATGGTCTCGTAGGGCAGGCTCTCCTGAGCATCCATCGGGAAGCCAAGCTGCTTGGAGGTCTGGATGCTGTCGGCGCCGGCGTTGGTCGTCATGATCAAGATGGTGTTCTTGAAGTCGACGTGTCGGCCGTTGTTATCGGTCAGGCGCCCCTCGTCCATGATCTGCAACAGCATGTTGTAGACCTCGGGGTGGGCCTTCTCGATCTCGTCGAGCAGGACGACCGAGTAGGGGCGTCGTCGGATCTTCTCGGTGAGCTGACCGCCCTCGTCGAAGCCGACGTAGCCTGGAGGCGCGCCGACGAGCCGACTGACGCTGTGCTTCTCCATGTACTCGGACATGTCGATCTGGATCAGCGAGTCGGCGTCGCCGAACATGAACTCGGCCAGGCTCTTGGCCAACAGCGTTTTGCCCACACCGGTGGGTCCGGCGAAGATGAAGCTGCCGATGGGTCGCTTCGGATCCTTGAGGCCAGCGCGGCTCCGACGGACCGCGGTGCTGATCCGCTTGACCGCCTCGGACTGGCTGATGACCTTCTTGTGCAGCTCCTCTTCCATCCGGATGAGGCGCTCGGACTCTTCGGCCTCCAGCCGAGTCAGTGGGATGCCGGTCATCTTACTGACGACCTCGGCGACGACCTCCTCATCGACGGTGCCGTCAGTCTCCTGAGCACGTCGACGCCACTCGGCGGTGATCTCTTCCTTGCGACGCCGCTGCTTGTCGGCCTGGTCCCGGAGCGCGGCGGCACGCTCGAAGTCCTGGCTGGCGACGGCCTCTTCCTTGTCCTGGTTGAGCCGATCGATGGTCTCATCGATCTCTTTGAGGTCGGGCGGCCGGGTCATGGCCTTGAGTCGGACCCGCGCGCCGGCCTCATCGATGACGTCGATCGCCTTGTCGGGCAGGCAACGCCCGGTGATGTAGCGATCGGACATCTCGATGGACGCTTCCAGGGCCTCGTCGGTGATCTGGACGCGGTGATGCGACTCATAGCGGTCACGGAGACCACGGAGGATCTCCAGGGCCGCCGTCTTGCTGGGCGGCTCAACTAGGATTGTCTGGAACCGGCGATCCAAAGCGCCGTCCTTCTCGATGTACTTGCGGTACTCGTCGAGGGTCGTCGCGCCGATGCACTGGACCTCGCCTCGGGCCAAGGCCGGCTTGAGCACGTTGCTGGCGTCGATGGCCCCTTCAGCGCCGCCGGCACCGACCAGCGTGTGCAGCTCGTCGATGAACAGGATCGTGTTCTTGGCCCGACGAACCTCATTCATGACGGCCTTGATCCGCTCCTCGAACTGGCCGCGATACTTCGTGCCGGCGACCATCATGGCCAGGTCGAGCACGACGATCCGCCGGTCGCGGAGCAATTCGGGCACGTTGCCGTCGACGATCAACTGGGCCAGGCCTTCGACGATGGCCGTCTTGCCGACGCCTGCTTCGCCCAGCAAGACCGGGTTATTCTTCTGGCGTCTCGAGAGCGTCTGAACGACCCGCTCGATCTCGTTCTCGCGCCCGATGACCGGGTCGAGCTTGGACTGCCGGGCCAGTTCGGTTAGGTCGCGCCCGAACGAGTCTAGTGCCGGGGTCTTGGACTTCCCACTCTTGGGTGTCGAACGCTCGCTCTCACCACCTCCGCCACCGGTATCCATGCCGTGACCGAGCAAGTTGAGCACCTCCTCATGGACTTCTTCCAGCTTCAGGTTCAGATTCAGGAGAACCTGGGCGGCGACACCTTCCTGCTCGCGGAGCAGGCCGAGCAGCAGGTGCTCGGTGCCGACGTAGTTGTGGTT
>CAZSSM010000033.1:0-69037 GCA_964609385.1 uncultured Planctomycetia bacterium
TCGCAGACTCTCGAATGCGGCTGATGCGATCGGGATCGGCCAGGCCGTCCAACAACGTGGTGTGGATCTCGGGATCGTGGGAGCCCAACAGCCCGAGGCTCAAGGCTGCCGCAGCGCGGACACGGATCGTCTCGCTCGTCGAGCGCACCGTCTCGATCATCGTCTGGTAGACCTCAGACCGATCATCGCCGGAGAATCCCAGCAGGAGCAACGCGAACTCGCGATTGTACCCCGAAGGATCGGTCTGAACCAGCCGCAAATAGACCGGAACCATCGCCTCGGCCACGTCGTTTCGGGCGAGCAACTGCGAGTAGAGCACGCGGCGACGCGTCAGCTCGTCCCCATACCGGAGGACCGACAGAACGACCTCAGGGAGGACCCGGACGACCATGCTGAAGGCCTGGAGGTCGGCCTGCTCGATCCGCGACCGCGCTGAGCCGTTCTCCAAACCGATCCGGAGTCGATCGAAGACCTCCTCGTCGGTTCCGAACTCCGTTTCGGCCAGACAGTCCTGTTCCTCTTGGATCAGGATCAGGACCGCCTCGGCGGCAGCCCAGCAGACCGAGGCGTTGGCGTCGATTTGGACCGTCTCCAACAGCGAAGGCACCGTCTGAGTCGGTTCGATCTCTAAGGTGGGGATCGACTTGGCCGCCAGTCGCCGGAGATCCTCGTCGAGGCTGCCCTCCAGAACGTCCAAGAGGGTTTGGCCGATCCGAGTCGCCCATGCCTGGCTGGGGCTCCTCCGCGCCATCTGCACCAAGACGTTCAAAGCCTGGCGTCGGACTCGGAAATCGGGGTCCTCGATGACTCCAAGGATCAATCGCTCGATCGTTGCGTCGACCTCGGGTCGGGTCGGGTCCGTCTTCATGATCCGGCCCAGGGCCACGATCGCCTGGTTGCGGACCTGCGGATCCTGATCGTGATCTAACCGCTGGACCAGAGGGTCCAAGCCGATCCAGCCCTGTGTGCCCAGGGCGCCAAGATGTTGGGCGGCCTTGAAGCGATCCATGTCACCTCCGTGACGCAGACGCCAGACCATCCCCTCAGCCGAGGGATCGGACGATCGCACCAGTCGATCCCGTAACTCCCAACCCAGCAACACCACCAACGCACCGATCGCGATCAAGCCGATGATCCGGATCCCCCCCTTTTGGATCTGATGCATCGCAGAACTCCCAAAGTCTTCTAACGCGTTGTTCAAATCACTCGTCCTTCGAACCAAATCGCCGGATCGGATGGGACACTACGAGTCGATCGAATCCCATTTCTTTTTGGATAGGATGAGGATGGACCGGGATCAATCCGAAATCCATTCTCATCGATTCTCGGACGAAGCCCCACAATGGCTTGGGCTGGAGGAAACCCACACCAAAAGGCTGTGCCCTTGATAATTCATTGGAACGGGAGCGAGTCACCAGGACGACTGGGGTCGATAACGAACTGAACGTCGAGAATCCACAGGGATTATCCCAAGCGGACGGTCACTCGGGCCAATTCGTGTGGGGTCAAGTCGAGCACGACCGCGTCGCCATCGGTGGTCAAATCGACGATCCGTTGATCACGCAGATCGACCTGGCGGGCGGCTCGTGGTTTGAGGAACAGACGAAGCCGAGTTCGGGCAGGGCGCCCAGCGGTCTCCAAAAGGTGAACGATCAGGCCCGGCCCGTCGTCCGAGTCGTTCGCTCCGATCGGCTCAAGGCGTGTCACGAGGACCGAACGGGGCTCGACCCGGAACAGCCAGCCAGCCGGTCCCAGGGCAGGAGGCCCGCCGCGCGTCGGAACAACCAACGCCTCCTGGATCCGTTCCCGGGCCATCACACCAGGGTCCGGATCGTCGAGGACCACCCCGAGTTCGAACCGCCTGGCCGTCTCGGCCCCGGCAACCAACAACGTGTCCAGCATCCGGAGCCCCTGGCGCTGATGGTGTGCCAGGCCACCGAAGAGCAGCGCCGAGCGACCGTCGGGGCCGCGAACCTCGAACCCCTCACTCGATTCAGGTCGCGCTGTGCGCGTCGGCCATGGGCTGTCGCATTGAAGCCGGCGGAGGTCCGACTCCGGATCGGACCAAGCCCATCGGCAACCGATCAGGTGGGCCCAAGGATCAGCGTGTCGGGCACGATCGGCCCACTCCGGATCGATCTCCGAAAGTTGGATCTCCAGATCGAGCGTCGGCCGTTCGGCCCAGAGGCCGACCCGCTGGACGTACCGGGCGATCGGCCGATCATCGGGTCCCAAGAGCGTACCGGTGCTCTGGATCCGGGCCAGGGCTGGGCCGGACTGCTCGACGACCAATCCGTCGCGAACCATCCGAGTCGTGGCCGGTTTGCCCTCCACATCAAACAGACCGGTGGCCACCAGTTGTTGGGCCATCCTCGGCTGCCGTTCGTCGACGCGACGAACGGCGCGGAGCCCCCCAGTCTGGTCATCGACCTCGGCGACCAGGTAGCGGTTACGCACGGCCCGAACCTCGGCGCGGCTGGCCTCGACATCGCGCGGCTCGACACCGCTCGACGGCCCCCCGCTCCGGCCAAACCAGGCGAACCCGTGTCCAGCCACCTCGACGACAGCCCAAGCCTGACCGTCGATCCCTTGGATGGCCAGTAGCGGCCCGCCCGGTTCGGGCAACGGTTCGGTCGGTTCGATCGGCAAACAGACCACAGCCCGACGATCCATTGGTGAGGGGTTGATGACCAGAAATCCCTCCTCCCCAGGGCCCGTCGTCCCATCGGCATCGACCGTTAAGCCCTCCGGTTCGCCTTCGTCCACGCCCTCGTTTTCGTCGCTGTTCCAAGGCTCGGTCGGGACTGGGCGACCTAACAAAGCCGGTGCCAAGGCCTGTGTCCACTGAGGGATCTGTCGATCCAGGTCAGCCGCCAATGTGTTCCAATCTGCCTCGGACCCGCCCTCCAGCCGCTCCTCGAACCGCTCGATCGGCGATCCATCACTGGAGTGTTCCTGGTCAGGGCTCTCGAGCTTTTCTGGGGCGTCCAGGCCGGGCATGACCCCAACGAGACTCCGGAGCCAGAGCCAGGTATCCAACTGCGCTCGGATTCTCAGATGGTCGATCCGCGAGGAGATCGGCCGGGTTTCGCCCCTCGAGACCGCTTGGCTCAGGTAGGGCGGCTCGTACTGATCGAGCGTGGGGCGGAACGTCTCATAGGGCCGCTCGGTCTGCTCGAAGTAGTCGTCGAGGGTCATCGGGACGGCCAGAGCCAAGCCACGCGGCATGGCACGTCGGAGATCCTCAAACCACGGACACGTCTGGTTGGGCCAATGGACCAGGCTGACCGTCGGCACCATCTCGTCGCGGATCGCCTCGGCCAGGTGATGGGCCAGCCGGGCCAGGTCGGCGGGCCGATCGGCCGCCAGCGGCGGGCGGCACAACGCCTCCAGATTCGAATGGTCGGGCGACTCCCAGAGCTGTTTGGCCTCGTGCGGGATCGGGAACTGACCGCCGTCCAGGGCCAGGTGCAGCGCGTAGCTCCAACCGGCCCGACGGGCCAGTTGCGGGACCATCGGCATCAAGGCGAAGCGTCGACGCGCCCATGTCCGGATCCGACCGAGGTTCAGCAAAGCCGACGTCCGCAGCGCACCGACCCGGTACTGCCAGATCAGCGACTCGATCGGCAAGAACGGCTCGTCGACCTCGTCGATGCTCCCGCCGGCGAACCCGACGGCCCCCTCTTGAAGCCCGGCTCGAATCTGGCCGGGGAGCGTTGGGTCAGCCGCGACCAGATGCTCTAGCGTCCGCCAAGTGGCGATCAAGTTCACCGGCGCCGAGGGGCCGGATTGATCGAGCATGGTCTGGAGATCGGCCACCGAGTGACTGGCATCGAGCAGCGCCAAATCGAGCAGGATCGGCTCCTCGTGATGCAGCCGCTTGCGGAGTTCGATCAAAGCGGCATGGGCCTCGTTCAGCCCTGCCTCAACTCCCGCCCAATCGCCAGCCACCCAAGCTCGGGCCGCCTCGAGGATCGCTCCCTCACCGGCCTGATCATCCCAGAGTCCATCGTGGTGGCCGAGGTGGCTCATGAGTTCCTGGATCATCCAACGAACCGTACCGAAGGTCAGGAACCGAGCCACCCAGCGATCCGACTCGGCCTCAACCTCCGGAGCATCCCGCGCGGGGTCGGGCCCCACCTCGAAGCGATCGCGAAGCCGGGCGATCAAGGCCTCGCGGTCACCACTGGCTTCGATCAGGACGGCTTGGGCCTCTTGGAGGGCGTCGCGGTCCTCGGGCAGCAGGTCGATCACTCGGGGCTCGGGAAGCAATCGGACCTCGTTCGGTTCTGGCGGCGGGGCTGTCTCTAGGGCGTGGAAGGCCGGCGGGCCATCGAACCGAGCCACGATCGCCGGATGGAACGCTGCCGAGGCGGTCGCCCAAACAGCCAGGGCCTGCGCGTCTTCCCAGTTCGGCGGAGGGCCACCTCCCTCATCGGGCAGGACCAAACAGACGATCCGGCGTCCCGACGACGCCCTATCCTTAGGTTCAGGTGTGGAATGATCATGATCCTGCAACGAGCCCAAAGTCTCGTCGTTTACGCCCACATCGACGCTCTCGGACGTTTCTAGCGGCGGCTCATCTTGGCGTTGAACGCTCGGATCCTCGCCTGGATGCTGTCCGGACGTCGAATCGGGATCGGTCCCCTGTGCTGCGGGGACGTCGTTCGTCGGATCCGAAGGGCCTTGAAGGACTTGTTCTGCCGCCTCGTCCGTTGGGGAGGACTCAAGACCGGATTCGGGTCGGGTCGGCCGCTCGGGTTCGCTCTCTGCATTCACGGGGACCACCTTGCACTTTGCGATCCAGGGAGGGCATTCGGGATCAGTCCGACGGCCGATCGCCGTCCCGTTCATGCGGGTCGCGTTCTTGGGCGACGAGGCGCTCGAGTTGCTCGACGCGGCGGGTCAGTGCATCGAGTTGACCTCGGAGTTCCTCAACGAGCCCCTCGGAGGGGGGAGCTGGACCGACTGTTCGAACTGCCGTGCCGGCGCTCGAGGAGTAGCGTTCACGGAGTTTCTGCAGTTGGTCATGACCGACGAAGGTGTGCGTGACGACCACGCCCCGCTTCTGCTCGGGCGGCGTGAGGACCGCGACCAACCCTTTCTCCTGAAGAGCTCGGAGAAGCTCTTGGAGTGTGGCCTGGTCGGGGATCGGGTCCATCCGGCTGACCCGACTCCGCAAATCGCCCGTGGTTTGGGCGCCTCGAAGCAATAGCTCGGCCATCACGGCCAACTCGACCTTGGTCACGCCCATCCAATCATAAAGCAGGTGCCGCCACTTCTCGACACGGCCGCTGCCCTCCACTCGAACCACCGCTCCCAGAGCGATCAACTGGTCGAGGGTCTCCTCGACGTCCTCCGGATCGTACTGGACGACCGGATCGCGGTTCGACTTTTGATTGCACCCCCCCACCAAGGCGGACAGGCTCATTGGATAAATGTCCGGGGTCGTCTTGGCCTTCTCGACGAGGACGCCGAGGACCCGGCATTGGCGGGCCTCCAGGATTGGCGTGACCGGATCGGACGCTCCGGAGTTTTGGGAGGCGGGTTCTGTCATGACGGCGGACTCGGAAAGGACTGTAGAGCGCTGGGCCGAACCGACCTGCACGGATCGGTGTTGAGTCGGTCCTCGACCGTTTGGGACCAATTCGGTTGAAAACCAACGCGATGGCTTGTTGTTCGGTGGTCGGGTCTCCGCAGTTTGCGATCATTCCATCCTAGCGAATCCCCGGTCCGATCGCGCTGATGGGACGAGTCAGACATCCTGGAGGCGATCGGACAAAAAAGTTTGGCAAACCAAATGTGGCGGATTCGGACCGCGGTATTGGTTACTACTTAGGGATCATTCCCACCTGAGATCCCATGATGGACCACTGTGTTTCGTTTACGAAAGGTTCCTCCGCCATAGGGCGCGGAAGGCTTAAGACAATCCTCTCCCACTCTGCCCGCAACCCCAGCAATGCAGTGAGACCGAGCCCGACGAGGATCGGTCGCCCTGTCCCATATGGATCAATTGGATCAATCTCCGAGCAGTCTAGGCGTTCGGCCTTGATCTAAGTGAGTGAATTGGTGGACTACGACGTGGCGAGTGAACACGATAAGATGAATGTCCTGGTGAGCGAGACGGCCTGGCGACTCACCCCTCTCGTGAGCCCATCGCCTCGACCTGGCCGTCGCAATGATCCGACTCGCGTCCTCGGGTCTCTGATCCGCCTGGATCGCGAGACGATCGGTTTTCCAGGGCTCTCCACTCGTCTCACGCGTTCGATCGGTACCTTCAGCTTCTTGCCTGAAGAATCGCTGCGATGGTACCTGATCCTCAGCCACGGTTCCTCGATGACAACGCGGAGCTCGGCCTCGTCCCAAGAACCGACCGACGCCTCGCTGGTCCAGCAAGTCCGGAGCGGCAGTGAGGAGGCCGCTGCGCAGTTGTATCGCCGCTACGTCAAACGGCTCCGAAGCTTAGTGCGTACTCATCATCATGGCCGGCTCCGTCAGCGCTTGGATGGCGAGGACATCGTCCAATCGGTTTTTGGTCGCTTCTTCCAGGCCGTTCGCAGCGACACCTACCATGCGCCGCGTGACGACGAACTCTGGAACCTGCTGCTGGTCATTGCCAAGAACCGGATCCGAACCCAAGCCGCCTACCATCACGCTCAACGCCGGGACGTCCGTCAGACCGAGACCGAGCCGCAAGCCAATGATGAAACCGCGACCGAGACGCACGATACGATCGGGCACCTGATCTTCCAGGAGATGTTGGAAACTCTTAGCCTGCAACAACGCCAAGCCCTGCAATTACGGCTGGACGGATGTCGTGTGGCCGAAATTGCACAGCACATGGGTCGTTCCAAGCGCACCATTGAGCGGTTGCTCCAGGAATGTCGATACGCCTTCCAACGACTCCAGGAGGCCTGACCCATCATGGAACTCCAGGACAAGACGATCGGCCAGGACGCGTGGCGGCTGGACGACTTCGTCCATCGCTTCGAGGCAAGCTACCAGGTCGATCAACCCGTCTGCTTCGACGACTACCTGCCTCCAGCCGACGATGATCTCTATTTGCCGGTGCTCTGCGAACTGATCCGAATCGACCTGGAGTTTCGTTGGGAAGACGGGCAAGCCCCTGATTTGGTGGACGATTACCTCCGACGCTTCCCCCGACTGGTCTCGGACCCCAGCATGCTCCGGGCCATCGTCAACGAGGACGATCGGCTCCGTCAGCGCCGGGGGCGTCGACTCAACCCGTCGATCTATCGGAACCGGATCGGTGTCGAACCGGAGGATAACGGTTCGGTCTCGATCGCTTCGTCGATTCGTCAATTCCACCAAATCCTCCGCTTCGGGCATGAGGAGGATCCGGAGACGCTACCGACCCTTCGTGGTCGGCCACCTCTGGCCGCTCCGACAACCCAGCGCGGACCATTGACGAACTGGCCGCCCCTGGATCACGATTTCCACGGGTTTCACCTCATCGAAGAACTGGGCCGCGGCGCGTTCAGTCGCGTCTACCTAGCGCGGCAAGGCGACTTGGCCAATCGGCTGGTCGCCTTGAAGGTCACCACCGGCTCACCCCACGAGTCACAGGCTCTGGCCCGACTCCAGCACACCCACATCGTCCCGATCTACTCGACCCAGCGGGCCGAGCCGTTCCAGATCCTCTGCATGCCCTACTTCGGGGCGACGACACTCGAAGATCTGCTCAAGTATCGTCGGCAGTTGCCCGGGCCGATCCGATCGGCCTCTTGGATCGCCAACCGCCTGGAGGCCAACCGGCCTCGCCATCTTGAGGCAACCGATCCGACCAACGCGTCGAGCCTGCAACGTCTCCGCAATCGCAGCTACGAAGAAGCAGTGCTCCGGATCGGTCAGGCCTTGGCCGAGGGACTAGCCCATGCCCACGCCAACGGCATCGTGCATCGCGACCTGAAACCCGCCAACGTGCTGATGACCGACGACGGGCAACCCATGCTGCTCGACTTCAACCTGTCGGTCCTGATCACTCCGCATTCCGAGAGCGATGCGACCGTTGGTGGAACGCTCCCCTACATGGCCCCGGAGCACCTCGACGCCCTACAAGGCCGGACCCAACTCCTGGATGCCCGCAGCGATCTCTACTCATTGGGCGTCTTGCTCTATGAATTGTTGATCGGCCAACGCCCCTTCCCCACCCGGGAGGTCCACCCCAACGCGCTAGCGACCTCTCTGCTGCAGGACGGTCTAGGCGACGATGAGCTGGACAAACGTGAGAATCCAAAACACCGAAACAACGCGTCCTCCCAGACCCGACGCCTGAAACTCGCTTCGGACTCCATGGCCGGCCTGGAGCCGGGCCGGGCCGGCTCAAACGGCCGTCAGCCCCTCAGTCAGTTGATCACCGACCGACTCCGAGGCATCCCACGGCTGTACTCGTTGGTCGAGGACCACGAACTCAGTCCAGCCCTGGCCTCAATCTTGATCCGTTGCCTCCAGCCGGAGCCCGCTCGACGTTACCGCTCGGCCGACGAGCTGGTCGACGATATCCGGCGGCACCTCGAAGACCGCCCGCTCCGATACGCGATCAACCCGTCTTGGAGCGAGCGGCTCTCGAAGTTCCGGCGCCGGCATCGCCGCATGATCCTACGGGCAGCAGTCCTCTTCATGGCGGCCCTCGCTCTCAGTTCGCTCGGCGCAGCACTGGCCTACCGCGACCATCTGAGCCGAGCTCAAATCGCGATTCAGGCCCCGGAGAAGGCCCAGCAGATCCGGAATCAAGTCCAATTGACACTCAGTTGCCTCTTCTCGCGAGGTGATGATCGAAGGCGTTACGGAGAGGGCTGGCGTGTCGCCGAAGAGGTCATCGACCAGATCCCAGCGGAAGATCCCCCCCCCTGGTTCGTCTTCCTTCCGGCTGAGGAACGTCGTCAACTCCTCCTCGAGATCGGAACGCTCTGCTACTTGCTGGCCGATCGCGACTTGCTCCTCATCAAAGAAGCTGAGCGTGATCCGCTCCCGATCAATGAAGCCTCACAGTCAGATCCGACCGACACGCGATTCCTGGCCGAGCGGGCCTTGGAAGCTAACCGCCGTGCCGAGGTCTACTTCGAGACTCCACCACGAATCCTCTGGCATCAGCGCGCTGAAATCCTCAGTCGTTTGGACCAGCCGGAGCAAGCCCACGCAGCTATTCTGCAAGCACAGGATACCGCCCCCAATATCGACGGCCAAGATCTCATCGAAGCACTCGATTTGATCCATCGACGACAGTTCAACGACGCTCGCGTATTATTGAAAAACACACTCTTTGACCAGCCCAACGATGTCACACTTCAATTCTTACTGGGAAGCTGTTACTATCAACTACAAATGCATTACGATGCCTTGTCCCGCTTCGAGACCTGTGAGTCGCTCGATCCAAATCAAGTTGTATTTAGGCTCAATAGCGCCTGGGCCTTGTTCCGGATGAAGGAATGGGATCGTGCCTTGAGCGGTTTCGACTGGGTCCTCGAACACCAACCCGGCCGCCCTGACGTGCTTATCGATCGAGCAGAAGTCCATCGATACAACGAACGCTATA
The DNA here is from genome assembly GCA_964609385.1 of uncultured Planctomycetia bacterium. GTDB lineage: Bacteria > Planctomycetota > Planctomycetia > Isosphaerales > Isosphaeraceae > CAZSSM01. The sequence goes on from CAZSSM010000033.1 coordinate 9,557, forward strand.
AGGCTGCCCTGAAAGACCTTTCTAGCGCTCTGAAATCTCCGGACTGCCCGATTACTGCCCACTTTCTCTTAGCACGCGTCTACCGAGCCTTGGGGATACCCGAAGAAGTCGACTACCACCTCGATCGCGGGTTGAAAAAAGAACCTGTCAATGAACGCGATTGTGTGTCCCAAGGGTCGGCCCAGTTGCAGATCAACCAGGACGAGCAAGCCGCGCTCAATGCATTCCGGGAAGCGATCGATATTAATCCCAGTTATATCCTTGCTCTCAACAACATTATTTATGTCCTTTCTGAACTACAAAATAATGATCAGGAAGCTTTGGAATACCTGAACCAAGTGATCGCGACGAGCCCCGACTATCAAGTCGCTTATTCTCTCCGCGGTGTCATCCGAGCGAGGCTTGGAATGCGGTCGGAAGCTTTGGCCGATGCGGAACAAATAATTCGAAGCGACCTATTGTCCAACAGGCTAATGCAACCGAGTTTTTCAAACCCTGATGGATATACCGGCAGAACAATGCTCGTCCGCTACTCGCCAACTCTGCTGATCCAACTGGCTTCGATCTACGCGCAGACATCGCGTCTAGTCCCCGAAGACGCCGAAGAGGCAATCCGCTGGCTCGCATCAGCGCTGAGACAGGGTTACGATCCAGAAGAAGCTGAGACCGACCGAGACCTCGATCCGATCCGCAAACATCCAGATTTCCAACGTCTTTTACAAGCCGCCCGTGTGCTTGATTCCCACTAACGACAGAGAATCTCCTCAGCCTCTACTTTGTGACTTCGTGCGTTTCTGGAAGGCCGTACCATGCGACGACATCACCTACCACTTGCTCCGGAGCCCTTGGAATCGCGGACGACCCCCTCGTCCCTGGCCCTTGCTTGGCCTGAGCCTTCGCGGCTCTCCTTGAGCTTCGCCTCCGACGGAACCGATATCAACGGCCAGTCCAGCGTCCTGTTCGAAACTCTTGACGCGCTGTATCGGGCTGAAGGTCAGGCCGCGGAGGAAGCGACCGATGAGTGGCAGGAGGTGGTTCTGCACGCTTTTCAAAGCTGGACCCCCTATGCACCGCTGAACTTTCACTTGGTCGACGAGATCGACGATCCGCCCTTCGGCACTCCCGGGCCAGTCCAGGGGCACCACGCCATGGGCGATATCCGGATCGGATCGCGGGCCATGGACCTCGAAGCCTTAGCGATTGCCACACCTTTCGATATGCTGGGCTCTTGGTCTGGAGACGTCGTCATTAACTCGCGGGCCAACTTCAACCCCCATGCTTCCGAAGGCTCCGAGTCCTACGACCTGTTCAGCGTCCTGCTCCATGAGGCCGGAAACGCCCTCGGCTTGGCCGACGATCCCACCCAGGAACACTCGGCGCTCTTCCCCTATTACGTTGGTCCAATTGAGGCCCCAACCGATTCGGACATCGCCAGCCTGCAACAGATCTATGGTGCTCGTCCCGAGGACGTTTACGAAACGAGCGGTGAGGATCCGGCTCTGGGCAACGACTTTTTGAGTTTAGCCACCCCGCTTATGTTCTCCGGATTGGAATACGCCCTACCCGAGTTCGAGGATGCACCCGAGTTGGTCGAGGCCGATCTGACATCGCGCGTCGATCCGGACTTCGCGGCCGACAGGGACTTCTATCGATTCCAAACGCCTTCCAACCTCGATGATTTGGACGGGATGCAGATCGCGTTGAAGACTTCTGGGATCAGCCTCTTGACTGCCCGCGTGAGCCTGCTCGACACCGAAGGCCAACTGATCCACCGAGTCGGATCAGTAGACCCACGTGATGGCGACCTGACGATTGATCTTAATACCCTGGATCTCGATCCAGACACCCAGTACATCATCCGAGTGACGCCAGCCCGGGCCGATGTCTTCGGCGTTGGCTCGTATCGGTTGGCGGTCGGCCAAGACGCCTCATCGCTGGTGAATGAGGAAGAACGGTTGAATCAGTTGACACATGACGAGGACAGTGATGACGGCCTAATAGACTCGCGCAATGACTCGCCGGGCTCGGCAATCGAGTTGGAACTCACAGAGGAGTTCGCAAACGCACGGTCAGACGGCTTCATTCGGGCTCGAATCGACGCAGATGACGATCGCGATTTCTACGTCATGACCGTTCCCCAACCACAGGATGCCGACGATCCCGATTCCGCGGTCGTTCTCTCGATCGTGGCGTGGAACGAAACACCCGCGCCCTCTGAAGATCCCGAAGACTCTGATGATCCCTTCGAGCCTCGGATCCGGATCTACGAACAACTTAATGGAGATTACTTCTCCATCGATTCAGAAACGCTTTATTACGACAGCGGCACTGTTGCGATCCGGAGCAACCCGCTTACACCTGGCACAGAGCTGTATCTGAGGGTCTCTTCCGAAGTTGCACCGCTTTCGAACGGTTCTGACGACACAGGTCAATATTTCGTCGGCCTCGACTTTCATCACACCCCTGATGTCATTATCCCCGATATCCAAGTGCAACTCGACGCGTCTGAGCACCAAGCCTTTCATTCGCGGAAAGTCGATCGGGTCCAATTAGTCCAGTTCCACCTCACCGCCAACTTCGATCCCACCGAAATCGCCTTCGGCTTACGCCTCACGGTCTACAAAGAACAATCTCAGGAAGTGGTTGAAACCATTGTTTTTCACGATGGCGAATCCGGTCAATTCGATCTGTTGTTGATGCCTGGCTCGTATGCCTTCCGATTCGCTGCAGGCACCCGCAACTCCGAGGATGTTTTGCCCAATGTCGAATACACGCTGACCGCCCGTGATCGCAGCACGCCCAAGGGTGCCACTTTGATTGATCCGATCGGAGCGCCCAATGGTCCTGGTGACAGTGATCCACCCCGCGAAGGACCTAAATACTTCTATTCAACTTTGCTTGAGAATATTCTTTGGATTAAGGAAGACGGAAAGCACGGACACCCTTATCTTTTTTGATGAGATGGTCAGCCCATTTACCTGAAGATAGACTGACCTCAAATCAGGTTGACGCAACTAGCCGATCAAGCTGTCTCCTTCGTCCTCACCGAGCATGTCGTCGATGACATCAGCGTTGCCGAAGAGGGCGAGCATCATTGCGAACGATTCGAAACTGCCTGACGCGGGAACAATAGCTCCGTCGGCCGGTTCACTGATCGACCGGCTCGGTGGAGGCAGAGTGGGGGCACCCACGATTGGTGCGTCCGGCTCGACCCCAGGCGCCAATGGACCGCTCGTCAAACCCGTCTCGATCGGTGGCAGCGTCTCGATCAGACCGAAGCCGCCATTGGTTCCGTTGGACAAAGCCGGTGTGATGATCAGTTGCCAATCGAGCAGGAAGCCGAAATCGAGCCGGGCCCGGTCTTTGACCTGGAGCTGCCAGGTCCCCTGGGCGTTGGACCCAATGACCTGGTTCCACCTCTGGTGGTGCGGGACCCAGGTGCCGGTGAAGGGCGCTTCCCCTTCGTAAATCGAGGTCTCGGCGTTGACGTCGAAGACCGTGTCGAGCATGTGGTTGCCGCTGCCGCCGAAGTTCCGGATCAGCGAACGGTTATGCCCGTCGGGGGTGACGATCTTCACGACGAGGTCCCCCACATAGGTGTGGGTCAGGTTGACGGCGACTTGGATCGAGCCGATCTCGAAGTCGTCGGGCACCTCGATGTCCATTGTGGTCGTGGAGAAGTCCCAGATCAGCTTGGCCGAGTCGGTTGACTTGAAGACCAGGGCCGTCTCGAGTTCAAACAGTGCCGAGTAAGGGGTCACGATCGGATTACCAGACTGGTCGGAGATCCCCGGAGCAACGTTGAGCACATATGATCCGGACTGATCGACGGGCTCGAACTGGAGGACGACCTGCGTAGCCCCGCTGGTGAGACCGGCGATGGTCACCGGCACATCCTCGCCACTGGGCCCGGTCAGGGTGAAGAGTTCGGAACTCAGGGACGTCGGAGCGATCGCTTCGTCGAAGGTCAATGTGATCTGGTCGAAGGTACCAAAGGACGAGCCGTCGGCCTCGGCTGCGATCAACGTTGGCGCGGTCTGGTCGCCTGGATCTTCGGACCCACCACCGCCACCAAGAGCGATCAGTGCCTCGGCATCGACGCGACCGCCGGTCTTGACCGCACCGGCCAGTCCGGCGATCGGTTCCACCGTCGCGTAGAGGTCGTCGATGACCTCGCTGTAGCTAAGTTCAGGGTTCTGAGCCCAGTAGAGGGCTAGGACGCCGCTGACTTGGGGCGCGGCCATCGACGTCCCGCTTAGGTAGGCATATCGGCCATCTGCGTAGGTACTAGCGATCTGGACACCAGGCGCGGCAATGTCGACGCTGAAGGCGCCGTAGTTGGAGAACGAGGCGAGGTTGTCGTTGCTGTCAACGGCGGCGACCGAAACGATGTTGTCCAGGTTGTAGGCGGCGGGGTAACTGGGGTTGAGGTCAGCGTTTTGGCCGCTGTTGCCTGCCGCAGCGACGAAGATATGCCCCTGATCGCCAGCGTTGGCGATGGCATTATACAGGATCGTACTGAAACCACCGCCGCCCCAGCTATTGTTGGAGATCTGGGCGCCGTTTTGAACCGCGTAGTTGACCGCCGTGATCGCATTGGAGGTCGAGCCGCTGCCCGAATCAGAGAGGAACTTCAGCGGCATCAACTGGACGTCCCAGGCGACGCCGGCCACACCGATCCCATTATTACCCACCGCGCCGATGGTCCCAGCCACATGCGTGCCATGACCATTACCATCGTCGGGGTTGTTGTCATTGGAATGGAAGTCCCACCCGTTAACGTCGTCGATGAACCCGTTGTTGTCATCGTCGATTCCGTTGTTGGGAACTTCCCCAGGGTTGGTCCAGATATTGGCCTGGAGATCGGGGTGGTCCAGGTCAATGCCCGTGTCGATGACCGCCACCACGATCGATGAGGCCGAGGTGCCCGATTCCCAGGCCGTTGGGACACCCATATTCTCGAACCCATAGAGCAGGTCGAAGTACTGGTCATTGGGCTCGATCCCGGCGACTTGGATCTGGAAGTCGGGTTCGGCGACGGCCACACGATCGTCAGTCATCAGGAGCGAGGCGGCCTTGTCTAGCCCGATCCCTGAGTCAAGCCCAACCTCCCAGGTCCCCAGGCCGATCGACTCGACCGAGGTCACCCAATCCCAAGTCTCGACCAATTCGGCGGCCACCGCTTCCGGCGTGGAAACCCCGCTCTGAAACTGCAATAGCAGCGTCTCAGCGCTGGAAATGGTCTGCGGATCGACCTGAATTTCGGGCAAACTTAGGTCGAAGCTCAGCAATTGCCGAACTTCCAACCCTTCCACCGTCGGACGACACCCGATCCTCTGTCCTCGGCGTTCCACGGTGCGGCGCATAACGCGACGGGTCGCGATCATCCCCAATGGACTATCTCCCACGGATGCGGGTCGGCCGAGCGGAAGGGTGGCCTGGCGCGCCCAAGTCTCGATGATGCCGTTTCAGGGAAGCAATGACCGAAAAAAATATGACAAAACGGACCAGGCTCGCTCGACCCAAAGTTAGACGACACCTTGAACCTCAGGGGAACTTTGGCGGCGTGTGGCGCGGTGCTAACGAGAATCTAGGTCCTTGGGATGGAAACAGAGGCGACAGGTGACAGAAAGGAACATCCTCGCACGCGAGGGGACACCGGTCGCGGTGTAATGCGGTCCAGAACACACCGGAACAGCATCACACGGAATGACCAACGGTCGCCCAGGCCACACGACGCTCTGCTGGACAGCGAGCTAGCGCATGGAGAAAGGAATCCCGTAGGACAGGGCCGAGCGACACGCTCATCATAGCCTAGAGTCTACCCAGTGACGAGAGGGTATCCCACGGCACAGTCAACACTGAACGCGAAGGACCAATTCGGTAGAGTCGTCACCCGAGATCGATGCCGAGCCAACGAATCCCATGACGCGACGGTCCGGTCATCGCCTTCGACACAAAGAGTGCACCCGGATTCATGGGCGTCAAAGTCGACCGCGTCCGTCACGACCGACTCGATCATCCATAGGCACGATCGAAGTCGGTCTTAAGATAAGTGCGACGGTCGTGTTGGACGTGGCCGGCCCTATTATCAGGCTCAAGCCTCAGGCGGATTTCCCTGTTCGGCCATGATCGCGTTGAGCTTCGCCTCCAGTAGTTCGCCGACGAGTTTGGGGTCAGCCTTGCCACCGGTCCGCTTCATCACCTGACCACGGAGAAACCCCTTGACCGCCTCGGGTTTCTTCTTGCCGCCGGTGAGATCCTTGATCGCCTTGGGGTTATCCTCCAGAGCTGAGGTGATCGCCGCAGAGATGGCTGACTCGTCGGAGACCATCTGGTAGCCGCCGGCTTCGATGATCTGATCCAACGCCCCCTCGCCAGCGATCAGCTTGCCGAGCACCTCACGGCCCTGTCCGGTGCTTAGTTGTCGGTCGCGAACCTTGCCGATGAGCTTGGCCAGGACGTCGGGGCGGATCGGGAAGGTGTCGATGGTCAGTTTCTGTTCGTTGATGGCGCGGAGCACGTCCTGCTGAATCCAGTTGCTGGCCAGCTTGGGTTCGCCGGAGAGTCGGACGACCTCCTCGAAGTAATCGGCGGTGTCGCGGCCCTGCTCGACGAGGACGCCGGCATCATACTCCGAGAGGCCGAAGGTGTCGCGGAACCGACCACGGCGCGCCTGGGGCAGTTCCCCAATCCGGCCCCGGATCCGTTCTAGCCAGACCTCGTCAACGACCACCGGCACCAGGTCGGGTTCGGGGAAATAGCGATAGTCAGCGGCGGTCTCTTTGGTTCGTTGCAGCTTGGTGACCCCCTCCTCCTCGTTCCAGCCGCGGGTCTGTTTGTTCGTTGGCGAGATCGTCACGCCGTCGGCCTTCCACTGAGCGAATTGTCGCTGGGCCTCGTACTGGATGGCTCGCTCGACCGATCGGAAACTGTTCAAATTCTTGATTTCCACAATCGGTGTCGCGACCGAATTTTGGATCTCCGGTCCTTCGATCCTCAAGTTCACGTTGGCATCGCAGCGGAGGCTGCCCTCCTGCATCTCGCAGTCGCTGACGCCCAGGTAGCGGAGGGTCAGCCGGAGTTCCTCCAGACAGGCCCGCGCTTCGGCGGCCGAGCGGAGGTCGGGCTCGGTGACGATCTCCATCAGCGGGATGCCCGCACGGTTCATATCGACCTCACTCTGGCCGACCGAGCCGTGGATCATCTTCCCGGTGTCCTCCTCCAGGTGGATCCGCGTCAATCGACAGCGCGCTGGTTCCGGGCCATCGCCGGGTACCGGCAGCCAGCCCCCGGTGCTGAAAGGCAGATCATACTGGCTGATCTGATAATTCTTAGGAAGATCGGGATAATAGTAGTTTTTTCGATCCCACTTGGTAAAACGTGTAATTTCGCATTCGAAGGCTAGTGCGGTCATCAGGGCCAGATCGAAGGCATCACGATTCATAACCGGGAGCGTGCCCGGCAGGCCGAGCGAGACAGGATCGGTCTGAGTGTTGGGTGGCAAGCCGAAGGCGGTCCCACACCCGCTAAAGATCTTGCTCTGCGTGGTCAACTGGACGTGGATCTCCAGGCCCACAATGATCTGGGAACGGGTCTCGGAGGGTGCCAAGGTCTCAGACATGCGCAACGGGTCCTTCGCTCAGATCCCTCACGTCGACCGACATAATCGACACAATGGGTCGCCCGGGAATCAACGGTTCGCGGTGTCCGGGCGTCATCTCACGGGAACGAAACACGAGGCAACAAAATCTGACAGTCACCCTCAGAACCTCAGACCGATTCGCCCGGCTCAGGCGTCGGCGACGATCGGGGGCCGACGGGTGTGCCAGTCGGTCGCCTGCTGGTAGGCCCAGGCGACGCGGATCAAGGTCTCGTCGTGGAAGGCCGGAGCGTGCAGCTGGAGTCCGATCGGCAGGCCGTTCTCGGAGAACCCGCATGGAATGCTCACCCCGGGAATCCCGACCATATTGGCCAGCACGGTGTAGATATCGGCTAGATACATTGCCAGTGGATCACCAGACTTCTCGCCGATCGGGAAAGCGGGCGTGGGCGTGGTCGGCCCGACCAGGACATCGACCGACTCGAAGGCACGGTCGAAGTCGTTCCGGATGAGTCGTCGGACCTTGAGGGCCTGCCGGTAGTAAGCGTCAGCGTAGCCGGCTGAGAGGGCGAAGGTGCCCAGCATGATCCTCCGTTTGACCTCAGCGCCGAAGCCCTCAGCGCGACTGGCCATCATCATTCGGACCAGACCGGGCTGGTCGGTCTCGCGGTCGTTGATCGGCTCCCAGTTGGCCGCGCGGTGGCCGAAGATCGTGCCGTCGTAGCGGGCGAGGTTGCTAGAGCATTCGGCTGGAGCGACGACGTAATAGGCCGGGATCCCGTAGCGGACCATCGGCAAATCGACCTCGATGACCTGGGCGCCTTCCGCTTCCAGGACCGCCACGGCCTGACGGACAGCCTCCTCGACCTGGGGATCGTTGCCATCCTGAAAGAATTGGCGGGCCAAGCCGATCCGGAGCGGTTGGTTCGGCGCGGCGAGCATCGCTTCGATCGTGGGCACCGGCTGGTCGATGCAGGTGCTATCCAGCGGATCGCCCCCGGCAATGACCTGAAAGAGCAGGGCCAAATCGGCCGCATCGTGGGCCATCGGGCCGATCTGGTCGAGCGAGCTTGCGAAGGCGACCAACCCGAACCGGCTGACACGGCCGTAAGTCGGCTTGAAGCCGGAAACACCGCAAAGCGCAGCCGGTTGGCGGATCGAACCGCCAGTGTCGCTACCCAAGCTCAGCGGTGCGAAGTCTGCGGCCACCGCCGCGGCCGATCCGCCCGAGGATCCGCCGGGGATCCGGGTCCGATCCCAAGGGTTGCGCGTCGGCCCATAGTGGCTGTTCTCGGTCGAGGAGCCCATCGCGAACTCGTCGAGGTTGGCCTTGCCCAAGAGGACACCATCGGCCTGGCGGATTCGACCGATCACCGTCGCATCGAAGGGAGGTCGGTAAGACTCCAGCATTCGGCTAGCGCAGGTGGTCAGCCCGTCACGGACACAGATGTTGTCCTTGATGACGATCGGGACGCCAGCCAGCGGGCCAAGCGTCTCCCCATCGGCACGCTTGGCGTCGACGATCCCGGCCTGCTCCAGGGCGGCCTCGGGTTCGAAATGGAGCATGATGTTCAGCTCCTCATTGGCCGAAACGACCCGATCGATGTACGTCCGCGCGACCGCCTCCGCGGTCAAAGCGCCGGACCGGACCGCCTCGGCCAGTTGACGTGCCGTCGCGGTCTCGGGATGGAACTGCATGGCGAGGATCCTCGCAGGCCCGTCCGCGGTACATTGACGACCGGCGGCACGGTTCGGAAAAGACTGTTCGGGAGGTGCGATCGCAGGCTGGTTCGTTTCAGAGGCAGGTCGGCAGGGCCAATCTCGATTTGTGACGCGTGATCCTCAATGCTCGGTCGAACCCGACTCCAATGCGGCTGGCACGAGGAACGCCTCCCGATTGCGTTGGGGGGCGTTCTGCATCGCTTGCTCGGTCGTGAGCATCGGCGTCGAGGCGTCGTCGCGGAAGATGTTGCGGACATCGATTCCGTGGGCCAGTTCCTCGACGCCCTCCGTCCCCAACTCCTGGAACTGCTCGACATAACCGACGATCGCGTTGAGTTGCTTGGTGTACTGCTCCAATTCCTCGTCGGTCAGTCGGAGCCGGGCCAAAAGCCCTACCTTGGCCACGTCATCGCGCGACAATTGCATGGTCGAGACCTCGAAGGAACCGGATAATGAAACGGTCGGCGATCGCTCGCAACAGTCCAAACGTCTCTAGGTCACCGATCACGGTTCAATAGCCCTCAATGGAGGTTGCGAGGGGAGCCACCGCCCCCTCAGCAGCTCAGGGAACGCTTTCTGAGAGAGGCGGACCGCAGCGACGTGGACGGCATCCGAACAGAGCAACGCGTCGGAACGGGATCCAGTTTGCCACAAGCCATCAACGGCATTCAAGTCGCCCCCCGTCGAACTCAGACCGGCCTTCACCATGCCAAGGCTTTTCGACCGACTCGATGATTGACCTGATCAGTGATGCCCCTCTACATTGCCGCTACATTGGGGGCAAGCGGGTTGGAACGAGTCTTTTCTGGCCAGGACTGCCCGCTTGATGAACCCGATACTCCTGCCCGGTTCGGCTTGCCACAAGGTGCCCGACGATGCCTCTGCCTGGACCCGTCGCAATCATTTTGGCCGCCGGACACGGCAAGCGGATGCGTTCCGAGACGGCCAAGGTCTTGCACGAACTCTGTGGTCGCCCGATGCTTCATTATGTTGTCGATGCCGTCCGAGGCGCAGGGGTTCGCTCGATCGTGGTGGTGGTTGGAGTCGGCGCCGATCAGGTTCGGGCCTCACTCGACGGGTATGACGATGTGCACTTCGCCGTACAGGAACAGCAACGCGGCACCGGTGACGCGGTCCGCTCGGCGCGTCCGGTCTTGGAGGGCTATGAAGGACCAGCCCTGGTCGTCGTCGGCGACGGCCCCTTGCTCCGGCCCGAGCCCTTGGCTGACCTGATGGCCCGACAGTCCCAAGAGCACGCCGCATGCACGCTTGGCACGGCGCGGCTTGACGATCCGACCGGCTTCGGACGAATCCTGCGCGACGGCGCTGGCCGGTTTCTTCGGATCGTCGAGCAACGCGACTGCAACGCTGAGGAGGCGGCCATCACCGAGGTCAATCCCAGTTGCTACGTCTTCACGCTCCCGAGGCTCTGGGAGATCCTGGAACGACTCAGCCCGGCAAATGCCCAGGGCGAACTTTATGTCACCGACGCCCCCTCGATGCTCCAGGCCGACGGCGAGACCGTCCTGGCCCTACCAGCCCTGCATGCCGACGACATCCTCGGTGTCAACGAGCGGAAGCATCTGGCCCAAGCGCATCTAATCATGCAACAACGCATCTGCGATCAACTCATGGAATCGGGTGTCACGATCGTCGACCCGAGGACCACCTATATTGACGGCCGCGCCGTCATCGGTCCCGACACGATCATCTACCCCTTCACGGCAATCACCGGTCCGGTCTCCATCGGCCGCGACTGTCGGGTCGGCCCGTTCGCGCATCTGCGATCCGGCACGACCTTGGAGGATGGCGTCGCCATCGGCGCGTTCGTCGAGGTCAATCGGAGCCACGTCGGATCGGGGACTCAAGCCAAGCACCTGGCCTACCTCGGCGACGCGACCATTGGGCCCGGCGTCAACATCGGCGCCGGTGCCGTCACGGCCAACTTCGATGGGTACGAGAAGCATCCTACCACCATCGGGCCGAGCGCCTTCGTCGGCTCCAACACCTGCCTGATCGCTCCGGTCGAGGTGGGCCCTCATGCGACCATTGCTGCTGGCGCGGTGGTCACCAAGAACACTCAGATTCCCGAAGGACAGACCGTCCTCGGAGTCCCGGCCCGACCGAAAACTCCCTCCTGAGACCACACCTGAACTGCCGAGTAGTCCGACCTCCCGAATCGCTCCCCACGCGCAGAAAAGCCGATCCGCAACCATCCGATTCTTTCCATCATCGAGCTGAGTCTCAGGTCTCTCAAGGACTCTTCCCCCGATCCGCACACGACCCGGACCAACAAAGTTGGTTTTTTCTTGGCGGTTTTCGACTCGGATTGCGGATCAGGGTGTGGAGTCGACGGTGATTCGACGGGACCGCTGGCGTCGTGCGCCGCGGCCTCTTCCAGACTGATCAGGCGAGATCGCTGGAAGTCACTCCAGGTGGGTCCGATAACCAAATCGCTTCACAGGGTGCGGACGCCTCGGAATCTTCGAGCTCCAACCTCTGGCCCGCGATCCGGACGCGTCCCGCGAGTGACTTCTCGGCGCAACCAACCGATGCACGAGTGCAACGAACGATGGCTGATCTGCCGAGAAACGGTCCCAACCCCGATGCTCGGGGAAGCGCCGAGGTCGCCGCGCGCATCAGTCCGACGAGACGCCCTGACCCGATCCTGCTGATCCCGGCCCCGACTCGGGACGGGCCTCGACCCGACCCGACCGAGACCGATCAAGTCGCATGGTATCAGGCCCAGAGCGAATTCGTCGTCCATCTCGATGAACTGCTCCGCACTCAGGCCCGTTGCTGGCATCAGCGATGCCCCTTGCGGGGTTCGGGTCCGGCCTGGCCCTGGAACGCAATGTGTCCGAGCCGCGGAGCGCCGTCAGCGGCCATGCAATGCGTGGCCGCCCGTCGCCTCCTGTTAGCTTTGGAGGACTTGGAACGCCTCCTCGATGAGGAGGATGCCGAGCACGACGATCCGGCTGACCTCGACTATGAACCGCCCAGCCGAGGCTACCACCTGATCGGGCATGGCTATGGCGGCACGATCCTCTGGACGATGCTCCGCCTGGCCGTTGAGACCGGCGTGGAACTCCCCAAGCTCCGGAGTTGGACGACGATCGCCGCGCCGTTCCCAATTCATCCCCCCCGCTGGCATGGTCGGTCCTTCGATCTGATCGGCCTGACCGCTGTCCTCGTTGGGCTGGTCCAGGTGGTCCGACACAGGCTCACGTTTGGGTCGAGTCCTCCCGAATTCGATGGGTCGATCGGTTCCTCGCTGCTCCAAGCCTTTGCCTCGTGTACGACGAGCGATCGGATCTGCGTGGTCACCTGGACCAGTCTGGGCCTCTGCTGCGCGGCGATCGTGGCCATCGGCCTGGCCCAACTGGTTGAGATCCGAGGCGCCCACCGGATCGCGTCGCAGGCCTGGTCGCGCTTTGGATCACGATGGCTCGGGATCTACTCGCCAGAGGACGAGGTGCTCGACAGCCCTCGCGACTCCAACCGAGATCGAGGCCAGAGCCGAACGGTTTCGAACAGTACCCGAGCGAATCGGAACCGGTTCGGGTCCGAGGCTCGGCAAACCTCAATGTCGATCCGCATGCCAAAGGGCCTCGTGTGGGCCAAACGCTTGGCTTGCCTTGTGCAAAATGGGATCCTCGGCCAGGTTGCCCAGCTCGCGCGCACGATCCGTCACCTTCGAGGAACTCATGGCCTGCGCAATGCTCCCCCATCTCCAAACGCTCTCCCTGAGCCCTGGGAATGCCGGGAACCGACCTTCGGTGAAACAACGATAGGACCGCCGCGTGGACCGCTCCCGGAAACTTTGCTCAAGGCGCTCCACCTCCGCGCGGTCCATCAGGCTACGGCGAGGCTCGGAGACCGACACGCGACTCAGACGAACGACGTCAGGCAGGACAACCCGATCCATAACGGCTACATGAAGACGCGAGAGATCCGCAACCTCATCGCCTCCTGGATCTCCAAGTCGAGCCATCAGCCCCTTCGGTTCCAATCCGGTCCCATCATCTCCGAACGGAGCAGTTGGTGGCTCGACGGTAAACTCGTCCATAATCCTGGCCCGTCACGGCCATCGTTCTTGAGACCCTTAAGCTCTCCAAGGCCCATCGTCTTTATGATGGGCCTGATCCTCTTGGGATTCCTCCTGCTGACCTTCGAACGCTCACCAAACCTAAGCCGACCTGGACAACCCCCCCGAGCCCAGCGACTCGACCGACCCGACCATACCAGCGACCACAAAGACATCCGAAGGTCTGGGATCACGGACGCGGTGCTTCCCCAATCCTCCATCTGGCCGCCAGAGAAGCCCTCCCGGAAGTACGATTCAGTACGCTCCCCAACGACTTGATTCGCCTGAGGCTCGCGGTCGACCCTGGCCATCCCGAACTCCCAACAGGCTGGAAGCCGAAGCCTAAACCGTGACGAATCGATTCGGCTCAGGAACGAAGCCCTCTTGGGGCGGTCCACATCCAGAAAGTTGCGAGACTCTAGATCCGCTAGATACCAACAAACCCCTTGCATTTATGTTCAACATAAACGTTACATGCAAACATCCTAGAACCTTCCCCTCGAATCTCGAAGGAGACCGTCTCGAGAAAACCCAAACCTGACGCACATCCAGCTTAATCCGGCAACCCCACAAAGCCGATTCCTTCAACATCTTCGGAATCGGTCGGGGCCTGGTCCTCGTCCGCCCATCCGATCTTCCATGGAGGGAGTGCGATGAGACGGATCGCGTACATCGGCCTGCTTTGCGCGGTGGTTGTTGCCTCGGGAACCGGTTGCATGTCGACGGCACTCCGACGTCAGACCAACCAAACAATCGAGACGCTCACGGATATTCAGTACCAGCAAGTTTTGAACAACATCGCCATGTATGTGACCGATCCGTCGGTCGTTCCGAACTTCGCCGTCGTCAGCACCGGCGTGGTCCAGATCAACGACCTCGGCAGCGGCGGATACCGGTTCGACAGCAATCCGTTCGGCTCCCAGACGGGGACGAACAACAACACAATCTCGCTGAGCGGGTCGCGCACAATCTCGGGTCAATGGTCGCTCGTCCCGACGACCGATCCACGGAAGCTGGAGCGGATGAAGCACGCCTACCAGCTTCTCGTCGGTTTCCACGATCCCCATGAGGACGGTGTGGGCAAGCTCGCCGAGTTTTTCGGGGACGAGTTCCCTAAGGCGATCCCGGTCGGATGGTTCCACGTCGGATCGAAGCACGATGTGCCCAAAGAAGCCGTCCATACCGGCCGCTTCCGCGATATCTATGTCTGGGTGATGCCCGAAGGCCTACCGGGGCTGGCCCGGTTCACCCTCTCGGTCCTCGACATCGCTACAGTAGAGTCGCACGTGCCCACCGCACAGGTCACCCGAATCTATAACGGACCAGCCACCGATACGCCCGTTCGCACCGAGGTCGTCTCGCAGGAACCACTCCCGATCGCCGGGGAAATCAACCCGTTCAAAGCCCGCGAGAAATATCATCGCGTCGACGCGCCCGGCCTGAACTTCATCCCCCAGTGACGCCCACCAATGGCCGTCCCGACCGATCATCCCGACACGGGAGGCAGACCCGATGCCAGCCGCTCGGCGCCTCGTTCCCCTGATCGTTGCGATCCTGCTGGGGACGACCGGATGCATGTCCAACACGCTCCGTCGCCATACCAATCAGACCATCGACATCGTTACGGAAATCCAGTATAAGCAAGTGCTCAACAACCTTGCCATGACCGTGAACGATCCGTCAGTCCTCCCTAGCTTCGCCGTCGTCACCTCCGGCGTCGTCCAGGCCAACCATGAAGGCCAAGTCGGCTACGCCTTCAGTTCCAACCCCTTGGGCTTCGCTGGTCTAACGAACAACAACTCGATCTCGCTGAGCAGCTCGCGAACGACGTCCGGCCAGTGGTCGCTGGTCCCGACAACCGATCCGTGCAAACTGGAGCGGATGAAACACGCATACCAACTCATCCTCGGATACCGCGATCCGGACGACGATAGTTTCGCCGAGCTCGCCGAGTTCTTCGAGGCGGAGTTTCCCAAGGCGATCCCGGTCGGATGGTTCCATGTCGGAACCAACCACGATCTCCCGAGACAAGCTGTCATCTGGGGCCGATATCGGGACATCTATGTTTGGGTGATGCCTGAGGGCCTCCCCAGTCTGGCCAGGTTCACCCTCTCGATCCTCGACATCGCCACCGTTGAGTCGCATGTGCCCACTGTCAAAGTGACCCGGATCTACAACGGGCCTCCGATCGGTCCACCCGACAAGATCGTCGTTGGCTCCCAGGACGACTTGCCGATCAAGAACCAGATTGATCCCTTCCGGCCTCGAGAAAGATATCATCATGGCCGAGTCGACCGAAAGAGATACTGATTGTTCTCCGCAGTCCCAAAGATAACGAAAGGACCGGCAGTTCGCGATCACAGCGAGCGATCCAACGAGCCGGGACACCCCGTCGTTTGCGATGGCGGTGGCCACGGCTCGTCGAGCGGAGCGACTCGCTTCAGCGACCCTGGAGAATCTCGATGATCTTGCGCGCGAAGAGATGGGCGTGGTTTCCGGTCCGGCCGGTCACCAGGTCGCCGTCGACCACGACATCCTGATCAACGTACTCGGCCCCCATGTTCATGATGTCGCCGTGCAAGTTGTTATGGCACGTGACGGGACGTCCCTTGACCAACTCCGGGCAGGGCGCAACCAGCCACATACCGTGGCAGATGATCCCCTTGAGGATCGACGGCTCGGCAAAAGCACGACGGACGAATTCCGTGGCCGGCGGCAGCTTGGCCAGGTCTTCCGTGTAGCGGAGCCGGTCCGAGACTATTCCCGAAGGGACGATGATCGCGTCGAACTGGCGAAGTTGATCGTCGTTCATCCCCTCGAACGACTCATCGCAAGAGAACGGCGCGTGGTATTCGTGCCCTTGGAAAGTGATCGATGGCTGGCCCCAGAGCCGAGTCATGAATCGGAGGTCCGCCCCCTCCTCGCGGAACCGATAGTGGTAGTACCAAATCTCATGCTCATAGAAATCGCTCTCGATTAAGACACCGATTTTTTTGCCATCCAAGCTCATGGTATGACCCCGAATTAACTGGAGCAATCGTCCGGGTGTGCGTCACGGTAGCCTTGACTGATCTCGACGATTCGCCCGTCGGGATCAGCGATCCAGGCCGTCTTCCAGCCGGGGATGACGTCGCCGAAGTCGGCCGGGCCGAGCGTCAACCGCGCCTCGGGACCCATTTCGGCCAGTATCGCCTCGACGTCATCGACCTGGAACGCGATGTGTCGGTAGCCCGGGAATTCCGGTCCAGCTCCCGTGGCCGCCGGCTCCGGCGAGGCCCCCTTGGCTCGAAACAACTCGAGCATGACCGAGCAGGATTCCATCTTCAGGAAGACCACCTGGTCATCGCCCTCGCCGATGACGCGTGCCCGATGGAATCCGAAGTGCGTGCGGTAGAAGGCCTCGGTCCGCGCGGGATCCGCGCAGGAAAAAGCGACATGAGAGAAGATCATCAAACGCATGGCAGGTCCTCGGATCACTCGCGGGATGACCAATGCGAACCTTGAAGTGCGGCGGACCCATTCCTATGGTCGAGGTCGCCACACCTCTTCGCGGCTTCGGCCCGGAATCAGACGGACTGATAGCGCCGGATGTCCATCGGGACATCGAGCAACGGCTCCATCTCGCGGTGGAGTTCAGCGGTCTGAGGCGCATCGCGGTGGCCATCGATCGCCGTATCGTTCCGCCACTCTTCCAGGCAAACGAAATCGGACGGGTTGCGCTCGTTCCGGAAGAAGTCGTACTGGATGCAACCAGGCTGATTCCGGATGTCCTCGCGAGCCCCGAGGAGGATCTGCAGCATCTGATCTTCCCGGCCGGTCTTGACACAAATATGAGTGACGACGCGAATGGTAGAATCCATGGATTAAACTCGAATCTCAAAGAGATCGCCGGTCGAAAGCTGTGTCTGGAGTGTCGGGGCGTCGACCGGCCGATCCGCCCGCGACCTTCCTCGAGTGAACCGAGACTCAGGCGACCGACTCCAAGATCGTCCGAACGTCGGACTCATGGAGCGGTCGGTAAGCGCTGATCGGACCGAACCGGACGGCCTGCTTGGCCGCCTGGGGAATAACTTGCGGATCGACGCCGGCCTCGCGGAGGGTGGTCGGGATCCCGAGCGACTTCCAGAACTCCTGCGTCCGATCGATTCCCTCCAGGGCCACTTCCGTGTCGTCGCGCCCTTCGCGTGTGATCCCCCAGACGCGCTCGGCATACTGGGCGAACTTGCCCGGCCCCTCCGAAACGACGTATCGCATCCAACCCGGGTAGACGACCGCCATGCCGAGGCCATGATTCACGTCGGTGATCGCCGACAGTTCATGCTCGATCAGGTGCGAACCCCAATCGTTGACCACCCCTTGCTGCACGAGCTGGCTGCATGCCCAACTGGCGCAGTAGAGCAGGTCGGCGCGGGTGTCGACGTCCTCTGGGTCGGCCAACGCACGCGGACCCGCTTCGATCATCGTCCGGAGGATCCCCTCCTTGATCCAGTCCTGGGCTGGTGAATGAGGCGTGTGCGAGAAGTATTGCTCGAAGATATGCGTCATCATGTCCGCCGTTCCGTAGGCCGTCTGATCGGCCGAGAGCGAGACGTGCAGTTCCGGGTCGCAGATCGCGAACTTCGGGAACAGGCACGGATAGATAATCATCAACTTTTCGTGAGTTTCCCAGTTGCTCATGACGGACGTCAGGTCGAAGTCGGAGCCGGTCCCGGCCTTGGTCATCACGACGCCGACCGGTAGCGCCTCCCCGGGCACCGACGTCTTCTGCTCGACGGGGATCCGGGTGTGGAAGTCGAGGTACGCTTGCCAGACGTCGCCGTGCAGGAGACAACCAGCGGCGATCGCCTTGGCCGTGTCGCTGGTGCTGCCGCCGCCGACTCCTAGAACGAAACCAAGCCGGTTCTCTCGGCAGATCTCGATCCCTTGACGGACCAGTTCGACGCGCGGGTTGGAATGGACACCGGGCAGTTCCTCCCAGCCGATCCCCGCCTTCCGGAGCAGGCCGGTCACCCGCTCGTAGACCCCGTTCCGCTTAAGGTGACCCTGGCCGTATGTCAACAGGACCCGGTCGCCGTATGGCTTGATCTGTTCAGCGAGCGTGTTGAGCTGACCGCGACCGAAGACCATACGAACGGGGTTCTGATACGTGAAATTGTCCACGGTGATTCTCCCCGGGAGCAATGGGATTTGGAGGTGATCAAGACGCCACGACGTTGCGGGGTTCGGCCGCAACCCCGTGGGGATCGTGGGCGGCCTGATCGCCCTGGATGTCCACGAGGGATCGGACGTCGTACTCGATGATTACAGGTCTGCCATCGACGCCGGTGTTGCCGAGCAGCCACGACTGGGTCGCCCGCATCGCTAAGGCGGTCCGGTCGTCGCGACGGACGGCCCTCCAGACCACGACGACATCGACCTGAGCGCCATCTGGGGTTGATCGCAATGCGAACCGCTCGATCTCGTGCGACTGATCGTCGAACTGTTCGCCGACCTGGTCGTACCACGCCACGAACTCGTCGCGGCTGGTGATGGTCTGCTCGGGGAACTTCAGACGGAGGCCGGCCTCGGCCAGGTCAGGGAGTAGTTGATCGACGGGCACGTGTCGGCTGAGCTTATCGAACCAATCGTCAGCGAAGCCGCGGGTGTCCGCCTCGGTGATCCCTCCACCCAGCAGAGCGGTAACCAGATCGAACTCATGACTGATCGGGTCACCCTGAAGGCACGGCACGAACGCGTCCCAGACCGGATGGGTGGCCAGGTGGGCATCGAGGGCCGCCTTCGACTCCCATTGCTCGAAGAGCGTGAACTGCCGGGGGTCGTCTTGCCGACGCATCCAGACAAAATTGTGGCAACCCGCATCCCGATGCGCAGCGCGTTGGATGGCCGAGAGCGACTCAAGAGCCCTGCCCTCAAATCCGGCCTTGATCTCGATCTGGAGCATGAAGCTGAGCATGTCAATAACCTCACGAACTGTGCGAATTTAACGTTTGGACGGATGACGATCATCGGTTCCCATGCGGAGTCGAGGTCGTCATCCCCGTTACTGTCCGCAGCGGGCGCCGATGAGTTCGGGGTGGACGTCGCCTTCGAGCACGACCTCGATCAAGGAGGGGCCGCGATGCTCGAGCGCCTCGGCGATGGCCGGAGCAATCTGCTCGGGCGTCTCGACGCGGGACGCCCAGGCGCCCATCGAACGGGCCATGGTCACGAAGTCGATCTCCGGTCGTGACAGGTCAAACGGGATCGGGTCGCCGTGCGGCGCGATCTGACGCTCCTCCCAGTAGGCGTGCAGGTTGGCCTGCAGGAGCCGGTAGGAGCGGTTGTTACAGACGACAAAGGTCAAGTCGAGTTCGTGCCGGGCGGCGGTCCAGATCGCTTGGATCGTGTACATCGCACCGCCATCGCCGGAGACTCCGACGACGGTCTTGTCGGGGTGAGCCAGCTTCGCGCCGATCGCACCTGGGAACCCAACGCCGAGTGAACCGCCCCGAGTCTGGAAGTAGTGCTGGGGGCGGGTCGGCGTGACGTATTGCGTCAAGGCCGGCGAGTTGGTTAAGGCCTCGTCGAAGAGGACGGCGTCGGCGGGCAATGCGTCGGCGAGGGCCCGGGCAAACGGAGCGAGATGTAACGGGGTCGCGCTATCCAAATCTCGATCTCGTTCACGCTCTTTTCGGACACGTTCCTCCTTGGCGGCACCGATCCGATCGGCACGAATCCGAGCCGCTTCACGACGCTCAGCGACCAGACGCTGCTCGACGCGGTCGGCCAGCGCGGCGAGTGTCTGCTTGGGATCGCTCACCAAACCCAGGTCGACCGGATGGTTCTTCGCGATCAACCCGGCGTCCAGGTCGATATGGATTACCTTCGAACTCACTTTGAAGACGTCGCCCAGTTCGGGAAACACTTCCGGAAGCATGTACGTCCCGCAGATCAAGTTGACATCGCCGCGCTCGACGATTCCCTTGCTCTGCGATCCAAACATGTGACCGGTCATCCCTTGGTAGAGCGGATGATTGGTCGAAATGTTCACCTCGCCGGAGTCGACGGCCCAGACCTCCGCGCCGACCATCTCGGCCAAGCGAACCAGTTCAGGCTGCGCCTCGGAACGGGCGACGCCGTCGCCGATGTAGAACATCGGATAATCGGCCTCGACCAACATCGAAGCGGCCTCATCGAGCAATTCCGGATCGGCGAGTGATCGCGTGTTCGGGATCACGGTGGGCCGGACCGGCTCGTTCGCCGGGGCATCCAGGACGTCGAGGGGCAGACAGACATAGACCGGCCCGGTCGGCGGCGTCTGGGCAACCTTGATCGCGCGTCGGAGCACACGGAGCAGGCTCCGAGGATCGGTCACCATCGTCGACCATTTCGTCACCGGTCGTGCCATACCGACCAGATCGCCGGCCATCTGAGCGTCCATCGCCTGATACCGGACGCCGGCATCACCCCCCAGTACGATCAAGGGCGAACCGCCACGGTATGCTTGATAGAGCGCTCCGATCGCGTTACCCAAGCCCGGAGTGCTATGGATTTGGACCAGGGCCGGTCCCCCAGTGGCCCGCGCGTATCCATCGGCGGCCATTACCGCGACCGACTCCTGGAGCGTCAGGACATAGGTCAATTCGGGAACGTTCCGGAGTTCGTCGAGGAACCCTTCCTCAACGGTCCCCGGGTTACCAAACATGAAACGGAACCCATCCGCCACGAGCTGCTGGAGGATGATCTTGTGACCGGTTTCGGCACCCATGGTCGCGTTTGGCTCCATCGTGAGCATTGGTTTGGGCAGACGATCCACGTCGGAATGGGCCGCGGCCATCCCTGGCCGAACAGGTTCACCATCCGTAGCGACGAAGCCCCTCTTCGAAGACGCGGACCAGAACCGCGCCGCATTCCATGGAGGAGGCGGTCGAACGACTGGTCAGGAACGGGTAGTCGAGGATCACCGAGGTCTCGTGCCCGACACGACCGATGTATTGGCCGTTCGGACCAACGGCATCGCGGAGGATGTATTCCAAGGGGTAGAAGGGCGGTCCGAAGTTGATGAAACCGTCGCCAAACCCCTTCGAACCGCCTTCGAGATCATGCGGCCCTTGGAAGCCAGTCCCATCGAGGTAGTCGTAGTCGATCGGATGTCCAGTCACACGTCGGCCTTCGATCAAGCTTCGCTTCTCGCGGATATCGCGGGCGAAGGCCAGGCACGAGACACCGTAGCACTCGCAGGCCACCAACTTGTCGAGGCCGACCATGCCACG
Source organism: uncultured Planctomycetia bacterium (assembly GCA_964609385.1). Lineage (GTDB taxonomy): Bacteria > Planctomycetota > Planctomycetia > Isosphaerales > Isosphaeraceae > CAZSSM01. The sequence continues at coordinate 31,221 of CAZSSM010000033.1, forward strand.
GATCAAATCGTGGAGCCGGGGGTTGTTGGCCAGGTCGATGAGCGCGCCGCTCCCCCCCGCGATCACCAAGGCGTCGTAAGTGACCAGGTCGCGCGCAACGATCTCGTCGATCCGTCGGTAATAGGCCTCCATCTCTCGGAGATAGCGTGGCGAGCTGGGGTAGGGCCGCATCGGGAACCACTCGGCTAGGCTCCGGGGCCGATCGAGTCGCGTCGAGGCGTCGAGGCGTCGGGTCTTCTCGGCCATTTCAGGTGTGGTGACTGAGCGGCCCAGTGGCGGGTCGTTGTAGTTGGGGTCCATGCTGACGCTCAGCGCCGTGGGTCGGGCGCCGGTGGGCGTGAGGAAGTCGACCTCAAAGCCGGCTCGGTCACAGGCTTCAAGCGGACCGATGACCTCTTCACCCCAGTAACCCCATTCCGAAATCACAAACAAGATCTTTTTCATGGCAAGGTCCTCGCGACCGACCTCCGGTCATTCCCGGAGGTCGTCGTGGTTTTGAGTTCCGATTCCGATCGACGTGAGGGTGGACGGTCGTGGGTCAATCGGTGAAGAGGGTCCGCTCGGCCGAGCTGTCGCGGATGATCTGCTTGACGTCGTCCTTGGCGTTGACGATCCGGAACGAGAAGTCATCGCCGACGGTCTGACCGCGGAGCTGGAGGAACCGGATCGCTTCGGGGGTGATCGCGTCGAGCCGATCGGCCTGGAATTCGACGGCCTTAGCCTTGCCGCTGATCAGGTCATCGAGCTGCTCGGCGAGGACCGGCACGCTGGCGTGATCGAGCCGGCCGGCCAGGGAAACCCGCGCGGTGCCGTTGGTGGCGTCGAGTACCTCGACACTGAAGCCGAGATCGGCCGCCGCAACCACAGCGCGGACTCGGAGCGGATGATCCGACTCGGGGAGCGTGATCGTCAACGCCTCGGCATCGAAGTCTTTGTGAGGCTTGTCATCGATGAAGACCTGCGAGAGCCTGACGCGTCCAGGCGCGAGCAGGTCGGGGGCGACCCGAAGCACGTTGTTGGGCCAGGCCCCGGGTTGCGGCTTGAAGTGCAGGTCGAGTTCCTGACGATTGATCAGCAGGTTGGTGTAGACCGCCGCGAGGTAAGCCAGCTCGAAGGAATGGTAGCCGGACATCGAGTGCGAGCCCTTGTCCCGCTCGGTACCCAGTTCGTACGGCTGACCGTTGGCCAAGACGTTGAAGTGGATGCCGCCGCCGTCGTTGTCGAGGAACCAGGCGTTGTAGAAGGCGGCGGACTCGCGAGCCAGGCGGAGATAGTCGGGCTCTTTGAGCGTCCCGGCAAGGATCTTGTAGGCGAGGATCGCCTGCTCCTGCTGCCACCAGGCCTTGCGATCGTGGAATGCGAAGCGGTGTGTGGTCTGACCCGGTCGGAGTTGACGTTCGACCACGTCGTACCAACCACCACGCTGGCGATCCATCCCGGCGGTCGGCATGACCTCGGCGATCTTCCGCGCGAACGCGAGATACGCGTCCTTGGGTCGGATGCTGTGGACCCGCATCAGGTTCCACGCGATCTTCAGGTTGTGGCCCACCACCGCGCGGTTCTGCTGCCAGCCCCAGCTCTGATCCTTCGACCAATCGCGATGGAATCGCTCCTGGACGAACGGGCTCTCGTCGTAATCCTGGAAGTGGGCGGTGATGACGTCCATCGTCTCTTCGAGGAACGCGGCATACTTCGGGTCGCCGGTGGCCAACAAGAGGTTGATCAGATAGGCCGGGGCGTGATCCCCATTGGAGTTCCAGTTCTTCCGAGCACGGTTCTGGCCCAGAGACTCGCTGAGCGGGCTGAAGGTCACCGGGTCGATATGCGAGAAGTAGCCACCCGCCTCCGACTGGTCGCGGAAGAATCGGCGGAACAACTGGACGGTTCCTTCCGCGTCGGCCAGGATCCTCGGATCGCCGGTGACCCGATAGGTCTGCACCGGGCCGGCCAAAGCATAGATCTGCTCATAGCAGGGGATTGCGTGGTAATCGTCGCCAAATTCCGAAGAGAAGATCTTGCGAATCTTGCCGCCGTTTTGAACGTCGATGGCGTGATACCAGTAGACAATGCCTTGACTGCGGTCCTCGAATCGGAAGTTATCGCGGAGATATTCGGTCCCACGTTCGGCAACGTCGAGATAACGCTCGTCGCCAGTGAGCATATAGGCTGAGGCGAATCCGTAGACCAATCGGCTGATCGTGTCGGTCTCCTGGCGCCCGGAGTGGAGCTTGAGGCCGTCGTCGTCCAGATTGGTCCGATACGATCGGAAGTCGATCGGCCCATCGCCAAACTCAGACTTGATGTAGAAGTCGGCCAGTTGTCGGATCTGGGTAACCCACCAGTCGGATGACTCGAACCGATAGTTCGCCGCATCGCGACCAGCGAAGACGATGTGCTTGGCCTCGAAGTGCGTCGTCTCCTCGCCTGGGAAGAAGATGCCGTACACGAACAGGAACCGCCCGGGCTCGAGCATCTCGCGGATCTGGCCGGTGGCGTTCTGGAACGGCTCACCGAGGTTTCGGATCAACTCGGCGAAGAGTTCCGGCGTCAGCTCGACCCGGTACTCGCGGCCATCGCTGGTGGCCATCCGGAACGACTCGGCCTCACGGTCGACATCGATGACATATCCGGTGATCAGGTCGGAAAACGAGAAGTCGATCGCGTTCACGATGGGGGGCTCCTCACGGGTGGACGTTCAGGCTCGATCGACGCGCCGAGTTCGGCCCGCCGAGGCATCAAGCCCTCGCGACGTGGATGCATGGAAGACAGGCGATTCGGAAGTGGACGGAGATGGGTCAACCAGCACCAACGGGTCCGGGGACCCGTCGACGCCGCGGACTTCGAGACTTGGGGTGACAGGTCAACGGGACAGCAAGACGACAATGCTCCGGCCAGGGACTCGGTAGGAGTCGGCGGTGATCGTTGGCTCGGATCCGGGCTCAGAGACGTCTCCCGGCGACGGTTCAGCCGTCGCGACAGCCCGGAACCAAGTCCGACCGGGGACCTCGGGAATTTGGAATTCCAGGTCATCCCAGTACATATTCATCATGATGTGGAAGTCGGCCTCATCATCAGTCCCGCCTAGCGTGAAGGCCAAGGCGCGGGCTTCGTGGTCGTCCCAGCCAGGCCGATCGAGTTCGAGTCCATGCCAGGCGATGTCAGACAAGCTTCGTGGGTTGATCTCACCAGCGAAGAACCGATCGCGACGGAGCGCCGGGTGGGCTCGACGAAGAGCGATGAGTCCGCGCCAGAACCGGAGCAGGTCACCATGGGTGTTGACGAGATCCCAGTCGAACCAACTTAGGGGACTATCTTGGCAGTAGGCGTTATTGTTGCCGTGCTGGGTCCGGCGAACCTCGTCGCCGGCAGTGATCATGGGGATCCCTTGGCTAAGCATCATCATCGTGGCGAAATTGCGGACTTGGCGGTCACGGAGCGCCTCGATCGCCGGATCGTCGCTCGACCCCTCGACGCCGCAGTTCCAAGACATGTTATCGTCGTTGCCGTCGCGATTTCCTTCGCCATTGGCCTCATTGTGCTTGGCATTGTAGCTGACCAGATCGTTTAGCGTGAACCCATCGTGACAGGTGACGAAATTGACGCTGTTCATGGGGGTGTGACCGCAGGCCTGATAGAGATCGGAGCTGCCGGCGATCCGGCTGGCGATGGCGCCGACGAGCCCGGGGTCGCCCTTCACAAACCGGCGCACGTCGTCCCGATAGCGGCCGTTCCATTCCGCCCAACGGTATCCTGGGAAGTTGCCGACCTGATACAGCCCGCCAGCGTCCCAGGCCTCGGCGATCAGCTTCGTCCCGGCCAGTCGGTCGGACAGCTCGATCTCCCAGACGACCGGCGGATAGGTCATCGGCGCCCCGTCCTCGCCCCGGGTCAGCACCGAACCCTCATCGAACCGAAATCCGTCGACGTGCATCTCACGGACCCAGTATTCCAGGCAGTCGACGATCAGCTTGGTCGGTACCGGATGATTGCAACGAAACGTGTTCCCGCATCCGCTGAAGTCGTAATAATACTGCGGATCGGTTAGTGACAAGTAGTAGTACGTCGAATTGCTGATCCCTTTGAAGCAGTAGCAAGGCCCAAGATGGTTGCCCTCGTCGGTATGGTTGAAGACGACGTCGAGGATCACCTCGATCCCTGCGCGATGGAGCGCCTTGACCATGTCGCGGAACTCGTTGACCTGACGGGCCAACTCGGGCGAGACACAGTAGCCCGAATGGGGGGCGAAGAATCCCATCGTGCTGTAGCCCCAATAGTTCCGCAGCGTGGCGCCGTCGAACTCGCGGAGCACCTCGGTGTCGTCAAACTCGAAGACCGGGAGCAGTTCGACGGCGGTAACGCCCAGCGACTGCAGATAAGGGATCTTCTCGATCACACCGGAGAATGTCCCGGGATGCGACACGCCCGAACTGGATCCGCGGGTGAACCCTCCAACGTGCATTTCGTAAACAATTGTTTCACTCATTGGCCGGTTGAGCGGCCGATCTCCTTCCCAGTCGTAGTCCTCGGTGTCGGGCACACAGGCGCGAAGAGAGGTCGATCCGTTGTCGCCCGCGCCGCAGGCATCACCACGGACCCAGAGCGCCTTGGAGATGCCCCGGGCATACGGGTCAATCAGTACCTTCTCCGGATCGAACCGATGCCCCGCCTCGACATCACGCGGACCGTCGATCCGGTAGGCATAGTGGTAACCCGGTCGAGCCCCCTGAATGAGACAGTGCCAAAAATGGGAAGTCCGATGAATCTCGGGATCGAGGTCGAATCGCGCGATCGGCGCGACATCGTCGTGCTCTTCGAAAATCAGCAACTCGACGGCCGTAGCCGATTCGCTGAAGATCGAGAAGTTCACGCCGTCAGACTCGACGGTCGCGCCCGGAGGATGGGCTCGGCCCGGCTCGATACGCAACGCAACGTCGGTTGAGATACTGATATCCGCAGACATCGGTTGTTTCCTTTTGCCGGACTCGGTTCAGGTTTCTAAATCGTTGAGAGGAAAGCGCGATGCTGACTCGCCAAGAAAATCCCGAAGCTCTCCCACGACCCGCCAAAAAAATCCTGTTTGGACAGTACGACGTGCCGTGTCGTTCGGCGACCACCTTGAGGTCGCGTTGACTTCAGGTCGATCGCCAGCCGAGAACAGACCCGGATCGCTGCGCGGTCCTGGGACGCACCGTAATCAGTCAGAGTCCCGGCACAATGGCCTCCAGACCAGCAGGTCGATCAATGGGAAGGTGATGTAAAGCGCGAGGACCAAACTCTTGTCGATCAGGCAGAAGGGCAAGGCGATCAGGAATACGACTGGCCCGGTTAGGAGATGCCGTCCGACCGCGTGAACCGTCTCGGGCGCGATCCAATCCCCGGTTCTTCGGTCGTCGCGAGTGACACACCACCAGAGCAGAATGAGTGACCCACCAGTAAGAACGTGCGATGCCGAATAAAGGCAAAGCAGAACACATGATTCATGCTCGTACGTTTCGGCAATCAGGTCGGTCGGGAACGGAATGAACGAAACCGACAACAGAAATAGCGTGTTGACTAGAATCAATTTGCCATCGAGCGATTCGACGTAATGGAAAATATGATGATGGCGGGCCCAGTACCCGGCGATCATAAGAAAGCTTATCACAAAGCTCGCCATGTCGGGAAACAAACCAGCCAACCCCTCGAGCGCAGCGCCATATTTGGACGCCTCAACGATCGTGTCGCGATCGTCGGTCAGGCCGAAGACAAGCAGGGTCATAACGATCGCCAAGACCCCATCACTAAGCGCCTCCAGACGTCCGGTGCTCAACCCAACGGCCGGTTCGGTGATTCGCAACTCGGACGTCCTCCCGGATCTGCAAGGCGATCGCTCGATAACGGATCGCCGATCGACTCGGAGACCGCCCAGAACGTTGGACGATTCTCCCGATCGATTCGGCCCAAGTGAGAGCGTAGATCACATCTGGGAACGCTCGGACGTGATGGGCTCCGTTTTTTCGGTAGATTGGAAATTATGAAGGTCCGTAACCCCGATGTCCCCTCGTCCTCGAGGAGCGAATCATGGGATCGCGGACCTGGTGGTTGGTGATCGATCAATTCAATAGGTAGATAGCAGATCGGTCAGATCGGTCGGGACCGGACATGTTTGCCGATTCCAAACTCCGACGACGACCCAACCGGGTTGAGACAGAACGACTGGATTGCGATTAGAGGGAGTTGGCGATCTCCCAAGCAAGCGTCGGGTTGGCCTCGATCGACGAGTGGATCAAGGTCAAAGCGATGTCAGATCGGGTCAAGCCGGGGATCCGTTCCCAGATCGCCGTGGCGATCTGCCGCTCGGTCGATCCGGGGACGCCTTCCCAGAGAGCACTGGCGATGTCGAGGAGGCTGGACTCGAGGATGCCGAACCAGATCGCCCCGGCGATGTCCTGGTAGGTGGTCTCGAAGATCCCGTACCAGAGGGCACCGGCCAGTTCGGAGTAGGTCGTCCCGGCGATCCCGAATCGGAGGCCGGCGGCGACGTCGGCCAGCGTGGTCTCGGTGATGCCGTACCAAAGTGCCGCCGAGACGTCGGTCAGCCTCGTGGTGGGGATACCGTACCAGAGCGCGTCGGCGACCAGGGTCGGATCGGAACCGACCGGCTCCCAAAGGAGCCCGGCGATCGTCCCGAGCGAGTAGTTGCCGGTCGCCCAGAGTTGAGCGGCGTAGTCACGCCAATTCTCGACGACGCGGACGATCAGCGGATCGATCAGCACTTCCCCCGATGGTGCGATTGCCCGGAGGCGAATCGACGTCTCTCCGGGCGGCAGCGAAACCTCGGGGGCCAACCGCAAGACGTTGCCGGCCAGGACGAACCGCGCGTCGGCGATCTCGAAGCGGTAGCCTGACTTCGAGCCCGGCCCGGTCATGCGGAGAGTGCCTAGGATCGCGCCGGAGATCCCGGTGAAGACCGGAGTGCCGTCCAGTTGGATGGCACGCGGACCCAGGTCGGTGACGATTTGATCCACGCCCTGTCCCCCGTCAAGGGTGTCCAAGCCGGGTCCCCCATCGAGCAAACCGGCGCCGTTCTCCCCGGCGAGACGATCACGACCGGGCCCACCCTGGAGGGTATCTCGGCCCGCGCCGCCTTGGAGTTCATCGTCGCCGCCATCACCGAAGGCGAGGTCGTTGCCATCGCCCGCGATCAGACGGTTGACGCCCCGACCGCCGCCCAAGGTGTCGTTGCCGGCGTTGGCGAAGATGGTGTCGGGGCCGGAGCCGCCGGTGAGCAGGTCGGAACCGCCGTCACCGACGACCAAGTCGGCGCCAGAGCCACCACGCAAGTCGTCCGGGCCATCGCCACCGATGAGGGTGTCGTTGCCGGCGTCGCCCCAAGCGCTGTCGCGACCCTGATCGCCGGTCAGTTGATCGGATCCGGCATCGCCACGGAGTTGGTCGGCGCCAGAGCCACCACGGAGGACATCGTTGCCATCCCCACCTTCGACCCGGTCGGCGCCAGCCCCGCCTTCGAGCAGATCCGCGTCTCGACCGCCGAGCAAGTCGTCGGGATCATCACCGCCACGCAAAATGTCCTGGCCGTCGTTGCCCCAGAGGGTGTCGCGTCCCGAATCGCCGAAGAGCTGGTCGTTGTCCGGGCCACCGCCCAGTTGATCATCTCCAGCCCCGCCGCGCTGGACGTCATCCCCATCGTTGCCGGAGATCCGGTCGGAGCCCCCACCCCCTTCGAGCGAGTCGTTGCCGAGGCCCCCCTGGAGCACATCGTCACCGCTCTCGCCGCGGAGCGTATCGTTGCCGTCATCGCCCCAGAGCGTGTCCGGGCCGAGCCCGCCTTGGAGCAGGTCCGAATCAGCGCCTCCGAAAGCCCGGTCATCCCCGGAACCGCCGAAGAGCGTGTCGTTCCCGAGGTCGCCGAGGAGCAGGTCCGACCCGGCACCGCCGCGGAGGAGGTCGTTGCCGAAGTCCCCAAAAAGCAGGTCCGAGCCGGCCCCACCGATGACGGTGTCATCCCCGTTACCGGCCAGGACGAACAGCTCGATGTCTGATCCCGACGCATCGATGGAGTCGTCACCCCGCTGGCGATCACCTCGAGCTGGTCGATCCCGGCCAAGTTCAGGTTCATCGACTCGACCTGAGCCGAGTCTGGCCCGAACCGGTACTCCTCGTCGTGGCCGGTTCCGAAGAGGGTCAGCAGGTCGTGACCCCCGCCCCCGCCGATCTCCAAATCGATCCCGCGATTGGCAAGGCCAGCCAAGTCGAGTCGGAAGCGATCGGAGGCGCTCGAGGCCCCCTGGATCACGATCCGCGAGACCTGGCCCAGCGGCCGGCTCGCAACCACCCCACCGGCCATCGGGTCGATCACCTGGACCTCGTTGAGCCGGGCCGAGACCGTGATCGTCGACGAGAGCGACCCTTCGGCCACATCGTGGAAGATCACCGAGTCGTCGAAAAAGACGTTCTCCTGCAACTCGCCCGGAGCGATCGTGGTGTTTCTCGCAATCACGTCGGCCAAGGTCGTATTGCGCAGTTCATCCAGCTCAGCGCCCGAGTAAATGTTCTCGTACCAGAACCGGTCGCCGTCGCGGAGCCGAAGGAACTGGTCGGCCAGCACGGTGAACTGCAATTCGCCCACGCTGGTGCCCGGCAGGTTATCCTCGGCCAGCATCCCCACCCAGGCGTCGACTCGATCGACCGAGCCGTAGGTCAGCTCCAAGGCCGACCGCAACACTGGGTCGGAGGTGATCTCGGAGAACGATCCGACCGCTTCGAGACCGAAGTCGACGCGGACCTGGTTGTAATCGGCCTGACCATGGTCCCGTCCCCGCATAATGTTCAGCGAAGCAAGGTCGAGGCCGCCGGCCCCGGGAGGGCCGAAGAGGAAGTTGCGCAGATCGTCGATGACCCGCACGTCGACCTCCTGGGAGGTCTGGACGGCCAGGCCTCGGAGGATCGGATCCATCCCGGTCTCTTGGAGGACGTCCGGCCGGAAGAAGGCGTCGCGTAACAGCACGTTGCCCGGTGCGATCGACTGACCATCGGGTCCAAGCCGGAGCAGTTCGCTGGACAACGCGCTGTGGCCGAACCGGAACGCCGCGCTGGAGAAGACAGCGCTGACGCCCGGGTCGATCGTCGGATCATACCCTTGGTAATCACCCAACGCATCAACGCCAAACAGCGCGGGCAGGAACTCGTTATACGTAATCGCCTGGATCTGCCCAATGACCTGGCTACGCGCGCGCTGATAAATCGCCTCGTCGTTGAGGCTCGGATCGGCCGCAGCGATCTGGTCGGCCAATCGGTTGTGCTCGCGGACGAAGAGGGTGTGCATCGAGGTCAGAGCGATGTTCTCGTTGGCCCGCACATCACCGGCCAGGAAGTGGGTCTCCGACCTGGTCATCGCATTGTCCAGCCCGTCGGTGTTAAAGGGCAGCAGGTCGCCCTCGCTGACGGCCAATCGCCCCCCCTCGAAACTCCGGAGGGCCGCAGCGCGGACTTCGTCGGAGCCGTAAACCATCGAGCCGTCGATAAAAGCGGTGATGGCGTTGATCGGCACCGCCGAGGTCCCTGTGTTAGGTCCGGTCCCCTCAGCGACCTCGGAACGGTGCAGGGTCAGCGTCACACCACCGGTCTGAAACTGATCGAAATCCTGATCGCCTTGAGGGACCTGGATCGTGAGGGTCTCGTCCTCCAATTCAGGGCTGAGACTGATGTCGTGGTCGAGGAATTGTCCCCAGGCCTAGAGAGGCCGCGTTGGCTGAGTGCCGAACCGGTCTGGTCGTGGATGGCGTTGCTGATGACCCGGGGACTAGGCCGATCGTCACCGGGCGGATCCCAGACGCCGTCGTCGTAGACGGCCGGGGAAATTCGGACGAGATCGACGCCGGCTGATCCGAGCATCGGGTCGATCGGATTGTTGCCGGTTCCGTCGATGGATCGGATCGGGACGTCTCTGGAGAGGAGCTGACGCGACTCGAGGGCTTCGGTGGTGGGCCGCTCGGCGCGGGTCTGAACACCTCGTCGACGGGCACCACGTCCCTGGGCGCTGGACCGTCGGACATCGTATTGGCTCGGAAGCATCGTCATGGCGTGCAACTCCTTGAGCGGGAGGTTTTCTACGGAAATCTCGATCCAGGGTGATCATTGATTCACAGCGACATGAACTTTTTGTCAGACATCCTGAATAATCCGGATTCCGTGGAGGGTGGCAAATCGTCCGAGGACCCTCACGATCTCCTCAAGATTGATCGAAAGGCGTCTTATCGCTCATCGAATGAGAAGTATCGGAAAGAACACATTGGCAAGTTCCTTGATCACAAATTTTAACTTATGTCCACTGAACTAATATGTATATGATACCGATCGCGTTCTTTTCTTGGGACGCAAGTTTGGCAGCTTTTTTGCAAATCTGGTTCGCCGTATCAAGGAACCTCAGACTAATCCCGAATCCGGGAATGCTGCTAAAGAGATCGCAATCGCCACGAGTGGACGCGTCCCGTCTACAAGCAGTAACGTTTCTCTCTTCCGCTTTTTGCATCGGAGGGTCGCCAATTTTTTCGGTACACTCTGGACCAGATCGATTTCAAAAGAAACTCGATCTCGTCGCAATTTCGGCATAAGCTACATCCCTAGCGATAACCGACCGAGTGTGCTCGAGAGGCCCCTAGGCCATCCAGGCCGTTATGGATCGGCAATGCCATCGATGTCTGGTTAGCTGGCCACTTCCCAGGTCGGCATCCGTTTGTACTGTTTTTCAATCGTCGAGAGGATAATCGCGATGAAGGAGTCGAGCACCTATCATCCCGATTGGCGTCAATTCCAACCTGAAATGGGAACGGTTTACCAAACAGTCCTTCAGAGTGTGCGGCCTCGATGACGATCCGCTCGGGCCGCATGAAGCGAGTGTTGTTGCCAAGTAACGGATTGCGTCCCAATTATTGAGTGAGAAAAAATCTAATACAGAACTAGTTTTACAAACCATAAAATGCTATGAATACAAACTTACTTATCAACTCTCTGGGTTCTCGCGATTGGCCAACTCTTCGAGGATTTGCTGGAACTCGGGGTGGTCGCGGATCTCATCGAGGTCAGAATCGGTCCGAAGACTCCCCAGGTCATCCCATCCCTCAGTGATGGCCGCGCGGAGCGATTGCAAGGCCCGATCGACATAGTGCATGGCAGGAGGTTTGGGGCTCGGATCGATATGCCGGGCCGCCTTGGCGGTGAGAGCGAGACAGCACGCCTTGTTGTAATGGTTGACCATTTCGGGCAGGGGTAGGCCAGCGTTCAATTCACCAGCTCGGAGGTGGGCATTCAACGCGGCTTGAGGATCTCCCCTGAGAAGAGCGATCTCCCCGACGACATTGCAGGTGACGCTCAGGGTGGAGCGAAAAGACGGATTATCGGGATACCGACGAATGAGGTCCTCCCCGAGATCCCTCGACCGCTGAATCAAGGACCACGCCTCGTCGAGGTGGCCCAGGTCTCGTTCCACGCGGGTGAGCCGGCCGAGGATGATCCCCTGAGCGTTTTGATATTTCGGAATGCTCTCAACCCGAACGTTCTGGTTTGTCAAATATTCGGAAACAGTGAGTGCCTCTTTCAACGCTCTGCCCGCCGCCTCGAGGTCGCCGGCCTTGCTGTGGAGTTGGGAGAGGAGGACCAACATCCGGGTGGCGTTGTTGAGTTCGGCTGGGTCCGGATTGGATATGCTGCCAAGGACCTCGACTCCTCGCGTGAACGCCTCGATCGCGACTTCCGATTCGCCATGCTCCTTGGCGATCAAGCCAAGTGTATCACAGCACCGAGACAACGTGAGTTGGTATTCGGTAACCAAACCGGCTCGTCCTACAAGCGCTTCGGCGCAGTCTCGGGCCGCTCGAGCCAGGTCAATGGCCCCCTCGCCGTCCAAATCGTTCTCAAAGACCGCCCGCATATTCAAAGCTTCTGCATACGTTTGCTGATAATCAATGACTGTCGGGTAATTCGCAGCGAGTCGCTCCAGGATCGGCACCGCCTCTTCAAGGTCTCCGAGTCCCCGATCGAGCTGCCCAGCCTTCCGGCGATAGACAGCCAAAGTCACGAGTGCATCGGCCAACCCATGCAAATTAACCCCTAAGTTAGGATATGATCTTAATGCATTACGATTCAATTCACAGGCGCGATTTTGGAGCACGATCGCAGACTCGTAATCCCCTTCAAGGTTGCGGATGTTGGCCAGATTGTAATAGGATCCTGCCAAAGAGTTGAGACTTGCCAGGTGCGTCGGGTTTTTACTTAGTAAATTTTCACACACTTCGATCGCACGCTGGTATTGAGTGATCGCGATATCGTATCGGTTCATCCTCCTGGAGAAATTCGCTGAACGGAGAAGGGTGTCGGACAACATGCTCCCGGCCTTGACCGATTCGGGACGGCGACGGAGCAGGCCGCTCAGTATCTCCTCAGCCTCTCGGAGTTCGGAACGAATCCGGTCGTGATGAGGATCGCTGGCCATGAACTGGAACTCGGACCGTCCAGATAACGCTGAGGCCAACGCGAACTGCGCGTCGAACGAGTCAGGCTGCTTCGCTAGCGCGAGCCGGCTGGCTTCGACCGACGCATCGTAGGCGGCAATGACCTCATCGTGACCCCCCTCGCTCTTGGTTATCTCGGCAATCCGGATGTAGGCATTGGACAACTCGAGGAGGGCTTGGGGCGTCTCCGGTGCATTGGCTTGCCGTACGAAGTCGCGATAGTAAGGGAGTGCCGCTTCAAAAATCTGTCTGCGGATCGGCGTCAGGTGCGGCTGGTTAAAGAGCAGCCCACGCCCTACTTGAGTGAGTTCATCAACAGCTTTGCGTGTTTGAATTAGGTTAGTATTGGCGCGATCGCGCTCTTTGAGGGCGTAGAACAATGCCGTCGTTGTCCCAACGATCCCGATGATTAAGCTGAGAACTGCCAGCATGCCGGCTGCCACCGCCGCTCGATGACGACGCACGAACACACCCAAGCGGTAGAGCCTCGAGTCACCCCGGGCCGTCACGGTCTCCCCGTTGAGGTGGCGGTTCAGGTCCTCAGCCAGCGCTTCAACGGTCGGATAGCGACGCTCCGGCTCGGGTCGGAGGGCCGTCAGGATGATCCCATCCAAATCGCCCCCGAGGACCCGTGTGAGGACTTGGGGGGAAGCATCACGCACCGAGGCCAGTTCCTCAGGCGTCAGCGTTTGCGTGGTCCCATCACGACCCGGGAGCGTTTTCGGCTGGAGCACCGCCTGGCTGGGCCGGATCGGTACCGTCTCCGGATCAATCACACCGGGCTCGCGGAACCGGGTCGCTTGGTGACCAGTCAGCAACTCATAGAGGATCAAACCGAGCGCGTAGACGTCGCTGGAAGTCGTCAACGACTCGCCACGGATCTGCTCGGGACTGGCATAGCGCGGAGTCATGGGAGCATAGCCGGTCTGCGTTCGAGGGCCCTCATCGTGGTCTGGATCCTCCTGGATCAATTTGGCGATCCCGAAGTCGATCAGGTGTACGTCACCATTACAATCGACCAGGATGTTGGAGGGTTTGAGGTCGCGATGGATGACCGCGTGCCGGTGGGCGTACTGCACTGCCTCGCAGGCCTGGAGGAAGAGCCGGATGCGTGCTCGTACATCGAGTTGGTGCTGGTCGCAGTAGGCATCGATCCGTTGGCCGTCGATGTAATCCATGATCACATACGGGGCCCCCTCCGGGGTCGTCCCCGCGTCGATCAAGCCGACGATCCGGGGGTGCCGCCCCAGGTCGGCTTGGATCCGGACCTCATTGCGGAACCGATGAGCCAGTCCTTGGGGATCGCTGGGCGGAGGGAGAATCTTGATGGCGACGGTCTGTTCGAAGTCAGCGTCTTGGCGCTGAGCGCGATGCACAACGCTCATGCCACCGCGACCAATCACCTCACCGACCAAGAATGCCCCGAGGCGCTGTCCAACCCGAGCCGCACCGGGGTCGAGCAATCCCAAGGTGGGGGGATCGATCCGAGGGAACTCCAAGCCCGCCTCGGTCAGGTGGGCTTCAAGCAGGATCCGGACCTCATCGGCGAGTTCCCGATCGTCCCGGCAGGCTTCTTCCAGGTAGGCGTCCCACTGGCCTTTGGGCCGGTTGATCGCCTTGTCGAAGAGTGCCTGGAGCCGCTCGTACCGTTTCGCGTCGTCCATCGGGTTAATCCCTCTTGAGCTGCACCCGAAGCCAGGCACGTGCCATCAGCCAATCCCGCTTGACCGTCGCGGTGGAGATGCCGAGGTGCTCGGCCAGATCGGGGAAGTCCTGGCCGGCGAAGAGGCGACGATCGACGATCTCGGCCTGACGGGGGCTCAATGATTCGAGACGGGTCAGGGCATCATCGAGATCGAGCAAATCGATCCCGCTGGACCGTTCGACTCGGGAAACTGCGTCGTCCAAGGGGACTCGCTGGCTCGCCCCGCCCTGACGAATGGTCGCGCGTCGGCGTGCGTGCTCGACAAGCGTCTGCCGCATGGCCCGAGCCATGGCCCCGAAGAAGTAACCTCGATGACGCGCTTGGCTCCAAGTTCCTTGGCGATCGACTCGAAGCATGGCCTCATGGACCAGTTCGGTTGGATCGAGCGTGTGGGTCTCTCGTTCGTTCTGCATTAGCTTGTTGGCCAGGGCTCGAAGCGTATCGTAAGACGCATCCATCAATCGAGCCTTGGCCGTCGGATCGCCAGCCTCCAGCCTGCGGATGATCGCCGTGATCTCGTCAGGGGAATCATCCAGCCGGTCCATCATCCCCCTCCCCATCGATGTTCCCAACAACACAACCCTCAACGTCGGAGGAGGCGATCCGAGCTTCGCGAAGGTGGTCGCTGGGCTTGTGATCGCTCTGTACCTTGGATTTTACCGAATTGGGTCCAGACGGTGACCCTCAAGCGGAGAACGACCGAGCAACCTATCCCGAGACCAAGACGTCCTGACGGAATTCCCGAGGAACACATCCTGGTGGAAGTACGTCCGAGAAGGGAATGCGTTTCGGCCAATTGCTGGACCTACAGTAAAGATTTGCTGAACGATCCCCCATTGACCGGCGACGCGTCGCGCCCGAGACCAAGCGATTACGCGACGGATGATAACCCGGTCCTTCGGATTCGCCGAACGACATCGAAACGGAGACTGGCCTCGAACGATCCACCGCCGAAGACCTTCGGCCCAAGTCGACGGTCTATCCACCCAGAGCCCCTGCCAAAGAATGACGAACGACCCCCGATTTTGCCCCGCTCGTTACTTCGAGAATGGATCGACAGGGTAGATCCGGTCGAACATCCGCGCGATCAAGTGTCGAAGGTCGTCACGACCTCGGAGAGGATCGAAGTCGGGATCGTGAACCATCTCCGAAGGCTCGGCCCACCCCGCTTCGAACGCCCTGGTCAACGTGGCGACCGCTTCGTTGGCCACGGCTCGATGATCCGTCTCGGAACCCGAATCGTCGAGCAACCTAAGGCAATGGACCAGTTGGGCGGCACTGCTGTAGAGCCATCGGGGGTCATCGGGGTGCAGTTCGATGGAGGCACGGACCGCCGCAACTGCCTCAGCGATCCGACCGGCCGCCCGAAGCACATCACCTAGGTTGCCATAAAGATAAAAGAGTGTGACCCGATAAGGGACAATTTGAGGATACTCATCGATCAACGATCTCTGGGAGCGGATTGCTTTCGTGTAGAGAGCGATCGCCTCGTCGCGGTTTCCGTCCCGTTCCAGCCGATTAGCGAGGTTGTTCGACGCCATTCCCAGTCGATCTCGGTAATCGGGACGGTTGGGCTCATCCACGATCAAGGACTCGAGGATCGTGATGGCGCGTCGAAGCGCGGCTGACGCTTCGGCACCCAGGTCTAAGCCGTCGTACGCATTGCTGAGGCTGCAGAGTCCGGTGGCGAGGCCATCTTGGTAACCAGGGACGTCGGGGAAGTCGGTGGCGAGACCTTCCAAGAGCGCCACGGCCCGCCGATTCGTGGCCAGCGAATCGACAGACAGGCCCAAGGCGGTCTCTAAACTTCCGAGATTGATGAGACTGGTGGCCAGGCCGTCGCGATAGCTCGGGATGTCGGGGAAGTCGATGGTTAGGGAATCCCGCAGTTTGGTACCGCGTCGGAACAACGCCAAGGCCTCGGTGGGGCGCCCCGCATTGTACGACGCGATGCCAAGGTTGCTCAGACTCGCCGCCAGATCGTCGCGATACTCGGGGACATCCGGGAAATCCGAGGTGAGCATATTTTGTAGTTCGACCGCTCGACGGTACGAGACTAACGCCTCCTCGAGCCGTCCGAAACTCTCGTCAACTCCGCCGAGCGCGTTGTGGCTGGTGGCCAGGCCGTCGCGATAGCCCGGGACGTCCGGGAACTCCATGGTGAGCGCATCCCAGTGCTCGATGGCGTTTCGATACGACGCCAAGGCCTCGGAGAATCGGCCCAGGTCGTCCTGGGTCTCGCCGAGGTTGTGGAAGCCGATGGCCAAGTCCTCGCGATACCTCGGGACGTCGGGAAACTCCAAGCGCAAGCGTTCCAGAAGCCCGATCGCGTCACGATACGACGCTAAGGCCTCGATCCCTCGCCCCAAGCCGTCTTGGACGTTGCCCAGGTTATTCAGGCTGGCGACCAGTCGGTCCCGAAACTCCGGAACATCCGGATCGTCTGCGACCAACTGCCTCAGGAGATCGACCGCCCGGCGAATCATCGCCAGCGACTCGACGTTCCCCCCCTCGGTCGCTTGCACGTAGTTGCTCAGAGTCGTGGCCAAAGTCTCCCGATACGTGGGGACATCCGGATACTCCAAGGCGAGTCGCTCAGCGATGGCGATCGCCTGGCGATGGGAAGTTGACGACGCTCCAGACTGGCCGAGGGTTTGCAAGACGTTGCCGAGGTTGCTCCGGATCTGGGACAGTCCGTCGCGATAAATCGGATTGGCGGGGAACTCGGCGACCAGGCCCTCGAATCCGCTCTGCGCTTCGCGATACTCGCGAAGCGATTCGGCGTTGCGTCCGAGGATCTCCAAGATTCGTCCGAGCAGGAGTCGACCTTGGGCCAGCAGGTAGCGTTCGCGCTCGCTCGGGTCGGGCTTGGAGGCCAGTTCGGCGTTCAACTGCTCGTAGAACGCCCGGGGCTTCTCGAGCAGCCGGGCTCGGAGCGATTCGGGGATCGCCCCTCCTTTAAGCGCCTCCTCATTGACCCCGGTGAAGTAGTCCTCGATCGAGGTCATCGCCAGGTCCAGACGCGACTCGGCCAACTGGTTGGCGACGGTCAAGCTCTCGGCATATTCGGCCTCGCGCGCATAGGCCAATGCCAAAGTGATCGACCCGATCAACACGGATGCGGCGACCGACGCGGCGAGCGTGCGATGCTTGCGGACCCATCGCCAAGCGCGTGTGAGCAACGGGTCGCGACACGCGGTGACCGGCTCGTCGGCGAGGAACCGTTCGACGTCCTCGGCCAACGTGCGGGCCGATCCATAGCGGTCTTCGGGGCGCAATGCCAGAGCCTTCAACGCGATCGCGGCCAGCGCCCGTGGCACGCGCGGACAGTGCGATCGGGGCAATTCGATCGAGCCGCGACGGACCCGGTCCAAGATCTCGGGAACGTCGGCGCCCTCGACCGGGCTGCACCCCGTCAGGACCGCGTAGAGAACAGCTCCCAGGGCGTAAATATCGGTGGACGGTCCCAAATCCTCCACGCGCCCGGCCGCCTGTTCCGGACTCATGTAGGCGGGCGTCCCCATCGCCCGACCCGCTTGGGTCAGCGCGATGCCCTCGTCCGAAAGCGTCGGGACCGTCGACGATCCGTCGGGAGCCTCCGGGACCGCCGAGGGATCCCGAGACGCTTCCGAAGAGCGTTTGGCTAACCCCCAATCGATAATGAGGGTCTCTCCGTAGGGTCCCAGCATCACGTTGTCCGGCTTCAGATCCCTGTGCAGGACGCCTCGCGAATGGGCGTAGGCGATCGTGTTGCAGATGTCGAGGAAGCGCCCCAACAGGCTTCGAAGCCGGAGGTTGTAGGACGTCGCGTCGAGATTCGGCACCTCCGCACGGAACGTGGCAATGGCGTCCTTCAACGAGTCACCACGAATGAACCGCATCGCGTAGAAGGGTCGTCCTTGGGAGTCGGTCCCCAGTCCGTAGACCGGGACGATCCCCGGATGCTCCAGGCCCCCAGTGATCTGCGCTTCGAACAGGAATCGAAGGCGGCGGTCTGGATCGTCGGCCGCCTCGGCGCAGATCTGCTTGAGCGCCACATCGCGACAGACCTCCTGATCACGCGCAACGTAGATCTCCCCGAGACCGCCACGATCATGGAAGTGAAGCCGGCGGAAGCGTCCGCCAACAGACGCTCGAAATCCGGTGGCATCAACTCCGACATTCTTCATTTCTTCAGAACAATCGGTTGTCTTTGCACCGAGATCTTGGTATATGGCATGGACGTCCCGGTCGCCGATCGGATCGCGAGGCTCTATCCATGTCGCGATCGTCTTGAGGGACTTCAGACTTCGTCGCGGATTGCCTTCGTGCCATTCGATATGTTGAGTGACCAGCATCTCTAGGAGATCATGAAGCTCGGCCCTCAACACACCCCGATCGTGCAGGAACTGACCGACAGTCTTGCTCGGTTCGCGATCCCAAGCACCGAGGGCATCGACCAGTTGTTCGCGATCGATGAAATTCAACCGCCAGGCCAAAAGACCAAAGAGTCGGTTCCGATCGGCATACTCATCGCGTCTGGGAACCCCAACAGTATCCGACCCTCCTACTCTCTGGCTCGACGGGGACGAGAGCGTTTCGGGCAGCTCCGGTTGAAGCGCCCGCCAGCGATCCAGTTGCGACGGATCCTCGATCTCGGCTAGGACACGTTGGCACGATTCGCATGCATCGACATGAGCGATAATTTGGGGCTCTTCGACGACACTGAGATGTCCATCCAAGAGCCTTCGGAGCGTTGAGGCGTCCGGGCAACCCATGATCAAACCTCCTCGGATTCCTCCAATCGCCGCAATTCCTGTTGGATGAGGCGCTGAACTCGGCTCCGCGCTACGAAGGTCATCGAGATCGACATTTCTAACGCCGAGGCGACCTCAGCGCCGGTGTGGCCTTCGAAGGCCAGGAGCCGGAACGCCTCCCAGGTGTGATCGGCGACCCGGGGCCGAACGCGTCGCATCGCCACCTCAAGCAGTTCGCGATCGAACTCGTCCTCGAGGTTCCGGGCCAGATCGTCGCGGGCCTCAATGTCCTGGAGGCACGACCATGCCTCGGGATCTCCTGAGCTGGCCCCCGATCGGCGACGACCCTCCAGGAAATCACGCCAAGCGTGGTGTGAGAGGGTCTTCAACCAGGCTCGGAAGCTTCGTGACGGATCATATCGGAACGTCCGGAGCACACGGGTTAGTCGAAGTAAGACGTCTTGGCAAACGTCCTGGGCGTCAGCGTCCTGGAGGCCCCAACGCTTGCACCAGAGGAGAATGTGTGGTGCATAGCGCGCGCAAAACGTCTCCCAGGCCTCAACGTCATCCTGATCGCTCTGGACGCGACCCAGCAACGTAACGCTGGTCCTCGACTCGGAATGGTCTTTCATTACGCGGCTCCGACTCCCAGCGTCTTCTCAACGCGAGTGTAGCATTCCAAATGCTGGCAGGTCCGACCGGTCCTCGCAAAGCGATTCGAGGGGATCCCAGAAAAAAACGACCTCGGCGCAAGGTTGTGCCGCTCCCCCCCGTAATCCCCTCCGGAAACCGGGACGCGGTCGTCACTGGATAACCCCCACCAATCAGGGGAACGCCACGTGCATCGAAGCTCCCGAGACCCACAATGGGCTCGTCTCGAACTCAAGTCCAGCACACGGCCTCCGTGTGTGTGCCACCCGTACGGAGTCACCCGATGTCAGCCCACAAGGATCCTCGATCGAACCACGCATCGTTCCGTCCGGCTGATGAACACTGCCGACCCAAACCCGATGAAACTCGGAGTCGGCCTCGATCTACGGACGAACCGACTCACCGTCCAATCATCACCCCCGAAAATCTTAAGCGTGCCAGACACCCAAATTGTGACAGGTCCCATGAACTTGTTGAATGTGATCCTGCCTGAGATCGCAAGAAAACCGAAAAAACCTGACCAACTGCCCCGCTTCCAGTCCACGACCCGATGAGAGTCGACCCCAGTAGACCGCCAGACTGCCAATGATCCACCGACAAGCGACCGACCCAGGTCCCAATCAACACCCCGGTTGCTTCTGGTCAACATTTCGCCTCGCCCACCAAGCCCGCTTCGATTCGTCAACAGACTGTGTCAAGCCTCCGTGCACGACCTTCAACGCAGGACTCATCCGATGATGGACAGCGCCTTGCCAACAAACGCCTTGTCAACACGCCCTCGACGCCGACGGGCCACCCCGTCTCACAAGCCGACCGTTGCATTCGTCGAAACCTTGGAGAACCGAACCCTCCTGACGGTCGACCTGGCGACCTTCGGCAACGACGGGCTCGGCTTGCAGGTTGAGGTGGTCGGCGACGCGGCCGAGTCGATCGTCATCCGCGAGCAGAACGATCTCATCGTGGTCGAGGGGAATTCGGGGGCACAAACCGCGACGATCCCCGCCTCGACCTTACAGTCCTTGAGGGTCTTCGGAGGGCCCGGCCACGATGAGATCGACCTAACACAGGTGACCGGCACCGACTTCCCCAGCCTGTTCAATGTCGAGGTCAACCCTAGGGCAGGCCGTGACCGGGTCGTGGGCAGCCCCTTGGCCGACACGATCGTCACCGAAGATGATCAGACCGATACCGTTCGGGGCGGGTCGGGGGCTGACCAGATCGTCTTCGACAGTCTAGACATCGTCCGAGACGCCAGCCCGCAGGTCCTCGCGCGGGGTATCCCCGCCTTCTTCGAAGCGCTCCAGGTCGCCATCGACCAACAGATCTTCGACGAGCCGGTCCCCCTAGTCGGCTCGTACGGGTCTCAAGCCGTGCTCCAGGAAGAACTCGTCCTGCCCCTAGACGGCTGGAATTGGAACACGACGACCACCAGGGCGGCGGTCGAGGATCATCTGATCGCGACGCTCGGCCTGGAGGCCAGCGATGGGCTCATCGCGGAGATCGAGGGCCAGGGCGACCTCGGCGACTCGGCGATCACCCTCACGTTGAGCCTCGGACGCGACGACTACCAATTGACCGACCCCGGACGCTATCCGGAGCCCTACGACCGGGCGTTCACCGGGCTGGAAGGCGATCCCAACACATCGGCAACCACCGATCGACTGGCGTTACATTTGGGCAACACCCGGACCAAGGTCTCCCTCGACTGGTCGATGGAGGTCACCTTCGGGGCCGACGGGAACGGTTTCTATGCCCGACTTCCCGAGGGCCTCGACCCGGAGATCACCGACCTGTTGACCATCGAACTCGATGCGACCCTCCGCGAACAGGCCGGTCAACCCGGGCGAGTCGGAACGTCGGGATCGCTCGGCCATTTGAGCACTCACGAGATTTACGACGGTGACGCCAAGGTTAATCCCGATGATCCCGGCCTCGGTTCGCGGTTCGCGGCCACCTATGAGATCGATCTGAGCCCTGAAGAGGGCCGGGCGACCTGGAACGACCTACCGACCCTCGACGTCGAGGGGGCAATCACCTCGACGGTCTCGCGGATCGACTTGGACGTGATCGCCGGGTTCGCTGGCCCCGGGGACGACTCCGTTTTCGACCTGATCTATCGCGCGGATTTCGAGATGGGTTGGGATTTCATCGACGCCGACCCCGAGAACATCGTCTACCGTTCCGAGGTCCAGCGCGTCACCGGCCCTGTGACACACCCGTTCACGCTCAGCTTCGAAGGGGAAACGACCGGCCCGCTGAACATGCTGATGTCGGCCAATCAGATCGAGCGAGCGCTTGAGGGCCTCTCGGGGATCGGGCCGGAAGGTTCGAGTGCGCTCGACGATTTCGAAGGGGTCCTGGTCAACGAGTTGCCCTTCGAAGGGGGCTTCGAGATCACGTTCGTCGGCCTCAATGCGCATCGGGACGTACCCCTGCTCGAGGTCAACGACACGTCGCGATTCACCGTTACCGAGGTGGTCGCCGGTTCGGGCTGGGGTGAGACGCCCCAGATCCGGTTCGACTCGGTCGCCTTCGATGTCGGTTTCCTCTTCGGTGGCTTCATCACACCGATCGTCCAGAGGGTCCAACAGATCACCGCGCCGTTGCAACCAATGGTCGATCTGCTCCAATCGCCCGTCCCGTTGCTCTCGATGTTGGGTGAAAGCCTTACCTTCTCACGCTTGTTCTTCGGCTCGGGGGCCGATTCGTTCCTCGACGCCATCGCGACGATCAACGCCTTGGACATCCCCGACGATGGTAGCGGGGCGATCTTCGTCGACCTAGGCTCGTTCCAGGTGCGCGATCCGCGCTTGAGCCCGGCGGTGCAACTGATCGGCAGCCCGGCGGAGACAGAGTCGACCCTTAGCGCGGTTCGTCGTCGAGGGAACTCCGATCCCAACGCCGAGGAGGATCCCCAGGTCAAGACCTTCATCGACGACACCGTCGAGAAGGGGAACGGCCTGCAGTTCCCGATCCTGACCGATCCGAACCAGACCTTCGCCCTGATGCTCGCCGCTCCGGCCGACCTGTTCACCTATGACCTGCCCCAGTTCGGCCGGAGCGTCACGATCGAGCGTTCCTATCCGATCTATCCCGGCATCAACGCCAAGTTCTTCGGAAGCCTGGGCGTCGAGGTCGACCTCGATTTCGGATATGACACGCACGGCATCGACCTCTACCGCAAATTCGGCGACCCGCTCTCAATCCTAGACGGCTTCTACCTGATGGATCGGGTCGGCGGCGTCGCCTCGGCGCCCGATAAGCCCGAGATCGTCTTCACCGCCGAGGTCGGCGTCGGCATCGAGTTGGGTCTGCCCGAGATCCCCTACCTCGCCGAGGTCACCCTTGGTGTTTCGGGCGGGATCCGAGGAACCTTGGAACTCGACCTGGCCGACTTCGATAACGACGGCGATCCGGCCAACGGTCAGGGGGACGGCCGCGTCCGAGGCAGCGAACTGAAGCGTTTGATCGATGCCGACCCGTTCTACGTCTTCAACGCTTCGGGCTCGCTGGTCGCCTTCCTACGCATTGGAGTCGACATCGTTATGTTTCCCCGATCCATATTCGAGTGGGTCGTCTTCACCTGGTCGTACGAGCCGTTGAACCTGACGATCCTCGAGTTCGCCGGCGCCCCCCGGTCGCTGACCGCCGGCTCGACCGGTTGCGACGCCGAACCCGAGTTGGGCTACGTCTCCTCCAACGGGACCCTGCACCTCAATGCTGGCCTCCCAGCCAATGACGCCCGCTACGGCGTCCCGTTCGCGAACCCCGGCGAGGCGGACAACTACACGGTCAGCCCCGTCTCCTACGACGAAGAAACCGGTCTGGAGACCGTGGAGGTCCGGGCCGAGTTCGTCTGCGGAGGCGTGACCCGCGAGGTGACCAAAACCTACGACGGGGTCCGTCGGATTGAAGCCGACTCGGGTCCCGGCGACGACCGGATCCAGATCGGCGACGTGCGTTCCGACTTCGCGATCGATGCGGGGGCGGGCAACGACCGGATCGACTACGACGGCCGGGGCCGAGCCTGGATCCTCGGCGGGGCCGGCAACGACACCCTTGATGGATCGATCGGCGACGACGCCCTGGCCGGAGGCGAGGGTGACGACTGGCTCTATGGTCGCGAAGGTGATGACCGCCTCTTCTCCGCCGAGGGTGATTTCACCAGTCCCGGCGGATTCCTCGGCGGTCGCACCCTGCGCGGCGATGTCCTCTTCGGTGGCGAAGGCAACGACCAACTCTGGGCTAACGGCGACGGCGAGGTGAACCTCTTCGGCGAGGACGGCGACGACATCTTGCATTGGACCTACGACGGGGCGACCCGGAGCGACCAGTGGCTCGACGGTGGCGATGGCCAAGATCGGCTCTTCGTCCAATTCGGTCCCGGCGACGACCGGATCGAGCTTCAGCCGGCGGTCTTCGACGGTTGGAAGATCCATGACATCGGCATCGACGTACAGACGGTCGACGCCGAACCGATCACCGTTTTCGTCGACGGGATCGAGACCCAAGAACTCAACATGGGTCGCGGCGCCGACCGGGTCACCTTCGAGACCGGGACCACGCTGCCGGGAGACCTCGACCTGTCGGTCGATCTCGGTGAGGTCGCCGCACCCGACGGCGACCCGGACGTCGTCTCGATCCTGGGGACGAATGGCAACGACGAGATCACGATGGACGCCCAAGACTCAGGAGTCGTCCGCGGCGGGTCGGTGGTCGATCTCAACTGGGCCGGGATCTCCCCACGGATCTACGGCGGTGGCGCGTCCGAGGACCAATTGATCGTCGACGCACAGGCTGGGCACGACATCCTCCGCGCCCTTCCCAATGCGGCCGACTTCTCCGGACTCCGCGTCAAGTTGACCGGCGGCGACGGGAACGACCTCCTCATCGGAGGTCCAGGCGACGACCACCTCGAGGCTGGTGCGGGCGATGACACCGTCCTGGGAGGTGACGGCAACGATTCGATCATCGGCACGAATGGGAATAACTTGATCGAGGCCGGTGCAGGCGACGACACGATCTGGGGCGGACATGAAGACGACCGCATCCGTGGTCAGCAAGGAATCGACACATACATTCTGAATGGCACGGGCGACAGCGAACAGATTCTCGTCGAGCACTTCAATACGGGAGTGGAGGATCAGTTACTCGTCCAACGGATCAACAGCGACTTGATCCGCGACGAGTTGGATATTGTCATGGAGGTCGAGGGGGTCTCCTTGCAGGGTCTTGGCGGGAACGACCTGATCGACGCCTCCGCCCTCGACCAGGAGGCGCTTGATGCTGTCGGGATCGAACGCATGTCGCTCGGTGGCTACTTCGGACGAGACACCCTCATCGGATCGGCCGGCCCGGACGTCTTGAACGGAAGCTTCGACGACGACACCGTCCATGGTGGTGCGGGCGACGACACGATCGTCGGGGGAACGTTCCTATTCGGGGGAAATTTGGATCAGAGCGATGGAGGCGGCGGATTCGATCGCTATCTCTTGCAAGGCTCCACTGGACCCGACACCGTCAGGCTCGACCGAGACAACGGGTTCTCCAACGTTCGGCTTCAAACCGGTGCTTTGAGCGAGCATGTCGATCAGATCGCTGGTTTCGAGCAAATCGAAATCGAAGGGGGGATCGGCAATGATTCGGTCGACTTGAGAAATCTCACAGGATTCGATCTCAATCTGATGGGCAACCCCCAATTCGTGCTCGATGGAGGACAAGGGAACGACACGCTCCACGGTTCGGGATCGCACGACACCCTGATCAGCGGTCCGGGTGACGACTTGCTCACTTCGCCGGCGGGCAATAATATTTTTATCGTTCAAGGGTCGGGCGCGAAGTCGATCTCGGGAGGAGCCGGGACTGATTCGGTCCTCGTCGACAAGACGGCCTCTCCCGAGTCGGCTTTGGTCCAGGTGTCCGACGCCACCCTGGCCAATATGATTATGACGACCGTCGAACATCACTCTGATGAGATAGGTCAATGGGAGCTAACCCTCGACGTCCTGACATTCCAGGTCGAGGCGTTGGAGATCCGCACGGGGTCGGGGGCTGACGCGTTTCAGACCGATTCTCTAACCTTGGAGCGGTTCGACTCGGCGGGCCTGACGAGCCTCGTACTTGACGGCGGGGCGGGCGACGATCGGTTCGAGGCCCTGTCCGCCGCGCCGGAGACGGTGTACGGCCGAGACGGCGACGATGTCATCAACACCAACGGCAATGATCTCGCCTGGGGCGGACCGGGGAACGATCGGCTCTCGGCTGTTCAGGGCGGCCTCGACCTTGGCGGGCCGACGCTCTTCGGTGGAGACGGTGACGATCGGCTCATCGTCCAGACGTTGCACGCTTCGGTCTCCGGCGGTGATGGCGTGGACTCGCTCGACCATTGGGTCCGATTCGACGATCCCGCGAACGACTTGCTCGACCGGATCGCGCTTTATCATGACCCAGGCCGCAACGCCATCCAATCGGTCCGGACCGAACTGCGGGACGGATCTCCGATCGGTCATCACGATTACGCGGAGATCGAGTCACTGACAGTGGTCCAGACCTTCGACTCGAGCGACGATGCAACGAGGCACTTGGGAATGATCGACGCCTCCGGGCTCAGCAAGGCCGCGTTAGAGGCATTAGGATTGGACGGGGTGACCCTCATCGGCGGATTCGGACCCGATACGCTGATCGGATCGGGCGGTCACGATCTCTTGGTGGGTCACGCTTCGTTCGATTCTCTCGGCCTTGACCCGAACCCCGATGTGATCCGTGGGGGTCCGGGCAACGACACGATCGTCCTCGGCGCCGGGGACGATCTGGCCTTTGGGGGAGCCGGTCACGATGTCCTCCAGGCGATCGCCGGCGGGGAACGCACCCCGAGCGGCCTGGACGACCTGATCCTCGGGGTATACGACCCGACGCTCGGAGCCGCCGCGATCACCTGGATCGATCGCAGCACTGGAGAGATCTATGGGATCGACATTATCCTCGACACCGAGGAGTTCCACGTTAGCGGCTCCGATGGAGACGACGTCCTCGACTTCCGAGGCCTGGATCCGCTGCCGGGGCTGAGCGGCGTTTCTCTGGTCGGGGATGCAGGCGACGACTCGATCCTCGGGACGGACCGCGCGGACACCCTCTCGGGAGGCGACGGGGACGACACCATCGAGGGTTCCGACGGCAACGACTCGATCCTCGGCGAATGGGGCGCGGACACCTTGTTGGGTGGTGAGGGAGCCGACACCCTCCGGGGAGGCCACGGCAGTGATCGAATTGTGGCCGCCCGAGGTGCCGATCTGATCGTCGATCTGTTCGGCGACAACTTCATCCGCGCCGGAGATGGCAGCGACACCGTGACCGCCGGGGACGGCGACGACACGATCGAGGGCAACCGCTTCCCAGATCTGATCAATGCGGGCCACGGGAACAACGTCGTTGACGGCGGCGGGGACGACGACACGATCACCGCCGGTGATGGCGACGACATCCTCCGGGGTCAATTCGGCGATGACTCGATCAACGGCGGTGCGGGCGATGACACGCTCTTGGGCGGCAACTCGCGCGACACGCTCATCGGCGGCATCGGTGAGGATTCCATCGACGGTGGCAACGGCTTCGACTCGATCCTGGGTGGTTCGGGCGATGACACGCTGATCAACGGCCGCGGGCGCGACACCCTCGATGGTGGAGCTGGTGCCGACACCTTAAAGGTCAACCACTTCGCCGCCTCGAGCATCACCGAACTGGCCCGCTCGGGTCAGGGCGACCATATCCTTCGCCGTCGCGCGACGCCGAGCGGTCCGGTCTTGGACGTCGATGTGTTGCTTGTCGATGCGCTAGATATGCTCCTGCTGTCCTTAAATGCCGGAAACGACACCTTGAAGGTCGCGTCCGACTTCAACGGCCTTCGGACCCATGTCGACGGCGGCGCGGGCACCGACCTCTCGGAGATCCCCGACGAGGTCGCCGACCAGTTCACCCTCTCCAACTTCGAAGACTGAGCCGAACGTCGATCCTCGGGACGACGATGCCTCGACGATCAGTCTGAAATCGTAATCAGTACATCAACACGAACGGCCGCCCGGGGCGAAGGACCCGGGCGGCCGTTGATGTTGGATGAGGTTGTCAGGGACGCCGCTCGCCGACGATCGGGCGTCGGCGAGGGCTTCGCATTGAGATCAGAGCCCGAAGAAGTCGCCGATATCCTCGACTGTGTCCTTAATCGTGTCGTAGGTGTCTTCGAGGAACTCGTCGACAACGCTTGGGTTCTCGACGTTATAGACCGGCTTGTTCCGGATGATGTCCTCAGCGACATCTCGGCGACTCTCGCGGCGTTCGAGGACCTGCCTGTAGAGTTCGTTCCGCGTGAATTGCGGATCGGTCGTGTCCTGCGGAACCTGTTGGCTGGAGGCCGAGGGGCTGCCAGCAGTCCCGTTGCCGTTGGACGATCCCTCTGAGGTCGACTGGTTACTGCCGCTCCCGGAGTTGTCGAGCGCGACCGGATCTCCGACCTCACCCGCGGTGACCGGGCTGCCTGGGTCGGTCGTGGAGGACGTCGGGGGTCCAGACATGAGGCCGAGAAGCTGGCCGAGCGGGCTGGTCGGGTCGACCCCGCTGTCATCGCTGACCAAGGGCGAGAGCGGCGAGGTCCCGCCGTTGTTGGACGACCCGCCCGAATTGTCCGGGTTGGTCGCGGTATCGACCGGGGCACCGGGGTCGTTGGTGTTGGCCGCGGGATCGTTGTCGGCCACCCGGTCCGACCCAGTCTGGTCGACCGGATCGGTGTCCTGGATTTGGGTGGCCAGTGCCCGCTGACGCGCTTGCATGACACGGGGGTCCGTGCTGAACAGATCGAAGTCGGGATTGATCGCCAGCGGATCCTCGCCCTCGCCCAGGCCGAACTGGAACCGCCGCGGGTCGACGTTACGGAACTGCTCGATGATCGAGGGCGGGATCGGGGCGAAGACATACTGCGGGAGTAGCCGGTGAAGGTCGGTCCAGGGCCGGTTGGCATCGGGATCGACCAGGAACCCGTTGGCCGAAGCCCGCTGACGGTCGGTGACAACGAACTGGTCGGGCAGCGGGAGGAGGTTGTGGACCAAGGTCTCGTACTGGGTGATCGAGACGACGCCGTTGAGCTGCCCATCCGCGACGAAGTCGAAGAAGTTGAACCGTCGCTGGAGGACGTCCGGATCGTCAGGGGTCTCCAAGGTCCCGGTGGGCGTCGGCTCATCGAAGGGCCGATCGTTGCCGCCGAGCAATCGAGCCATGGCCCCCTCTTCGGCGAGTCCCCGCGACTCGGCCGAGTCGACGAAGCTCTGAAGCTCCTCGGCCGTGATCAAAGCATTGTTGTTGGTGTCGATGACCGAGAGCATGTCGCGTTCGATGAGGAACTGCAGAGCGATCTGGCCTTCGATGGCGGCGATAGCGTTGCCGACATCGACGCGGGCGAAGTCGCGCGGCGTGCCCAGACCGATCAGCAGCGGAGCTTCGAAGGCGGACTGGAACCGCGGATCGTCGGGCGCCGGCACGGCGGTCCACTGGAGGATCCCGTAGATCGAGTCGGGGTTGGCGTAGACCGACAGGTCTCGGAGTTCGCCCACGCCGAAGTTCAGTGAGTTGACGCCGACCGGTTGGGTCAGGTACGGGTCGACGGTCGAGCCCTCAACGTTCAATTCGGACCAGTAGTCGATGGCCGAGGCGACGATGGCGATCGAACCGGTCACCAGGGCTGAGGAGAGCGACGTGCCACCCTCTCGGAGGAGCAACTCGTCGTTGGCCGCCTCGGCGGTCCTCAGATTGAAGACTGGGATGTTGATGACCGGGGCGACGAAGTCGGTCGTCGTGGTCCGGTTGACCGCCGGACTGATCCGGTCGACGAAGATGGCGAAGCCATCGTTATTGAAGGGGGCCAACTCGGGGGCCAGCGTGACGCCGTTATCAAAGACGATGTGCGTCCCCCGGGTCCGTTCGACGGGCCCTTGGAACGGGTCGTCGGGCGTCGAGTCGGGGCCGAGGTCGAAGGTCGAGGGGAAAGACCCGGAGACCGAGATGACCTCGTTGAAGAGGGCCGGGATCGACTCGCCGACGAACTCGCCGCTGGCGAAGTCATCGACGTCGCTGAACTGACCCGACGGGGCGACCGGAGCGATCCCGACGTTCCGGAATTGGCGAAGCTGGCTCTTGATGGCCAAGCTGATCTTGGGGAACTCGCGGAAGAACTCGCCCTCGGTGGCGAAGACGGCACCGTCTGGGTCGGGCGCCCCGCCGTCGAGGACCGTCGGCGCGTTCTGGGTGCCGAAGCCAATGTTCGCCGCGATGACCCGGTCGAGCTGGCCGGGCCGGATCGGGTCGGGCACGAACGGGTTATCGGCGACGAAGTCCAGACCTTCGAAGAAGAGCTGGAAGCTGGTCGTCGGCGAACTGATCGTATCACCGGGCAAGGGTGAGGGCGGGATCGGCAAGCCCGGTCGGTTGACGAAGACGTCGACCGGCTGGATCGTCGCCTGGGGAACCATCTGGGTGATCACCGAGGCAATGAGGGTCCCGTGGCCCGTGGGGACGACGTCACCGGGGTCCGAGGGATTGAGATCGTCGTTACCGGGTCCACCGAAGGCGATGTTGCGTCCCTCGGCGACACGACCGCGGAATCCGGTTGTGTTGGCATCGACACCCGTGTCGATGACCGCCACGGCGCTGTCCTGACCTTCGTACGGAACACCCAAGCTCCGCAGGTCGCCCAGACCGATCAGCGAGCCCGTATCCGAGTTGGCCAGGCTCGTAGTTGTCTTGAACTGGTAGATGCCGTCATTGTCCGAGGCATAGAGGATCGAGCCATCGGCCGAGAAGTCGAGGCTCAGCGACGAGCTGAGGAACCCGTCGGGTCCGACCAACGAGGAAACGTTGAAGCCATCAGCGAACGGGAAGACCTGACCGTCGGGCGCGATCCGGAGGATCGTGCCGCCAAGGGCATCGATGCCGTTGGGTTGATAGTCGATGATGAGGGAGTTGTCCTCGGGATCGTCCAGGCCGATGAACCCCGTCAGGTCGATCGAGAGCGGTCCGTCGCTGGTCAAGGGGACCAGCACGTTCACGTCGCCGAAGACCGGGTTGCCGTCGTCATCGGTGTCGACCTGGCCCTGGACGGTGACATTGAAACCGAGACCGCTGTGCAGGTCGCTGACGAACAGCGAGCCTTCAAATCCCTCACCATCATCGTCGGCAGGCGGCGCGGTGGGCGGGACGGTCAGGGTCGCACCCGCGTCGGGCAGACCCCCATCGCCGGTCGGTGCCAGCGGGAGGTTGTAGGAGAAGTAGCCGAACTGGTCGAAGGCGGCGTCCTGGAGGCGCCGATAGTCGGAGAAGACCAGGCCGAAGCCTAGATCGGTATCGCCGTCGTCCGAGACATCGAACCCGAGCGCATTATTGATATCGATAAATCCTTCGTCAGCGATACCACCATCGGCGTCGGGCACGTTGATGGGGGTGTCCATCGCTTCGAGATCGGGGTTGAACAGGAGATCTCCATTGGAGCCCTGAACACCGCTGAAGCCGGGGATGCCGGGCAGCCCCTGACCGGGCGCTGCGGGGATCCCGAAGTCGGTGAAGGTCGCGTAGACCGGCGAGAAGTAGTTGGGGTTGGCGGCGGTCAGTCCGGTCAAGGGTCCGAAGCTGAAGAAGGTGTCTTCCACACCGACAGGCAGGATTGGCGAGTCGATGGCTTGGCCAGGCGTGTAGGCGTTGGCATCGAAGAAGAAAGTGCGGAAGGTGTCGGAGAAGACGCCGTCCCCAGCGAAGAGCCCGCGGAGGAAGCTCTGCTGTTGGGTCGGAGTGATCAGGATGGCACTGGGCGCGTTGACGAAGGTCTCGGTGCCCCCGTCATCGACGAAGCTGGCGAAGGCGCCCAGGAACGACCCGTCGGGACCAATCCGGTAGATCACGTTCTTCAGCGGATCGGTCTCATCGACACTGGAGACGAACATCGAGGGTCGCCCGTCGAAGTAACCTTCGACATCGAAGGCGATGTCGTAGTTGTTGACTAGACCGGTCGAGGGGGCCAATCCGCCGGCGGCCGGGTTTTCGAGATTGGCCGCGTCGGTCAACGGGGCGGTGGTCCCGGCCTGGGCCGCAGCGATCTGAGGAATGACCGTGTTGAGGTCGAAGAAGATGTCTGAGTCGCCGGTGGCCGGGTTGACCCGGTAGATCACACCGGGCGCGTTGATCGCGCCGGGGTTGTCGCCTCCGCCACGACTGATGGCATAGACGACCTTCCCGAAGTCACCACCGGGACCGGCCTCGATCCGCACGATGTCCCCGCCGAAGTTCTCGGCTGGCGAGAGCAGGTTGACGCTGGTCACACCGGCCGAGCCGAACGGGTTGGCGAACCCCTCTTCGAACTCGATGTCGACGAAGCCGGCCGGAATGCCGGTGATGGGCGGATCCAGGGCCGGGTCGGGGATCCCGGAAATGGTCACCTCGATGCTCGAAAATCCGAAGACGTCCACCGTCAGCAGTTGGCGTGGTTCCAACGGCGCGATGGCCTCGCAGTGATAGTTGCGGTTCTGACGTGGCTTCGGCCCGCGTGATTTCTGACGAGTCGGTCGGCTCATCCCCTACCCTCCTTCGCTGGGCTCATCCGTCCTGGATCGAGGCCGAGTCCCTCGGCTAGACCGAGTATCGGTCACCACTCCAAGCCGGGCTGACGGAAAAACGCCTTGGATCGGGACAGGGCCGATCTCCCGCGCGGCCCGAACAAGACTCATGACCTACCCATCGGTCCGAAACCAATCGCTTCATCAGCCAAACCCAAAGAACCGGTCGGATCGCCCCGACCGGCCCTCGTCTTGAACCGTGCCCTGAGTACTCGAGGACTTGCCGCTCGACTCGGCGCGCACGAAAAAACCCGAGGGCGGGACCAATCCCGGCCTCGGGTCAACAGAGCACGCATGAATCTGAGGTGGAGTGAATGGGATGAGCCGTAAAGCGATTCATCACCACCAGCAGGGTCTTCGAGAAAGCGCCTCGTGGACGAGGACCGCTCAGGTGGCCAGTTGTGGCCCCTGCGGCCCACTGGTGGGCTGCTGCGTGACGGTGGCACGGCGGCGGACGTCCAGCTCGACCGAGCCGAACATGCCCTCATGACGCTGGATGGTCGCGTTGAGGGCCACCAACAGACGCTTGGCGGTGTAGAAGTTCATGACCAGGCGCTGATTGGCCTTGATCTGCTGCTGGGTGGTGGCGAACGGCTGCGGATTGAGGCCGAAGTCCAGGATCACCTCTTCGGGGGTGGCGGTGACGCGGCAGAAGTTCGAGTACGACGGCACCGTGCTGGAGTCGTCGATCACCACCTGAGGCTGACTGACCTGAGCCTGCGGCGTCTCTTCGGGGGTGGGCTTGTCGGTCATGCGTTGGCATTCCGTTTGGGAAGATTGAAGGGTGTTCGCGTGAGCTGTCCGAGAAGGCAAGTCACGGGCGAGGCCGCACGTTTAACGGTTTCGGAATCGGGCGGAAGGCCCCGCGAGTACCGCGCCGCTCCATCCTTGGGAGGCGCAACGATGGGTCGGCCTGTTCATGGGAGACGGCTCCGACAGGATACCGGGTCCCGACAGCCTCACAGCCTCTTTGTGGGAAACCATTGCCTCGAGGACGTCCCTTAGTCTGACGACCGGCCGGATCGGGATCAAGGGCGAGTTGCTGACGAGGCGAACCCGCCGATCGCCGCATCGAGCCGGGGAGTCGGTCCCGATGGCTCAGGTCGATCGGTGATGACTCGAGATCATGGCAGATCGGAAGGTCGATCCGATGACAATCCCTTGCTCAGGACACGCCTCCGGCACCACTGCGATGCCGAACCGAACCTGCAATGCGCCCGAGAAGTCGACGGGATTCAACGAGCGAGCATCGTCACATGCGGGTATTGTTTGGATTCATCGTCCCGATCCAATGCTGCCCCGGTCTTGAATCGAGTCTCCGGCGACAGGAATACTCATGGCCAAGAAGCCAACTACCCCCGAAGGACAACCAGCCGTCCTACCGCTCGACCCGATCGCCACCCAGCGACTGGTCGAGGATCTCAACGGTCTCATCCAGACCACGCGAGCCGGAGTGGCCCAGGCCGTCCATTCGGCCCAGGTGATCCTGTACTGGGATCTGGGACGCCGCTTGAACGATGACGTGCTTCAGCAGCGACGAGCCGAATACGGCAAGCAGATCGTGCGGACGGTTGCCGAGAGCCTCACCACTGAGTTTGGACGGGGGTTCACCGAGAAGAACCTTCGGCACATGATTCGGTTCGTCGAGCGGTTTCCCGTCCGCGAAATTGTCTACGTACTGAGTAGACAATTGGGCTGGACCTATTTCCGGCAAATCATCTACATCGATGATCCGCTCAAGCGAAAGTTCTATGCCGAGATGTGCCGGTTAGAGCGATGGAGTACACGAACGCTCCAGCAGAAAATCTCAGGCCTTTTCTACGAGCGCATTGCCATTTCGCGCAAACCCGCGGAACTGGCCGAACGTGAGTTGGCTAACCTCCGCGAGGAGGATCGACTCTCGCCCGATCTGGTCTTTCGCGATCCATACATGCTGGATTTTTTGAGGCTCAACGACTCCTTCGACGAACGCGATCTGGAGACCGCCATCCTTCGTGATCTGGAGTCGTTCCTTCTCGAATTGGGGACGGGCTTCAGCTTCGTGGCACGTCAGAAGCGGATCAGCGTTGACCACCACGACTATTATCTCGACCTCCTCTTCTTCCATCGTAAGCTTCGACGCCTAATCGCCGTGGAACTCAAGATGGGCACGTTCCAGGCCGCCGACAAAGGACAGATGGAACTCTATCTCCGATGGCTGGAGAAATACGAGCACGAGCCCAGTGAGGAGGCTCCGTTGGGCTTGATCCTCTGTACCGACAAATCGGACGAGCATGTGGAACTGCTGCAATTGGACCAGAGTGGCATCCGAGTCGCCACATATCTCACAGAATTGCCACCTCTGAGTCTGTTGAAACAGAAGTTGCACGAGGCGATCACTCGAGCTCAAGTTCGATTGGCCGAGGACCAGGCCGAATTGTGATCCCGGCCCCCCAGGAGAGCCACGACGCGTCCCGGCGATCAGCCGACCAATGAGTCGAGCACGTTAAGGGTTTTCCGGGTCGCCCCGCGTTGCTGGAGCACCAGCCGACGCGCCCGATGGCCCCGCTCTCGATTTCCTTGAGGATCGCGGACCGCCTCGACGACCGCTGCGATCAGGTCGTTCGGATCGACCACACGTTGAGCGGCCCCGCCGGCCAGTAAGAGATCCACCGCGCTCCGGAAGTTCGATGTGTGCGGCCCAAAGAGCACCGAGGCCCCATAAGCCGCTGGCTCCATCATGTTTTGACCCCCGCGTCCCGGGAACAGGCTCCCGCCCACGAATGCCAGGTCGGCCAACCCCCAGACCGCCCCCAGTTCGCCGACGCTGTCGACTAAGATCACCGAATCCGGATCCGACCCCCCTTCCCCACTTGGATCCGTCCCCGACCCTGCCTTGGACCGTCGCCAAGGCCGCGCCCCCCAGCGCTCCAAGCTCGAGGCGACCGCATCGAACCGCTCGGGGTGACGCGGCACAATGATCAGGCGGAGCCGCTTCCCTTCGGGCAGCGCGCGGGCTCGTTCATACGCCCGCCAAGCGGCCTCCTCCTCGCCGGCCATCGTGCTGCCGGCCACGAAAACCAGGCTGGTCGGATCGAGAGCGAACAGGCGACGCAACCGCGTCGTCGACGCGTTGTCGCGATCCGACTCGAGGCCGTCGTACTTGACGGAGCCGGTGACGATTAGCCGATCATCGGCGATCCCCAAGTCGGCGAAGCGCTCGGCGTCGTCGGATGACTGGGCGGCGACGCGATCCAGGCCACGGAATGTCGGGCCGAGCGGTCCTCGGAGGGCACGATAGCCGCGATGGCTTCGGAGGCTCAGACGCGCGTTGATCAAGGCTACCCGCCCCCCTCGGCGCCGAACTTCGGCGATCAGATTGGGCCACAGTTCCAACTCGACCAATGCCAGCACCGTCGGCCTGATCCGAGCGACGGCATGGCGAACAGCCCAGCTCAGGTCCAGGGGAGCGAAGAAGACCGGCAACTCGGGAAAGGTCCGACGCGCCAAGTCGAACCCGGTGGCCGTCGTCGTCGAGAGGACTAGGTCGACCTCGGGTCGCTGGCGTCGGAGGGCCTCGACGACCGGGCGGAGCGCCAAGACCTCGCCGACGCTGACGGCGTGGAACCAGATCCGAGGCTGACCTTCGGATCGATGCGGGGCTCGGCCAAGCAGCTTCGCTCCCCAGCCCCGGCGATACTTGCCCTGACGCCAGGCCCGATAGGCCAGCCAAGGCGAACAAATGATCAATAAATTCACATAAACCGCATCGAGCAGCACGGACATCCGGGCATCCTTTCCCGAGAGAGTCCACGAGACGTCGAACGAGCGTTCGGGGATGAGGCGAACCCCCTCTCGGGGCTCCGTGTGGGGCTCCCCGATCGAGGCTCACTCAGGCCATTTGACCCTTACGCATGCAACAGGCCTTGTACTTGCGTCCTGAACCACACGGACAGGGATCGTTACGACCGACCTTGCGGCCGAGGTTGCGGACCGGCTCGACCTTGGTCTCGCCCTTGCCCTGGCTCGCGGCGATGGCCGCCTCCTGGCGTTGGCTGACATTGTCGCTGCCGGAGACCTCGATGGCCGAGCTGGCTTCTTGATGCACCGTCTTGGCCTTGTCCAATCGCGCTGAGAGCGAGCTGAGGAAGTCGGGATCGCTCTGCTCGATCCGGAAGATCAGGTCGGTCACGCGGTCCGAGACGCTCTGCCACATGCTCTCGAACTGGCGCATCCCTTCGCGCTTGTATTCGATCTTGGGGTCGACCTGAGCGTAGCCGCGGAGCCCGACCGAGGACTTGAGGTAGTCCATCGTCCGGAGGTGTTCCATCCAAGCGGAGTCGAGGATCTGCAGCAGCAGGATCTTCTCGGTCTCAGCCATCTCGGGCCGGAACTTGGTGTCGAACGCCTGGTAGACTCGGTTGGAAAAGGCCTCCGGGTCGAGCGTGGCCAACTCGTCGGGGTCGAACGCGACGTCCAATTCGGCCTGGGCGTAGTCGACCAACTCTTGGATCGCGTCGCGGTCCGGACCGATCAGGGCGTCGACCTGACCGCGTCCGCCGGTCAGTTGACGGGCCGGGTAGACGTCCTCGAGCCGCTCTTCCAATCCTTCGGCGACCTCCGCACCCTTGTAGTGGTTGCGTGCCTCCTCGAGCAGGTAGGCCTCCATCTCGGGACGGAGCATGTTGCGGAGCCGAGAGCGATCGACCTCGATCTGGAGGCGTCGATCGGCCCAATCGGCCAGGCCGTCGCGATCAAGCACCGCGTTGGGACTGGAGCGCGACTTCTCGCGGAGGAACCGGGTCACTCCGATCCGCGCCGGGAACTCTGCCTCCTTCCGAACATAGAGATCGCGGACCTGCTCCTTGAGCTGATCGATGATCTCGTCAGTGTTGAGCGACTCCCAGGTCGTGGGGTCGATGACCAGGCCGAACTTGCGATAGGCCCAGCCAGCGAGCGAACGGCGGCCCCAATCCTCCTGGAGGAAGACGGCGGCCGGCTCCAGATCGACCTTGGCGACGAACTCCTGACCGAGCTTGAAGAGCATCGCCTCCAGGCTCGAGCGGTCCAAGCCCGGGCTGTTCGGATCGCCCGCACCTTTGTCGAAGCTGCGGAGCGACTTCTCCTTCAGGTTGGTCAGGCCGAAGCGTCGGCTGGCCCAGTTGGTCAAGGCCTGCCAGTTCCATTCGCTGGACTCGGCATCGGCCGGCAGGTTCTCGTCGACGGCTTCGCGGATCTGATCCTCGATTTGTCGGAGCGCCTCATCGCGAGCCAGGTCGCGGGCTTGTTCGAAGTCGGTGACGCCTCGGAAGGTCCGAGGCTCGAACTCGACACCCAAGGCCTTACCGGTCAGCTCGGCGAAGCTGGACGGTCCGTACTGTTCGTCCAGGAGGACCTGGCCGGCGCGATCGATCTGGTCGTCGATCATCTCCAGGAGCGTCTCTTTGGTCGAGTTGCCCTCCAGGATTCCTTGGCGGAACGAGTAGACCCGCTTGCGCTGCTCGTCCATGACTTCGTCGTATTCGAGCAGATTCTTGCGGACCTCGAAGTTGCGTTCCTCGACCTTCTTCTGGGCCCCCTCGATCCGTCGGGT
>CAZSSM010000034.1:0-67566 GCA_964609385.1 uncultured Planctomycetia bacterium
ACGCCCTTGGTCTCCAGCAGCATGAAGCCGGCACCCAGGAAGAACATCAAGGCCAGGCCCCCCGGACGAGCCCGACGCCAAGGAAAGAACATCGCCAGGATCAGGCTCGAGAGCACCCCGACCAGCACGATCCCGCGCAGGCTCAAGGCCGGGATCCTCGGCTCGCGGAGGTAGAGAAACGGCCAGTCGTCGCTGGGCAGGTAGCGGATCCCATCGGTCTCCACCCGCGCCGGGGCGACCCGCTGCCAGTCGTCGCGACTGACCCCCGCGACCGTCGGCGGTTCCGGTCTGTACCCATTGTTGCCCAGCGCGTTGAGCAACGGGGATCGGCCGGCCCAGAACGATTCGCCGTCGCGGAGGGCGTCGCGGATCGCCTCCAGACGCTCGTTGCCCGGACGGCCCACCAGCACGAACGTGATCTTGCCGGTCTGAGCGTCGGTCGGCGCGATCGTCTCCTCGTACGGCAACGAGAAGATCAAGGGCTCGGCCCCGAAGACCTCCCGACAGAGACGTTCCAAGCGACCGACCACCCAGCCTTGGCGATAGAAGTTGTACATCGCCACAACGCCGTCCTCGGTCAGGTGATCGCGCAGGTCCTCCAGGGCCTGCCTCGTGAACAGGAAGCTCTCCAGGCGGATGCTGGCGTAGCCCGAGTGGAGCCGGAGCGAGTCGACTAGGGCGTAGACGATCAGGTCGTAGTCGTGATCGGTTTGACGCACGAAACTTCGACCATCGTCGGTGTGGGCCCTCACCCTCGGGTCCGAATACGGCCTGTCGGGATGGACCTCGCGGCCGATCTGCTGGATCACCGGGTCGATCTCGACGGCGTCGACCGACTCAGCCCCTTGGAGCAGGGCCGCCGAAACGTCGTTGCCCGAGCCGGCGCCGATGACCAAGACATCCTTGAAGCGATCCTGGCCGGCATCCCGATTCAACAAATGCGGGAGCGTGTAGATCGACCCTTCGTTCCGGATCGGGATCGCCCCCTGGTGATAGATGTTGTTGACGAAGATGCTCCGCCCCCTCGGTGACCAGTCCACTTTGTAATAAGGGGACCACCGGGTCGCCAATGCGGGCTGACGCTGCTTGAGCTGCGTCGTGATCGGATTCTTCGGCCACCAATCGTCGATCTCGCCGAGACTGACCACCCCCACGCAGAGCAGCGCCAGGATCGTCAGGCTGATCCGACGGCCACGCGCCAGGACAACGGCCAAACCCAAGCTGATGGCGAACCAGAGCGCCGGCGGCGTCTGGAACCACGAGGCCAGGCCGAACCCAAGGATCCCGGCCAAGCTGCCCAAGATGTCTACCGAGTAGGCCGCCACCCGGTTCTCGATCGCCGTGAAGGCCCGGCCCATGATCTGGCCTAGGCCGATGAAGCTCAGCGTGATCACGACGAAGAAGAAACCGGCCAGCACCTCCACCGGGAGGATCACCTCGGGCTGGACTGCCGAGGGCGATTCGGTCCCAAAGAAGATCTCCTGCGGGTTACGGAGCTGGCCGCCGACGTCGACGCCGAACAGGCGTCGCCCCCCGTATGGGCTGTACATCAGGTTCGTCGCTGTCGCCGCTAAGGTCCCCAGCAAGCTCAGCGGAACCACCCAACCCGAAAGGCTCACCCGCCCCCGCGCTGAGAGCAGGCCGACCGACATCCCCAGGAAACAGGCCATCAGGACGATGTTCGTGAAATAGGTGAGGAAGATCACCGTACTCCCGAACCAGCGGATGCAACTCAGCTCAAAGAAAAGGATCGTAAAGCTGACGGCCAACAGGCTCAGGTAAGGTCGTCGCGGCGCGCGGAGAGCGACCTCCGGAGGCGTGCCTGGCGGGGCCGCCTCAACGGCCGGTGACTCGTCGTGTGTCATGGTCATGTGCGTGGATGCCGAGTTGCCGAGGCCAAACCCGAAGTCGGCGACCGAGGGCGGGGCGTGACCGGGGATCCCATTCGTCCCACGCAGTCGCGACGGACTTCATGGCCCGTCGCGGTCATTGCGGCGCGGGGGTTCGTCGACGCAAGACCCGATCATACTCGGCCAGACCCGACCAAGTCGCTCTGGATTGCCCATCGCCCACCATCCGCGCGCCGACTTGACCCAAACCATCCTCAACCAGCACCAGGGCTTTTTCGGCGCAAAAGCCTTGGCAAGATCCCGAATGGAGCGTACCATCCAGTTTTCATCGCGCTACAGTATTGCGCGTTCATCGCACGTCATCGTCCGCCACTTTATGGCTCATAGGTCTGGAGCGTCGCTATGCATGGGGCCGGAACATCGGTCTTCCTGATTGACTTGGAGAACTTCTATCTGTGCCGCGAACAACGCTGGCGCGAGCAGAATCGCGAGCTGCCCTTCGAGTGCGAGCTTGATCTGAACGCGCTGTTTGGCTTCGCCGCCCAATTGGCGGGGAACCGGCGGATCGTCATCAGCCGAGCCTATGCCGACTTCAACGGCTATCGTTACGACGAATCGGCCGGCCGTCGCGAGTACTTCCTCCAGCCTCTGGCGCGGAGCCTGATGGAGATCGGCATCGAGCCGGTCCAGGTCTTCCGCTACCCCGGCGGACGGAACAAAAACACCGTCGAACTCCGGCTGGCCATGGATGCAGTGGCCATGGCCGCATCGGAAACTGCCGATCATTTTATCTTGGTCACCGGTGACACCGATGTGATTCCATTGATCCTCGAACTCAAGAGCCGGGGCGCTGAGACGGCCGTCATCGGGGTCCAGGGCAGCACCAAGACCCTGCTAGAGCGGTACAGCGATCACTTCGACTACTTCGAGAACATGATCACCCAGCGGGGCGCGGCCAGCAGCTCCAACCGGCCCGACCTCTCGATCGTCCGCGACGCGCTCCATGCCCTGCTCCATCGTCAGCGACCGATCAAGTTCGCCGCCGTGAAGCCTCTGCTTAGCCAGACGATGATGCAAGTCTTTGACCCCCGGATGTTTGACTGCGAGACGACCGGCGAGTTCCTCCGTGAGTACAAGGACGAATTGGGGATCGTGATCCGTCGCGGCCTCTACGACCTGGAGGTCGACATCCACGGCAGCGAGCCGGTCTACGGACAGCAACTCGGCGGCGAGATCAACAACCAGGGCGGACCGATTCCTGGCCCGGCGCCGGGCATCGCGCCGTTGATGGCGCCGGGCTATGGCCCGGGCCCACCGACCAGCACCGGGCCGCCGGTCCCCTCGCCAGCCGAGCCCTTGGAACACACCGCGCGTCGTTACCGCGCGTTACTGCAACGCGGCCAGATCAAGATCCGACCGGTCGACCGTGATGCCTGGCTGACCGTCACCGACATGGTCTTCCGCCAGGCCCGTGACGAACAAACCGGCGAGGTCGTCGAGGTCTATCACGAGGACATCCGGACCGAGACGTTGCAGATGTGCAACGACGAAGGGATGGAGAACGCCTACTACAACGTCAACGCGATCATCTACTTGCTCTTCAAGAGCGGCTGCTTCGTCCGGAGCGCCGCCGGTCGACCCACCGATCAGACCAACTTCCACTGGTCCAACCCCGCCGTGCTCCAGCCCGACATTGAAGATGCCGAGTCGATGCGTCGCCGCGCCCTCTCCTTCTTGGCCCGAATCCTCGCGGAGCGAATCGAGTTGGCCGGCATGGATCCCGGGGTCCGCGCCGAACCCCTGGCCGAACTGCTCTACGGCGTCGACCCGCTCGACGAGCAGATCGAGTCGACCGCCAAGATGCTTGAGGAGGACGAACTCGGTCCAGACAACTACTCCGGCAGCGTCGCCGAATCGAGCAGCTGATCTCGGACTCTGATCGACTGATCCGATCCATTGATGGTCGCGGCCGGAATCTCAACGAGATCCCGGTCGACTCACCCGACGGATGGTTTGACGCGATTCCCACTCAGTTCGGATCGCTGTCCCGAACCTTCAGGAGCCCATCGATGATCCCGACCTTGACCTTGATGATCGCCCTACTCGGGGCCACTGCCTTCCAGGCCGCTGGCACCAACCCTTCGACACCTGAAGCCCTCGAGATCTCCCAGAAGGTCTTGGGCCGTGGCGCGGCCATCTTCGATCGCAAGGACGCCGCGGCGATGGGCAACACCTTCGACGACAACGCCAAGCTCAGGCTCATCACCCGTGACGACTCGACCGGCACGGTCCGCGAAGAATCGCGCAGCGGACGCTTCGCCATCGAGTCGTTCTACCGTGACCTCTTCGACAACGATTTGGTCATCGTCTCGAAGAACGAGGTCGAGTACGCACGCCTGGTCCAGCCTGACCTGCTCCTGATCGCCGGCACCTTTCAAATCAAGGCCGACGATGACGTCTCCCGCTATCCCTTCGTCCAGACCCGCGTCCTCCGCGATGAACGCTGGCTGGTTCGCGAGATGCGTGTCTTCGTCTTCAACGAAGCCGATAATTGATCGCGACTCGTCCTACAAGTGAATATTGCACTCTGTCCATTCGAGGATCGGGGTCGGACCACGATCCTCAAGTCCGGAGGGTTAAACGTTAAGCGCAGGCTCAGGCGATGGTCGCGGCAGCAGGCGCATCCTTGGCCATTTGGCGGAGCACGTCGAGTCCGCGCTTGAGCGTCTCGTCCGAAGCAGCGTATGAGATCCGGATGTGGGTGTCGCGTTGACTGAAGACCTGCCCGGGGATGATGATCAGGTTCCGACGGATCGCCTCGGCGGCAAACTCCGAACCGGTTCCCCAAGGGACCTTGGGGAACGCATAGAAGGCCCCGGTGGGCTGAGCCAACTCGAAGTCGTCGGCGAGCGCCTCGACGACCAGATCGCGCTTGCGGCGATACGCCTCGACATGCTCGTCGATATCCTGCTCGGCGGCCATGATCGCCGCATGCTGGAACGGGCTGGGCGCGCAGACAAAGCTGAACTGTTGCAGCTTGGCCATCTCCTGGATCAGGGCCGTCGGCCCGTGCGCGAACCCGACCCGCCAGCCGGTCATCCCGTGCGTCTTGCTGAACCCGTCGACGACCAGCACGTCGGGGTTGGTCGAAGCGGGCGAGGCGAACGGTTCATCGTAGGTGAAGGCCGAGTAGATCTCGTCGCTCATCAGCAGGATTCCCCGCTCTTGACAGAGCGCGGCCAATTCGCGGAGTTGCTCGGGCGTCGCCACGACGCCGGTCGGGTTGGCCGGGCTGTTGACCAGGATGCACTTGGTCCGGTCCGTGATCGCCGCACGCACTTTCTTCAAGTCGACCTGGAAGTCAGGATACGTATCGATCACAACGGATGTGCCGCCAGCCAACGTGGTCAAGTGCTTGTACATAACGAAGTACGGATCGAAGAAGATCACCTCGTCGCCTGGATCGACCGTGCAGCAGAGAGCCAGCAGCAGTCCGCCGGAGGTCCCCGAGGTGATCAACACCGATCGGTCGTCATGCCCGTAGGTCCGGTCGATGCGCTCCTGAAGGATCTCACGGAGCGGAGCGATCCCCTGGGTCGGTGTGTAGGCGTTGCGGCCCTCGCGGATCGCCGTGATCGCCGCCTCCTTGACCGGATCGGCCACATCGAAGTCGGGCAAGCCGATCGACAGATTGATCGGGTCCTTGAGTGACCGGGCCATGTCGAAGGCCTTGCGAATCCCCGACGCGTCGATCTTCCGCATCCGATCCGCGATCCAGGCATCGTTCATGACCCATCCTCTCCCGATCTGGAACCGCTGCACACGATGATTTCGTTCGATCCGTTCGATCCGGGCATCCGCCCACCCCGATCATAATCGACCCGAGGACGGGTCGGTCAAGCATCTGCGTCGCGACCATCCTCGAGCGTCGCATCGCCGTCTTCGGCGCTGGGTAGGTCCTGATCGAGATAACCGCCGATCTCTTCGGGCTCGAGGTAACGGGCGCTCAGCAGGATGGCTCGGAGGTCGTCGGGCCGCCGGATGATCAGATCGACGGCCTCGACCAACGCCTCGGGGCGAATCTCCAGCAGGAAGCCGGAGGCCGGGAATCCCATCCGATCGTAGCGCAGGATCACCTGGAGCAGACGAATCGCCTCGGGATCG
The DNA here is from genome assembly GCA_964609385.1 of uncultured Planctomycetia bacterium. Taxonomy (GTDB): domain Bacteria; phylum Planctomycetota; class Planctomycetia; order Isosphaerales; family Isosphaeraceae; genus CAZSSM01. The sequence continues at coordinate 6,015 of CAZSSM010000034.1, forward strand.
TCGACGTTGGTCCCGTGTTCGGCGACCATCCGTGCGGCGCGTCGGAGGGCGTCGGGGTCGCGTATAGCCCACTCAAACAATGGCTCGTTGACGGTTAAGGCGGCGATTCGCGTCAACCCGTCGCCCCGAAACCGGGCGGCTAGACCGTCGACCGCCTCGGCGAGCGTCGGGGACAGCCCGCGGACCCAGTCTGGGGCGACTTGCTTGACCGGTTCCTCGGGCGCGGGCGGTGCGGGGGCGTCCAGGAGCAGCCAGAGCGCCCAGGCGCGTGAGACGGCTGTCGGGTCGGCGACCGAGGCGACGCGCATTCCATCCAGTTGGCGTGGACGGCTGGCGTACCAGGGCTCCATGGTGTAGAGCAACCTCGAGAGAGCCGACGCCTTGGAATGCTGGGTCAGCAGCCACATGTAAGGAAACTGATCGCGCGAAAGGCTCCCTAGCTGGATGTCACTACGGAGCTGACCCATCTCGCGGAGATAGAGGAACGTCGGCGGCCTCGACATGTCGTTGACCGGCTCGACGGCAGCATCCCGGGGCAGGCGACCATTGATCTCTTCGAGCGTCGATGGGTTGTAGGCATCGAACCAATAGGAGAGTTCCAATCCGCGCCGCGAAGCCCCTGAGGGGCCCCCAATCAGCGCATTGTAGTAGGACAGCTCATAGGGATGGATCGCCGCCAGTTCGACCGCTGAAGGCATCAGTACCAGACCGGCCAAGGTCACCTTGACCAGCCTCGGACCACGACCGATCCGTCGGATCAGCCACGAGGCCGTCCAGTACGTCCCCAGCCCAGCCAAGGCGGCCAAGAACAGAAACGTTGGCAGGAAGAGCCGGACCCCATCGTGGCAGGGCGTCGAGAGCATCCGTGCCCCCGGCAAGACCAGCGCGTTGACGAGAAAGAACAGCGGGAGCCGGTCGCGGCCCAGGCAGACCAGTGATCCGACCAACCCTAGCCCGGCCGCTATCAGCGTTGCGATCGATACCGTCACCGCGATCAACATGAGGCCGTTATGCCAAGGCAAACTATACTCAAAAATCTCGTTGAGATAGATAATATGAATATCAGGCAGAGCGTCGCGGCGATTTGTGTTGAGCGTGTAGTAGTGAGCCAGTCGGACCATCGTTTCACGCCACCAGACCGGGTTGCCCAACCAGCCGATCAATGGTGCGAAGGCAACGATCGCCTGGAGGACCTCCTGGGCCGGCCGCGTGACCCCCCAAACCGGATCGGTCGGCCGGAGTCGGGCCACGACACGTCGGGCGATCCAGACCAGCAACGGCACGGCCAGGACCACCCCTGGCACGACCGGCACATCGGCGCGGATCCCCAGCAATTCCAATGGCAGCGATTCGAAGGAGGGGATCCGCATTAGGTTCGTTCGACTGGGCGGCGGGAGCCGGTCCGCGAGGGTGAGGATCTGCCAGCCAGCCAGGGCCAACGGAAGCACCATCAAGCCGAAGGTCACCAGACCATCGAGCCACGCGGCGCGGACCTCGCGACGCCAGACGGCCACCGCGCCGGGCAACCGCGTGACGGCGAGCCAGAACAGCAAGGGGAGCAGGACCAGCACCGCCGCCATCTTGGTCAGGAAGGCCAGGCCGAGCAGCACGCCGATCAGAACCCGCTCCCAGAACCCCTTGGACGTCCCGGCCGACTCCGGACTCAACCCATCCCAGAAGGCCAAGGCAGCGCCGGCCCAGATCAGCAGGCCCGGCATATCGGTCCCAGCGATGTGAGCATGTCCATAGAGGCGGGGCATCAGCGCCAACGCGCCGGCGGCCACAAGCCCCGCGTACGGCGAGTAGCGTCGGGCCAGGAACCCATAGAGCAGCGCCACGACCAGGCTAAATTCCAAGGCCGGGGCCAGCCGACGCGCGACGATGTCCTGCAGCATGCCGCCGGTCAAGCCATAGCTCAACAGGCTCAATTGCCCGGCCAGCGGAGGGTGGAAGTTGATCCCGTGGTAACCGTACGGCCAGTAGTAGACCAAGGCCATTGGATCCAGCAGCGGATTCAGGTCAGACCACGAACGGACCGCGGCCAGCCGCTCCCACCAGTGTTGCGAGAGTTGCTGACTATACTGGTATGAAGGCTCATCCCAGGTGACACCGATGTCGCCGAGCGTGGGCACGATCGACGCCAGGGTCAGACTGAAGACGATCCAGCCGCCGAATCGACGCCAACACGGAACGGCACGCTCCGGAGTCGCGGACGAGGCCTCGGGGCGTTCGGCATCTGAGGAGTCCTGATCGGGAGGGGGGTCGGATCGGCTCATGGCGCGGACACTCTCGGGATACGTGTGGAGTTCCGAAGCTGTTGGAGCCGCTCCAATTCGGTGTTGACCTCGATGATGTCCTGATAATCGTAAATCAGAACCAAGGGGACGCCGAACTTGGAGATCCTCTTGACTGGCTGATAGTCGGCCAGCAGGATCCGCTCGCGTTGGCCGAAGGTGCCCGGCCGGTTCTGAACCACATACCACGCTGGTGGGAACTCCGAGGCGAGCTGCAAGGGTGCTCGGAGCCGGCCGACCTCGCGGAGGTAAAACCAATTGGTCGGGTTGGTGTGGAAAACGACCGAGCGGTCCGGCGGGGTCTCGCGGTTGAGCCAGTCGATCGCCTCGTCGCTGAAGGCGTCCCAGTAGTAGGTCGGTTCGACACCGAGTCGGTCGGCGCCGGGCAATCCGCCGATGGCCGGGCTGTAGTAGGACAGCGGTGTGGGCATCAGTAAAGCGATGCTGATCAAGCCTTCGGCCAAGGCGACGACGATCAAGGCCTTGCCCCAACGTCCCAACGCCGAGGCCCAGACCGCACCGCCCAGGCCGGCTACCAGGGCCAAGGCCCCGACGGCCGCCAGCAATTGGCGGATCCCGTCGTGGGCCGGCACCTCGGGCATGGCACGGAGTACGATCAGTGTCGCCCATGAAGCGACGAAGAGTAGGCCGATTCGGTCGCTCCGCCACTTGACCAAGGCGCGGCCGACCCCGGTCAGGCCCAGGGCCAGAAACCCGATCGGTGTGGTGATCGCAATCCAGACCAGGCTGTTGTACCACGGGAGCGATTCACGTGGTGTCTGGTAGATCTTGCCGAGGAACAGCGAGGGGATCGACACCGTGACGCCTCGGTTCAGGTTGGAGCCCAGGAACCGCTCGAGACCGCGGATCGGCTCAGACCACCAAGTCGGGATCAGGCCGTAGAGCACGAGAAACCCGATCGCCCCCCCGACCAGTAATGTCAGCAGGCCGACCCGGCTGAGCGTCAAGACGGTCCAGACCAACAGCGGGATCGGGATCAGCCAACCGGTCAGCTTGGTGGCCGCCGCGGCGCCACAGAGAGTGCCCAAGGCGATCGCCCAGCCGATCCGGAGTCGCGCCGGGGAAGCGCCCGGCCCGACCTCGACGGCCTTGGCGAAACAGAGCATGGCCAGGATCCAGAACGAGGCGACAATGCCGTCATAGCTCGCGTAGTGGGCATGCGCAAAGAGCCGAGGCTGCACCAGCCAGGTCCCAACGGCCGCCAGGGCCGCCCAGGCACCATAGCGACGTGCGAAGGCGTGGCCGAGCACGCCGGCGGTCAAGCCGAACAAAAGCATCGGTCCTAACCGCGCCCGGGCCAGTTGCTCGCGCCACGGCGTCACCAGATCCCCGATCAAGCCGACCATCGCGTAGAAGGGCGGGTGTCCATCGGGCTCCTGCCTCGCGAACCGCCAGAACCAGCGAAGCGTCTTTTGCTCCATCAGCTCGGCGCGGGTGTCGATCCGATCCGGCGTCGGCGTCGTCTCGGAGACCAGTTGGACCAGTTGCGGATCGGGCGGCGACCAGGTCTCGGCGAATCCCTTGGGGTCGGCCATCGCCTGGAACCAAGCGCGGAGCCGATCCTCACGTCCCAGCGTGTAACCTTCATCCCAGACCATCGCCAGGAACGGTTCCGTCCCGATCAACCAGACCCAGGCGAGCAGCGTCGCGGCGATTTGGATGAACCAGGGAGCCCAGCGCCCCGATCGACCGGAGGACCCAGCCTCGGGCCTCGACACCGAGGACGTTTCGGTCGCAGGAGGTGTTGCCTGGGGTTGCGCGTCGGTCATCGCAAATCAGTCGGTTGAATGTTCGGTACCGATCGGGCCGACCGCACCGGGGGCCGTGCCATTGACTTCGGCGACGCCAGCTAATCGAAGCCAGCGGGGCTGGGTCGAACGGACCAGCGCCGTCTCCCGACAGTGCGGGAAGGCGGGGCAGCGGACGCATTCGCTCCAGATCTTCTGAGGGAAGAGCCCTTTGTCGACGGACCAGTAGCCGCATCTCTCGAAGAAGTGCGGAGCGTGCGTCAGGGCAAAGACGGTGCTGACGCCCAACGACCGAGCCATCTCCCAGCACCCATCGACCAGCAAGCGACCGATCCCGCGACCCTGTCTGGCTTCGGAGACGGCCAGGCACTTCAGTTCGGCCAGGTCCGGTTCGTAGACGTGCAGGCCGACGCATCCAACGACCGCTTCAGTGGCTTCCGCCTGATCATCGACAGCGACGAGGAACTCGGTGATCGACTCGTAGACTTCGCCCGGCGTCCGACGGATCATCAGCCGCTGCTCGGCGAACCGGGCGATCAGCTCGACCATCGTCGGCACATCGTCCACGTGGGCAGGTCGCAGTTTCAACGGGCTTTCTCGTGGTCCAATGGCCGTTCGGTCGTCTTGGAACGAGCGGATCGGTGACGGGAGGCAAACTTCCGATATCTTAGGCCGGTCCGGGGTCCGACAACCACATCGTTTGGTCGTCGCAATCCTCTCAAAGGGCGGCGTGCCTGGAGCGCCCTATGGGCTCAGCGCCGGGACGTCGCGGAGGGGACGTTTGCCGAGCGGGCGTCAGCATCTGGCCCCGGCGATTGGACCTCGGAAGGTTCGTGACGCGACGGCAGGACGCATTCCCGGTAATAGTGGACCATGTGGCGATAGTCGGGGCCTTGGGCCACATCGCGGAGGCCAAAGACCTCGGCGACCTCGGCGGTCGCCTCCTCCAGCGACCATCCGTCGATCTTGGTCCGGTAGGCGATCTGGAGCATGCTGGCGCGGTTGATCCCGTGATGGCAATGGAACAGGACCGGCTGCTGCTCGGGATCAGCTAGGATCGCGACGGCGGTGTCGAGCTGCTGATTGATCGTCCGACCTTGTAGCGCGTCCCGATCATCGACGATCGGCAAGTGTACCCAGCGGACTCCGGAGGCTTCGGCCTGCTCGCGTTCTTGGCGGACGAGCGGATGATCGGGCGGATGGGCCAAAGCGACGATCGTCCGGATCTGATGCTCGCGGATTACGCGTGCCAACGGCCACGACTTCAGCCAAGCGCTCCGGTAGAGACGACCCGGCTCGACCTCATGGAACTGCTCGGCCAGCACGTAGTCCCAGCCGTGCCGGTACGTCTGCTGCGCGGCCACGACCAGCAGGGTCGCGACCAGAACCCAACGTACGCCCCGACGCATCCGTGGCGACATAACCCTATTCCCCCCAAAGGCCTGGTCCACCCGCAAACGATCCCGATCGCGCCGTCCTCCGCGCGCCGGCACGCTACCAGTCGAGGGATAACCACACAACGTCGGATCGACCAACACGCGGAACAAGTTGCAGAAAAAGGCCGAGGAATCCATCCCGAGAGGATTGAAGATTAATCGACCGGACACGCATCCTAAGCCAGCAAGCTCCGCCGAATCCCGGAGCCCGAGCCCCCTTCCAACCCAATGGATAAATCCTTTCGCTACCCAAGACCGAAGTCATTGTCTCCTTTGGGAACGAAAACCTCGGGGAGTTCGGGCCAATCAACTCCGGTTTCGTATTCATCCAAGACGTGACTCACTTCTTCATGGACAATCAAGCTGCGTGACCCTAAATAAACAAGATTTTGAAATAATCGGTCGAAAACAGCTATACATGGTTTTTTTGTGTACCGCGAACTGTAAACAAACCCATCAGCTTCCGGAATTAGGTCATACGCTGCGGCGGATAGGGTTCGTCCCGCCTGGTGTCTGGCGTCATGAACGACCGCAGTCGGAGCCCCGATCTTCGTGGGACCATCCCCTCGCAGGTCGACCACCGCAAGCGGGGATCGGGAACTCAGCGTCGTGACGCAGCGATCAACGAGGTCCGTGTATGAAAGGCATCGATCCCTTCGTCCTGTAAACTTGTCGCGAATCATGGTTTCCAGGAAAGCACATTTCGTCGAGACTGCAGCATAGAGGACTGCAGAAATCCCCTGCGGATCGGAGAATCGGCTCATCCCCGGGACAGCCCCTGGGGGACTGCCCCGTTAAGTACTTCGGACGATCCGAACCCAACGGTTGATTTGCAAGTGAACAAGCTGCTTGCGGAGCCGATCCAGATGGTATTCTCGGGCCACGAGCCATGATCCTCAGGGCTTAACGGGCTCAGGAAAAATCCCCTTGAGCGTTCCCCTGAGCTGCCCGCGCGACCCGCGAGATCTGACCGTCCCGAAGCTGGTCCAACGGCGTGTCTCCGTCCAACGACTCGAGCGGCGTCGTCATCCAGATCCAGGCCGAGTATCCGTCCGGGAAATGGTCACAAACGCATTGGAGCCCTTCCAGCGGTTGTCCCCGATCATCGAACTGCTCGGCCGGAAAAGCATATCCGCGCTTCGCCCCCTGCCACCCAATGATCCGGCCGGTTCGCCTCCAATCATGAACCGACTTGCGCGTCTTAAGGGTGGTGTGCTCTCGGACCTGCTCGGTGGTCAACAGACTCCCTGTAGAAACCGTCCGCGATCGAACTCGCTGCGCAAGCCGTCTTTCGGCCTCTTCTTGAGACAGGAGGGTCGGCTCGACCCCGTCGACCTGCCCGGCAGCCCCCGAATAGGTTCTAACCAAATCTCCCCGTCGGCATACCGCAGCCATGGTGGAAACCGTCCCCACGAACACGCTCAGGGCGCCTGAGAGGGCCTCCGGATGATCGCGGAGGAAGTCCAGGACCGACGGAGAAAGGTCCTGAGCGACCCGCCGAAATTCCTGTGCGAGGTACTCGGTGTTGAGCTGAGTGGTGTGGGCCATGGCATCGACTCCTCTGAGACTTTTCTTCTCCCTCAAAAGGAGATTCTGTTTATTTCGTTTCGCCAAGGGGTCCCCGATCGTTCGTCGGACATCGCCCCTGCTGCCAATGGATCCACGCGAAAAGCCCGAAGGTCACATCGAGGATCGGGCTGAGCTTGCCCCGAGAAACAACAGAGCACCGCTCAAGGCGTGGGGACCTCTGCGGGCCGGCTCGGGCGTGGCTGATCCAACGTTCCGGCCCCTTGAGCAGGTTCTTATAATGAGAGCGATCCGATCGTCACGGTCCCAACACCGAACGCCGTGTGGGCCTCCATTCCTCGATCACAGGCCTGTTGGGATTGCTTTATGCCGGAACCGTCGTCCGAGCCACCCACCTCCGTCGAGCCCCCGCGTAAGCCGTCGGCCTCGACCACACGGCCCCATCCAGGGACCCTGGCTCGAAGCGCCAGCCCGAAGCGGATCGCACGGCGATTGCGCACGCCGTCGCGGGTCATCGGCCTCTATCAGACCTTCTTTCGACGCAATATCGAGCACTTCTTCCCCAATATTCTGCTGGAGGCCGTCGACAACCTCAGCTTCATCGACGGCCTGAATCCACTGGATTGCCCCAACTATCACTTCGAGGACGAGCCGGACAAGCTCGGGATCCTGATCCGTTGGTTCAAGACGCGGTATCGGCTGATGCCTAGCCGGCCGGTCCCGTTCCTGGCCAGCGAACGCAGCTTGATCGCCACGATCGCCCGCAGCCTCGATACCCGGTTCCGGACCGTCTACGACCAGGCCGCGCAGGGCGAACGCCTGGAGATGTTCCACTACACCAACGAGGACTACATCGTCGCCGACCACCTCAACCCCGAGGATCCGCTCCGGATCTGCGCGGCGTTGGAGGCGTTGCGTGTGGCCACGCTCTCGACCTATGAAAATCGTCGGGTCTCGACCGGCACACTCCTGCTGGGCACCCAAGTTGATCCGGCCGACCCGACTCGGACCAAGATGCCCGGCGCCCCGCGATACAGCGTCCGGCTCTCGGCGGTCAAGAGCTTCCACCGGATCTGCGACGGCCTCCGGACAGTCTTCGTCGTCGATCGCGAGGGCGATCTCAACTGGGTCACCGACATCCGGAGTTGGGCCGAGCATGTGCAAGGGACCGCTCCGCTCGACCTGCCCTGTCCACGCGATTACACCTGCCACGCCAAGGCAACCCAGGCCGACGGCCACATCTGCCTGGTCCTGACCCCCAATCAGGAGATCAAGGTCTTCGCGCGCGGCGTCCCGATCTTCGCCTTCAGCGACGCCCGCTGGCGGCTGCTGAGCATCCCCGAGAAGTATCAGGTCTGGGACGAGGCGGTCGGGCCGACGCAGCCACCCCACCTGGCCTCGCGGCTCTTCCAAGCCGCCTTGAACCTGGCTGAGGCCCGCGACGGTGCCCTCTTCGTTGTGCTCCGCGATCCCGACTCCTCACTGCCCCAACTGGTCGACCGATCCGATTGGATCATCCAGGACGCCGACCTCGCCGAGTCCCCCCACGACCCCGAACCTGAGGCCGAACCCGAGACGATCAGCCCCTATGTGGCCAAACGCGCCCTGCATCACCTCGTCCGCGGCCGGGGCGTCACCGATCTGGACGAGACGGTGCTCGAATCGCTCTCGGGCATCGACGGCGCCGTCGTCGTCGACACCCACGGGCGGCTCCTCTCCTTCGGCGCAATCCTCCGGATCCCGCCCGACACCCCCCTGGCCGGCCGGTCCGTCGAAGGGGCCCGGACCACCGCCGCCCTGGCCGCCTCGTTCCACGGGCCGGTCCTCAAGGTCAGCCAGGACGGGTTCCTGACTATGTTCCTCAAGGGGCGTCGGATCTGGGAACTGTGAGCCCCCGCGACTCGGCCGCGACCGGGCCGATCAATCCCCTCGACCCGGCCGAAGCGCTCACATTGACTCGAGACGCCTGCTATCTGACCGGGCCGACCGCCGTGGGCAAGACCGCCACGGCCCTGGCCTTGGCTGAGCGCCTCGACGCCGAGATCCTCGCCCTCGACTCGATGACCCTCTATCGCGGCCTGGACATCGGCACGGCCAAGCCGACCCCGAGTGAACGCGCACGGGTTCCGCACCACCTGCTCGACCGGCTCGACCCTTGGCAATCGGCCAGCGTGGCCGACTACCGATGCTGGGCCTTGGATATACTCTGCGATCTGAAAGAACGCGGACGCACGGCTCTGTTCGTCGGCGGCACGCCGCTCTACCTCAAAGCGCTGTTGCGCGGGCTCTTCGAAGGCCCCCCGGCCGATCCCGAGATCCGTCGGCGCCTGGAAGCTCAGGCCGACCTCGAGGGGGATGACGCCCTCCATCGTCGACTCCAGCAATGCGACCCCGAGGCGGCTGACCGGATCCATCCCAACGACCGCCGACGGCTGGTCCGCGCGCTGGAGGTCTTCGAGCAAACCGGCGTCCCCCTGAGTCAGTTTCAGGCCGAGCACGAGCGGCCCGCACCACCGGACGTCCCGGTGCTCGCCCTGGATCGCCCCCGCGCGCAACTGCACGAGCGGATCGATCGTCGAGTCCACACCATGTTCGACGAGGGTCTCGTCGACGAGGTCCGCGCGTTGCTCGATGATCCTCGAGGCTTGGCCGACGGGCCGTCCCAAGCGGCCGGCTACCACGAGGTGATCGACCTGCTGGCCGGCACCCTCGACCGCGATGGAGCGATCGCGCGGATCCAGGCCCGGACCCGGCAACTGGCCAAACGCCAGATCACCTGGTTCCGCCACCTGGAGGAGGTCCGGATCGTCCCCATCACCGACCTCGACGATCCGCAACGCCTGGCCGATGCCCTGGCCGAGCGCTTCACCGCGATCCGGTCCGGCCCGCCCGCCCGCCCCGAAGCCCGATCTGGGCACTGAGGACACGGTCTAGGCAACTTCCCGAGCCCCTGGTACGGTCCGCGCCATGGGATCAACCGTTCGGGGATCGTCCGGGATCCTCTTCGCCATCAAGGTGGATGGGCGGGAGTGGGAGCGGCATGGAACGATGTCGCGGAAAACCGGGCGGGCCACCAAGGGAATGGGGAGATACGGGCGATGGGATGGCGCGGGATGCTCGGCCTGTCGGCGATGGTGATCGTAGCCATGGGACTGCGCTTTGTGGTCGCGCAGACGCCCCCCAAAACAATGGAACCCCCGCCGCTGGTCTTGACGACGGAGGTCGGGAAACGTGGGGACTCAGGCTCCCCACAACCCAAGCCCTTCGACGCGCGTCGAGGTTCGCAACAACAACCCATCCCCACGGTCCAACGCCAGTCACAACCTCTGCCTGAGCCGCCCTCGAACAAGCCGGCGCCTGCTCCCCTGCCGCAGGTGCCTGATCGACAGTCCAAGCCCACCGGTCCGCCGACGAATGCACCCGCATCGTTGCCCAGCCCCACAACGGATTCCCCAGCGTCGCGCGCTCCGGTCCCCGCGTCCAATCCGCTCGATGATTTCGATTTCGACATCGACCCGACGATCGGGGCGCCCGACCCCGCCTCCGCATTGCCCCCCACAACGCGAGACGCGTACGATCCGCCTTCAGCCTTCCCGGACCCGACCGACATCGACCAGTTCGACCTCCCGGATCCGCCCACCTTCCCGAATCCATCGTCGGCCGGGCTCGACACGCCCGACCCAATGAACAACGCTCCCTCGACCTTCCCCAACGCGCAACCGCCCGCCGATCGACCGGCCGACACGATTCCTCCCCGAACCGAGGATCCGTTCGGGACGCCCCCGGCCTTCGACGACCTCCCCGAGCCGACCATCCTTGAACCGGCCGCAGGCGCCCCGCAGTATCGACCCGACCCAACAACCCCCGCACCGAATCGCTCCGTCGACCCGAATCCCTTTCCGCGCGAACGATCCATCGATCCGGGCCCGCCTCCACCAGGTCGCCCCGAGCCGCTCGAGCCGTCCGGTTCGAGACCTGTCACAAACCATCAACAGACCGACCCCACACGGCCCAGGAACGCACCCCGTCCAGTGACCGATCCCCTCGATCGAGATCTGGGCACCGCGACAACTCCCGAGACTCCTCCGACCAGTCAGGTCGTCCCCCTACGCGACCTGGTCGACCGCGACTTCAGAGAGGCTGGCGTCGACCCCGCCGTCCGGCTCTCGGCCTTCGACGGCAACCTCAGCACGAACATTCTCCCGTCCATTGACCCCAACAAGTTCGAGTCGAGGACTCAGGAGCCGACGATCCAAGTGAAGGTGGAGAGCCCCGAGACACTCATCTACCAGCGTGAGAGTGTGATTGGAATTGCTGTTGAAAACCTCTCTCGCTTCGACCTCCATGAGGTCTATGTCCGCGAGGTGCTCTCGAGCGGGTTCGAGTTCATTGACAGCAATCCAACCCTGCACGTCCAGCCCGAGCAGAACGGCCCGGACGGCAGCCAAATCCTGACCTGGAAGCTGGGCACCATGCGGGCCCGCGCCAACCAGAGTATCACGCTCAAGGTCAAGCCGGTCCGGCCCGGACCGTTCTCGCACAATGCGGCGGTCTATTTCGCCTCAGGCACCCAGCGCCGGGTTGAGGTACAGCAGCCCAAGCTCGAGGTCATCCCGACCTTCTCGCGCAAGCAACTGCTCCAGGGCGACGAATCGCAGCTCGAGATCACGATCAAGAACCCCGGAACCGGCCCGGCCCGCGACGTCAACGTCGTCGTCGACCTCGGATACGGTCTGGTCATGCCCAGCGAGGACGGCAAGACCTACACGCGGATCGAACCGCTGGTCCCCATCGAGGAGCTGCCCGCCAACGGACAGCACACCCTGCCGCCCCTGACCATCCAGGGGATTGCCGACGGCGAGCCGAAAGTGACCATCACCGCCACCAGCGAGGACGTCGTCCTCGAAGAATCGCCCGATCATCAGGTCGTCAGTACCCTCCAGGTCCTCACCCCCAAGATTACCCTCGACATCAGCGGCCCCACCCAGCGCTTCACCAACTCGCAGGCCCGCTACAGCTTCGTGCTCAGGAACGATGGGACCGCCGAGGCCCGCAACGTCCGGCTCGTCGTCGAGTACCCCGAAGGAGCCGAGGTGATCTCCTCGGTACCTGACAACCCCCAGCCCAGCGATGAGACGCGATACCTCTTCTGGACAATCCCCCAGCTCAAGGCCCAGTCCGATTTCCGCGCCAGCTTCAACGTCCGCTTCGGCAACAAAGCCCAACGCGATGCCTTGGTCCGCGCCGTCAGTTTCTACGACACCGAAAACGAGCTCGACCTAACGATCGAAGAGGTCGGTCTCCGGACCGAAATCCAAGGCATCGTCGACTTCCAGATCGATCTCAGCGATGAGCAGAAGGCCATCGATATTGGTGGGACCACCCGGATCCTCGCCACCATCATTAATAACGGCACCAAGACCGCCGAGGACGTCGCCATCCAAATTGAGGTCGACAAAAAGATCCTGACCCTGACCGGCAAGGGCTTCGGCACCCACACCAGCCAGTCGTTCAACGCCCTCGCAAAATCGATGCAGGGGGAACATGAGGTGATCCCCTTCCCCATGATCCCCCGGATCGAGCCGGGCGAAGACATCACCCTCAGTGTCGAAGCCGAGGGCATCCGCAAGGGGACCGGCCTGGCCATCGTCAAGATCCAGCACAAGGACCTGGAGAATGACGCGTACGAGGCCGAGCGCCATCCCATCTACGTCGTCGGCCGCGAGTCGGAACGATAACCGGAACAGTTCGCCGCTGCCTCGCCATTCAACGCGGCGGGGCGGTCAACCGTTCGAGCCAGGCGTCTTGCTCGGCGCGGACCGCGGCGTAGGTCGGGTCGTTGGTCAGATTGGTCCACTCCGACGGATCGGCCTCATGGTCGTACAGTTCGGTCGACCCGTCCGCATAGCGCGTGTACCGCCAGCGCTCTGAGCGGACCGAATGGTGGACCCGACCGCTCCGGTAGTCCCGACGGCTAGTCAGGGCCGGCTCGGGGCGCGGCGCATCGGGGTCGACCAGCCAAGGACGCAAGCTCCGGCCGTCGTTGCGCGGGTTGGGCTCCAGCCCGCAGAGGTCAACCAGCGTCGGATAGAGATCGACCAGGCTGGCTGGGCGTCGACATGATGTGCCCGGCCTGGTCACACCGGGAGCCCGCACGATCAAGGGGACCCGCGTCGCCTCCTCCCAAAGCGTGCTCTTATGCCACTTCAGTTTCTCGCCCAGATGCCAGCCGTGATCGGACCAGAGCACCACGATCGTGTCTTCAGCGTGTGGGCTCGACTCTAAGGCTGACAGGACGCGACCGATCATCACGTCCGCGAAATCGATACACGCGAGATACGCTTGAACGGCCGGAGCGTAGAGATTGTTGCGCGTCACGCGCACGTGGAAATTGTTGGGGTTACCGAAGTAATATCCCGTCGCAATGGCCGGGATGTCGTCGAGGTCATCGTCGCGGATGATCGGCAGTGTGATCCGATCGAGCGGTCGCCGTTCGAAATACGGGCGCGGCACGTACCAGGGGCCGTGCGGTCGGTAGATGCCGACGGTCAAGAAGAAGGGCCGGTCGTGGTCGCGCTCGAGCACGTCGACGGCCCAGTCGGTCGTCCGGCCGTCGATGGTCGCCGGGTCGTCGATATCGATCGGCCCCCAGTCCCAATGCCAGATATCGAGACCGTTGTAATTCTGTCCGGCGAGGACGGCCGGCATCGGGACCTGGACGTCGGGCGCGGGAAAACGCTCGTCCCAACTGGACGGATCGCCGAACCCGGAACGTCCCCCGTGACCACCGGTCAACGCGCCGGTCTCACCGCCATGGTTGGCGTGGAAAATCTTACCGCCCCCGGCGACGAAGTAACCGCGCTGGCGAAAGTATTCGGGCAAGGTCGGCACGTCCTCTAAATGAGCCTCTGTGCGCCAATCCTGGTTATTGCCCAGCACCCCCGAGGTCGATGGCCGCAGGCCGAGCAGCGTGCTGGTCCGCGACGGGTTGCACAATGGCGCCGCGCAGTGGGCATTGGTGAACAGCAGGCCCTCCGAGGCCAGCCGATCGATCCACGGCGTCCGCGCTTGAGGATGCCCACCAAGCACACCGACCCAATCGTTCAAGTCGTCTACGATGATCATCAATACGTTCGGACGATCCGATCCATGGTGTAACTTCGAGGGCGGCTCGGCCCGACCGAGCCCGCCCGATCCGAGGACGATCCCCAGAATCACCGCGCCCCCGATGACCCGGACCAACGCCCCCTCGACGATTCCCCATCCCGCTCGATCCATGGTCGTATCCCCCGATCTCGCTCCGCAAACCGCCCATCCTCGATGACATCCCGACAGCCGATCGATCATTGACGATCGCTCGGGAGGACTGGCGAGGATTTCGATTCATCACAGGATGACCACCCCGACGCGGAAGTTCAACACGATGGGTCAACCGGCCACATCGCGATCGGCAACGATGGCCGAGCCGGCTCCGCGACCTCGAGGGGTCGACCGTTCCGACGTTGATCCATCCCAACATTCCCGATGCCCGTTCGACGCGTCGCGTCGCGTCGGATCGAGGACACCATCCCGTCACCGACCAAGCCGCGATCCGGGTCTATCTATTGAGAAACTGGCTTTTCGACCGACGACGCGTCGGACATGACCCGGGTTTTCGACTCATCAATCGGGACACGCCGATTCGAGAGCCCGTGCCGGCATGGGACTCATGGACACGCCGTCATGGAGGTCCGCGGAAGAGCCACCAAATACCCAGGGAGTTCACACGTGTCCGATTACCGATCAATTGCAATGCATGCTATATTTCGTCGGAACCGACCTGACACCCATCCATCACGACAACGTTCTCACCTCCAGGTCACCCCCTTGGAAGTCCGCTTGCTGATGGCCGGCGACCTCCCGTCCCTCGATCCGGGCGACGGTTCTCCTGGCCCCTCACCGGCGGCCGAGATCGAAACGATCGAGCAAACGCCCACGATCGCCGCGTCCGGGATCGGCCCTGGTTCGGTCGAACTGACCTCCGATCAGATCCGGCTCCTCCACTACAAGCAGTTCGAAGTTCTCACCCCCGAACAGGTCGTCCACCTGACCCCAGATCAGGTCGCCTCGATCCCCAGCGCCTACTGGCTCAAGACGATCTCGGTGGCCACCCGAGCCGCCCTCACGACCGAGCAGATCCACTCTCTCGATGTCGGCAGCATCGGCATCCACCTCTTAACCACCGATCAGATCGCCCTGTTGACGACCGACCAGGTCGGGCAACTCGGCCCCGATCACCTGTTCCTGCTCCCGATCGAACAGATCCCCCATGTCACGACCCAGCAGATCGCCCAACTCGATCTGACAACCTTCGATCCGATCTCTCCCGAATGGCGGAACGCCCTCAGCGCCGATCAGGTGCGGGCGATTCCCGTCGAGATCGTCAACCAGCGGCTCCTCCGATTCACCCCCACCCAGATCAGCCAATTGAGTCCCGAGCAAGTCCAGGCCCTCGACTTCAAGCAGTTCCAACACCTCGGGCCCGACCAGATCATCCACCTCACCAAAGATCAGATCGGCTCCATCCCCACCGGATTCTGGTTCAAGACGATCTCGGACGAATCGCGGCAGGCCCTCACGAAGAAGCAAATCAAGGGGATCAATCTCGGCCAAGTCGGCGTCCATCTGTTAACAACCGACCAGATCGCCGCCCTCAGCGCCCAGCAGGTCAAGGTCCTCCGCGACTTCGAGCTGTTCCTCCTGCCCACCCAGCTCGTCCCCTATGTCGATCCCGAGCAGATTCAGGCCATCGCGCTCCAAGACTTCGACCTCATCGGTCCAGAGGCCCGCGACGTCCTCGGCGGCACCCAAATCCGCGCTTTGCCCCTCGAGATCATCACCCAACGCATCCACCTGCTCACCGACGCCCAGATCGGCCAGCTCAGCGTCGACCAGGTTCATGCCCTCGACTTCAAGCAGTTCCAATACCTCGGACCCGACCAGATCATCCACCTCACCAAAGATCAGATCGGTTCCATCCCCTCGGGAACCTGGTTCAAGACGATCGCCGAGGCGTCGCAACAGGCTCTGACGAACAAACAAGTCAAAGCCCTTAACCTCAACGATGTCGGTGTCCACCTATTGACGTCCGACCAGGTCTCCGCCCTCAGCGCCAGGCAGGTCAAGACGCTCCGCGACTTCGAGCTGTTCCTCCTGCCCACCCAGCTCGTCCCCTATGTCGATCCCGAGCAGCTCCAAGCCATCGCGATCCGCGACTTCGACCTCATCGGCCAGGGAGCCCGCGACGTCTTCGATGCCACCCAGATCCAAGCCCTGCCCCCCGAAATCATCAACCAACGCGTCCACCTGCTCACCGATGCTCAGATCGACCAGCTTGGCCCTGGGCAGGTTCAAGCCCTTGACTTCAAGCAATTCCAACATCTCGGGCTCGACCAGATCGCCCACCTCAATGACGTCCAGCTCGGATCGATTCCCAGCGGGTTCTGGTTCAAGAGTATCGGGTCGGACGCGCGGGCCGCGCTGACGAACGACCAGGTTCAAGCCCTCGACCTCAACAAAGTTCCCGTCCACCTGTTGACGAACGACCAGATCGCCGTCCTGAGCCCCGATCAGGTCAGGACGCTTCACGACGACGAACTGTTCCTCCTACCCACCTCATTGATCCCCCACGTCGATCCCGAGCAACTCCAGGCCATCTCGCTCGGAAACTTCGACCTCATCGCCCGCGAAGCCCGCGAGGTTCTCGACGGCGCTCAGATCCAAGCGCTCCCGGTCCCCGTGATCGCCGAGCGCATCGCGGTCTTGTCCGAATCGCAGGTCGATCAACTCAGCCCGGCCCAACTCCAAGGGCTCTCCTTCCGACAGTTCTCGATGCTGGACGACTCCCAGATCATCCACCTCTCGACCGATCAGGTCGCCTCGATCCCCAGCGGGTTCTGGTTCAAGTCGATCCCCGAAGTGTCGAGGGCTACCCTGAACGCCGAGCAGATCGGCGTGATCGACCTGGAGATCGTCGGGGTTCATCTGCTGACACCAGCTCAGATCGCCCAACTCACCCCTGAGCAGGTCGCCCAACTCGAGCCGTCCGAGCTGTTCCTGCTACCGCCCGAGCAAGTTCCCCAGATCACGAACGTGCAGTTGGCGGGGATCAACGACTACCAGGAGTTCAGCCTGATCTCCCCGGAAGCCCGTGCAGCGATGTCGCAGGCCCAGTGGCTCGCCCTGCCGATGAGCGTGCTCGAGAAGGTCCCGATGGGCAGCATCCCCTCGACCGACGGCCTCGCCTCCGATCTCCGGACGCTCCGCGAGCGTGACACAATCTTCAGCCTGGTTCCCGTCGAGGCAGCCTCCCACGTCGTCGCGCAAAGCGGCTCGTGGTCCGATCCATCGACATGGGCCAACGCGGAGGTGCCCAACGACGGCGCCGACGTCTGGATCCCCCACGGCTTCGACGTCCACTACGACCTCGACGCCGATCAGGCGACGCGGCTCCGAACGATTCGGGTCGACGGCGCGTTGCGGTTCGCCCACGACCGCTCGACCTTGATGCTCGTCGACACGATCTTCGTGACGACCGAGGGTGCGTTCCAGATCGGCACCGCCGAGACGCCGATCGGCCCCGACGTCTCGGCCATCGTCCGATTCACCAACGACGGCCCGATCGACCTGAGTTGGGACCCGATGCAGCTCTCGCGTGGGTTGAACTCGCGCGGGGCGATCGACTTCCACGGCCACGCCGTCACACCGTTCCTCGACCTGGCCGTCGCGCCCCGAGTCGGCGACACCGAACTGGTCCTCAGCGCCTCGCCGACCGGCTGGCGTGTCGGCGATCGCTTGCTGGTGCCGGGCACCGATGCCGACGAGGTCCTGGATGAAATCCGGACGATCCTTGCGATCGACGGGGATCGCGTCACCCTCGACGCTCCGTTGGCGTTCGACCATCTCGGACCCGACGGCCGGCCCGAAATCGACGTCCACGTCGCCCACCTGGACCGTAACGTCCGCTTCGAGAGCGAGTCGCACGAGATCGCCCGACAAGGGCATATCATGCTCGTGCATAACCCCGACATCGAGATCCATAACGTCAGCTTCGATCATCTGGGACGGTCCGACAAAACGCAGATGGTCAACGATCCGATGATGGACATGATGAATGGGGGCATCGTTCCGGGGACCGGGACCAACCGTCGAGGCCGCTATGCGTTGCACTTCCACCGCCACATGGTGGCTCTGACGCCGACGGCCGAACCGTCGAGGGTCACCGGGAGCGTGGTGATGTCCAGCCCGGGCTGGGGCTTCGTCAACCACTCCAGCAACGTCGACTTCGTGGGCAACGTGTCGTATCAGGTGGCCGGGTCGGGGTTCGTCACCGAGGACGGCGACGAGATCGGTCGGTTCCACGACAACCTGGCCGTCCGGAGTGTCGGCTCGGGTCTGAGTTCGGGCGACCGGGACCGCGAGTTGGCCCACGACTTCGGCCATGCCGGCAACGGCTTCTGGTTCCAGGGGCCAGGCGTCGCGGTGACCGACAACATCGCCTCAGGGCACGCCGGCGCAGCCTTCGCCTACTTCACCCAGTCGGCCCGTGCGCAGTTCCAGTCCAGCAACGTCGACTGGGTCGACCCGAGCTACCTCGAAGGCCGCGACGAGATCCGCGTCCGCGACTTGCCGCTCCGCCAGTTCGATGACAACGTCGCCTACGCTTCCGGCGGCGGCCTGGAGACCTGGTATCACCAGCACCGACTCGACGATGCGCTGACCAGCCAGATCAACGATTTCCTCGCCTGGAACATCCCGGATGACGCTTTGTTCATGCCGTTCACTGGTCACGTCCAGTTCACCAACATGACCCTCCTAGCCGGTCCCGACGGCTCCTACGCGAACACGTCGGCGATGTTTATCAACGATCGGACCCGCGACTTCGCCTTCGACTCGGTCGAGGTCTACGGCTACGAAGTCGGCCTCTCGGTCCCGGTGCGCGGCCATACCGAGATCGTCGGCGGGACCTACCAGGCGGCCAACGCCATCCTGATCCGGGGGGCCGTCGAGCCCGACCGTTCGGTCTTGATTCGGGGCACCCCCACCTTCCTGGAACTGCCCGCCGATTCAGGGGTCACTTACCAGTACGATTACCGTCTGATCGGTTTCCCCAATTTGGTCGAGATCGAGTCGACCGACGTCATCCAGATCGACACCGGACGCTATTCGATGATGCAACTCTATTACCTGCATCAGAACCCTGACAACACCTATGAAGAACTGCCCAATATCTTCGGGTGGCTCGGACTCCAGAAGTCGGACCCGCTGCCCTAAGCTCACTCGCGAGCGTCGACGATCGTCGCGTGTGCTCTTCACGACGGTCGTCGAGGCCGGTCCGGTCGGCCGACGCTGCCGTTCTTCGAGTCGGCTCCCGGATGAGATCCTCACCGGGAGTCCGCTTCGTTGCGCGATCGGTCCCTCCGAACCGAGCCGGTGGTCGGATTGTCCAACGCGAGGGGTTCTCTTCGTTCGCGTTGGGACCGTATCATGGTCAAGGATCAGATAAGAGACATAAGATGGCGAAGGGTCGAGGTGTCGGAGCGGACCGGTCCGCTCGGGCGAAGGCTCGATCCGAGGCGCGTGACGCGGTCATCCTCGACGATGCTTCAAGAGTTCCTCGATCAATTGTTGTATGAGGGCCGGATCACGGTCGACCCGCCGACCCACCTAACCTCAAGCGACCTCGAGGAGGCCACCACGGCGCTCGCTCGGTTCGAGGTTTCGTGGCGGCTCGGGTTGGCCTTCGAGCCCCCGCGATTCGACCCCGAAGCCGCTTTGGGAGCCGCCGTCCGGTTCGCCCGCGCCGCCCAGGCGGTCGTCTTCCGTGACGTCGCGCTGGCCGACCTGGACACCTTGAAGGACCCGATCGCCATGCCCGATCCTCGAGATCCGGCAGCGCACTACGCGGTCGACCTGACCTTCCGGTTCCTGCCCGACCTGATCCGCTTCGCGCGGTCCGCCGCCGAGGGCGATCCGCTGGTCGATCGGCTCCGCGACTGGGCCGTCACATGGCCCCTCTCCTCGATCGGACTAGCCGGGCTCGACCCTGAGGCGATCGGTCGGAACCTTGGGCCGATCCGCGATCAGCCCACCCTCCGCCAACTCTATGTCGATCGGATCGTCCACGCCCAGGACACCGGTCGGCTCGACGACCCCGCGATCCGCGACGTGGTCCGATCGGCCCTGGGACTGCAGACCCACCTGGCCCCTGAGTTGGCCCGTGCCCTGGACGACCTCGACACCCCATCTCCCCTCGATGAGTCCGCCGCATGAGTTCGTCCCATCCGACCCACCGCACCGGGCCCGATCCCACATCCGGTTCAGTCTCCGCCGACGCACTTGACCTCGATGCGTCCTTGAACCAGCCCGAGGCCCAACGGCTGGTTCATCGACTCCGACGCGATGTGCTGGAGCCGCTCAAGCGTCAGTTCGTTGGCAAGGATGAGATCATCGACCTGCTCGGCCTCTGTCTGGTGGCGCGGGAGAACCTGTTCCTGCTCGGCCCGCCGGGCACGGCCAAGAGCGCTTTGGTCCAGCAACTGGCGGCACGGATCGACGGTCGCGTCTTCGACTACCTGCTGACACGGTTCACCGAGCCCAACGAGATCTTCGGCCCCTTCGACATCGCCAAGCTCCGCGACGGCCTGCTGGAGACCAACACCGAA
Source organism: uncultured Planctomycetia bacterium (assembly GCA_964609385.1). GTDB lineage: Bacteria > Planctomycetota > Planctomycetia > Isosphaerales > Isosphaeraceae > CAZSSM01. The sequence continues at coordinate 26,744 of CAZSSM010000034.1, forward strand.
GGGATGCTCCCGGAGGCCGACCTGGTCTTCCTCGATGAGTTGCTCAACGCCAACAGCGCGATCCTCAACAGCCTCCTGCTCGTGCTCAACGAGCGCGTCTTCCGTCGAGGGCGCGAGACCCGGCGCCTGCCGACGCTCTTAGTCGTCGGCGCCAGCAATCACCTGCCCGAGGACGACGCGCTCCAGGCCCTCTTCGACCGGTTCCTGGTCCGCGTCCCCTGCCCCAACGTCCCCGAGGAACGGCTCGGCCAGGTGCTCCAGGCCGGCTGGGGCCTCGAGGGTGGACGTCGAAACGGACCTGAATCCGACACATCCTCACAGGAAATTGATGAGATATCTCTCTCCGATCGGCTCGACGTCGACTCGGTCCGCCGCCTGCACCGCTTGATCCTGAGCATCGACTTGGCGCCGCTCCGCACGCGGTACGCCGAGGTGATCCTCGGGCTCCGGCGCGCCGGCCTGGCCCTCTCCGACCGCCGGGCCGTCAAGCTCCAACGGCTCGTCGCCGCCAGCGCCCTGCTCTGTGGACGAACTCAGGCCAACATCACCGACCTCTGGGTGCTCCGCTACGTCTGGGATTCCGAGCCCGAGCAGGAACTGCTCGCCTCGCTGGTCACGCAGGTCCTGGACTCGGCCGACGACCGCCAACGTCAACTCGGTCATCCCCGATCGCAGGTCAACGACGCGCCCGACGCCGACAAGCTCGATGAGGATCTGGACCGCCTGGCCTCGGAGTTGGAGGCCGACCCGTCCACCCTCAACGGGGCCGATCGCGCCCAGATCCAGGACCAACTGGCCCTGCTCACCGCCCGCTGCCAATGGGTGCCCGACGCCCAGCGGCGAGCTTACCTCGAAGACCGGACCAGCCTGCTTTGGAACCGACTCGCCCCCGCCCCGTCGGCCTGAACCGGAGGCCGAACCCGGAGGCCGATCCACCGATTGAGGACCGCGAGGCCGGTCCTTGGGCGGTCGCGCTGCCGATCGTCCACAGCGCGTCGTTGATCCGGCTCTGGCGACGGACTGAGATCCGGGTCTTGGAGGATCGCGAGTCCGGCCGGCTCTGGCTCCGCGGCGATCACCACGACGAAGCGCTCGACGGCCTGCTCCGGGCGCTCCTCGGTGCGCATCGGTACCGGGTCCGCCCCGACGACCAGCTCGTCCCCCAAGGGCGCCGGGTGCCCCAAGGCCTGTTGCCCCAAGGCGACTGGATCCCGCTCCGCGAGCACGTCAGGCTCCAGGCACCCGAGTCGTCCGCGCCGCCGACGGTCGAGGACCGCGCCGCCTTCCGCCTGGTCCGCGACTCGAGGCCCCGCGAGGCGACGTTGATGGCCCTGCTCTTCGATACTTGGAGCACCTACGCCCTCAGCGCCCCGGAAGTCCGACTCGAACCGCTCCGCTTCGCCGTCGAGCCAGGTGGCCTCTGCGTCCTGTGGGGCACGCCCCTACCGCCGATCCCGGGTAAGCTCTACGCCGAAGCCGATCGCCTAGCCGTTCCCTTGGGGTGGGCCTGGCGACCTCGCCTACAACCCGGGCTGGTCCGGACCTTGCTCGAACTCGTACCCGAGGAACTCGCCATCCTCGATCCCGACGGCCCCGCCGAAGTCCTCGAGGAGGCCGACTTCGTTCCCGCGACCCGCGCGTCGATCCGGCTCACGGGGCGTCGGCTCAGGACCAATCCGGATCCGGCCGACGGCGACCGGACCGTATTCGCTCCCGAGGAGCCGACCGATGACGACTGACCACGACGCCATCGACGCCTACCTGCGACCGGGGATCGACGCCTACTGGAAGTGGACCGACGACGGCGAGGGGCTCGTCGTGGGCCATCCCAGGAAGTCCGAATCGAGAACGCTGGCCTTACGGGCCGAGGTCCTCGAGGTCCTCGAGCGCGTCGATCCCAAGCAATGGCCACCGATCTCCGAACTGCTCCTGATTCTGGAGGCGACCCGGTCTCATTGGGATCCGCGATTCCTCAAACACGCGCTCCAGCAGGTACTCGAGAGCGACGAGAAGATCTTCGAGACGATACGCCCCGAACTTTACCAAGCCTCATCGTTATCATCCGAGGAACGGGTGACCCGGCTGGTCCTCTTGCTCGAACGGATCCAACAGCTCGATCCGACGCTCCGGACCTCGGTCCGGGCCAAGGCGACCCTGATCACCTCGATCTACGAGGACGGTCCCTCCGCACTGGCCGATCCCGGAAAGGCCACGGCGATCCTAGACGTCCTCCGGCTCGGAATCACCGAGTCCCTTGAAGCTTGGAAGCAAATCTCCTGTGAACCAGGACCGTTAATCACAAAAGATCGCATCCAAAATATTGCGTTCCTCAGCTCGTTATCCCAACGGCTCGAGTCCTGGGACCCCGAGGCGTTCCGGAACCGCTACCCGACAGGACTCGACGAGCTGCCTGCGACGGCCGAGGTCGAGCTGAAGCCGGTCGTCGACGCGCGGAGCCTGATCGAGCACCTGGCCGACGACGAGGAGTTGGGCGGACTAGCGCGGACCGCGCGTCGACTACTGGCCCAGACGAGCCTCCCGCAACCTCGGCGGATCCTCAGCGACCAGGAGGCCGGCGGCCTGGCCGACCTCGCCAACCGCGGTTCCTTCGACCGACTCCTCGTCAGCGAGCTGGCCCACGACGACCTGACCCTGGCCATCCGCGTGGCGATGAACGAGGCGCTCTACCTCCGGCCTGAGCCACCTCGACGCGTACCCGATGGCCATCGTGGGATCCTCATCGACGCCGGGATCCGTTCCTGGGGCGTGCCGCGTGTCCTGCTGACCAGCCTCGCCCTGGCCTTCGCCGCCAACACGCCCGACCCTGAACGGTTCCAATGCCTCCGAAGCTCAGGCGCTTCGCTGATCCCGGTCGATCTGGCCAGCCGCCAGGGCCTGGAGACCCACCTCAGCGTCCTGGAACCGGACCTCAACCCCGCCCCGGCCATCGGGCCGTTCCTCGAACGCATGGCCGCGATCTCCGAACCTGTCGAGGCCGTCCTGCTCATGACCGAGGACGCCCTGGACGATCCCGAGGTCCGCGAGGCACTCCGACGGATCCCCGAGGATCGTCCTCGCCCCTTCCTCGCGACCGTCGACCGCGACGGCCGGTTCCGCCTGGCCCGTTGGCAACCCCCGGGCACCCCGGTCATCCGGCAGGCGACCATCGCCCTGGACGACCTGTTCCGCCGCAAAACCCAACTCATCCGCGCCCCCAAAGACCTCGACCCCAATCTGCCCGCCATCTGTCAGGTCGATCGTTTCCCGATCCGTCTCCCGCATCCGACTTGTCAACAGACCGCCTGGATGCTCGATGGGTGGGGGGTGTTGACGTTGGTCCACGATCGCCGGCTGACCCTCTGGCCTGAGGGGGAATCGGGACGCGGACCGATCCAAGTCACCGACCGGCTCCCCCAAGGTCGGGTCTATTGGGTCGGCCCACCTGACGAATCAGGCCACGTCCGCGTCGCCTTCGGCTTGATCGATCAGCCTGGAGATACGCTGAACCTGCTCCGGATCGACCGCGAAGGGAACCTCGACGAGCAGCTCGACATCGCCTCGGGCAAGGCCACGCACGTCTTCGGCCATCGGGGGACCCTCTTCGCGCTCCACCGGCTCGAGGGCGCGTTCTACTGCATGCGATCGGGCGAACGGCTCGGGCGGTTCCGGCTGCCCGACGGCTCTTCAATCCTTCGCGATCGCTTCTTCCATGTCGGTCCCCCGCACAACTCCACGGGTTGGTATGCGATCACCTATGACGGGCGACGCGTCCAGTTCGATCTGATCACCCTGATCGATCCTATGACCTCCCAACCCCCTTTGATCTCGCTCTTTGAACGGCCGGGGACCGACGGGCCCTTGGGTGTCACCGCCGACGGTCATCTCTACAACACCTCCAACCGGGTCGTCCACAAGCTTGACCTTCCCATAAACAAGCGAAGACCCTACGGCATCACCGTCCCATGGGTCTCTGTCGGCGGACGCTATCTTTACCTCCAGATTCACGACCTCCGATCAATGTCTGGAAAATCAGTTCTTTCGCAAGATCAACGAGAGTCCAAATTTCCTGCACTTATAAAAACGGGTTCGGATCAATCAATTCGAGGCCATCGAACGAGTTATGTAATCGACACGGTCCAGGGGACGACCTGCCCGGGCCCGATCATGACGTTCAACGCGCCGGGGATCCGGATCCGCTTCGACACGGTCTGCCGGACCGAGGCCGGCGAACTCGTGCTCCGGACCAAGAGCCATCACTATTTCGCATTGGGGCGGATGGCCGACATCCGAGCCGGGCACCCACTGCGGTTCGAAGGGATCGTCGGTGGGTTCACGCGTCTGGCAAGCTTCGGCCCCAGCGAGCGTCTCAGGGGCACCGGCTACCGGCTCTCTCCGGCCGAACTGCCAGGCGGGAGCCGGGTCGTGCTCGACTCGCGCGGCCTGCTCCACCTCAAGAGTTCCGCCCCGAACGTGCCCGAGTTCACGATTGTGCTGTCCGAGGGCGTGCTCTCCGGATGGTGCGCCGACGGTCGGACCTTCGGACGCTCGGAGTTTGTCGACGACCCCGTGGATGGTCTCGGGGCCGAACTCCTCGGTCGTTTCCTCGAGGCTCTCGATGGCTGATGCTGACGCCGCCCCGATCCTGACCCTCAGGCTCCGCCGACGCGTGGGGATGCCGGCCCCGACGACCGCCTGGTTCGTGCCCTCCTCAACGGTCGAAACCTGGCTGGAGGAGGCGACCGCCTGGCCGGTCGCTCAGGAAGACATCCGCGTCCTCGGCCTGCCCCGGAGCGTCGAGGACCCGAGCGTCGTCGGCGCTTTGCTGATCCCCGACGCGGCCGACGTGTTGGCCTCACCGCGTTGCCTGCCGATGACCCGACTCGGTCGAAACGTCTACATCCCGACCGATGCCGAGATCCAACCTGAGGTTAATGCGTTCGAACTGACTTACCTGTTCCCCGACGATCGGATCGTCGTCTGGCGACCGGGTCGGGCGCCGATCGCGGTCGACCCCGACCGCCTGATCACCCTGACCGATCTGATCCGACCGGCGCCGGTCCGCCGTCGGCGTTGGGATCGCGCGGAGCAGGCCCAAGCCTTGCCGCGACGGCTCGTGGCGATCACCCCGAAGCAGCAGACCATCGACGTCCAGATCCTGCTCGAGGGGGGCCGCGACGACATCGGATCGCTCGGCGACGATCTGGATGACCCCGATCGGATCCCGCCCGGCCCCGACGAGCCGACGCCGAAGCGTGAGCGCATGCCGCTGCGGTCGCTAGGCCGCGCTCTTCGGCGCGGGATGGCCCGCTCGATCCTGTCGGTGACCCGACACGCCCCGCACCGGCCCGACCTGACCGGCCCGACCTGGATCAACCACCTCGAATCGTTCGCCCAACGCCAGCTTCAGCATGTCGACGAGTCGGTCCGTCGGACTCGGCAACATCGGTCGCTGCAACGACTCTTAGAGATGCTTCAGTCCGACCCTGAGCGCGGACTCCGCTATGCCTTGCCGTTCGGCGGCGGGGCGCCTCGAGGCCGGACCCCTTCGGATTCGGATCAGCTCACGCGACGCGACATCGACTTCAATTTAAACCAGATTCGCGGTGGTGGGCCGGCGTCGCTCTGGGATGCCCCTCACGAACTGCTCGAGGAACTCCGCAACCGCTACCGTGCGCTGGCTAATCGCGAACTCCGACTCGGCCGACACCGACGCGCCGCTTACATCTTCGCGGTCCTGCTCGACGACCTCAACTCGGCGGCCAATGCCCTGAAGACGGGTCGCCACTACCGCGAGGCCGCCGCGCTGTACCGCGACAAGCTCAACAGCCCGCGCGATGCGGCGGTCTGCCTCGAATTGGGCGGACTCTGGACCGAGGCGATCGCGCAGTACCGCCGGATCACGATGTTCGAGAAGGTCGGTGACCTCTACGATCAGCTCGGCCAGCCCGAGCGGGCCCGCCAGGCCTATCGTGAGGCCGTCGAGGCCTACGCCGAGCAGGAAGACCGCCTCAGCGCGGCGAGGATCTGGGAGACCAAGCTGAACGAGCCCGACCAGGCCCTGGCCCAACTCGAGATCGGCTGGGACAACAGCCCGCAGGGAATGCAGTGCCTCCGTCAGGTTTTCGAGGTGTTCGTGCGTTGGGAGCGTCATGAAGACGCAATCGAACGTGTTGTCGAACTCGTCGATGAGGCCCGAGACTCCCGACGTGTCGTTGGCATCGCCGACCTCTTGGCCGACCTCGCCTCGGAATATCCCGAACCAGTCGTCCGCGCCACCGCCGTCGAGTCGACTCGTCGCGTCGTCGGCGTACGGCTCCGCGAAGCGCCCCTGGTTGAGGTCCGCGGCCTGGTCAAGGCCCTGGCCCGACTCGCCCCACACGACCGACTCCTCGACCGTGACGCCCAGCGCTACCTCAACCTTCGACGCGACGATCAGGTCAGACCTTCGGTCAAGCCCACGACACGAACCGGCTCCCGCGACAAGATCCAGGTCGTCCACGCCTTCCAAATCGGACAAGCCGGGCTCCCCGACTGGATCGAACCTCAATGGCGGACCATGGCCCGCGTCGGGTCCTCGATCGTCATCGTAGGGACCCACGACGACCCGTTGACGCCCCAATCCTGCCTCCTCCTGACCCACGTCGACTATCAGGGGCGTCGCGCCGGGCCGAACGCCTGGTCCCCAACGATCCCGAGACGGACCATCGCCGAGGAGACGATCCCCCTCCTGCTGGTGCCCGATCCCCGGAACCTCGACGAACTCGGCGTCTTCGCCATGGGCCGGTCCGGGCTCTCCGAACTCCGATGGGGCTCACGAGGGACGCCCGGCCTGCCCCCGATCCCCGGCACCGGAGCGACCTCGGTGCTCGGCGCGGTGCGTGACGGCTCCGGTCAGACCTGGATCATCTCCTGGGAGGACGGTCTGCTCCTGAGCATCCACGATCCGGAGGGCCTCCTGCGCACGACGCTCCACCTGCCCCTGGACCTCGAGCCGGACCAGCTTCAAACGCCGATCCCTATGTATGCGCACCGGACCAAGGTCTTCCTCGGCCTCACCTCGACATTGCTCTGCCTGGGACCCGACCTCAAGCTCGAGACCTCTGAGTTCGCCAGCCCGATCCGGGATCTCTGCGGATCCCCCCCCGCCACCGTCGGCCGCCTGGTCGTCACCTTCGAGACCGGCGGCGCGATCGTCTGGTTCGACGCCGATCCCGAGCTGTCCGACCCCAAGTCCTTCGGCAACGACTTGGCCGAGCCCCGCGCCACGCTCAACCGGAGCGGATACCTTATCGTCGCCTCCGGAGAAAGCGCCCAACTCGAGGTCTTCGAGACCAAGAACACGAAACTCACCCCGGTCGCCGATGTCCCCCAGCCCCACCAACCGCGATGCCTGATCCCCGGCGACAAGCCCGACCAGTTCGCCATGCTCACCGACGACGGTGAAGTCTTCGTCTTCGCCATCTGAATGGACGCCCGACGACCGATCCGCCCTCCAATAAAAACCGTGCATCAACAAGTTTATACAATAAAGATCTAAACCTTCGGCTCATTGATGAATTCGAGCCGAGAACGACCTCGGGGCAGGTCGAAGCAGGTGATGATCCTCCGTCCTTCGGGATCGCGTCGGAACGTGCCCGACTTTAAGGGGCGACCTCGCTTCAATTCGTCCAACCTCGTCTGGCGGCCCTTGGAGTCGACCAACTGAAGAGTCTCGGGCATCGAGCCATCTGCAACACCGATCGTGACGGTGAACTCGGAGCATGCGTAGGGGGCCTCGAAGGTCACATGCCGATCGTCTTTGGAGATGCCGGTCAGCTCTTTGGCGGCCCAGTAGCGGGCGATTTCCGCGAGGGTCATCCAGGTGAGCCGAGCGGGATGGCCTTCGAGACGCCGGACGACCTCCTGGAAGATCCGATAGCCGGTCTTCTCTCCGTTGCAATAGAAGCCGGGCCAATGGCAGACCAGAACGGCCGGCTCGCCGCGCTCGATGACCTCGGGGAGCCGCCCCCCTTGGAGGTCCTCAGTGATGAATCGATCGACCGAGCCGATGGTCAAACCATCCCAACCTCCGAACCAATCGCCGGTGCAGCCGATGATCGAGACCACGCAGCGCGGATCGTCGCCGTCGAGCCCCGAGGCGTACTCGACCCGGGGCGCCGCGCTCCGGTCATCGGTGTAGAGGTGGCGGAAGTAGTGGGGGATCGTCGCGCCGGAGACCTCACGGACAGCCTGGAAACTCGCCTGGGCCAGTTCGGGCAGGACGCGGTTGCCGAAGCCGCCGGGGGTCGTGATCCCTTCGCAGCGGAGTCCAACCCGATCGAGGATCCGCAGGGCGTAGACCATGTACTCGGCCAATTCGTCGACCGACCTGCCATCGGTCCAACGCCAATTTTCCATGAACTGCTCGGACTTTTCAGGATACGGACGTCCCGTCTTGGTGTCGATGATCCAAGTGTGCGTCACCATTTCGGGATGAATGTCCCAGTCGGGTGTGACTTCGTCGCGGACCAACCGGAGGCTCGCCTCCAGGTCGTCGGCGGACCAGCCGGGCAGTTCGCGGTCGAGCCAACCGACGCAGGCCGGATAGGGCACGATGCTGTACTTCCCTTTGACGCGGTGGTCGCGACACCAGTCGAGGAACTCGCGGACGAACGCGTCGGGGATCTCGCGAGGCAGCTCACGCCAGGCCTGTCGGTAGCGATCGGGGAAGACCTGTCGGAACTGCGGGATCGCGAAGTGGGCCAGATTCACTAAGCAGGTCGAGTCATCGATGATCAAACTGACCGGGACGTGCTCTCGGGGGTTGAGCACCTCGACGCTCGGATCGCGCGATGGCCGAGCGCCGGGCTCCTGGGCCGCGCTTGCTTCGAACCGGGCCGATGAGCCGAGCAACGTCGCGCCAACGACTCCGCCGAGACCCCGATACATCCACGTCCGCCGATCGATCCCCGACATGGCCTAATTCCCCCAAAAAGCGCCCGATGGCCTACCCGATCCATCAACCACTGTACCGAATCCCCTGACCAGGCGAACGCCCCGATCGGGGCCGATCGTCCGACCGGGCCGATCTCCCAAAGGACGGAGCCGGATCCTGGGTCCTCGAGGTTCCGAGTCGGGGTGGTCGTGGGGGGGCGGAGGACCCTATCCTGATCCTTGAAACACGAGCAGGACCGCGATCGGCCTGCGTGATCTGGCAACTCGGAACAACGTCAACAAAAGCGAGGGGAACACGTGTCACGAGCGACTTGGGCGGTGATCGGGCTGGGCGTCTACATCATTCTCTGCAGCGTCGTGGCCTTCGCATTGGCCGAATTCGATTGGGAGAAGGCCAAGACGGCCGTGCTGGCCGGCGGCGGCTCGGGCCTGTTGACCCTGCTGGTCGGTCTGGCCGCTCTGAAGCTCCGGCCTGCGGTCTATCTCGGCGTGGCCCTGACCGGACTCTTGGAGATCGGGTTCATCACCCAGGCGGTCCGCGCCTACACCGGCGAACGGCCCACTTACTTGATCATCACCTTCGTCCTGCTGTCGATCGGCTCGAGCATCGCGCTGGTCGTCCAGATCCTGGGTCTAGCGGCCGGGAGCCGTGCGGGCCAAGTCGAAACGACCGCGTCGACCGAGGACCAGGCAGTGGTCGGCTGACCTCGGGGCCATCGGATCAACCAGACTGACCTCCCCATCCTCGTTTGTGGATCGTCGCCGATGCCCGCCAAAGCACTTGAGCGTGAAGAATATATCGAACAGACGTATTTCTTCGAGACGTTCCGCGAACGGCTGCTCGACGGCCTGCCGGCGCAGCAGGTCCTGGAGGCGATCGGCGACGAGCTGCTGGCCAACACCAAGTTGCCCCTGGCCACATCGTATCTGGCCACCGAGATCCGGGTCTCGGGCCTGATGGCGCCGGCGATGGTCCAGTTGGCCCACTATTTCACTCCGTTTCAGGCCCACGTGATCCGCGCTGCCGAGCAGGATCGGACCCGGTTCACCATCGATCGGGCCTTACTCATTCTGGCCCGCGAGGCGAAATACAAGGCCAACGGAGCAACCCCACCCGGACTCTTCGTCTACCACTTCGAGGCGCTCTCGAGGAACCGGCTCGGCTTCACCGAAGGCCTGGCCGCCGTGGCCGACGACCCGGCCTACGACGAACCCTGGCACGACTTCGTGCTCCGCGTCCAGGCCCGATTGGGCGACGTCGACTTCGCCGATCTGCTCTTCGTCCACAGCGAGCACTTCCTCCAGTTGCGTCGCCGCAAGCTCCCCGACTTTCAGCCCAAGTTCCCGATCCTCTTCGGGTTGAAAGAGGGCAAGATCGCGCGGGCCAACCGGGGCCGCGACCCGCTCTACCTCTTCAGCGCGTTGCAACGCCAACTGGGCTATCCCGAGGTGCCCCGACCGCTCCGGCCCGACAGCACCGATGCCCGCGTGACCCTGCTGGAACAACGAGTCCAGACCCTCGAACAACGGCTCAAGACCGCGGAGGCCGAGATCCAAGGCGGCGTCATCGACCTCGACCAGTTCCGCGTCTCGCCTGAGGAGACCGCCGGCACGCCCAAAGGTTGGGGCACCTACACGATCCCCGAGGAAGACCTCGAGGCCTATCGCCGCATAGACGATCCCTTCACCTGAGCGGCCTAGCCAATGCAATCAGCCGACCGGGGGAAGATTCGATGAAGTTCGGAACGGTCGCCGATCCAGCCACGTGCAACCGGCTTCGGGGCGCGCTAGGCTGACGGGACCGGTCGAGGCGCGACCCGTTGGGGTCGGCTCATCGATCAGGACCCTCCCCGAACTCCCATCGAGGAATCGACCCTCATGTCGGCTTTCGCACAACCCGCGGTCGCCGCGACGCTTCCGCGCGCGAGACGAATCCTGCTCCTTTTGACTTCAGTGCTCATCTTAACATCGCTTGGCACATCGTCCATTCAGGCCCAGGATGCGGCAGACGAACGGCCCGCGATCACCTGGCCGGGCCAACTCGAGGCCGGCGCGATCATGCTCCCCAACGGTTGGCGGATCGCCCCGGCCGGCGAACTGTCGAAGCTGGGCGACTTCCCCTCGCGGATCGAAGTGCATCCCAGCGAGCCGGTGCTGGCGATCCAGCATTGCGGCTACGGCGACCACGAGGTGGTGCTGGTCGAGCCCAAGAGCGGCCGGATCCTGAGCCGGAGTATCGTGCCGTACAGCTTCAACGGCATCGCCTGGTCGCCTGATGGGACAAAGTTGTTCCTCAGTGGCGGATTTGACGACCTGATCTATCGTTACGATTACCGAGACGGCGTGCTGACTAACCGTGTCGAATTCACGTATTCCACCTCCGCACCGTTGGGCGCCCAAAGCGAGGACTCCTACCAGCCGCTGGAAGCGCGTCGGGTGGTCGCCGGCCTTGAGGTCTCCGACGACGGCCAGACCCTCTATGTGGCCAACGCCTTCAGCTTCACCGTGGCCCGCTTCAACGCTGAGACCGGCGAACTGGAAGCCGAGATCCCGCTCGGCGAGGAGGCCTGGCCCTATGACCTCGAGCTGCTCGACGAGGCGGATCGGCTCTACGTGAGTCTCTGGGGACGCGCCGAGGTGGCCGTCATCGATACGAAAACCAATGAACCTCTCACCCCGCTCAAGTCGCAGGAACACCCCAACGAGTTGCAGTTAAGCCCCGACAACTCAATTCTTTACGTCGCCAACGCGAACCGGAACACCGTCTCGATCTTTGAGACAGAAACCGGCAAGACCCTAGAGGTGATCGCCACGGCGATCCATCCCAACGCCCCGTCGGGCTGCACCCCGAGTTCGCTGGGCTTAACGCCCGACGGCAAGATCCTGATGGTGGCCAACGCCAACACCAACGACCTGGCCGTCTTCAACGTCGAGGAACCCGGCGAGAGCAAGCCCTTGGGCTTCATCCCTACCGGATGGTATCCGACCTCAGTCCGGATCGCCCCGTTCGCCTTGGAGACGCCGACGACCGGCGACGAGGCGGATGAGCCCGAAGCGGAGCCGGCCAACCCGTTGTCAGTCTTCGTCACCAACTCCAAAGGGGCCACGCCCAAGGCCAACCGCTCGGGCCCGAACCCCATTCAGCGCCGAGGACGCGTCACCGAGCAGTACATCGGCGGCCTCTTCCAAGGCGTCCTCTCGCGGTTCTCGATGCCCGATCCAGCCACCATGCAAGAGTACAGCCAGACGGTCCTGCGCAACTGTCCGCTCCAGCTCGACGCGGCGGTCCGGACCGAGACCCGCGCCGACGACAACCCGATCCCGGCCAAGGTCGGCGACCCCTCACCGATCAAGTATTGCATCTATATCATCAAAGAGAATCGGACCTACGACCAGGTTTTCGGCGACGTCCCGCGCGGAAACGGCGACCCGTCGATCTGCCTGTTCCCCGAGGCGGTCACGCCGAACCACCACGCTCTGGCCGAAGAGTTCGTCCTGCTGGACAACTTCTACGTCGAGTCGGAGGTCAGCGCCGACGGTCACGAATGGACCATGGGCGCCTACGCGACCGACTTCGTCGAGCGGCTCTGGCCGTTGGGCTACCGGGGCGACCGCCGCGTCCCCTACCCGTCCGAAGGCGTCTTCGAGATCGCTGAGCCGGCCGGCGGCTACCTCTGGGACCGCGCCATCGCCAAGGGGGTCAGTGTCCGAAGCTACGGCGAGTTCGTCCGTAACGGCCCCACGCCGGACGCCCCCCGGTTCGCCACCGTGCCCGCCCTAGAAGGCCGATTCGACCCGCTCTTCCACAGCTATGACATGACCTATCCCGACGTCAAGCGGGCCGCGCGGTTCATCAGCGAGCTGCAACGCTTCGAGCGCGAGGGCGGCATGCCGCAACTCAGCATCGTCCGCCTGCCCAACGACCACACCTCGGGCACCCGGCCCGGCGCCCGGACCGTCAACGCCTGCGTGGCCGACAACGACCTGGCCCTCGGACAACTCGTCGAGGCCGTCAGCCGGTCCAAGTTCTGGCCCGAGATGGCCATCTTCGTCGTCGAGGACGACGCCCAGAACGGACCGGACCACGTCGATGCCCACCGGACCGTCGCCCTGGCCATCAGCCCCTACATCAAGCGCGGATCGCTCGACTCAACGCTCTACACGACCTCGTCGATGCTCCGAACGATGGAGCTGATCCTCGGGCTCGAACCGATGAGCCAGTTCGACGCCGCCGCCACCCCGATGTACCGCAGCTTCACAGGCGAAGCCGACCTGACCCCGTATCGCTGCCGCGACGCCAGCGTCAACCTCGAGGAACGGAACCTGGAGACCGCCTGGGGCGCCGAGTTGTCCAAGCAGCTCAACCTCGCCGAGGAGGACCGCGCCGACGACCTCCTGTTCAACGAGATCATCTGGAAGGCCGTCAAAGGTCCCGACTCCCCCATGCCCGCACCGGTCCGCGCTGCCTTCATCCTTCCGAAGGAATGAGGTGCGAGACCTTTTGTCGACGACCCGAGGCTCCGGGAGAACCCAACGTTCTCCCGAGGGCCGACGGTCCGATCCGGCCCGGTCTCCGAATCCGTTAGGCCGACGTGTCGGAGCGGCTCGACCGGCTTCGGATCCCAGCTCGGAGATAGAGCTTGGGCAAGCGGATCGTCTGATCACAGCGCCGACAGCGATAGACTGAACCGCGACGGGCGCGGGCAGCCTGGATCGGCCCGATCATGACGCCTTGCGAGCATCCACACACGGCACGGACCTGACGCTGCTGGCGACGGGCGGCGATCCCATCACGATCCACGTTGTGGCAGCGGGCAGCGTTCTCGTAACCGCAACGCCGCATCAAGGCACGCCAGTTCGGACCGTGACCCTGGCTCGGCCCGTAGAGGTGCCCGGCGATGACGTGACAGGCCTCGTGGACGACCGTCTCGACCTGCTCGTCGCGATCGGCCTTGGGCCAGAGGACCGAAGAGAGTCGGATCAGGCCCCGTCGCGTCTGAGGATCCCAACGCGCATCGCCCATCCGCGCGGTAAAACGCGCGTTCCAGGTGAAATCGATCTGCGAGGTCAGTCGGACCACGCCACAGACGCGACATGTCCAGGCGATCAGATCGCGGACCTCTGACGAACCGACGTTCACCTCCTCGACGACGGGGCGTGCGTTCACTAATCGGGCTCCTTTGAGATGGGTCGACGCGATGCCGCCACCGACCGAGCAATCCCATTATGGACCCCAGTCAAGACACGATCGGCCGTCATGAACGGGATCGGAGGACGCGACCGATAATCTTCTGACAGGGGTGCAGCCTCCAGCGCAACTGCCACGTAGTGCAGGAGTTACGCCAAATCCAGCCCGACGCACCGTTTCACTCCAACTCTTGGCTATTGAACGGCTTACGTCAGGCATCGATGAAATCGAATCGGTCACGATGATTCAGGACGTCGTGAGGCCCGATGACTCCCCGGGCCTAGCCGCGATCGAACGCCGGGCGTTCCGCTTAGGTCGGGTCAGGCCGAACAGCCCGATCCCGAAGAGCGAGACCAGGAGGATCCCCGAAGTGACCGCCACAAGCAAGCCATCGCGGAGATCCTTGTTGCGGACAAACATCCATTTGTGCAGCAGACTGAAGCTCATCGCCTCCAGTTGTCGGCGGTCGTCCGTATGTCGGGTCACGCTCCCGGTGGCCGTCGAGACGTAGACCCGAGTCCCCTGACCGTCGTCGAGGTCGAACCGGTGCACCGGCAAGATCCGGAAGATCGTAATATATTCGGCATCGAATTCGGTCAGGTAATCGGTCCGGGTCATCGTCGTCTCCCCGAGGTAGTCCTCGGCGATCTGCGAGGCATAGGCCTCATCGACCCCCTCGCCAAGCGCACCGGTCTCGGCATTCACGTAGACCGGCACATCCCGACCCAGGACGTCAATTTGATACCAGGATTCGTCTCCGACTCGACGGAGATTGATCGTCTCGATCCGATCAGGCGTTCCGGGGATCTGTGCGACTGCATCAATTAACGGGACGCGGAACCGAGAGACGTCGAGCGAGCCTTCAGCCCGAGGCCGGGGCGGTGGCGCCTGGGTGCGGCTCATGATCGTGTGCAGGATCCCGCTCCCGGCGGACATGAAGATCGTCACGCTGAAAACCAGACCGAGCCAGCGATGGATCTGCGCGACGCGTCGGGGATGAAGCCATGTCGACATGGTTATCCTCTTTCTAAATGACAGGGATTCCGAAACCGATCGAGGCTTTGACAATCCGGACTCGGGTCGCGGGTCGAGGCCCTGCCCGAGATCCGGATCGGTGGCTGGGATCAGAAGGCCTCAGCGGAGATCACCTCGCGGCCACGTCGGGTTGCCAGAGCGCGCCAGGTCTCCAGGGCGATGGTCTCGGCGATGAACGCCACATGCCCATCACAGAAGAGCGCATTGACACCGCCGGGGTGCTCGCTGCGGGCGGTCTTCCAGCCGGGATTGTGGAAGGTCACGCAGTCGAACTGGTCCGCGTTGGGTGTCGCGAAGTGGTTGTAGAGCGTGCTCCGATAGTCGCCGTCCCACCAGCCGTTACCCTTGGTGAAGTTCCACCCTCGTGACGGCTCGGCACATTTCTCCGGGGTCAAGGGCGCGTCGGTCCGTGCCAAGGCGCGCGGCCAGAAGCCGGGTGTCGGCGTCGGGGTTGACTGCGAAGGGACGCCGGTGGGGCTGACTAATTGCTCCGAGGCGGCGATCGTGTTGCTCGACCCGTCGCGGATCGTCGCGATCGAGTGGACCCGGCCGATCACGAAGGTGCCGTTGGCGTCGGTCGCGTCGCCGCCGTTGGAACCGTCGCCGGAGCTGAACGCGTAGTTCGACGGCCCCGATGTTTCCGACGGGGGACCGTCGCCGTCGCTCGGACAGAGGAAGACCTCGACGACCGTGCCGACGACGGTCGCGTTGGCCGGGAAGATCGTGAACGGCGGCGTCCCGTAAACCTCGGTAAAGCCCGAGGCGATCGGGAAGTCGAAGTTCAGCGAGTCGAAGACCGCCGTCTGCTCCAGGTATGGCGTCATCTGTGCCAAGGCCGACCATCGGTAATGCAGCGCCGGGATCCCGGGCGCCGCCTCGCCCTCACCCGGGATCAGGAAGCCGACGGGAAAGCTGTCGACCGCCGAATGGTAATTGTGTAAGGCGATGCCGATCTGCTTCAGGTTGTTCTGACACTGTGCGCGCCGAGCCGCCTCGCGGGCCTGCTGGACCGCCGGCAACAGCAACGAGACCAAGATCGCGATGATCGCGATCACCACCAACAACTCGATCAACGTGAAACCGCGCGATAACCGTTGCATGTACAAATCTCCGGAACATGAGCGATTGAGCTTGACTATTCGTTCGCGATCGACGCGCATGCGTCGACATGAACGTGCCTTTGACAGCCCAAAGTCTGAAAAGAATCGAAACCACAAGTAAATCGGCGCACACGATCCTCTTAGTGACGACTCGGCATGTTCGGAGTCGTCAGTCGATCGTGACGCGATGCGATCGGGAACATGTGCGTCGTTTGTGCGCCCAGTCCTCGACGGATCCGACGTCGGGGTCGACACCCTGTCCAGCCCGATCCGACGCGCGGACGGGTCACGGGACGATGATCGAGTCTGCTCCCTAACGCTTGCGCGCAGCGGGAGCGACCACCGCCTCAACGACGCGACGATGTCATCTCATCGACGAACCAGGATGGATGGGTCGCCGACAGAATCAGCCTCGCGGTGGCCGCTCCAGTCGGTCCGCGCGAGGATCCGGGAGGGCTTCGGGATCGGTCCCCAGCCGCGAACCGCGATCGGACCGCATCGACCTCGGCCGAGCCGAGACCTGCCAGGCGATCACCTTCCAGGTCGAAGTCCGAGGGGCCTCCTCGGGCAACCCCGACCCATCGCATGGCGACGACCGAAGACATGCCGGAACGGTGGGCAGGAGATCCTCAAGCACGGAGGTCAACCTCCGGTCGCCTCCCTCGCCCGTTCGGTCCACACCTCTGTCCATGTGCGCGAGATGTGACCCCTCGTCGCAGCAACAGACCAGCCTAGAACATGCCGATCCGCAGCGGCAGGCATGGCCGATGTGGCCCGCGACCGAATCGTCCAAGATGTCTCGGATCGGCAGGACGGGCGGTGGGTCGACCGATCCCCGGCCGAGCAAATAAGCCCCGATCCAGATCACCGGCACGGCCAACCATGACAATCGGCGCGAGATGTCGAGCGTCGGATTCGTCATGAATGTGCAAGGGTCAGCGACCATCGGGGGGCCATCGGACAATGTTCCATCGGACAATGTGATGACCAGAAACAAGACCGCATTGTTTCGGTCCGGAAACAGCCATGTCAAGGCATCTCAAGACGAGAGGTTTGGGTGGGATTCGAGAATCAAGACGGGGGATCGGCGAGGCTCGGCTCGTCGAACGGTGCTGGTTCACGATCGAGGTGCCCGCCAGTCGTGATCGAGAGATCGCCTGGGGGGAACCTTCGGATGACCACGGCCTCGCGATGTGTCCCTTCTTGCCATAGAATGGGTTTAGGCCTGAGATCTCTTGTCCTGTTGCCTAGGAGCGTGGCTGATGGTCGAGTCACTGACCAAATCCGACCCGGAACGGAGCGTCGAGTTCGAGTTCGTCCGGGCCACCGAGAACGCCGCGCTGAGTGTCGTGCCCTGGCTGGGCCGCGGGCAGAAGGAGGAGGCCGACGCGGCGGCCATCGACGCCATCCAAGGTGTCTTCGACTTGGTCGATATCCGGGGCGAGGTGGCCATCGGCGAAGGGATCAAGGACAACGCGCCGGGCCTCTTCCAAGGAGATCGGCTGGGCACCTGGCTGGAGGAGTCGCCCCGCTACGACATCGCGCTGGACCCGGTCGACGGCACCTCCAACGTCGCCAACGGCCAGCCTAACTCGATCTCGGTGATGGCCGCCAGCCAACGCCTACCCGACGGCCCCTGCGCGATGCGGCCGATCCCAGCCTTCTACTCCGAGAAGTTGGCCTACGGGCCCCAAGTCGTCGAGGCGATCCAGGCCGGCATGCCGGCATTGAGCCTGGACGACTCGATGGAGACGATCCTCAACCGGGTCGCCGAGGCGCTCGGCAAACGGGTCCGCGAGGTGATCATCGTCATGCTCAATCGGCCCCGCAACGCCGAGGCGATCGCCGAGGTCCGACGCATCGGCGCGGCCCTCCGACTGATCACCGACGGCGACATCGCCGCGGCCGTTGCCCCCTCGCTGGCCGACCACGTCGTCGATATCTACTACGGCATCGGCGGCTCTCCCGAAGGCGTCCTCACCGCCGCCGCCCTCAAGGCGCTCGGCGGCGAACTGCTGCTCCGGATGTGGCCCCGTGACGAGGAGGAACGTGCTGAGCTCCTCAACAGTGTCGGTCCCGACGACCTGCAACGCACCTTCACCAACGAGGATCTCGTCCGGGGCCGAAGCGCCCTCTTCTGCGCCACCGGGATCAGCGACAGCTCCCTGTTGCCCGGCGTCCGGTTGACCGGCAAGAAGGCGATCACCCACTCGATCCTGATGCGCGCCACCAGCCGGACCGTCCGCTACATCCGCGCCGTCCACGACTTCGAGCACAAGACGATCCACCTTCGAAGCGCCCAGGCCGACCGCAAGATCTGAAGCCGCTTTGTTGAAGCGTAATCGGTGCCCTCCGCCTCGGTCTGGGCTCTCAAGCTGACCCAGGCTCGGGTCCGCTGAATACCGCCCGCCCCCTTCGAGGGCCGACCCCCGATCGCGCGAGTCGGTCCACGTCGTCGACGAACCATCGTTCGCGAGATGACCCGGTGCACGAGTCCTTCTAGGTCTGCTCCGGGGCGAAGATAGTCCCTTCCCAGACAACGACCCACATAATTAAATCGCTTTTAATTACCATCTGATTCGACATAAGATTTATTTTTGATTCGTCTCGATCAACCGGTTCCGACGATCGGTAGGGGCTGGACGTTGCCTGGGGCGATAGCTAACTGCGGGTCTGGGCATGTGTTGTCCACAATCGATCGCCGCAAACGGTGATCTTATCAATCATGACTCGTTATCATTGATGATGAGGTTGGAGGTAACTTGCGTTGGCGTAACGACGGACCACCTCACCTACCGAGATAAGCGTCCCGAAACACATGATCACAGAAATACAATCCGCCCGAAATTTCCAGTCTGGAACCGGAGTCGTTGATGAACCCCAGATACTTTCTCTTGATGGTCGTTGCGGGGCTCACCGGAAGCGAGGCGACGTCATCTTCGAAAGACGCGGGCGTGGAAGTTACGCCGGAGACTTACATCCGTGCGGAGACGGATTTCGCCTTCGCCGATTTCCAGAAGAACGCCAGTGGTAAGGTCAACCGGTTCTTCTACATTCGCAAACCGACACCCTTGGATGAACAGACCGTTGTGCGGATGAATCGGGACACGCTCTACGCCGGGGCCGTTGTGGATACCGAAGGCGAAGCCACGGTCACCATCCCCGAGTTCCCCGACGACCGGTACTTCTCGGTCTTCGTGATCGACAACGACCACTATGCGCCCATCGTCTTTTATGAACCGGGGACCTACGTTATCCCATCAGACACCAAGTACATCGGCTTAGTCCAGCGGATCCAACTGATGGATCCGGACGACCCTGCCGATGTACAGTTGGTCAATGACCTACAAGACAAGATCACGATCCAGGCCACCAGCGCCGATCCGTTCCCCGTCCCCCCATGGGACAAGGAATCGATGCTTGCGCTTCGCGCGGAGTATGAGAAGGAGTTTCAGAAGTACGCACAATACGAGCCCGATTGGATGGGTCCGCGAGGCGAGGTCAATGAAGAGACCCGGCATCTGGCCGCAGCGGGTGCATGGGGCCTCTTTCCAGAAAAGGACGCGGTGTACATCAACGACGCCGGCCCGGCCGACCCGACCAAGGGCTACACGGCGACCTATCAAGTGCCCGAGAACAATGCCTTTTGGTCCATCACGGTCTACGGCAACGACGGGTTCATGGAGAGCGACAACAACATCGTGAACGACCGCAACGTCACCCTAAATGAGGACGGCACCTTCACGGTCTACTTCGGGTCGGAGGAGGCTTGCGGAGACAAACCGAATCGGGTGGAGATCACCGAGGGATGGAACTACCTGATGCGGGTCTATCGGCCCGGACCTTCGGTCTTGTCGCGACAGTACCGACTCCCGACCGTGGCCGTCGTCGGCGAACAGGCCTCCGCCAAGCGGAATGCCAACGATGAAATCCTCGTCGATGAGACCAACTTCACGATCGCCGAGACCGACCGGTATTTCGCCGACCATTCCGCCGAGCACCCCGTGAACTCGTTCCGCCATTCTCGGGAGATGTCGAGTCGGGACAATCAGTTTGTGGTCCGAGAGAATCGGGACGTCATGTACAGCCACGCGGTCGTCGACATCTCCGAAGGAGCAACGATCCTGCTTGGGACGTCTACTCCGCGATCCAAGTCATCGACGAGAACCAGTACACCATCGCGGTGATCTACCCGGGTGAGCAGAGGACGTTCACGCCCGAGGATGTCGCCCTCGGAAATCATGTCTTTCTCAATATGAGGACGGGCGTGCGCTCGCTCGATGAGGAAGGCTACCAGGAGGCCCACCAACATCAGGACCGGGTCCGCATCGAGGCGAATTCCGCGAAGCCCTACGAAGCCAAAGGCTTCGAGAAGACGAGTCTGGACGCGACCAGACAGCGACTCAAGGCCCGGATGGATGAGGCGGACAAGCCCCAATTCTACTTCGGAACCAAGGACGAAGTGGAACCGACGCAGTTCCTGATCGCCTCGGCGGTCGGCATCTTCGGACTCCCTATCAAGCACGCAGCCTATCTCAACACGATCCAACCGACGGGCCAGTGCAAGGAGGGCGCACCCTGCTCGATCACACTTCCCGTCCCGCCCTTGGATTTCGACCGGGGCGGCTTCTTCTCCGTGACCACCTACGACAGCAAGGGCTGGATCGCGAAGGACAACTTCGCCTTGAACAACCGAACGGCCACCCCCAACGAAGACGGGAGCTACACGTTTCACTTCAACTGCCCGGACAAGCCGAACAACATCGACGTCGAAGAGGGATGGACCGTGCTGATCCGGCTCTATGTCCCCACCAGCACAGAAGCCATCTTGGACTACATTAAGCAGGCGAATGAAACGATCGGCTTCGAACGGGTCGAGTAAGGAACGATCCTCGGGTTCGGCGTGACCCCTCTCCGAAGCCACGGTCACGCCGGAAGAGGTGAGCATCACCCTTTCCGGACCCGCCAACACACAAGAGCGTCCATAAATTTCTTCGAAACAATCCATAAGATCACCAGCCTTCTCCTACCGCGAGGCTGGTGATCTCGACAGATCCTGAACAGAATCGCTGACCCGATTCCAGGAACGGAGACCCTTCGCAGATCACCTGCTCTCGGACCAATCACCGAGGAAGGCGAACCCCCGGTTCCACATCCTCATGAAGGGGTTCTGGAGGTTGTTCTCGATCCGGATGTCGGCCTCGAGTGTTGGACCCTCGAGCGTTCCCTCGACGGTGGTCCGGCCCCAGCCGCTTCGGTGATCGGCCGAGACACGACCGTCCCGGCGCTCGACGGTCCCGAGCGGGATGTCGAAGTTCGTCCCCTGTGCCG
The DNA here is from genome assembly GCA_964609385.1 of uncultured Planctomycetia bacterium. Classification (GTDB taxonomy): domain Bacteria; phylum Planctomycetota; class Planctomycetia; order Isosphaerales; family Isosphaeraceae; genus CAZSSM01. The sequence goes on from CAZSSM010000034.1 coordinate 48,332, forward strand.
GCATCACGAGCGTCCCCTGCCCGTCGGGCTCGACGATCAGCAGCATCGGGAAGGTCGCGATCGGTCCCAACCGCATCGTCCCCCGGAAATAGGAGGCCTCCGGATGCGCTTCGATCCACTCGGCGATCCGACGGCCGGGGTCACCGCGGAGCGGTTCGACCCGTTCCTCGGAGAAATACATGAATGAGCCGACCGCCATCTCGTCATCCGACTCGGGGCCGAAGCGGACGATCGCCTCGGGGTCCGGGTTGTTGCGATTGGACGCCGAATTGTCGAGCCGCGCGATCATCTCGATCTCGGTGCCGGCCGCGATCGGTTTCGGCTCGACCAGTTGATACCGCCACTGGTAGTTGAAGTCGTAGCGGGGCACCTCCAACAAGGTCTCGCGGGTCCCGTTCGGATAGTGAGCGATGTAGGTCATCTCTCGACCTCGAAAATGCATGCGTGGCTCATATGAGATGATCTGAATGTCCTCGTCGAGTTTGATCCGCCCGCGGACAATGTATTCGGCCTCCCCTGGAGGAATGATGATCGGCAGGAAGTTCGCTGCGGCCCGGCCGGCGACCCGGCGGAGCGGTCCTTCACCGAAGTAGAGCCCAATCTTGGTCTGGTCGCGTTCCACGGTGTTCGAGGTCGGGTGGTAATGCATCGCGGCGGTGAAGATCATGGTCCCGTCAGTCGAGGTGATCGGGATCCCGATGCCCTCCGGATACGCGATGGCCGGGGACCCGGCCGCCCACGCGCCCAGACGCCCGCGCGTCTGTTGTGATGCGGGATTGCCCCGTCCCCCACCACCTTGACGCCGTCGCTGCATCAACTGGCGGAGCATCCGCCCCCGAGCCGCAGCGTCCCCCGCGAATCCGATCCGTCCTCGAGCCCCCTCAGCCCCGACGGCCTCCACACCGCCCATGACCCCAGTGCCACCGAAGGACAACGCCAAGTGGTGAACGACCTCGGGGTTGCCTGGCAAGACCTCCACGGCCTGGATCCAGTGATCCCCTTTCGGAAACGGAACCTCAACGCTCAACGTCGGCCACTCATCGGAGTCGCTCGGCTGGACAACATATTCCGGGAGGATCACGATCAGATCGGGCTCGCCCAACTGCCAGCCCTCGCCGAACTCGGGGAAGGGCGGAGCTTCGGCCAGGTCACCGGACGGCGCCCCAGCATCGACCCAGCGAATGATCGTCGCGATCTGCTCATCGCTCAGGCTCAGGTCGTGTTCGAAGGGGCCGTACCCCGGTGCCACGCCCCAAGGGGGCATCCGACGATCCCGTACCGCCTCCTTGATCGTCGGGGCCCAGATCGCGATATCCTCATACGCGTCCATCGCGAACGGGGCGACCTGACCGGGCCGATGGCAGCGAGCACACTTGGCGAACAGGATCGGGGCCACGTCGCTCGCAAAAGTGATCTCCGGCTCAGGCCGTGGCGGTTCCACGATTGCGGGCCGCAACTCCTCGGGCGGTCGGCCGATGACGCAGCCGACGACCTCGGTGACCGGCACGCTCACCGCGCGGCCGTCCAAGAGTTCGTCGATCGCGATCCGAAGGTCCTCGCGGGTCGCTCGATCGCGGCGCCCTCCTTGGACGAAACGGTCGTCGATGCGCCCCCAGTAGCGGACCCAACGATCGCGATCGACGACGAAGGTCTCCGGCGTCCTCGAGGCGCCGAAGGTCCGAGCCAGGGTCCCCGGGCGATCCGGCACGATGGGGAAGGCGATCCCCTGCTCCCCAGCAAACCGCACCATCTCCTGACGATCGTCCTGCCAGTTCGACATCACCGCCACGAAACGGACGCCCCGCTCACGATAACGCGCGGCCATCTCGGCCAACTTGGTGCCATAGGTCTGAGCCAAAGGGCACTCGGTCCCCAGGAACGCCACAACGATCAACGGACCCCGCCCTTCACCCTGATCGGCAGGCTCGTCGTCCAGTCGCCAGACCCCGCCGTCCAAGGCCTCGACGGACAGCTCGGGGATCCGTTGACCGACGAGCGAGCGGTCGTCCGCCCGGACGAAGCTCACAAACATCAACACCCAAGCAAAAACCGATCCGAAGACTAACACGACGTGCCATTTCCTCATCAGCCTCTCCCATGGATAAAGCGCCTGCAGTCCCACTCGACATGCCTGTTCATCCGCTCAAAGCCGATCGGTGAGGCAGTCGGGGAATTCAACCCACACCTGCGTCGAAGGTGTCGCGCGGTCTGTGGAGATCGGCAAGGCCTCCCGCTGACTCCCCCCGATCGACGATCAACCCCTTAAAGAACGCCGACGCTGATGCGAATCTCCAGTCGATCACGGACGAGGCGACTGGAGCAGGAGTCATCGAGCCCACGTCTAACGAATCGCCCACATGCTCGCACAATGATTAACACGCAAGCGTCTTGATTGACGGCCTTCCTGACAACCAAACGGTGCCTCGTCGGGACGCGTTAGAAAATCTCCTTCAATTCCACAAAATCGAAAAAGTTTTACATTCATATATTACATAGATCGAGGTTTTCTCGCCGATATGGTCGCGCGACGAGTGATAGCCTGGAGAAGACAGGTAACTAGATAGGAAGAATAGAGAGCAAACCTGGAGATCGCTCAGGCCAGGACCTTTCTGGTCATCGAGCAATCTGGATCTCGTAACATCGCGGATCATTGACAACGGAAAGGTCAACCGGTATTTTCAGACTGTCCTAATCGTCTGTCTCCACCCAATCTCGTCAGTGTTCTCCATTCCCCTGGAGACCCCGGTTGGCCGAGTCGGGCTGGTTAGGTCTGTGACGTGCTCCAATTCCGAACACGCACCCTTGTCTCCGGAGATGCGACCCATGATCCGCGCGCTCGTACTCGCCCTAGCGCTGACCTTTGTCGCCGCCCAGAGCTCCAACGCTAGCCTCCTCTGTGGTGGCTCAAGCGGCCCGACGTACAGCCACTACGTCCAACCCTGCTACCCGACCCATTACCACCCCACCTATTACTACTACCCAACCACCTACTACTACCCAGCCTATTGCTATCCCACCTATTACTACTGCTATCCTGTCATCGTCGTGCATGAGGACGAGGATGAAGACGATGCGGGCGAAGAAGGAGAAGAGGGCAGCACGATGGACATGATGGAGGAAGAGGGTGGCTTGTTCGAGATGATGGACAACCAGTGAGCCGCCCCTCGATTAGCTTACACCTTTCCGGTCGCTGTTCCGATTCGCCCATCTCCTGGATCCGATGCGGGGCAATCACCCATCGGACCCACATCTACTAACTTATCAAATTTCTTTCACTTGAACGATGATAACCCACCCGGTGTTGCAGGAATTTTGGACCGTGGAGCATCGCCGTCCTTCGATATAGATGGGCATGATGGCGGCCTTCTCGGTCTTGGCGGCGGGCTGGTCGGGTCCGAGTCGGACCGGATCGCGGTAGTTGTCGACGAGCAGGGCCTGAGGCTGTTCCGAGTCATCGTCGGTGCTGGTGATCGTCGGGGCGAGTCGACGACGGAGGCGGTTGAGGCTCTCGAGCTGCTCGACGGAGAGTCGGGGCAAGGGCGTGGGGCGATCATCGACGACCAGATCGCTGCGGAGCGAGCGGAGCAGGTCGGGGTGGTGCAGGATGACCCCCGGGCGTCTGCGACCCTCCAGCGTGTCGTCATCGAGGTCGGCCAGCACGGCGATCAGGTCGCCCTGGAGAGAATCCTGCAGGAAGGCGAACGCGCCCAGCCGGATCGACATGCCGAGCACCCCAAGGGTCTGATCCCCGACGCGGATCGGCACCGAGAGGGCCACCTTGAGCTGATCCGTATTGGAGCTTCGATAGGTGGCCGAGAGGTGGACGTCGATGATCGGCGTGATCTCCCGCTGGCCGATCTGATCCCGGCCCAGGTCGAGCCCGAGGCCATGGAAGTAGTCGCGATGGGCATAGCAACGGCCCAGACTGATGGGTGCCTCGCCGTCGGCCGGGATCGGGTCGCGCGCGAGCTGGTAGCCGTTGGCATCGCAGAGGAACCAGCTATCCGAGGGGACGACCGGATTGAAGCGATCGGCCAAGCGGTGCAGCCAGAGTTCGAAGCGCTCCAGTTCGGCCGAGTCGATCCGTCTCTCGGGATCCGGCGGGGGCGACTTGTCGCCTTCGCTCCATTGCGTCAGCAGTTCGATCAGCTCGTCGTCGGTGGCGGCGAGTTCGAGGATCCGCCAGCGGTTGTTGACCTCTTGCCCGATCGCCTGCGAGGCGTAGCGGGCGGCCAGGCTGAGGGCGTGGTCCTTGGTCTGGCTCTGGCGGTCGGCCGAGCGGGCCAGCAGGACGACGCCGCCGAGCACGAGGGAGAGGCAGAGCATCAGGCCGACCAGCGCGCTGACGGTCGCCGAGGCGTTGCGCCTCGCGAACCGGAGCATCCGTTCGGGCGGGGTCTCCCGGTAGGCTTCGACACGTCCGTTGCTCAGATAGCGCTCGATCTCATCGGCCATCTCCTGGGCGTTCTGGTAGCGGAGCGTCGCCGACCGCGCCATCGCCTTGAGGCAGATCGCCTCCAAGGCGTGGGGGACGTGGGCCTGATGTTTGCGTGGGGGGATGACTTGACCGCGGACGATCTCGCGGAGCAACGCGCTGGTCGAGTGCGACTCATCGAAGGGCGGCTTACCGGTGAGGATCTTGTAGAGCGTGCCGCCGAGGCTGTAGACGTCCTGGGTCGGCCGCGCGGGGCCTTCCGGGTTGGAGATCCGCTCCGGAGCCATGTAGAGGATCGTGCCGGCGGTCGGGCTCAGGTCGCCTCGGAGCCGGCCCCGGAGGTCCGAGCGGGTCACCTCGCAACGGCCCGGATCCTCGTGCGGCGTGGCCAAGCCCCAGTCGAGCACGAAGGTCTCGCCGTAGCGCCCGAGCATGATGTTGTCCGGCTTGATGTCGCGATGCACAACGCCGGCGTCATGGGCGTAGGCCAGGGTCCGACAGGCGGCCACGAAGTGGTTGAGCAGGCGTCGGAGCGTCAACTCGTCGAGGCCGCGCGGTCGTGACCGTCGACGCCAAGACCGGGACTCCGCGACGCCGTCGAGCCCGCTCCGGATCTCGAAGATCGAGGCCGGATGCGCTGGTGGTTCGGGCTCGTGGGCCTGCGCGATCGCCTCTTGCAGCGACATCCCGCGGATCAGCTTCATCACATAGAAGGGCCGCCCGTCGCGGGTCGTCCCGAGCCCATGCACGCTGACGATCCCCGGGTGGTCGAGCGCTCCGGTGATCACCGATTCCTGGCGGAACATCTCCAGGGCGCGGGCAGCCTGGCCATCGTCGGACCCGCTGCCGGGCTGCTTCCGACAGACCTTGACGGCCACATGGCGCTGGAGGGCCCGATCCCAACCGCGATAGATACGTCCCAAGCCGCCCAGATCGTTGTAGACTTCCAGATCTTCCAGATCCGTGACATATTCCAAGCCCCGACGCGGCTCGTCGACGGCCCGCCCATCGAGGTCGTCGAGGTCGGGCACGGTCAGGTCGAACGGTCGGGGGAGCAACTCGGCGCGTGGTCGAGCCTCGGGTCCGGCATTGAGCTCGGGATCGAGCCGGCGGTCGAGGCGTCGGAGCGCATCGACCTTCGTGCGGACCTCCTCGAGCAGGTGCGGGCGCTCGGCGCAGAGCGCCTCGAGTTCGGGCGGGCGACCGAGGCTGGCCAACTCGTCCCACTGGGTGACGACGTCGAGGATCCAATCGGCGTCATCGGTGGCCGACCCGTCGGTCGATCGATCGGTCGCGGGATCCGGGGCCGGCCGGGGCTCGTCTTCGGGGTTCGAATCGCGTTGCGGGTCCTGGATCACGGGTCGGCTCTCTGGGTGGCGGATGGGATGCGATCCGGGGCGTCAACATCGAGGCGCCCGGTCGCATGGTCGTGGGTCCGGTTCCGGTACGTTTGGGATCGCGGCCTCAGCGGGTCGGCCCTTGATCCCAGAGTTCCTGGAGTTTGAGTCGGGCGCGGCTCCAGCGCCGCTTGACGGTCCGTGGATCGACGCCGACCAGCTCGGCCACCGCCTCAACACTCAAACCGTTGTAATAACGCAGTTCGAAGACTTCGCGGTCGTCTTCGGGGAGCTGTTCGACGCTCCGGTGGAACTCGGTCCACTCGGCGAGGTCTGCGGGGCCTTGGGTCGCTTCGGCCGGATCGAACGCGGCGCCGAGGTGGTCGGAGGTCGATTCGTCGCGGTCGACACCCACGCCCAAGACGCTCATGCCGGGGTTGCGTCGATGCTGCTCGGCCAGCTCCAGGATCGTGAAGCGGATCATCCGAGCGACGATCCTCAGGAAGTGCCGGCCGTCGTTGGGCGGGGTCGGCCCGTCCAGATACCGATAGATCTTCAAAACGACCGTCTGGGCGATGTCGCCGGTGACCTCACGGCGCCGAACTTTCGGATGATCGCGGAGGATCGTCCGGGTCAGGTGCTCGATCCGCTCGTGGGCCATGGCGATCAGGTCGTCGCTGGCCCGTCGACGCTCCTCGGGCTCCAGCGACTCGGTGGCCAGTCGAAGGATGGCCGGCTCGAGCTGGCGGGTCAGGCTCAACGATTCTCGAGTGCTCGACATGGGGAGATCTCCGGCTCTTCGGCTTCGACCTTGGTCTGGGCTTGGTTGATCACGCTTATCATGAGCCGGGCCAGTCTCCAATCTCCGGCCCGCCCGATGCCCCCGAATCACTGATCCGTGTCCGAGCCTCCGAGGGGACCGAGCCGCCTTTGAAATCGGGCCCCGATTCTCCAGTCCCCGACCGGAGCCCGCAAGCAGCCCGGCCTCCAAGGTCCCCTCGACCCTCGCGAGGATCAGGGGCGGAACCGTGCTGGCTCATGAGGCCGTTGGGGTGCTTGTCTCGCCCCCAAACACCACCTGGACGCCATGCTCGGGTGGCTAGGCTAGGGACCGCGACGCAACGCGGAGCAGACCTGGGGATGATGTCTCGAGACGGCCAACCCCGCGTTTGAACAGGTCGCCCACTCAACCGGATTGGCCCCGAAGGTCTGGCCCCCTGAGCAGTCCAAGTCCCAGCCACCCCAACCCTCGGCCTGCTTGAGGAAAGGGAGAGCCTCCGGTATCGCCCCATGCGCCAGTCTGGATTCTCACTCGGGCCCAACGTTGGGAACGAAACCACGATCTCGACCCTCATCCGGCTCTCCATTCTACGCGGATCTCCCCCGATTCGGACGCTCCCCGGCCTTTGAGGGGCGACGGACCGGGGAGTCCTCGGAAAAAACCGACCGGGTTGTCCCCTCGATTGTGCCTCAACTCATGGAACGGGTGGGTCGGTCAGACGGCCGACGAAGACATACAAGACAGACACGAAACGGAGGAACATTCGATGATTAAGCACCTGATGACCCGCATGCTCCTGACCCTGACCGTCGGCACGCTGCTCGGCCTAGTCGTCTTCGCCGGTGAGGCGTCGGCCCAGCGCGGTCGGGGCCTCGGCTCTCGGGGGGACTCGCCCCGCATCCGCCTGGACGTCGGCGTCCCGCAATCTTCTGTGGATCCCGGGTTCCTGCCCGGCCCCGGCGTCGGGCCGACCTGCCCGCAAGACCCTGTGGTCCCGACCGGGTTCGGCAAAGGCGTGGTTGGCCCGGGCATCGGCGGTCCGAGCACCAAGTTCCTCCGACCCGGCATCGGCGGCCCGGGCTTCGGGATCCGGTTCTCCCCGACCTGGGGCATGCAATACCAGGTGGTCCGGACCACCTTCGGCGCGGCCATTCAGGTCCAGCAGACCCAGTTCGGCGGACCGGCCTCGCGGACCGGCCTGGAGCCCGGCGACCTGATCCTGAGCATCGATCGACGACCGATCGTCCGGGCCTCCCGTCAGCTCGAGTGCGCTCGCGGTCGCACTCGCCTGACCGTCGTCGATGTCCGGACCGGTCGCACCATCCGGACCGTCGCCTTCCTCGGACGATTCGGCCCACGCTTCCCCTGATCGAATCGAGACCAACCCGACCTGACCCGACGATCGAAGAAACAGACAACCTCACTCTCGTCGACGCTGGGGACTCGGACACATTCCGGGTTCCCAGCGTTTTTCATTTCCGGACACGAGACCGGATCGGCAGACTCGTCGAGGCTACATCAACTCCCAAGAGCGTTCGAGCCGTCCTCGATCCTAACCACATCAGATGACCAGGATATGTTCGTCGTCTCCGGCTTCGGCGACTACTTCGACCTCATACAGGAGGTCGTTCTCGAGTCCGGTTCGGCGGACGACCAGTTTCGGCTCGCAAGGTTCGAGGTCCGACCGCTCGATATCGTCGTCTTCTTCGTCATCTTCCAGCACGACGGGATCTTCCAATTGACGACGGAGGTCGTAGAGGAACGATGCCCGCCGTCGATGGATCGCCTCCCACAATTCGAACATCCGCTCATCCGAGTCATGGTGGCCTCGCACGGCAACTTGGATTGGGAACTCGACCGGGAGGGTCAGCTCGTCCACCAGGTCCTCGGGCCGATCCCAGACGATGCGGAGCTTGTCCTCGTCGGCCTCGAGCGACCATTCTCCGATCCGGTCGAGCTGTTTCCGGAGCTCGGGGGATCCCTCCTCGCTCAGCCGCGCCGTCGGTTTCTTCGGTTTCGCCATCGGCCCCCCCCTCTCTCGTGCCGAACCCCCGAGCCCAGCGGACCTGCACCGTCCGATGACTTCCTCAGTCGCTTCGCCTCACGCCCCCCTAACTAAGCGGGGCCAACCCGATCCGCCCCGACGATCGAGGAACGAACATCTTCAACTTTATTGACACAGGGGCCCCGGACACGTTCCGGGTTCACGGCGTTTTCATTTCCGCGCACGCGAACAAGCCCAATTCCATCGATCCTGTTAAGCCTTACTCGTTGACTTTCAGCTATCTCAAAGCAGCGTCCAACACCAGAGCCCTCACCCGGAATCCCTGGTCTCTCGACGACAGCTCATTAGCCTGCTCATCGAGTTCTAAACGAGCAATCTCTAATGTACTCCACTTCGGCCTATGATTTGATTTTAATTTTTCCGGATCTGGAATACTCATCCAGATAACGACATACAGCCCGTGGGTCGCACCGAGCTGTGGGATATAGCGATCGAACAACTGGTCCTTCATACCAGATTTGACCTGACGATTGCACGATAGTTTGACCTCGATTGGAACCCGGATTCCACTTCCAGAGCTAGTCCCTCGTGCGGAAGCCTGCACCAACACATCGAGCTCAGACCCAGGTTCGCCCCCCTCTGCGCATGTCGTTCGTCTATGGATCTCTACCTCTCGATCAGCGGTAATCGCGTATTGCTTAAAGTACTCCCGGACTGCGCCGCAAAGTTTGCTGGATACATGTTCCTCCGCTTTCGGACTCGGTAGTGAATCACCATGTCGATTCCATAGATCTTCAACGCTTACACTGCCGTCTTGCCGGATCCTGCGAGCGTAGTCTTCAAGTGCGGCCACGATGCCGTCCAGCACGTCGTCTTCCGATCGAATAAGCCGCATCTCCTGCGACGAAAGCATAGACGAGATTGTGTCAATGGGAATCGGGATCCATTGCGAAAGCCGATACGACCGTTCAGCCCTCGCTCGAGGACGTCGCAGCCACGGGTATTGCGGTCCGAACCGCTGTTCGAGTCGACACAATGCATTGATAGCCTCAAGATCATCTCGATTACCTAGGTCTGAAATGAGTTGCTTCCTGAGGGCACGTGCAGAGTCATCGGGACTAAACCAATATGCTCCCTTGTGTTCGGGGTCGTTCTCCGGCGGAAAGAGATGAACTAGATGGCCGGCGAGTTCTCCCATTTGCGACACCGAAAGCGATTCGATTCGACGATTGGTCTCGTAATCATCAGCAAACCGCTCCAAAACCTGTCGACCATGCTGTTCGTTGTCTCGCACGAACCGAGACACCTGCGGCCATGCGTCGGATACGCATTCAAATAGAAGAGACACCGCCGCGTTGATCGCCGGAGATTCGTCGTCGTCGGGTCCCGACTCAGACAACAGCGAGACACAAATAGTGGTTGCATCACCTGGAGCGCGGGACAGTACGAACCTTGCAACCGCCACAATGTTAGATGCCACTACTTCGCGATTAGAGAGCAGTTGGCACAGCATCTCATCTAGAACAGGATCGCGAATGCGACGCGTCATTTGAAGCAAATCAGGCAGCAGCCCATCACTACCTGTTCCGCCGCATGAAGCCAGGCGAACAATTACATCTCTGACGCTCTGGGGCGCTGCTTTATAGAGCATCGAGAAGATTGTCTGTTTCGGGTCGTCTGTCTCGCCATGCATGTGCATTCTAAGTTCCCTTAGGATGTACCAGCACCACCGTTGCCACCAACTGAGTCGGAGCGAGTGGAACCATGCTGGATCAACCTCGAGAACAAGCCACATCGCGGACATGCAACCATGGAGTATCGATTCCAAGCGTTCTTCGTGGCACGTCTCATGATCATCAACCTCTTCTGAGGTCAATAAACGCTTTGCTGCGTCAACGATTCTGCACTTCGTGTCATCGTCAGCCTCTATCCATCCTGGAGAGCGGGTGAGAAATCGCTCGAGACTGCACTCTGTGCTCGTGGGCTCGAGGGTCAACACCCAGCAGAGATTGAAGAAGAATCTGGGGTCCTCAGCCTCGGCTCGGGTCAAGTATTGCAGCACGAGTTCTCGCGGCGGATGGTCTAGCCTGGTTGAAGTATCTGACTCTTCCGGCTCATGCATCAGTCTCCATTCCTCGCGGAGTCGCGACGCCTGATCCGACTCTAAGTGGATCAATATGGGACAGACGAGCACGGAACACACGGGCTCTTGCTCACGCACGAGCAGCCAAGCATCGACATAGTCGGATCGCGTCATCCATGGAAGCGATCGCGCAAGTTCCAAATAGCACGTCCTCCTGACCATCGGTAAGACCTCATCGCAGCCACGCCTCAAAAGCCATCGAAAGTCATCGAGAACGCGCATTCCCGGCGTCCTATCGGCGATCCGCAAGAGGTCGAGCGGCTCCTCAGCGGCCTTGGCAAGAGCATCAATTAGCTGATGTCGGATGGTCATCTCGGACGCCAGGGGTGTGGTGAGTTCTATCTCGGCGCCATTCCACGAGGATTCGATCGTTCGAAGAGGACTTAGAGGTGAAGGGATAGGAATGTGGCTCGACGCACAGTGCTGGAGTAACTCGACAAGTGCAGCCTCTACGTTCGGATCGTCCAACCTACGAAGTGCCGCGTGGGCCATCCGGATCACAATCCGGTGAGCGGGGTCGCTGTCCCCATGCCTCGATACGTGGCATCGAGCCCATCGAAGCCCATCGACCAGATGACCGTCTGCACAGAAACCTTCACCATCAAGTTCCTGAAGAAGAATGAAATACGAGCCAAAGAATGACGTGTTTGATCTGGGCGTTAGCTTGGACAGCAGCTCTGGCACGGTGAGTCGCGTTGGCCAATTGCAGCGGATTGCTAGCCCCTTGAGCTCATTGTTTTCGTCGCCCGGTACACCGTCCGCAAGAGGCTTCAGCCGTTCTCGAGAAGCATCCGATCCGATATTCAGCAACGCATTTGCTGCCGCTACCCGTATATGATTCGAAGCTGTTTCGTCGAGCGCGAGCTCGGCTAGATCCTCGCTCATTGAGGCGAGTTGCCAGCTCTGGATAAGCTGGATGACGTACTCCTGGACATCATCACAGCCGGCCGCTCTTTCTTGGAGCATTGGTCGGAGATCGTCTTCAACGTTTTCGTACTGAAAGCCACGTAGTTCCAGTTCTCCGTGACTCAATAATTCGTCCGTCATGTGGCCTTTACGGACCCGATCGAGCAGGCTACATGTGGCGATCTGTCGCAATCCGAAATCGGCGACATCGGACAGTCCGACTACTTCTGGGTCATAGCGGGCGAGCCATGATGCGAGTGTTTCGTTCGACATAGCGGCGAACGACGCGGTCTCTCGAAGTGGACCGGCGACACCATTTTCCCATCCTGCGGGGCTCGCTAGTAGCGAGCGTGCCTGATGCGGCAGCATTCGCGCCAGTCGCCGGCCGGCCAAATACTCGGCGAACTGACGATGCCCGAAGCGGAACGATGCAGAGGACTCAGAATCACAGAGCCCGGACGATCCGACGGCCTGGAGCAGTTTTCGGTTCAGAGATGCTGCACCGTCATTGATGGCAGACAACTCTATCCATTTTAGAGAACCGTCCACGGTATCATCATGGAGCCCTACTGTATCGAACCCCGTCAGAATAGTATAGCAGGCTAGCCGCTCGGCTGCTGCAAGCAGTTCTTCCGGATCAAAAGGCAAGTGGGTTCCGATCTCAAAACGTTCATAGCGATCGGCTGCAAGCGTGCGTAGCCCATCCTCGAACAGTTTCGACAGAGTTGACGGCAGGCGCTCGGACTCTTCAAAGATTCTGAATAACATCAGAAGTGTCAGGGGCTGCCTCGCCAGAGATTCCGCACGTCGTGATGCGATCTCAGCGACGAATTGGGCGGCATCGAAATTAGAGACCTGGGCGGCGGTCTGGATGTCGTTATCGGTCAGTGGTTGGAGTATCGCTCTGATGAATCCACCATCCCCCGCATACTCATCGAGTACCGTTGTGAGCTCTTCGGGCCAGACTGCGGAGCGACATGAGATTCGCACCGCAGCGCCAGTGTCACGGAGCACGTTCTTGAGCCATTCACGGATGGCAAGCCATGATTGCCGTAGCGGCACCATGGCTTCGTCAAGTGCGTCGAGATATATGACCGTGTTTTTTGTAGCCCCCTCGGCTAGCCGGCCGAGCTGGCAAGACAGTTCTTCGCTCGATCCGGAGTGCTCCGCCAAACGACGGAAGTGGACATCCTTGCCCGCTTTTCGCTCATCATCAGCAAGGCGATCGGATTCGAACGTCTTCCCCGAACCGGCCGCCCCAAGCATTGCGACACACTTGTATGACGAGAGGTCGATGGTGCGAACCTTTACCGGTTCTTCGTTGGGTCGATGCTCGAGCCACTGTCGTTCGAATTGCCAGGTGACGCCAGTAGACGTGGTCGATGACATACGTTCACCAACGATTATCTATAGGAACTTTCGAAACTGAATGTCAGGAGCTGAATATAGTAACCAGCTAGAAGTTATCGTACTATCGATCATCCTCCGAGGCAAGCGAGTATACGTTGGCCATCTCGCTCCATTGTATGAGGATGGCGAAAATTATTCAGATCGAAGTGCCGGAGGGCGAGATCCGCTTGTCCTGATCGTTCTGATGGAATGGCTGGGCGAGCCGGATCGTCGAGGCCCTGGAGAAAATCCTGTGAACGCTTCGCCTCAATCACTTGATCCTATCTGTGGTGGGCCGGTCTTCGCGCTGGGGCGGGGGTGGCCGACCGGTGGGATCAGGAGCATCGGGGAGATGGTTCGGGATGGATGGCACGGGTCCCAGTTGCGAGGTCATCGCGGCGATCTGTCAGGGCATTCGTGCCGGCTGGGGAGTCCCCCGGGCCTGTATGGCCGTCGGCGTCGATGAGCCGACCATCCAGCGATGGATGGCGCACGGCGAGGTGGCCTATCTCGAAGGGCGGTTCGAGGACCCCTATGCGGTCTCCTATGTCGCCTTTCGACGGGCTTGTAACGCGGCTCGGGCCTCGGGGTTCCGTCTCGGACTGCGTGGGCGAGAGCCGAACACGTCGCGACCGAACGGATCGCCGGAGCGCCTCGGCAAACCGAACAGGACAAATTCGCACTCTTCGGATGACCCGGCGTTGAGGCCATCGGGGAATCCGGCGACCCGATCTTCGAGCGAGCCGGTTTCGCTGGCCCGGTTGGTCGTGGCCGAGGCTCCGATCGAGATCGTCTATGGGGCGCGACCGGCATGGGTCTATGGACCCGATCCCGAGCGGCACCGGGACGCGTCGGCACGTCGATCGGAAGTCGTGGAGCCTGAAGCAGACGGGACGCCCGCGGCAATCGTGACCGAGGCCGAGCCTCCGGAGGGGGCCGAGACGGCGATCCCAGCGCCGGCTGGGGGTGAGCCGTCAGGTGCGAATCGCGATGCGCCGACCTGGGCGATCCTCGTGGCCTTGACTATTAAGCTGGTGTTGCTGATCGCCACCTTCGCGATGATCGCCGCGACAATTCTGATCGCGACGGCTGTTTTCGTCGTGGTCTGCCCGATCCGGCTCGCTTTGGCGTTGGCTTACCGTTGGCGGGTCGGCGTCCGGGCGTTGTGGGGTGGAGGAGCCGAAGGATGCCCGTGCCCCGTCGCATGGGCATCGCGAGGGACCGTCCATCGATCGATTTTCGTGGTCCGTCCCGATCGGAGGCTCGGGGCGTTGGCGTGGACGGGACGCTCGCTGCCTCAACGGGAATGATCAGCTCGACTCCCCAGAATACCGCCGGGCCAGCGCCCGCGCATCGGACCGCTCGACGTGTCCGACCCGCCATCCGTTGGGGTCGAGCAGACGCGTCGAGACGTCGACACGATGCCCGCGTCGCGCGCTGAGATCGGCCGGAAGGGGGCGTCGGAGCGGGCTCGAGATCGGGTCCACGACCGCGAGGAGTGGGGGCTCTTTGGCAATCCGGGGTCACACGGATCGAGACATCGGCCGATTCTCATACGATCGGCCGAGAGGGTTTCGCATGCGCCGAGGCGGAGAACCGGTTCGGGTTGTAACGGCTGCGACCCGGCATCGACGAGTAAAAACGGCCGGAAAGTCGGGAACGGAAAGTCAGGGGGGGCGGGTTGGAGGTGGGATCGGGGGACGACCACGGCCTACGCGCGATCTACTTGTCCGGCGTTCGAGCCGCGACGGCGGACGGATCCAGGTTTGATCAACTTGTCGGGGCTCTGTCGGGGGGCCAGTTCTCGGGGATGACCTTGTTGAGCCGTTCTTTGGAGGGCAGTCCGATGGTTGGCGATCTCGAGACTTCGGAACCGGGGTCTGCTCCGCTCCGCGTCGCAGTCCCCAGCCACCCACTCGGTGGGCCGAAGGCGGAAACAGATCGGACCTCAAAGGCCAGCCGGTGAGCAAGCCGTCAGGGGGAGCAACCGGCCGGTGGGCCGCATCGAGACATCCCCCTGAGGCTTACTTTTTGAGTACCGGATTTCCTTAACTAAATATTTTAATCATTGATATTATTAATTTAACAAAAATATTATTTCACTCGTACTCATCGTTTGGATCGTCATCGCGATCGATCCGGGCGGTCAGGCCGAAGTCGTCGAGGACGACGTAGAGGCAGGGGATGACCAGGAGGACCAAAAGGGTCGAGGCGATCAGGCCGAAGACGATGCTGATGGCCAACGGGATCAGGATCTGGGCCTGGAGGCTCCGCTCGAACATTAAGGGGAGCAGGCCGGCCACGGTCGTCAGGGACGTCATGAGAATGGCGCGGAAGCGTTCGCGGCTGGCGCGGCCGGCGGCCGAATCGGACGGCACACCCTCGGCGCGGGCCCGCTTGAGGAAGACGACCAAGAGGATCGAGTCGTTGACCACCACGCCCGACAGCGCGATGAAGCCGAGGATGCCCGGCATGGTCAGGTCGTACCCCATCAACAGGTGTCCCCAGATCACGCCGACCAGCGCGAACGGAATGGCCACCATCACGATCAACGGCTCGACATAGCTGCGGAACTGGAAGGAGAGCAGGATGAAGATGCCGAGCATGCCGAGGCCCATGCCGCGGACCATCGAACCGCGCGTCTTGGCCGCCTCGGCGGTCTCGCCCTCGAGTTCGAAGGTGACATCGGGATGACGTTCTTGAACCGCAGGCAGATACTCGGCTTGGAGGGCCGAGAGGAGGGCCTCGGTGTTGGTGCGTTGGGAGTCGACGTCGCCGCGAAGGGTCACAGTCCGCTGACCGTCAATCCTGGCGATCCGCGACCAGCCTCGGGTCTCGTCCAGGCGGGCAACCGAGGCCAAGGGGACCTGCTGGCCGTCGGGCCTGGTGAAGCGGAAGGCGTCGAGGTCGCGGATGCTGGCCTGGCTGGCCGGGTCGAAGCGGACGGAGACCTCGTAGGACTCGCCGCCGACCTGGATCTCGTCGGCGATCTGGCCTTCGAAGGCGGCTCGGAGTTGGCCGGCCATGCTCGAGGCGTCGACGTCCATCCGCAGGGCGCCGGGCCGGGTCCGGACAACGTACTCACGACGGCCGGGTCGGACGTCCTCGGACATGTTGGTCACGCCGGGATATCGGGCGAACCAGTCCTTCATCTCCAAGGAGACCTGACGGATCTCCTCCAGGTTGGGGCCTCGAACGCGGATCTCCAGGTTGCGGCCGGCCGGCCCCAAGGTCGGCTCGGTGAAGCTGACGCTCTCGGCATCGGCGATCGGCCCGGCCTGGTCGCGCCAGGCATCGAAGACATCGTCCAGTCGGATGGTCCGATCCTGCGCAGCCAGCAGGTCGACATAGATCGTGGCCACCTGCGAGCCGGTCTCGAAGACGTCCAGGTTCTCGTCATATCTCACATAGACCGTCTTGATCAGCGGCTGGCCGTCCTTCTGAGGCTCCTGAAGGACGGGGCTTTCTTCGAGGGCGCGGGTGAGCTGGTCGACGACGCGTTCGGTCTGCTCCAGCGGCGTGCCTTGGGGCATCAGGACCCGGGCAACGATCGTGTCGCCCTCCAGTTCGGGCAATGCCTGGAACTTGACGATGCCGCCGGCCGGCAGGGCCAGGCTCCCCAGGAAGACCGCGCCGACGGTCCCGAGCCAGAGGTATCGGCGGGCGATCAGGCGATCGACGATCGCTCCCAGGCCGCGTCGAGCGCGGTCGAGCGCCCCGTCGACGGCCCGTCGGAACCGACCCGTCGGCGGTGGTCCCTTCAACGAATGTCCCAGGTGCGATGGCAAGATCATGAACGCTTCGACCAGGCTGAAGGCCAGGACCAGCAAGAGGATCAGCGGGACGACCTCCAGGACCCGGCCGATGTTGCCGGAGAGGAACGCCAAGGGGCCCAGCACGCAGGCGGTGGTCACGAACGAGGCGAAGACGCCGGCAGCGACCTCACCGACCCCGTCGATGGCCGCGCGCATCGGAGCGGCGCCTCGGGCTCGGTGGGCCGCGATGTTCTCGGCGATCACGATCCCGTCGTCCATCAGGATGCCCACGGCCAGCAGGAGCCCGACCATCGAGAGCATGTTGATCGTGATGTCGAAGGCCGGCGCCACGGCCAAGGCCCCCAGAAACGAGATCGGCAGACTGGCCACGACCCAGAACGAGAGGGGCGGTCGAAAGAAAACAGCCATGACCGCGAAGACCAACAGCATCCCTTGCCAACCGTTGGTCACCAGCAACGAGAGCCGGTCGCTGACCAATGTCGATATGTCTTGGGTGACGATCAGTTCGACCTGAGGCTGACGTGCCCGCTCTGCGTCCAGGAACTCTTTGAGGGTCGCCGCGACGGTCAGCGAATCCTGCTCGTTGGTCTTCTTAATCCGGAGCAGGGCCGCCCGACGTCCGTTGTGGACGATCTTGCGCTCGTCCATCTCGAAGTCGTCGAGGACGCGGCCGAGGTCGCCGATCCGGACCTCAGCGCCCGATTCGCCGCCGATGACGACCAGGTCGGCCAGCTCGTCGACGGTCCGCCGCTCCTCGTCGACGCGGACCAGCAGCTCCTCGCCGGTCGTCTCGATCGCCCCGGCGGGCACGTCCAAGCTCTGCCGGGCGATCGACGAGGCGACGTCCGACGGACTGACCCCGTACCGCAACATCGCCTCGCTGGCCAACTCGACGCGGAGCTGACGGTCGGAGAAGCCGTCGATCTCGACCAGCGAGATGTCGGGCAGTTCCTGGAGCCGATCCTTCAACCCTTCGGTATAGGTCTTCAAGTCGGCCGGATCGAGCGGCCCGGAGACCAAGAGCGCCATGACGAGGTCGGTCGTGTTCAATTCGCGGATGATCGGCTCCTCGACCTGGTCGGGGAACTCGTCGATGGACGCGATGTTGGTGTCGATCTCGTCCTTGAACCCGGCGTAGTCGCCGCCCTCGGTCATCTCGACGGTGATAATCCCCACGTTGGGCCGTGCGTCGCAGCGGATCTCCTCGACGAAGCGGACCCCGTCGATGGCGTCCTCGACGCGACGGCAGACCGCCTCCTCGACGTCCAGGGCTGTGGCGCCCGGATAGGGCACGCGGATCTCGACCTCGCGCGGCCGGAAGTCGGGGAACGTCTCGCGGCGGAGCCCCGAAAGGTTGATCAGGCCGGCAGCGACCAACAGGATCATCAACAGGTTGGCCGCCGTCGGATGCATGGCGAAGAAGCGGATCATGAGCGCCGTCCTCCTTTCGCCTCGCCCTCGGGCTCGCCCGCCACGACGCCTTCGGAGGGCGGCTCGAGGTTGCCCTCGACCGGGATCGGCTGGACCCGCATCCCCTCCACGGCCGGGCTGGGGTCGGAGATCACGACCCGCTCGCCCTCAAAGATCGCGCCGTCGACGGCCAGGCGGTCACCGAGATCGACCACGATGCGGACCGCGCGTGACTCGAGTCGGTCCTCGTCGTTGACGACGAACAACCGACCCCGACGGACCGCCGAACGCGGGACCAGGAGGTGATCGGAACGGCCCAGGCCGCGCAGTTCGATCTCGCAGAAGACCCCCTCCATGAGCAGGGTCTCGGGGCCGAACCGGCCCGGATCGGGCTCGCCGGTGTTCAGCTCGACGACCAGGCCGACCGCCTGCGTCCGCCGCTCGACCCGCTCGCGGACCCGGACCACCCGCGCCGGCCAGGACTGGGTCCAGTCGCCGCTGCGGACCCGGACCGTCGCCTCCAGGTCGCGGACCGCGTCGGTCGGCAGCAAGGCGGACCGGGCCAGGCTGGCCGACTCGTCGAGGACGAGCCGACGGAGGTCGACCAGCGGGATCGACGCCTCGACCTCCACCACCCCCAGGCCATAGAGCTCGAAGAGCGTCGAGCGCGGGGCAACGTATTGGCCCGGCTCGATGGCCACCTCGGCCAGCCGGCCATCGAACGGAGCACGGATCGTCGTCCGCTCCAAGTCGCGGCCGATCGTCGCGATCCGGCTCCGCGTCGCCTCCAGGCTCGCCTCCAGCCGCGACCGCTGCGGACCGGTCAGGTTCAAGGAGTTCTCCAAGGCCTGGACCTGGCGTCGCTGGGCCAAAAACGCCAGCTCCTGGCGGTCGACGTCCGAACCCGACCCGGCCTGCCGACCCCGCAAGGTCCGGCTGCGCTCCAGCTCGCGACGCGAGGCCTCCAGGGCCAACCGCTCAATAGACAGGCTCTTCTGGTCGTTCTCCCGAGTCGCGTCCAACTCGGCGATCAGGGACTCCAGGCACTTCGCC